>JANNYC010000094.1:0-27932 GCA_031409895.1 Planctomycetota bacterium
AGCGCTCGCCGCGCGGCGACGTTTCCTCGTAATTGGCCGATGGTCCTTGCTCTGTTTACGCGACATACCTGTCTTGTATACGCATCCCACCGACCACACAGGTTAAGATTTCGTTAAGATTTCCCCGGACGCTATTGGGCAGAGCCAGTGGCACACAACCCTAATCCCAAGCTAATGCAGCACTAGTTTGAGCCAGACTGGATTGTGCCTGGCAATGTTATTGCATTGTTTCGTGAAACTACCTCGCGAGCTCAGCGAAAGCCAAAGAAAAGTCATGGACGGAAAAATCTTCGAGGGGATGACTGAACCGATGCTCAAAGGGCGCATTAGTTAAGTGTGCGAAATGCGAATAGGATGGTGCCTCGGTCGAGTAGGCGTACCTTTTCCAGATTTAGCTGGTTTTTATGAGCGAACAACGTCCTTCCATCGACGAGATTTTTCTCGATGCCATCGAAATGGCCGATGACTCGTTGCGCGCGGCCTATCTCGAAAAAGCTTGCGGCGGCGATCAAGTACTGCGCGACCGCGTCGACAAACTTCTGAAAGCCCTACCCAGTGTCGGTGCGTTTATGGAACGACCGGCTTTCAGCCCGTCGGCCAACTCGAAAACAATCGCCTCGACCACAACCGCCGATTTGACAGGTCAATCACTTGGGCCTTACAAGCTTCTGCAAAAAATCGGCGAAGGGGGCATGGGGGTCGTCTACATGGCCCAGCAAGACGAGCCGATCAAACGCCGTGTCGCGGTCAAAATCATTCGCACGGGAATGGATACCGCCCAAGTGATCGCTCGATTCGAGCACGAGCGGCAAGCATTGGCTTTGATGGATCATCCGAACATCGCCCACGTCCTGGACGCCGGCGCGGCCAGTAATGGCTTGCCTTATTTTGCAATGGAGTTGGTTAACGGCATTCCCATCACAAGATACTGCGATCAAGAACACCTTTCGATCCATGAACGAATCCAATTGTTGATTCCGGTTTGCCAAGCCGTCCAGCACGCTCACCAAAAAGGGATCGTTCATCGCGACCTCAAACCTTCGAACGTGATCGTCGCGCTTTATGACGGCCGGCCGGTCCCCAAGGTAATTGACTTTGGCGTCGCCAAAGCGACCGCGCAGCGATTGACGGAGCGGACAATGTTCACCGAGTTTGGCCAGATGATTGGCACGATGGAGTACATGGCCCCCGAGCAAGCCGAGACGAACAACCTCGACATCGACACGCGTGCCGACATTTATTCGCTTGGCGTTATTCTCTACGAGTTGCTCACAGGTGCTCCGCCGTTTACCGCGCAGGTACTTCGTGCTGCCGGACTGGCGGGGATGTTGCGGATGGTCAAAGAAGACGAACCGGCCAAGCCCAGCACAAAAATCACCACCAGCGACAACTTGCCGAGCGTGGCTGCCAATCGCCGCGTGGAACCGAGGCGACTAGCGAGCCTGATCCGAGGCGAGTTAGATTGGATTTCACTGAAGTGCCTGGAGAAAGATCGCGCCCGGCGCTACGAAACCGCAAATGGTTTGGCGAGCGATTTGGAGAGATTTCTATCTAATGAGCCAGTCCTAGCTTGCCCGCCGACATCCCGATACCGATTGGGAAAGTTTATTCGCAAACATCGTGCGTCGCTCGCGGCTACCGCAGCGTTTGTCTTGCTCTTGGCGACCGCGAGTATCGTTAGCACTTGGCAAGCGTTCCGTGCGTCTCGCGCCGAAGGCAAAGCCATCGCCGGGTGGAAGGAAGCGGAAAAGCAACGCGACCTAACACAGAACGTCAACCAATTCATGAACGACGTTTTGACAAGCGTCGAGCCAGACGAAAAAGGTGCCGATGTACGATTAGTCGAGGTACTCGACGACGCCTCCAAAACCGCATCGCAACGATTCGCGAATAATCCAGTGCAAGAAGGGGACGTTCGACTCATGCTCGGCCAAGTCTACTCACGGCTCGATATGCAGAGGGCCGCGACGACCGAGTACGACAAAGCCGTCAAGCTATTTCAGTCAGTTCTCGACTCTGTCGATCGACGCGTTCTGAACGCCCAATTCCAACACGCGCGAACGTTGCAGAATCACTCCGCAAATCGTGCTGCAACAAAAATACTTGAGGAATTAATGCCGAAAATACGCGCGGTTTTAGGTCCGAACGACACACTCTTGTTGGACGCCGAGCGATTGCAAGCCGTCATGCAAGCGCGCGCCGGGCGCTACGATGAGGCCGAGAAAGAATTACGCGAGCTACGAAAGCGCGCCGAATCAATCGATGCCGACGACAAGTTTCACATCGGGCTTTTGGACAGTTTGATCTATGTGCTGCGAATGAAATTAGATCGCGGGGCCAAGGAAGACCAGTTGCTGCTTGGCGAAATGGAGACTTTGGCTAATGAGATGGTGGAGCGATCGGTGCGAGCGCTTGGATTCGACGCGGTTCAAACGCTGCGATCACGAGCGATTATGGCGGAACTAGGATACAGACGCGGAGATTTTCAAGGCGCGGCCAACATCTGTACCGAGATACTCGCGACATCGGAGGATCGTTTGGGCAAAAGCCACGTGCAGCGACTGTTCGCAATGAACATTTTGGCGGAGGCAAAACATCGATTGGGTGATTCGCCTGGCGCTGCTGAACTCGTCCTGCAGAGGCTGGAATACTCCCTCGTCAATAGCGACGCGATCACCCGAGTTTCCCAAATCAGCAGTGCGCTCCCGATTCTGGATCGTGGCGGCCGATGGGTTGAGGGCGAATCGCTCGCCCGAGAGTACTCGGCCGAGCTAATTAAGCTCGGTGGCGGGCATGGCAGTATGCTCCTTGACGCGGATCTCAACGTGGCCCGGTTTATCTCTTTGCAAGGACGAGTCGATGAGGCAGAACCGTTATTTCAATCGCTCATGAATCGAAAAGGTGAAGCTGCGGATGACCCACTCGCATTGGCTCGTATTCATCTTTTCTACGGCAGCCACCTCCGTTTGCAAAAACTCTTTGAATCTTCCGAAAAGGAACTACAAGCAGCCGCGAGCACGGTTCCCGAAATCCGCCGCGGGACTTCGTGGTTCAATCCCGACGACATCATCGTCGAATCAATCGCGCTCTACGAAGCCTGGAACAAACCCGAAAAAGCAGCCGAATATCGCCTATTGCTCAAAGAAGTCCAATCGGCCCTTGCAACCGGCACACAAGGCGGCCAGCAATAAAAACTCTCTCGCCCCGCTGGCCTTGTGCCAGTGGACGATGGGTCTGGAAACTAGTGCACCGCTAGTTTCCAAACCTGCTTTCATCGGCACAGGGCCGAAGGGGAGCGTCAACTCTCAACTCTTAAGAATCCACCAAGGCTTGCCCAGATGATCGTTAGGCTCGCAGCTAATCGCGCGATTCTAGAAACGAGCGTGAACCTCACCGGATCAAGCCCGGTGCATCCAAGCCTAGGAGGAAAATGGCAGAAAGGTTGCCAAGTCGCTAATTCGTTCCTGAAATCAGCGCTTGCAATTGAGCTTCGAGCCGCTCTTTTTCTTTTTGCAACCTTGAATTGCCGGAGTTGGCCGCTTTGAGTTGGCTTTCGGACTGGGCATGTTGGGTTTCAAGTTCCGTTAGCCGGGCTTGAACGTCATCCATAACTCGCCGCAATTCTTCTAGTCGCGCGGAATCGCGATTGACTTGGTCGGAAAGCTCGACCTTGTGTTTGGGAAGTTGTTCCATTTCGGTCGTGATCGCACTCAAGCGAGTTTGAATCTTTTCTATTTCGGATTTGTGTATCACGGTTGGCGAGAGCTGGCCGGATTTGAGCGATTCGAGCACGGCCAAGACAGTCGCGGCAGGCAATGCCAAACTATCGACGCGGCCTGAACGGGCGATATTGATGCCTACGACTTTTCCGGTCAGGTCGATGATGGGGCCGCCGCATTCGTTGGGCGAAAGCGGCGTGTCGTGCTGAATCGCCATTGGAAAATCAAGCCGCCGCTTGCTCAAACGACCACCCATTTCGTTTTGGACATCGCCGCGCTCGTCACTTGAACCAAAGTCCTTACGGTCGGCAAGTTGGATTTGGAATTCCATAGGTTGGCCGGCGCGGAGCACTTTCAAATTGATTTCAGTACCGACCGGGTTCTTTTGAATGGCTTCGCGAAGTGAATCTTGTTCGGTGACAGGTTGGCCGTTCAGCCCGACAATAATATCGTTGACTCGCAGACCGGCTTTTTCGGCTGGTGAATTGGCTAGGACTAGGTCGATCCGAACACCGTCCGCATGGGGGAGCATTTGGATTCCGATATAACCAACGGGCGGCGCTATCGTTCGCGGTTGCACGCTGACAATTCCAAGCAAAGGACTGTCCGTAGCCTTGGGCGTCACTACCCAATAGCCGACGGCGAGAGATACGTTGCTGCTCCACTCGACAACCGGTAACTCGGCGGCGTCGATTTTCAAAAGCGCCAAGTCAGTTTTTTGGTGAATGCCAAAGACTTGAGCGGAAAACGATCGTCCGTCCGCTAACTTGCACATCAGTCCATTTTTGAGTTCACTCGCTTTGGTCAGTACGAAGCCATTGCCGTCCACGATCGTTCCCAGCGCGACTGCACGACCGCGAGCAGAAATCTGTACCGTGACTTGATTGACGGTCTGACAAATCGGCTTGAGCGATTCCAAAATTTCGGAGCTTTGTTTGTCGAAGGTCGGCCTCCGCGTGGTCGGTTTTTTTACAGCAGGCGTATCGGATTTGCCGTCAACCGAAGCAGCCTCATCCGGTTTCGCGGCGCTTTCACTTTCATCTTTCGCGGCTTCCGTTTTGGAAGTTTCGTCCGCATTGGATGCAGCTTTGTCCTGCGTCGCCGACGGCATTTCAGCAACTTGGCACGAAAAATTGGATGACGAGGCGCTGAGGCTCAGTGGAGCCAAAAAAGCCAATGAGATTGCGAATCCAATCCAATACCAATTTACCCGGATCATCTGCGTTTCCTATTTGATGGATCGACCGAAAGGGCTCACAGTTTGCCAACCACAATTTTCAGGTCGAGTTCTTTTGCGTCGCGCAGCACTTTGATTTCGACTTCGGTGCCAATGTCCAATTTATTAACCTGCTCGGCTAATTGATTGCGCGTTTTAATTGCCGTGCCGTTGATTTCCAAGAGCACATCGCCCGGCAAGATTCCCGCTTTTTCCGCTGGGCCGTCTGGCTTGACGACTTCGATTTCGAGCCCGTCATCGCCAGTGAGCCTGACGCCAAGGCTTGGGGATGCAGGAGGGCCGCCAATTTCCTTGTCCGATTCAAGTTCATCCCATTTGTCTGAAAAAGCGTCGATTGGGACGTGCAAGTTATCCAAAAGGCGTGCTCCGATGCGGCTATGGATGCCCACTACGTTGCCATTCATATCGACCAGCGGGCCGCCCGAATCACCACCGACCAAGGTACAGTCGGTCCGAATCAAGCTATTACTGAGCGCAAGGATGCGACCGACCCGAACCACCATTCCGCGAGTCGGTTCGTAGCCGCCTGGGTGCCCAACCGCCATGACCCATTGTCCGAGATTCATCGTACCGGACTCTCCCATATCCAAATAATTGAAGCTGCCCGATTCAGTGATCTTGATAAGTCCAGAATCCATACCGTGGAAAAGCCCTTTTGTTTTCGCTTTGACCGCTGTGCCGTCGGCCAATCGAATTATCGCGACTCTACCAGGTTCGCCAATGACGTGCGCTGCGGTCAGCACGAGTCCGTCGCGACTGATTACGACGCCGCTTCCTTGAGCGCCGCCGCAATCCACGCCGACCGTAGCAAGCTTGACTCGCTCGGCGATGCGGCTGAATTGCTCTTGCATCGCCCGCAAATCGTCGATCGATTTCGGAATCTCGACGCCGGAGAAGATTTTTTGCAAATGTTCTTCGCCGTTCGCATCGGCGGAAGCCGTCTCGGACGAAGTCACCGCAACCGTCGGTTGACCGAGCGTGATTTCATCTTGGGCAACCGAATACCGCGCAAATAGGCAAACGAAAACTAGGCTGGCGAGGCTCAGCCGCATTTGAATCGATCGAATCATCAGGAATTTCCTATTCGGCGAGTGCGGAAACTCAATTTGGAAAAAGCAATATTGCCGAAATACGTCTGCGCGGCAACTGAACTTCGTCAACTCTTCGCTGCCAGACGTATTTTGGATCACCATCACAGTAAGGGGTCTGACCCCCTCGAACCCCAAGCATAAACGGTACATCGATATATTATCACCGCGCCAAGGCGAAGTTCCGATTTATGTCATTTTTCCCCTTTGTTTCACGGGAATTGCTGGGCCGAATGTCCTGCGAAACGGTCGCAACTAAAAAAGGCACGCGGCGGATCGGCGGCTGCCTGCAATATCCGCGCCGAAAGAACTTGACATTGGTTTTACGTAACCTAACACCCGTTGAAACCTAGACCAACTCATTCAGCTTGGCGGTTTCCTGGAGGTATTGCACGTTGAAAACGTGCTCCACGTCTTTTTCAGCAAGCCGTTAGGTTGAATCGATTACGAATTGGCTTTAAAATCGCCAGCGTCCGGCACGAGGGAACGTGCCGGCATTTACATTTGTCACGAACGCGATTCATGCTCGAGCGCAAGCCGATTTTTCCAAACGTCATCGAAATCAACCACCAGCTTGGTCAGTTGCTGGGCTGCAATGTCTACATCGTGTACGACGAGAACGAATGGCTGATGATCGACATCGGCTACGAAGATTCGGTCGATGAGATCGTCGAGCTGATTCGGGAATTGGACTTTCCGTTTTCGCAGTGCAAGACGCTGATCGCCACCCACGCCGATGTCGATCATATTCAAGGCTTGGCCAAGGCAAAGCAAATTTTGCGCACGACAGTTACCGCTCATCCCAAAGCCGCCGGGCCAATCCAAGTCGGCGACCGACTGCGGACCATGGCAGAAATCGAGGCCCAAGGAATCAATATGCCCATGGAGCCCGTCCAAGTCGATACGCTGGTCGACGATGGAGACGTGATTCAAATCGGTCGTCTCAAACTCGAAGTCTGGTTGACTCCCGGACATACCGACAGCCAGCTTTCATTTCGGTTGGGCGATTTATTGTTCAGCGGCGACAACATTTATCGAGACGGTTGTGTCGGCGCGATCGACGCGCACCACGGAAGCAACTTGCCAGATTTCGTCCGGTCGCTTGAGCGAATTAAAGCTTGTGACGCTCGCTGGCTCTTACCCAGCCACGGCCCTGTCTTTGAAAAGGACAATCAACTGATCCAGCAAACGCTTGAGCGGCTCAAAACGTACTTGCACATGGCGGATTTTGGAACCTGTGCGATCGATTGGCCTCTGATGGACCAATTCGAAAAAGATCTCAAAGCCGGCCAACTTCTCAGCCCGCACACCAAACAAAAAAACTTGGCGTAAGGCCGTTTTTTTCGGTGGCGAGCGGGGAGTGTTAGCTCCCTGATTCCTTTGCCCTTCCACTTACCGCTTGCTCCCTCCGCCAGCACTCGACGCTATCATCCATCGCGCTTGGGCCCCGCAAACTTCGACTAGCTTGCCCACGGCAAAATCTCTCGCGCTGTCAGCGGAATGCAATCGGGTAATCGTAGTAATTTTGCCGAATAATCTCGACCTGCGGATAACTTGGTGCCGATTTCAAAAACAGATTTGGAATCAGACCCGCGTGCGCCAACAAATTCGTTGGCAAAGTCCTCAAGGGGAATGTCAATGTTTCGTCGATTGATTTTATCCGCCGTTATCACCGCCGTCGCGCTGTTGGTCGCTCAGCCTAACACCGCCCAAGCTCAAGATCGCGCTTTTGGACAATCTTGGGGATCCGAAAATTCGCGCGTCGACATGAATAGGTTTTATCATTACCCATACGTGTACTACCCGCAAAACTATTGGGGCAATGAATATTACCGCAGCGCGGACAGCATGTACTATCGCTATCCCGCCGAGATGCGAATTCCAATTTACAACCGCGCCTGGCACAACGAGTATCCACAGACTCGTCGCTACCACTGGGGCCATCAGTTTGTGACCGACGTTTTCTAGTCGCGGCACAACAATCGCCTGAACGATTTTGTCTCCCAACAGTAAGTCCTTCGCTTGGTGCGAGGGATTTTCTGTTTCTTGACGGAGAAGCAGTCGGGCTTCCTAGCCAGTTGTGTCAGAACTACCGACTTGCGTCGGTAGCCTGTCGGCTGTCCCCTCACGCCTCAACTCTCAACTTTCACCGCTGCGACTGCTCGTAGACGGCTTGGATGAGCGCGTCAACGGACTTGTGCGAAGACGCTTTTCCACCGGCAAGCACACGTTCGAGGAGGCTTCGGGCATCACTTTGGCTATGTCCGAGCGAAACGAGAATTTGATACGTCTCTTCGACCACGTCGAGCGAGGCTGCCGACGAATCACCGGCTGCGCGTGGTACAAGCAATGCGAACTTAGCCATTTTCCGCCGCAGCTTTGCCACGATTCGTTCGGCAGTCGCCGGTCCGATTCCTGGCAGCGTTGTCAAGCTTTTGACATCTTGTTGTTCAATCGCGCGAGCAACGTCTTGGACTGGCCGGACCATTGCCCGCAGCGCAGTTTTCACGCCAACGCCGTCGACCGAACAAAACACTTCGAAGAATTCTCGTTCGCAATGACTATTAAATCCAATGAGCTTGGGCGTGAGCCGGCCGCCGCGCGCGACGTTGCCGTCGATATAGTCGATCGTGAACAAAGTCACCGATTGACCCAGCGACAACTGAATCTGCCGCCGGGTGAAATCCGGAATCAGGACTTCGTATTGAAAGGACCCGACGTCGATTAGCCCCCAGCCTTCGCCAAGCTCTCGAAGAACGCCGGTAACTTTGGTAATCAAGTTCGCGTAACCTTTCTACAAAGAAAATGATGGCACATCGCCGCCGCCAACGCGTCTGCGACGTCCGGCGGATCGGGTGGTTCTTTCAAATTCAATTGCGTTGCCACGGCAATTTGGACTTGTGATTTTGGTGCGCGACCGTTGCCCGTCAAGACCCGCTTGATTTGCGTTGCCGAATACGAATGGACCGGCAGACCGGCACGGCTGATCGCCAAACACAAAACCCCGCGCGCATGGCCCATCAGAATCGCCGTTCTTGGCCGATCGTAATGCGAGTAAAGTTCTTCGATCGCTGCAGTGTCGGGCTTCAAAGCTTGCAGCAAATCGTTAAGACCATCGAATAATCGTACGAGCCGTTTGGATAAATCGCGATCCGAACCGCCACGAATAATGCCGGCTTCGACAACGGTAAATTTCCGCTGATCAACATCCAGTACGCCGTAGCCAGTCGTGTTCAAGCCTGGATCGATTCCCAAAATTCGCATTCGGCGGCTCGCTCAGGACTTTTGACGGGTCAACAGCACGACGCATTGCGCGGAGATTGCCACACGCTGGCCAACCGCGTCAACGCCTTCGCCAGTTTTGGCTTTCACGCTGACGGCGTCGAGCGGGATATGTAAAATTCGCGAGATCGATTGGCGAATCGGCAGTTTGTGTGGCGCAAGTTTAGGAGCTTCGGCGAAAACGATGCAGTCCAGATTGACGATGTGATATCCCGCGCCGGAAACTTTTTCGTAAACCGTCTTGAGCATATCCTGTGAATCGCGATGTCGATTTTCGGAGTCGGTATCCGGAAACCATTCGCCGATGTCCCCCATGTTCGCCGCGCCCAGCAAAGCATCGGTGATCGCATGCAACAAAACATCCGCGTCGCTGTGCCCAATCAAGTGGTGGGGAAAATCAATCCGCACTCCCCCCAAAGTCAGCGGCCCCCCTTCGCCCAGCCGATGCGTATCATGCCCAAGCCCCACGCGCAGAAATACAGAATTTTCGCCAGCAGAATTTGTCATCGTGAGTCGGGATGTTGCCGTGAAGCATTAAATCAGCCGACCGCGATTATATCCGTTTGCTTGTCCACGCTAATAGAGCCGATGCTTGACCTTCGGAGCGGAGACTCGCGACCTCAGTTCTTTGTTTGTCGATCGCATCTGTTTTGAATTCGGCAGCCGTCGTATAATCGGCGGTTATGGCAGTCATCGAAGTTCGACAGCTTTGGAAATCGTATCGCGTCTATCAAAAGAAAGAGGGCTTGATCGCGTCGGTCAGAGGTCTGTTTCGGCGCGAATATCGCGATGTGCATGCGGTGCGCGGGATCGACATCGACGTCGAACGGGGCGAGTTCATCGCGTTCTTGGGACCCAATGGAGCGGGAAAAACGACCACGCTCAAATTGCTTTCGGGCGTGATCAGGCCTTCGCAAGGGACGTGCGGCGTGTTGGGATTCACGCCGTGGCATCGCGATAATGCTTATCGACGTCGGTTCGCGTTGGTGATGGGACAGAAGAACCAGTTGTGGTGGGACTTGCCGGCCCAAGAATCGTTTCGGTTGCATCAGCACATCTATCGAATTTCTCCGGATGATTTCACGCGCGTGCGCGACGAGCTGGCGGACTTGCTGAATGTTCGCAAACTTATGAGCCAGCCGGTCCGGGAATTGTCGCTTGGCGAACGCATGAAGATGGAATTGATCGCGGCTTTGCTGCATAGCCCCGAAGTTCTATTTTTGGACGAACCGACTATCGGCTTGGACGTTGTCGCCCAGCACAACATTCAGCAGTTCCTCAAATACTACCAAGAGGAACGGAAGATCACGGCGATGCTGACGAGCCACTATATGAAAGACGTGGCGGCACTTTGCAGGCGAGTCATCATCATCGCCAACGGCTTGATTCACTACGACGGGTCGCTCAGCGGGGTCATCGGTCAATTCGGCAGCGACAAGATCGTGACTTTGCAATTGAGCGAAGATACATCGTTCGCACAATTCGAAAATTTGCCGAACTTGATCGAAATCATCCCGCCCAAAATCAAATTCCGTTGCGCGCGGGACGAAGTCGCCCAAGTCCTCGCGAGCTTTTTGGACAAGCACGCTGTACAAGACGTCTCCGTCGAAGACCCGCCTCTCGAAGAAGTCATCGCGAAAGTCTTTTCCCAAGCCCAAGCCGACCATCAACTGCGCAGCGGCGAATCGGAATCATCGAACTCCGAACGAAAAAACGTACGGCCCAATCGTGTCGGAGAAAGATCGTGACCGGCACTTGGCTGCAGCGCGTGATGACTTGGTGGATTTTTTTTAGAATCTCCATCGAAGAGCGGCTCGTGTACCGCGTCGATTATGTGATCGGCACGCTTCTACGTTTCTTGCCGATCGTCACTCAGATTTTTCTGTGGATGGCGATTTTCGACGCAGCCAGCAAGGCGGTTCGCGAAACCGGCGATTCGTTCCAGATCGCCGGGTATCGCTTTCATGAAATGGTCGCCTACTATTTGTTGGTCACCGTCAGCCGGGCTTTTTCCAGTATGCCGGGGCTTACGCCAGGGATCGCGCGGCAGATTCGCGACGGCGAAATCAAAAAATATCTGATTCAACCTGTCGATCTCATCGGCAGCTTGCTGTTGCAGCGAATCGCGCACAAGTTCGTTTATTACTTTGTGGCGATCCTGCCGTTTGCGCTGGTGTTCTATTTGCTGGGTGACTATTTTCCCAATGGCTGGCCGCCGGTCGACGTCCTGTTGGTCTTCATCGCGTCGTTGGTGCTGAGTTTTCTGTTGGGCTTTTTCATGGAGACTCTGTTTGGCTTGCTGGCGTTTTGGTTTTTGGAAATCGCGTCGCTGACGTTTGTGTTCATGCTGCTCAATTTCTTTTTGTCGGGGCACATGTTTCCGCTGGAACTCTTGCCGCGCGAGCCCATCAACTGGCAATTCATCGTCGATTTGCTGCCGTTTAAGTACTTGGCGTACTTTCCGGCGGCGGTGTTTTTGGGAAAAATAACCGGCGCGCAGTTGTATTGGGGTCTGGCGATTGAATTTGCGTGGGTTGTTGTGTTGATCTTGCTGACGCGCGTTGCGTGGGCGCGAGGCGTGGCCCGCTACAGCGCTTTTGGAGGTTAAGCAATGTCAACGAAGCCAATCGAGACCCCCGCCAAGTCGAAACCCGTTCACCCGTCTTACGGCAAAGTCCTGTTGACGTTCGTGCGCAACTCATTGGTGCGGGACATGTCGTTTCGCACGAACTTTATTTTGCAGTGCATCACGTCGCTGTCCTGGGCTCTGATGAATTTCGGTCTCTACAAGATCATCTACGGACACACTCAGCAAATTGGCCATTGGGGCGAGCACGAGTTTTTTGTGTTCTTGGCGACGCTGTGGATCATCAACTCCATCGTGCAAGCGTTTTTCATGCCCAACGCAGACGAGTTCAGCGAGCTGATTCGAACCGGCAATTTGGACTACGCGCTTCTCAAGCCGATCGACACTCAGTTTCTCGTTTCGTTTACCCGCATCGACTGGTCACAATTGACGAACTTGGCCACGGGCTTGGTCATACTCGGAATTTCGCTGCGACAGTTGGCGCATCAGGCGGTGAACCCGTTGACGATCGCGCCTTGGACAATTTTCGCGTATGTGTTTTTTGTGGCTTGCGGGACCGTCGTGATGTACGGGCTGATGTTTACACTGGCCGCGACGAGCATTTGGCTTGGGCGCAATCAGAACTTGTATACGTTTTGGTTTTACATCACGAACTTTTATCGTTACCCGATGGAAATTTATCAGCGCAATGCGTTAGGCTGGTCGCTGTTCGCGACCTTCACGTTTGTGGTACCAGTTTTATTGGTGGTAAATGTCCCCGCGCGCGTTCTCGCGCGTCCTTTGCGTCCGAACTGGTATAGCTACGAGTGGTTACTGGCCGGGCTGGCCGTGGTCGCGGCAGTCGTTAGCTTGGCCATGTCTCGTTTGGTCTTTCGCTGGGCCCTCAACAGTTACCGCAGCGCAAGTAGTTAGTTAGCGCCCGTCGCTGACGCCGACTGGCATAGTGCTGAAAACAAAACCTCAAAGCGAGAGGGTCAGACCCCAATTTGCTCCGGAGACTACGCAAATTGGCGTCAGACCCTGCAGGTTTTGTTTTCAGCGCTTCGCAGTCGTAACGATTGATCGGAATTTTCAGCCTCGCGGTAGATGAAATAGAATGACAAGCCTGTTTGCGGCGGGACAAATCGCGGGAAATGGCGACGTTCTGACTATTGCAAGCCAAAATCGTGCTTCTAGAATGAAAGTACGCAAGCACGTTTTTCGAGCCATCATTGGCGACCCATTCCAAATGGCCTTTGCCCGCGCGTAAATCTGCTGCGGTCGTGTCGACCTGCAGAATTGAATGATAGACTTGTTGAGTAGTCGCAATCGCAAGCCCGGAGTTTTGAAAATGTCAAACTTGATTCCTTTGGACAAAGCCGCACAGATGTTGGGCCTGGATTCGAAAGCCCTCAATAGCTTGCGATTGCAAAACGATATTCTGGGCGTACGCGAAGGCTCGGTCTGGAAGTTCAAACTGGACGAACTCAAACGCTATGCCGACGAAAACAATCTCAAGATGAAATCAGGCGGAGTATCTGGCGATAAAAATGAAGCTGATGACGATCTCGATTTTGAGATGAGCAGTGGCTCGCTTAATATGGATGCCGACAGCGATGAGTTCATCATGAAAGAATCCAGTTCGGTCGATTTGAGCGGCGAACTTGAAGAAGATTCCTCCGAGTTGCGGTTTGGCTCTAGCGATATCGCGCTGGCGGCAGGCGACGACAAGGTGCTTGACTCGAAGACGCCGAAGTCTGATAGTCCCTCGGACACCGGAAAGCTCTTGGCCGGAACTCGCGGTCCCGAAGATCAAATGCTGAGTGAACGCGGCTCGCTGCTGGAAAAGGACAGCGATGAAATGGACAGCGATTTTGAGGACAGCGATCTCGTTCTGGACGAAAGCGATTCGAGCAGCAAAGTCTCCCTCGAAGCAAACGATAGCGGAATTAACTTGAGCCCGACCGACAGCGGAATTTCGCTCGAAGATCAACCGTTGGAATTGGGCGGCTCGGATATCGATTCGCTTGAGTTGCCTGACGACGACGATGCGATTTCCGTCGAAGACGCCGAGGAGTTCGCGGCTCCGAATCAACTTCAGGCCGAGGACGATTTTAATTTGACGCCGTCATTCGATTCGGGCGAAGATGAATCCAGCGGCTCACAGGTCATCGCTTTGGAAGATTCGGAACTGTTCACCGACGACTCGGCACCAACCATGCTATCGGATGCTGACGTTGCCGGGCAACCGCAGCTTATTCCAGACGACAGCAGCGAAGCACGATCGTACGGGGGTGCGATGGCGATGGTCCCCGAAGTTCCGCTGAAGGTCTGGGAAATTGTCATGTTAGGTCTCACAACCTTGATGTCGGCGCTTTGTGCGATGGTCGCGTTTGACGTGGCTCGCCATATTTGGCAAGGTCCGGAACAGGCACCGCTCACGTCGACGCTGATGAATTTCTTTGTTGGCTTGGGCAAGTAACCGGCAGTCGCGCATTCGTGGCGCAGATTTCCTGTCCGCCAAGCCGCAGGCTGTCCTCGCCGCACCTTTCGAATTAGGATCGAAGGTTCGTCGTTGCGCAACTCATTTGCCGACCAAGAATTCTGTTACAATTCGACGGAGCCTTCGAAAATATTTTTTGGGAACTCGACAAACGTGGAATACGAACACGAGCAACTGAAACTGGCCGTTGAAAAAGTCGATCTGAAAGCAATTCAATCTGCCGTGCGCACGATTCTCACTGCCGTCGGCGAAGATCCCGATCGACCCGGTTTGCTTGGAACTCCGCGCCGTGTCGCACGCATGTATGCGGAGATGTTCGCCGGCTTGCACATGGACCCAGCGCGACACCTTAAAGTCATCTTTCCTGAGTCCTATGACGAAATGGTGTTGATTCGCGACATTCCATTTACCAGCATGTGCGAGCATCATTTGTTGCCGTTTTCCGGCGTCTCGCACGTCGCCTACATTCCTGACGGCAAAGTCACCGGTCTCAGCAAAATCGCGCGCGTGATCGAAGAGATCGCTCGACGCCCTCAAGTCCAAGAACGCATGACGCAACAGATCGCGGATTTGATCGACGAGCATCTGGCTACCAAAGGAGTTGCCGTCGTCGTCAGCGCCGAACATTCTTGCATGGCGATTCGCGGCATCAAAAAACCCGGTAGCACCACCGTCACTAGCGCTTTGCGAGGTCTGTTCAAGACCAATCAGTCCACCCGCGCCGAATTCATGTCGCTCATTTCGAATTGAGGGGCTTAGGCATGAGAAGTCAGCGTGAGGTGACAGGCGTGAGGGTGGCAATTGACAATAGTTGTCAATAATTCGTTGAGGCGTGACTGTAGAAAATTAGAGAGGTCATAAAGTTGCTTGAAGACGATAACTGGTTTCATTCCCGCATGAAAGGCAGTCACTGCCAATTCAAGCATCGTACCAAGGCGGGCATTGTCACAGTTGCCGGTAAGCCGAATGTTGATATCCCGCCGGGAACATTGAATAATATCTTGAAGCAAGCCGGACTAAAAAAGTAAGCGAGTATGCCATGCAATTTACCGTGATTATTGAAAAGGGAGACACGAGCTGGGGGGCATATGTACCGGATCTTCCTGGATGCATTGCGGCTGGCGAGACCCGCGAGGACGTACAAAAGCTTATTCGAGAAGCCATCAGGTTTCATATCGAGGGTCTTCGCGAGCAGGGCGAGACCGTGCCGGAACCTCACTCGTTTGGAGAACTGGTTGAAATCGGGGTCGCCTAAAAAAAGCGATTTAATTGGACTGAGGCCTTACAGCCGTATTATTTGTGTTGGAATCGTAGATCCTGATTTCAAGTCGCGCACCCAAAGCCAACCAAACAAGCAAATAATGAACACGCTCGCGATTTGATAACCGGTCAATTCGCCGTAGACGCGAACTTCCGGGCGCAGCCATTCGGAGAAAAAACGATAGACGGCATAGAGAATCAAGTACAGCTTGATTCGTTGTCCGGGAAAAACGTTTCGTGCGGCTAGCCAAACGAATAAACCCGCGATCGACAAGTGAAACAAGCTTTCATAAAGCTGCGTCGGGTGCCGCGGCAAATTGTCGACTGCCGGAAAAACGACTCCCCACGGCAATTCGGTTGGCTGTCCATAACAGCAACCGACTTGAAAACATGCGACCCTCCCAATTGCGATCGCGACCGCAACAGGAATCACAAAACTGTCACCGGTGCGAGTCCGAATGTCCAGTGCCCACTTGGCGGCTTCGACTCCGAGGTAGCCACCGACAAGCCCCGTTAGAATCGTCTTGCCGTTGCTAAACCACGCCGCTCCACTGCGAAACGATTCCCAATCGTCAAATAAAAAGGGTAGTTTCGCTCCAACCATCGCGCCGACAAACGCGCCAATCGCAACGCCGACTTTTTCCCAAGCCCGCAGCGCCAAACCCCGCTGCGTAACCCGCGCGATCCCAAATCCAGCCGCCACTGCGGTTAACATGATGCAAGCGTATGCGACGTTCATGGTTCGATGCCAACGGTGATCAGACTTTGGTTAATTCCGTCAGCGAAAGTTTCGGCAACGGCAAATGACCCGGCCGATATAGGACGTTATACGCGTCGAATGGAATCAAATGGCCACTGGGCAATAAATGGTGCACGCATGACTTCATCAACTGCCGAATATCGAAATTGTAAACGTCCATGAAACTGGTGGTCGTGATGCGGAACATATCTGACGCAGCCAAGTCCTCGACCAACGCGCGCGAAAAGAACGATTCGGCCAATTTCCGGAATGAATCATCTCCATTTGAATCGCTTCCGTTGGCGTCACTTGAGAACCGCCGGGGTCTGTCGCCAAATTGCGTCCGCCGCGCCGGATTCGGAGCAATTTGGGGACTGACCCCTTCTCTTTGCGGTTCGCCTGAGCAATCACACCCTGGCCCGCAGGCTTGCCGCAGCAAATACGATTCGATGATCGAGCGTGTGTTTTCGCGATTGAGGCTTATCCCGTTTGCCAACAAGTCGTAATGTTTTTCGATATCGACGAACCGGGTTATCGGAGTGGCTTCTCCTTCCGACCGAAAAGCGTAACAAAGCGAATGCGCGTTGGGATGTGCACACGGAATCGGAAAAAAATCTGTTTCTTGGACCAAGCCATGCGTCTGCTCGGCAACCGCACGAATCACATCGGGAAACGTAATTCGTTGTTCCAAGTCCACGGGTTCAACCGTTCGTCCAACATACGTCGCCGGCTGAAAGCTCACGCCCGTAATCCAGTTTCGCTCCAAAGCGAATTTCACTAACGGCCCGATTTGATCTTGATTCACGGCCGTTTGCAGAGTCGTGACCAAAGTAATGTTGATTCCGTATTCACCGAGCCGCTCAATCGCGCGCAACTTGGTGGCCAGCAGCGACTCACCGCGCAGTGGTGGGTTTACTCGATCATCCAATCCATCCATCTGCAAATAGACTTGGCATTGTTTCTTCCGCGCCGCGATTTCCTCGCAAAGTTCGCGATCGTTGGCCAAGCGAATTCCGTTGGTGTTGACCATGACCAAATCGATTGGCTGCCGGCAAGCATAATTCAGAATCTCGACAAACTGCGGGTGGATCGTCGGCTCGCCTCCAGAAAGTTGCAAGATTTCCGCTCGGCCTTCCATCTCGACCAATCGGTCAATCGCGCGTTGGCAATCGGCCAAGCTAACGTGTTTCCCTCCTGGCGCGCTCGACGCATAGCACATCGGGCAAGTCAAATTGCACGAACGGGTGATCTCGAACACCGCAATACAAGTGTGTTGCTCATGCTGAGTACACAGTCCGCAATCGTAAGGGCAACCGCGCTGCGGCTCGACGCCGTATTTCACTGGCTCGCGCCCCGGCACGTTGAACTCCATCCTGTCCCACCACTTTTCATCCGAGCAAACAAAATCTTCGCGCGGCCCATGCTGCGGACAGAACTTCTGAAAATAGACCCGCCCCGCCCTTTCCACGATTTTCGCTTGCACGACGTCGAGACAAACCGGACACAAACTCTGTGTCGCGCCGAGAAAACGATGATCGCGTAAATTGCTTTTCGTCATTTTCATTTTTCAAGCTTTCCATCGTCATCCATTCCAGTATCTCGCCGCCATCGTATCCGAGTCCATTCCGCAAGCAAAAGGCCAACAAAAATCAAAATGAATATCCCAAACATGGGGCCGATACAAAGGAGCGCTGGCCAAATTGCGTACATAAACTCCACCATTGGAGAATCGGTTTCGGATTTATGCCCCATTCCAAAAACAAGTCCCGAACAAGTAGCAAATAATGCTGCCAACATGGTGACAATCACAACGATCAAACATGCAATCGTTGTTGCAAACGAGCCGAAGAAATACAAAACCTTTTGACCCACACCGAGCGAATAACCGAGCTTCTTTCTTCGAGAAGTTACTAATGTGGTTCGTATCAGCGGTGGAACCAAACAACATGCGATTATTGTCCATAAGCTTGTCAAACCACCAAGTATTGTCACGAGGACAGCAGCCATAGGTACGATCAACAAAAGGCTACCCAAGGGAAATGAAATACGGTTATTTGAAACGGCCGTTTCAATCGTTCGTTCAACGCCGCGTATTTGGTCAATTGACCCGTCATTGTGCCTTTCCGATGCTTGAAAGGTTAGTCCGCACTTCCAGCAAACTTTCGCCTCAATCGCGATATCACTGTTACAGCGTGTGCAGTTTCGCATGGCAATCGTCATCCAACAACGTAATCGTCACGCGTATCTCGCCGCCATCGTGCTCGAATCCATTTTGAAAACGCCCACAACAATAGACAAACCACGGTAAGAGTTAGGAGTCCCGAGGCGACGATCAATCCATTGATAAACGAACTCGAATCAGAGCCTCCCGATAGGCCGGCCAGTCCAAGGCATGTGCCGCAAAATGTTCCGACAGAAGCGACGGTCACGACGGAAGTAATAATAAATGTTGTTGCAACCGATCCGAAGTACAACAAGATTTTTTGGCCGGCACCAACTTGTTGACCTAGCTGTCGTTTGCGACCAACGACGAGCCAAGTTCGTACAAGCGGCGGCGCTAACAGAATGGCTATGCCGATGCCGAAGCCAGGGAGTGCCGCCACTAACGCAGCCGCAACCGCCACGAATGCGGTTGTCAGAAACAGGCTGCTTAAACCAAAGGTAAATAGACTTTGCGGATGCGTCGAAATTGGATTCGCAGGACCGCCGCCTACAGAGACGTTTCCTCTGATTGCCGTCGAACGGAGCGCTAGACCACATTTCCAACAGACTTTGGCTGCCTGGGTCAACTCGCTTTGGCACCAAGGGCAAACCCGGTTTGCAACGACCTCGTTCATTGCTGGCCTTTCTCCCGCCAGCGCCGCGCGATGTCGTCGGCGATCACATAGCCATGGCGGACGATTTGGCCGATCAATATGCCGGCAAACAACAGCGCGACAACAATCATCAATTGGTGATGTCGAGGGACAGATTCGATTTCAATCTCTTTGAGCAGTCCTCGTGGCCACTTTGCAGCACCTAACAAGAAAACATAAGCGGTAATCGTCGCGACGGTGGCGATTCGCACTAATCGCAAATTAAAACGCAGCCCGGTCATAATCAAAATCAGAAAGTAACCCGCCACCATCGGGCTCTTGGGGCCGGTCGACAAAGTCAATATTGCGGTGAGCCAAAACAAATCGCCGCACGTGGTCACTGTCGCCAGCCAATCCGGCGCGCGGCGCTGTTGCAACATGAAATGCACCGCGAAGGCTTGCATCAGCCAGCCCAGCGCCAAAACGGTGACGGCAATGTGCGCGTTTGCCGGAAATGGCTTTCCCGAGTCAAATCCGAGCCAGCCGACGACGGAATCACCCAATCGCGGCGCATAGAAATGCATCAGATGGATGAAATAGAATCCCGCGATCGCCGCAATCCGAACCAGATTCACGCGCTGCTCCGCGTCAATCGCTCGCCAGTTGTTGGACGGTTCATCGACGAGTTTGACTTCGCTGACGTTCATTGCGAGCGGTTAGTGGTTTGTGGGGAGAATGTGAATCATGGGAATTATGCAATTGTGGCTTTCATTCTATCGGCGTTGGTTGCGGTAGTTTAGCCGAGCGCGCGTCATTCGTTCTCGCAGGCCGCCTTGTTCGAGGAATTCTTTTTCCAGCGTTTTCAACTGCTGGTCTAACAGATAATTGGTCTGATGAATCAGGCAGATTGCGATGTTCGCGATCACTTCGGCGGGCCGGGTTTCTACAAACTCACGGTAGACCTCAAACGTCTGTGTCGTCTGGCGACCCATCTCGCGAACAAACAATGCTTCCTGGGAGTCTTTGTCCCACAGCCGCAGTTCGCGGACTCGCAGGTAATCGCGGTAGTCGGCCAACAGTTCTTCCAGACTGGCGCGGCCGACGTTGGTCAGTTTGATTTCCGTTTCTTTGGAAGTCGTCTCCGCTTTGCTACCCTCCAGAATGTTCTGCTTGCCCGAACGAGCCGACTGAATCATCTGATCGACGGTGCGATCGCCTTTGGAGAGATACTTGTGGGCAAATCGAAAGGTGATGTCGTAGACGACTTCCGCTTTCTGAAAGGAGAGCAGCCTTCTAATGGTTGCCACGATTTCGATTGAAAATAGCGGTGAAAGGAGTCGAACCTTCACATCCAATGGATACTTGATTTTGAATCAAGCGCGTCTGCCATTCCGCCACACCGCCGTGTTCAATTGGCACGATATTGTAGCCAACGCTCGCGGCTACTCAAGCCACCTTGGGTGGGCTAACCAGGCCGTTGTCGATGGGGACTATGGTTCGCGCAGCGCTGTCAGCACGGGCGTTTTCAATACGCGGCGCGAAGCCCACAAAACGGTCAGCCAGCCCATCGTCAGGATGAGCAAAAAAACGATGGCCAATTGCAGCCACGGAATCGACGCGTTGCCAAACACAAAATGCGGGAACACTGCGATCGCCGCAGCCAAAACGCCAACGCCCAGTCCCGCCAACAACAATATGAAGCTTTCCAAAAAGACCAATCGCACGATCTTTCCGTCGTGAAATCCGACTGCGCGAAGCAATGCCAGCTCGCGACTTCGCTCAAGCACACTTCGCAATTGCACGGCCGCCAGACCAAAAGTCCCCAGCAGCAATCCCAACGCGCCGAGTGCTTGGAACGTGCTTAAGTAAGTATTCTGCACGGCCAATAGCTCCGCCAACAGTTCGCGCGAGTCTCGTCCGTCGAATCCTTGGTCCGCCAAATCATTTTCAAGCTGGCTCAATACGGCTTGCCGCTCGACCTCAGGCGCTCGAACCAAAAAATACCGGTAACCGACTTCGGTTGGAAACGCACGAGTAAAATTCTTCTCGCCAACGAGGAGGCTTCCTTGGAGAATCGTATTGTTAAGCAAACCCGCCAACCGAAACGTGACGCGCTCACCTGTGTCGTACTGAACGTCAAATGTTTTGCCCAGTTGATAGATTTTCAAGCTGTACCACGCGGTGTTCTTGTCGATAATCGCGGGAATCGGTTCGCCTGCGACCATGGATTCATTAAGCAAATGCCACGGACTGGCTTTGAATTTGGATTCGACGCCACCCCAAGAGAACGGGGCAATCGTTGGCGACGCTAAATGTTCGATCGCCGATTCCGGTACGCCGATCACTCGCGGCTGTGCGACTTGAAATGGGTTGGTGCAACTGGCGTCGTCACCCGACTTGAGTCGAAAAGAAAGGACCGTCGTCGATGTGGGAAATCGGTTCGGTTCCAGCAGCAACGTACGTCGCCCTTCCACGGAATTGAGGTCTGCAAAAAGAGGTTGGTTGCTCGTTGCCACAAAGTCAAAATTTCCGGTGCCCGAATCGTCTGGGGCGATCCGAAACGCACTGATGGCGACAATCAGAAAACTTGCCACGGCCACTAGGCCGATCGTCAAAGTGCTTCGCAGCGGATTCCGCCGCGCGTTTAGCAGGGCCAGTGTTGCAATTCGCAAATCGGGCTTGGGTCGCTGGTTCGGTCGCCGCAGCCACGCTCGAACTCCGATCAGCAGCGCGGCCAAAGTGCAAAATCCGCTACCGAAAAACAAGCCAGCTTGCGTTTCGCCCCCCTTCCCTGTCGCTGAGATCAGCAAAAACAACGCCACGACGCCCAGCCCCCACGCCAACGATCGCGTCACGCGAGTGACGGGCGTGCTGATGTTTTCGGTGCTTTCAAGTTTGCCCGCCAACAATCTGACGCTCGGCACGTGCCGAATTCGCCACAGAGTCCACAAGATCGTGAGCAAACCAATCGTTAGACCAATGGCAGCGCCAACCAGGATGCTTGTCGCGGATGCGTGCAAGCGAATGAACGGCGTGCGAATCGCGCCAACCCACCACGTGCGTAATCCCCACAACATCAAATGAGCGTAGCCCAAACCTAATCCCGCGCCCAACAAAGCACCCGCTGCGCAGACCACGATCATTTCGCTTAACCACAGTCCGGCGAGTCGCGGAAATCCAAATCCGACCGCAGTGAGCATTCCCAATTGGCTCGCGCGATGTTGGATCGCCAATCGAACCATCAAAGTTACGAGGATCAAGGCCGACAACATGACGAACATGCTCAGCGCCAAAAACAACAAATCGAACGGCGTCGCTCCGCCAGCCGCACGCAGTCCGTCTTCTCTCGCCAACACAAGGTTAAATCCAAACGTCTTTGCATGGCCGACAAGCAAATCCGAAATATCTTTAGACTTAGTAGCTGCTGACATATTAACGGGCATTCGATACGAGGTAACTTTTCCGAAGCGGCTGTTCCACAACGATTGGGCCGTCGCAAGCGATACGAAACCTTTGGGCGTCGTTCGATATAACTTCCAATACTCGTCGTCGACTTTGCGTATGCCGGGAGTGTCAAATGGCAGTGACCATGATTCGATCGAGTCCGCGTCAGTTAGTCCCGGAACGAGTGGCGTGAAATCAGGATCGTTCGCCGGGGTCGGTCGTTCCACGAATTGCGCATCACGCCACTGGCGGCCACGGCGTACATAAGGTTCACCAGGGCGAGTAAGTTTGGCGACGTCACTAAGCTCTAGATCAACGTTACGTTCGACTTCGTTTCCGCCGGGTGCTTCCGGTTCGAAATAGGACAAACGAATCGTGTCGCCAATCTCTGCTTGTAAATCGCTCGCAGCCCATTCGTTAAGTACGATCGTTTTCTCCGCAATCGCCGTGATCGGTTCCTCGTGAGTCGATTGCAAAGGCAAAATGTCGTTGGGACTAAGCCCGCTCACCATCGAAAACGGAATCGCTTCATCAACCGTTGTCCCGTCGCGAACCACTTGCAGCCGGTTGGCCAAATAGGTAAACACAGGCCGCGCGGTCGGAAGCGACTTTTGAATTAGCTGGGCGGCTTTGTCGGGAAACACAAGCCCATCGCACGATAAGTTTTCGTATTCATAGGCTGTAACCGGCTGATCCATAGGATTTATGCGATATATGCGAGTGATGCGAGTAAGCCTTAGTCCCAAATCGTCCAAGGTGGGGCGAAAATTGGTTTGCCAAGATTCTTCGAATTCCGCTCCGGTTGGAATTCCTTGCCGACGCTTGAGCAACACAAGATTCGCTTGGCGAAAATCGGCCTTCCCTTTGAATAAATCGTCCCCCAAGGCTTTTTGCAGCCAACTCAACGACACAAACAGATTGTTGGGAACCATCTGCGTTGGGCGCAATCCAAATCGTCCAAGTTCTCGATCGGGCATAACGCCAACCACATCAACGTCCGGTAGTGATTGGACGAGCCCTTCTTTTTTGCCTAGCGCGCTGTCGGACGAAAGCTGCTGCCGCGACGTCAACCGCATCGTGATGCGCGGTCGATTGCCAGCGTCGCCGATGTGACTTGCCAACCCAAGTTCATCAGCCAATTGCCGATTCAGGACGGCTTGGTTGTCGGCCAGTTTCCAGCCGGTGCCTGATTGTAATTGCCAAACTTCGTCGGGGACCGCAAACAACGTGACGTCGACCGAGCGGCGCAACCGACCGCCGGATAGGTGCTCGACGGTTGTTGCCGGCAGCATGATGGCGGGCACTGCAATTTCGAATTGTTTTCCCAAAGACTCTGGAGCGAGCAACTCATGGGCTAATTCTTCGCGGAAGAAATGATCGGCCGTCAATACGTCGTCGATTCGTCCAAGTCGATCCAATGTGATATCCCGCAGACTGCCGCGCATGCTTTCGCCAACCAACAAAGCTCCCACGAGTACCGCCACAGCGGTGGCGACGCCAAACGCGATGGCCAGATTCGTCCGCCAAAAATACCAAGCGCTACAGACCGCCAATCGAAAAATGTTCATGAAGAGTTGAGAGTTGGAGGTTTTTGAATCCCCCAGGCTTGTCCTGGGGATTGTTAGGTTCGCTGTCTACAAAAAACGTCGCCCCCTCCCTATTTTTTTCTTTCTTCCTTGCGGTCTATTGTAACTTGGTTTTAAGTCCATACCTCGCCGGCAAATCTCGCGTTACATTTTTCCATTTTCCAATTTCCCTTCACGCAAAAACGCTCGCTTTTGAAATCGGTTGGCCAGTGCATCGCTGTGGGTGACGCAGACCAATATGGTGTTTTCGGTTTTGGGCAAGTCGCACAAAATCTCGCCGACGGCTTGAGCGCTGGCTGAGTCGAGACTGCCGGTAGGTTCGTCGGCCAATAACAGGATCGGTTTCATGATCAACGCCCTCGCAACGGCGACGCGCTGCCGTTCGCCGCCCGACAATTGCCCAGGTCGATGGGACTTGCGATGTTCCAATCCAACCGCAGCCAGAAGCTTTTCGGCTCGCTCCATGGATTCCGCTCCGACACGCTGTTGCGCCAACACAGGCACCAACACATTTTCCAGCGCCGAAAGTTGCGGCAACAAATAATGGTCTTGGAAAATGAACCCGACATTCTTGTTGCGAAAGTCCGCCAAATTCCGCGCTGCCAACTCAAAAGGGTCAATTCCTTGCAAGCGAACGGTCCCCGACGACGGCGAGTCCAGCCCGCCCAAAATATGCAGCAGCGTACTCTTGCCCGCACCGCTAGGCCCCAGAATCGCCAAGTTTTCCCCGGCTGACATCTCCAGCGAAACGCCACGCAGAATCTGCAAAGACTCGCCAGCCGATTGATATTCCTTCGTCAATTGGTGGGCAACGAGATCGGGCATGCGAAGTTGGATTGAAAGTGTTTATTTGGGGTGCCGCTGGCTCTGCCAGTGTTTCCGAGCTCCTAGTTTACACCGTCGATCGGCATGCGGTCAGCGGTCTCCAAGCCAGCCAACAATGCGCGGCAGCCTAGCCCGTAAAAAGAATATTCCACGTCGTGCGCGGGATCGAACGAGCCAGCGTGAAAGCCACCTTCGGAGCGCTCCAACTGGCCGACGAATTTCGCGAGCGGGCCAAGGCCGATTTGATCCACCGCGTGCAAGTCGATGAGCGTTAGGAGAGCGGTGAACGTGCTGAGCAAATCCGCGACGGGAATCCGCGTATTCGCGCAAAAGCCGCCTTCATCTGATTGCGAGTCCACCAAGAAATCGACCGTTGTTTCAACCGTTTCCGCATCGAGCGCGTCGAGCAATTTCAAGCTTGCGATGGCGGCGGCTGTTGGATTTACTCCGGCGCGCTTGCCGACTTTGATTTCCAAAAAGCCCCCTTCACTCGCGCGTCGCCCTCGCAAGAAAGCAACGATCCGCTCCGGCTCTTTGACCGGAATTTGCAACAACTCCAAACAGAGCAACACGAGAAATGTTTGATACGTGCTGCTGGCGTGCCCTTCGAATGTTTTGGCAAAGCCGCCGTCGTCGCGTCGAAGCTTTTCCAATTTGTCGGCCACATTTTGCCGCCAAGCCGGATCGAGATCGGCAAACACATCGATCCCCGAGGACACGTTCAACAGTTGCCCAGCGTAGATCAGCGAGAAAAAGTCGATGATCGATTCTTGACCGGCTAATTTGCCGCGCAAAAACTTTGCTGCCCGCTCGGCGCGATCGCCATACAATTCACCAAGAATCGACAGGGCTCGCAAGGCAAACCCAGTGTAGTACAGATCGCTCGATCCTTCGCGCCCGCTCCAGCCGCCGTCTTCGTTTTGCGAATTTCCAAAGTAGTCCGTGTGCGATTGGCGGCTGGTTTCGGGTAACAAACCCACGCCGTGCGCCAATCGGATCGTCAAGTCGGTCAGATAGGCAGACATTGGGGAATCAGACTTGGGTTCGACGAAAAACGATGTGCGGGCGTCTTTCACTGACGCGGCGAAACAACTTGGAACTTGTTTCACCCGTGCGCATGTTCCACCAGCTTTCGAAATGTGGAGCGGACGGACTTGTGAAGATACCGAGCGAACGATGAGGAAGGATTATGGACAGCAATCAGTTCGACCACGTCGGCAAAATCCTTATGGGTACGCCGAACGTAGCCTTCTCCGCAAGCGATTTTTGACTCGATCAACTTGGCCAATGACAACACGGGCAATTTCTCAATTTCCGTGATCGCGTCAGGTTCATCTGGGCTTGGAAGTGTGACTTCGCTACCAGCTCCTGCGCGATCACCGGCCAAAAGAAAATAAACCGGAATACCCGACTCGCTGCGAAATTCACGCTGGACTTGATCCCAAAGAAACAAAGATTGCGTCAAGATTTGTCGCACAGTTTCTGAATCCGCGGGTCTGATGATCAAATCAAGATCAACTGTGTTTCGTTGATAGCCGTGCAAGCAGACCGCCACGCCGCCAGCAATCGCATGCGGCACTTTGGCTGACGCCAGAACTTCATGGCACCGAGTTGCCGTTTGCCAAAGCGTCTCGTTTCCCAACATTTGATATATTTCTCGCACCGTGAGCATTGGTTGGCCCGCCTTTTTGTCTGCTTGCCATTATACGCTCAAAAGGCTAACTCGGATTGGCAGTAAGGAACGGACGAAGCCGCTGAATGAATTCTTCGGGAACGGGGACTGACGATTTGATTTGTCTGTTTTCGACTTCGCAGCAAGCGGCCACGATTTGGCCGTCGGCGATAGAGTCCGCGCCGAGGCGGAATGAAAACTGATAGGTCAGGCTTTTGTCGCCGATCCGCGAAACGGAAACTTGAATTTCCAATTCGTCTTCGAACCGCGCGGGCTTGCGATAGTTGCACTCGGCGTGAACGCGCGGCCAACTGATCGTGCGGTCACCGACTTTTTGAATCACCGACAAGCCCAGCGAGCGAAGAAGTTCATGCTCGGCTTGTTCCATGTACGCAAAGAAGACCGAAAAGTGCACGATGCCGGCCGCGTCCGTGTCGCGGAATTCAACTCGACGTCGCGTTTTGAATACTTCCGATTTCATAGAAACTACCGACGCAAGTCAGTAGAGCTTCAGACAGTTAGCTAAAAAAAGTCGAAAAGGCGATCGGAGCTTTTAGCCATTTGTGACAGTACCACCGACTCGCATCGGTAGCGTGCAATATTTTTCCTCAAGCCTGCAGCCTCACGCCTTTATTCGCCGACATACGGCAGCAATGCCATGAAACGGGCACGCTTGACCGCAAGAGAAACGGCGTGCTGGCTTGCAGCCGAGCAACCGGTCTTGCGGCGACCGACGATTCGCCAATGTCGATTTACCAGCTTTTTGAGAAATTCGACGTCTTTGTAATCGACGTATAACGGGCGCGGTCGCTGACCATCGACATACAACGGATCTTTGCGAACGGTCCGGAGGGCCACTTTGGCTTTTTTGCGAGTCTTCGAAATTGGCATAAGTTTGGAAAGAAATGGTTGGGGTTGAGTAATTTCAAGTATCGATTATCCAAGAACCGCCGCCGTTTTCAAGGCCATTTGAACGACGGTCCTAACGGAAACGCGGCGTTCCGCCATAAAAGCCCAGAAATATGGTGAGTGCAACGCCGTCTTGAACGCGCAAACGACGTCGCCGTTGACTCGGGGGTTAAACGCAATACCGTTCAAGTTTTCATAACCACTGTCTCCGCAAAGGTTTTGGTCAACGGTGGCAGTTTTCGATGTTCGGGTCGTTTTTTGTTCCAGCGTGACATTTTACGTTTGATCACACGAGGGTTGATTCGGT
>JANNYC010000095.1:0-5852 GCA_031409895.1 Planctomycetota bacterium
CTGGAAGCAAGAAAACATTCAGAGGCTGCCTACCGTGAAATCCAGGTGCTGAAAGAGCAGCTCGAGCAGGAACGCGATTACTTGCGCGACGAGGTTCAGGTCGCAGCCAACTTTGGTGAAATCGTCGGCGACAGCAAGGCACTGAACCGAACACTTGAACAAGTCCAGGCGGTGGCTCAAACCAATGCAAACGTATTGATTCTTGGTGAGTCTGGCGTCGGCAAGGAGTTGATGGCGCGGGCGATTCATACGAATAGTTCGCGCTTTGATCGACCTCTGGTGAAAGTCAATTGCGCTTCGATTCCGCATGAGCTTTTTGAAAGCGAATTTTTTGGTCATGTGAAAGGAGCATTTACTGGCGCGCATAAAGACCGCGTCGGTCGTTTGCAATTGGCGGACGGTGGGACGCTGTTTCTGGACGAAGTCGGCGAGATACCGATATCGTTGCAAAGCAAACTTCTCCGCGCGCTGCAAGAACGGGAATTTGAACGCGTTGGCGACGACAAGACAATTTCTGTAGATCTTCGTGTCGTCGCCGCTACCAATCGCGATCTGGAAGCCGAAATCAAGGCCGGGCGATTCCGGGAGGATTTGTATTATCGCCTGAGCGTTTTTCCGATTCGGGTACCTTCGCTGCGAGAACGGCCAGAAGACATTTTGCCACTGGCCAGGCACTTGATCGATGTCATTTGCCGTTCCATGGGCAAGGAGCCGTTAAATATTTCCCGACAGCAAGGCGCTCTGCTGCAGAGTCTTCCATGGCCCGGAAATATTCGCGAGTTGAGGAATGTTTTGGAGCGGGCAGTCATACTGAGCAAGGGGAGTCGCTTGCGGCTGGATTTGGCTTTGCCCGGACAAAGTCCGGTTGCAACGCAAACGGCAAGCGACGACGTTCCGAAATTCATCGGTGATTTCCTGACGGATTCCGAATTTCGGGAAAAAGAAAAAGCGAACCTGATCGCTGCATTGAATCATGCTGAATGGCGGATCGCTGGCTCCGGGGGGTGCCGCTGAGTTGCTGGGAATCAAGCCCTCGACGTTGACTTATCGAATGAAGACGCTAGAAATCGAAAAGCACAAATCGACTTCACCAATCGATTGAGCAGTTTGAGTGCTTAGACGACCGGTTTGCTGCTGATTTGTTTCCCAACACCGACGATTGTTATGACGTCGGTTCGACCTCACCGCGTACTTGATGATTCTTACGGGAACTCAATCTGGCATTTCTTCAGATTGACCAGACCAGAAAATTGGAAATCCCTTGTGCAACTGGCGCAGGCTGATTTCACCAGATCTCCCTCCGGCAAGAATTGCTTCGACGACTTGTGGGCTTAGAGACGTCAGCCGCATGATTCGAGCGGCATAGGTGCGCCCCACTCCATTTGTTTTCGCCAAGTCCTCAATCGATTCGAATTCTCCCGACTCAAGTTGTTCTTGCCACGACCATGCCTTTGCCAAGTTGGCGACAAGCACGTTGTTGGGCGCGGGAGTTGCTTGTTGGTTGGTACACGAGGCACTTCGGTGAATGAATTGTAGTTGGTCATTTCCAGTTCGGTCTTGATTGTTCCGAAACACGACTCCATGAATGCGTTGTCGTAACAGTCACGTGCGCGACTCATGCTTTGCTGAATCTGTGCGCGCTGAAGGATGGTTCGGTATTTGTTTCCGGCATACTGTCCACCGCGATCCGAATGGTGGATCAGCTTTGGGCCTGGTTGTCTGGAACGGATTGCATCAGGCTCATCGCGCTGTACACATTGGTTAATCGAGGCGGCTGAAAATAGCCAACGCTTTTTTTAAAATATCTCGCTCGCGTTCAACGCGCTGAAGTTGCAACCGAAGCTCTCGAACCTGGGAGTCAAGTGTTTCCGCAGTAGGTCCTCCTTCGGCAAGCACATCCGCTTTCCAGCGGTACAATAGATTCGCATTTCCGATACCAAGGTTCTTCGCGACCGAGCCGGCCGAATGACCGTCAAGCATCATCTGAACTGCTTCCTGCTTGAATTCCTTGGTAAACTGACGACGTGGGCGGACTCGTACCTTCCGGGTTCCTTTGGACACAATGGCTCTCCTGGCTTACTCTGGACAACCATCCAAAATAAGGTGTTACCGTGTCCGTGAAACCTAGACCACCTCAATGCAACAATCTATGGCAGAGGCAGCAGTGACTCATCAGAAGGCCGAACTCGAGAGTCTGATCCACGAACTCAGCGCGATCCGCCACCAAATGCTCGACCTGGAGGCACTGGGGCTTCAGAAAGCCACGTACATTCATCCGGCGTATCTTCAGAGCGCGCGCAACTTATTTCATTACCTTGCTCTGCGGCGTCGTGAAATGCGTCCCATCCAGGAACGACTATCCGCCTTTGGGCTCTCGTCGCTGGGACGAACTGAATCGCACGTACTGACCAGCGTCAACAAGGTGCTTGAAACCTTGCACCGATTAGCTCAGATGCCCGTGCCTGAGTGCACAGCCCCCGCTCCGATCAACGGTTTCGAAGACGGTAGGATGCTCCTGAAGCAGCACACTGAAGCGCTGCTGGGGCCTCCGCCGGCGAAGCGAAATGTTCGCATCATGGTAACCATGCCGACTGATGCGGCGAACGATCCCAGGCTAGTCGAGCAATTGCTGGCAAACGGCATGGACTGCATGCGAATCAACTGTGCCCACGACGATGCTTCCGCATGGAAGCGCATGATCGGACATCTGCGTCATGCCGAAATATCCCTCGGCCGGAAATGTCGCGTACGGATGGATCTCGCCGGACCCAAATTGCGGACGGGACCCATCGAACCCGGGGCTCAGGTCATCAAGTGGAGCCCTCGACGAAACCTGCTCGGCCATGTAACGGCTCCCGCAAGGATTTGGTTGTTTCCCGCAGAACAGCCGTCCGCCGCCCCAGTGCCGGCAGACGCCTGCTTGCCGGTCCAGGGCACCTGGTTGGCACGCTTAAGCATCGGCGATCAAATCGTCTTTGACGACCAGCGAGGGTCACGCCGCAAACTTTGCGTTGTTGAGTCAGTTGGTCGTTGCCATTGGATGGAGGCCGTTCGTACGGCCTATGTTACCCCCGGGACCAAGCTTCGGCTAAGAGCGGGCAAAACGAAACATAGAACCAACAAAGGATGCCTAGAAGCGAAGTTGGGGCTGCTGCCAGCGCGGGAGCAGGTTCTGATTCTAAAGGTAGGCGACACACTAATACTGACACACGATCAGGTCGCGGGTAGGCCGGCGCAATTGGATGCGGACAACAAGGTAATTAAGCCCGCGCAAATCGGCTGTACGCTTCCCGCCATTTTTGCGGATGTTCGGGCAGGAGAGACGATCTGGTTCGATGACGGAAAAATTGGAGGTGTTATCGAGTTGGTGGAGTCTCAGCAAGTGAATGTCCGGATCACCCAGGCACGGGAGTGCGGGGAGAAACTGCGGGCTGACAAGGGAATCAACTTGCCGGACAGTACTCTGCGACTGCCTGCCTTGACCGAGAAGGACATTAGAAATCTTCCGTTTGTTGCAGCTCATGCTGATATCGTCGGATATTCGTTTGTGCGGGACGCTGCTGACGTCGATGAATTAGAGGCGCGGCTTCATGTCTTGGGTGGAGGGCACCTTGGTATCGTCCTAAAGATTGAAACTCGTGGAGCGTTCGAACAACTTCCGTCCTTATTGGTGGCATCGATGCGCACGCCGTGTGACGGTGTGATGATCGCTCGCGGCGACCTGGCCATCGAGTGCGGTTTCGAGCGGTTGGCCGAGGTTCAGGAACAGATATTATGGATTTGCGAGGCTGCTCATGTGCCTGTGATTTGGGCCACCCAGGTATTGGAAAGCGTTGCGAAGGACGGATTGGCGTCCCGTGCCGAAGTCTCCGATGCCGCGAGTAGCCAGCGAGCAGAGTGCGTGATGCTGAACAAAGGGGAGCACATTGTGAAGGCATTGCAAACCCTGGACAATATCCTTCAGCGGATGCAATCGCATCAGCACAAGAAACGATCAATGCTGCGCCCGCTTGAGCTTGCGGGCCGCTTCCCGCAATAGCAATCAGATGTGGAATCATCGGTCGCTTTGGCGAATTGCCTTGCTGATTGTCACGACATTCCGGACTTTTCTGCGCCAGTTCGCGCCGCCAAGAAAGAGAATCGTGCTCAGTGCGATTAGGAGCACCGCTGTTAATTGCGGAGTAAACGAGTTCGAAGTGGGGTCCTTTCGTTCTTGCCACGGAAATATTCTCGGAATCTGTAAACCACTTTGGCACAGAGACTTACGTTTTTGAGAAAAGAGAGTTTTTTAACGAAGAGTGTTCATTTCGGGGACGCTGAAATGTTGGCCTCGAAACTGACCTACCGACTGGTAAACCTTGAACCCCGTTGCGAGTCCAAGATACCGACTCCGCTGTCCCGTTGTCCGCAACGGGGCTAAACTCGTTTAAGGCCCGTGAGCTTCGGCTCGCGGGCCTTTTCTTTTCTACGCGGTTATTCGCGCAAGGGTCTGACCCTCTCGGGCCAAGTTTTCCAGGCTGCACCTCAATGCGGTCAATTCGCGGGACTCACCCCCACCAACTTTTCGTGACTGACGCTTTTTTCTACCGTCGATCCTGTTACGAGCTTCTGCCGTCACAAACATTGACAACCTCCAAAAAACCTAAGCAGTATCGCAATGGGGAGGCCATGGAGTGAAATCAGAAACCTCAGGAACGCTTTTTCCATTCCGTTGGGTCGCGATGGCCGTGAAGAACTGCGGTCACATGTACCTTGTTTTCGAAAACGATATAGCTGACGACATAGGTTTGCACAGGCAAACGCACTTGTCTCGTCCTGCGCTCGACGATTGCGTAGGCCAGCGGATTGGCTGCAATTCGATCAAATGTGATTCGAGTTCATTTCGAAACTGCTCACCCAAACCGGGCTTCTGTTCCTCAAGCCAATCCTTGGCTTCGCGAATGTCCTTTTTCGCAAATGGTTCAATAACAACGGGATACACCATCACTCACCAAAAATTTCCTTTTTGACGGACTCCCACGGCTCTCCGCTATTAGGATTCTTTTCGAATTCGACATCCCGTCGCCGTATCTCTTCGCGCATCGCATCCGAGAGCGTGAATTGCCCGGAAAGAACAAGTCTATCGAGAACGGTGCTTGCGATTGTGTACTGCTCGTCCGCAGGTAGCGATTCGATCGAATTCATAATTTCGTTGCGTGTCATGGGAGTCTCCTTTTGAATCTCAATTATATCAATGGCCAATGTGAAATGAAACTGCGCAATTACCAACATGCTGCGGCGGACTCAGTATACGTTCACCTGCGAACGCGGGATGACAACCTTTGCGTGGTCTTTCCAACTCTCTTCATTCCTTATTCACAAATTGACAAGCATCGCTTTACGGAAATGGCCGCTTGCCGTTGAGCATCCAGCCGATCGGTGTGTACCGCACAAACAGGACATAGGTCGCCATACAAAAAAGCCATGTAACGAGGACCACCGCCAACAACTTGCCAAAAATCGGAATGGCGATCGGGATCAACAGAGTCTGCAAAAAGAGAATGATCGGCAAGTGAATCAGATACACCCAATAGGATGAGTCCGCGCAGAACTTGAGCCAAGCATTCGAGCGAGCCAGAAACCGCTGACCAACCAGCAACGCCGTTAGCGTCAACAAAGCCGACAGATACGCAGCCAACACAGACTCAAGCAAATAGGGCAATAGCAACCGTGATTCGGTGGCCTGTTGGACCAACGCGATGTCGAGCACAGGTAGCAGACAGTAATGGGGCACGAACAGGAGAACGCTTGCCAAGACCAAGGGCCAACACAAGGGTTGCAAACGATCCAGCAGCAACTCGCGACCGAACAAC
>JANNYC010000096.1:0-1883 GCA_031409895.1 Planctomycetota bacterium
TAGTGACCGTACTAGCTAGGTTGCTCAACGAGCAGCCAGCTCCCCCATCGTCCGTCCAACCCAACTTGCCCCCCGACTCGCCGATCGAAAAAATCTGTCTAAAGATGTTGGCCAAAAACAAATCCGATCGCTACGGCAGCATGACTGAAGTCCTCGCCGACGTAATTCCCTTATTTGGCCAAGCTCCCGTTCCAGTTGCTCCCCCCAAGCCTTCGCTATTCAACGCAATTAGTAAATTCTTCAAGCGACCACCGGCCATCCCTGGCCTGATGAAAACACGTTGATAGCCGCAGTTTTGGTTCTTCCAGGATTTGTGACATGTGATTTGGCCTGAAAGGCCATAACCGTAAAGCCCAGGGCAGAGCGAAGCGGTCTGCCGCAGGCGGACGCAGCGACGCCCTGGGTCTTGATGCTCCGCCTCCGCCAGCGACGCAAATCTAAACCCCCATCAACCAATCCTGCCTCAAAAAAATCCACCGCCAATTTCGTCCTTGAGAGTAGCATACTCGGCAAAATTGGTTCGGGTTGTTTGGAGTTAGAAACAAGCGTTTCCGTATTTTGGGCCAACTTGTAAAGACATCAAAGTTAGTTGGTGTCTGAATGTCTCACGTCGAACAATCAATTCGTACAACCAAATGCGATTGCCGCCAACTTTACGCGTGTGCTTCACTCTCAATCTGTTGCGCAAACGCTCCAATGTCTCTGTGTTGAACGTGCGTGACTGAGTATTCGGCAAACAAATCGTCAACGTGAGATATCAGTCCAGAATGGCAATCTTCGGGAAATTTCGAAACGACGACTGGACGAGGATTCAAGTTGCGGTCAATTTCGTGCTTGTGAATCAAGTCTCCCTGAATCGCAAGGCTCAGCGCTTGATGCGTAGCATTCTGTGAAAATCGTTGCGGCTTAACCAAGTTCAAAACCCCGTTACGATAGGCAAACGGAACATGAAATTCTTGACCCAAAATAGGGAGCGGAGCTGTGAAGTTTAGTTGTGCGCGACCTTCAATAATCAGTCGGGCGAATAATTTTTGCAGACTTGGAAACTCTTTTGCGACAGAATCCCGATCACTTATTGCTTGTCCACCAACCAATTCATCAAATAGTCGGTTCAGATCGTCGGCAGGAGCGTAGACTTTTAGCGGGCGCGGGACAGTAAGTCGCAGCGCGTTGCCACGCTTTTCAACGAAGCGTTGCAAATCTTCGATGTCTTTGTTTGATCCCTATCTACGGAACCTTCGCGAATGCGGAGTCCGGATTGACAAACCGCTGCAACTTGCGGATCGGGTACGCCAGTCAACTGTTGATCGAAGATCGTCATTGCATCGTGCCCAACCGCGCGTAAAATCTCGGCAGCTTCAAGACCGTGTAAGGAGAGCGACGTGACGCAACCAGATCAGCCCAACGAAGGCGAGCTAATCCTCTACCACACGCCCGACGGGGCGGTTCGGATCGAAGTCCTGTTCGAATCCGAGACGTTTTGGCTCAACCAGAAGCGGATTGCCGAACTGTTTGGCGTGGATTTGAGGACGATCAGCGAACATCTGCAGAACATCTACGCGACCGGTGAACTGAAGCCGGATCGAACTATCCGGAAAATCCGGAGAGTTCAAACGGAAGGAAATCGCGAAGTTTCCCGCGAAATTGAATACTATAACTTGGATGCAATCATCTCGGTCGGATATCGTGTGAACAGCGCCCAGGCAACGCAATTTCGAATTTGGGCCACCCAAACCCTGCGTGAGTTCGTGACCAAAGGGTTCGTACTCGACGATGAGCGGCTCAAGCTAAACAAGCGATTCGGCAAGGACTATTTCGAAGAGCTTTTGGAGCGAATCCGCGAGATTCGAGCCAGCGAGCGCCGGTTCTACTTGAAAATAACC
>JANNYC010000097.1:0-9190 GCA_031409895.1 Planctomycetota bacterium
CGGGAGGTCAAGCGTGAACTTGTAGATGTCGACCGTATCGGTCGAGCTGACATGATCGTCAACTTCCTTGAATCCGAAGAGGAATAAGACCGACGCGGTCGGCAGCGTGTTGCCGCCACGATCGGTGTTGCGGTTGAAGAATTGCAGCGTGTAGATGCCTTCGCCAGCGGAGCGGCGCACGCGCACAAAATAAGTGCCCGGCGCGGTGTACGGCACGCTCAGCACTTCATTGAAGTTGTCGTCGTTGACCGACGAGCTGATCACTACTCCGTCGGCGCGAATGAAGTCCAACTCGAAGTTCGACCCGGTCGCCAGCCCTGAAAGCGTGCCTTCAAAAACGAACGGTCCGCCCGCGACGGTGGTGAACTTGTAGATGTCGAAGGGATCGTTGGGGCTGAGGTAATCGCTGAAGGCCACATTGCTGATGCCGACCGTGCCTGCGTTCCTGGCCGCGGCCAGCGTGTTCCCGGTGCCGTCAACGACGCTGTAGCTCGTCTGGATCTGGTAGTTCAGTCCCCCGTTGGAGAGAGTAGCCTGCTCGACGATCAGGCCGTAGCGCCCGGCGCTGAGGATCTGGCTGGTGGTGAAATGTTCGTCTGGCGATATGTTCTCTACGCGGATCCGCTCGCTGGTACCGAGCTGGAACACGCCGTCGTTATTAAGGTCGCGGACCAGTGAGAAATTGAACGGGTCATCAAAATCGCCGCGGGTGTTGCCGTTGTCGGCATCGATGGTAAAGGTGACCGTCCCCTGCTTGACGACATCGAACAGGAACACGTCCAGGCCGTCACTCCCGTGCCGAATTGCTGGCAAATTGAAGAGCGCGAAGTCGGGAAAAGCCCCGATGAATTCCCCAAATTTGTTCCCGGAAGCCGTCAAGAGCACGCCAAGGTTGCGCCCATTGGTATCTACACAATTTGGTTTTTCGGTCATGATGCTTGTTTTGTATGTATATCAAGCTCAAGGACGAGCGTCTGGGAAAGCGGTGGCTGGTTTTGGTGCGTTCGCAGACGAAAGCGGCATCTCCGTTGGCGGCGGGGGTGGGCGGATTGCCGGACACGACGCAGGCATTTGCTGCCACACAAGCGGCTTGGCGGTTCTATCACAATGAACGTGTCGAGTTGCGCGAACTCGTCACGCCGCTCCGCGATTACGCGCGCCAGCAGACGCGCCTGTCGCAGGCCTCGTTTGTGCTGCTGGCGCACGATTGGTGCAAGCTCAGCTATCCAGGGCATGCTTTTCGCCAGGACATGGCGGAATTGTCTAACGACAGTGACGTTGGTTACGAACTGGCGACATCATTGGCGATCAGTGCGGAGAATGGCGCACCATTGGCTCCCGTCGAAATGCACATGAAAACCAAGCACGCCATCCTGAGCACGCGTGATCCAGCCCCTCAGGTCGTTTCGCATTTAGATCAGATCTTACCGACGATGCAGGCCAGTGTGGGTTGGAATCTTGGCAAGCCCATCGTGCATGTGATTGATCGCGAAGCCGATTCGGTCGGCCATTACCGGCAGTGGGACGGGGACGGTCACAAGGTCTTAATTCGCGCCAAAGATCGACATGTCATGTGGGAAGGTCGTCGCATGAAACTCTCCGCGATCCGCCGGGAAGTGCTGCAACAAGCGGCGTACCAAACCGTAGGATCGGCCTTGTATCACGGTCGCCCAGCCCAGTTGGCGGTGGCGGAGGTAACGGTGATCTTGGACCGTCCCGCGCGAACGATGATCCAGCAGAAGACAGTCAATGTGCCAGGTCCGCCGCTGATAATGCGTCTGATCATGACACGAGTCCTTGGGAAGAATGATGAAGTTTTGGCCGAGTGGTATCTCCTTTCAAATGTTTCCGCAGAGTGGGCGGACGCGGCGCAATTGGCTCGTTGCTATTACTGGCGGTGGCGAATCGAGAGCTATTTCAAGCTCTTAAAGAGTCACGGATTTCAACTCGAGGATTGGCTTCAAGAAACCGGGGAGGCGATTGCCCGACGAATCTTAGTGGTCTCGATGGCGGCGGTGACGGTGTGGCACTTGCTCGCCGACGATTCGGTTCCGGCGCAGAAGTTCAAGCAGGTGCTGGTGCGACTCAGCGGTCGCCAAATGAAACGATCCCAACCCTTCACCGCCCCGGCTCTGTTGGCCGGCCTGTGGTCATTGTTGGCAATGCTCGGCACGCTCGAACAAATCGACGTCGCTGCTCTAAAGACACTCATTGCTAAAATCCATCTACCAATTCCGCTTTTCAATACCGGATAATTGTGTAGATACCAATGCCACCGACCAGCCCGCCAAACAATCCAAAAATCCTTAAGTCCACGCCATTCGAGCCAAGCTCATTGGGGGCCAGATCATTCTCTTGAGCACAACGTTTGCGGTCCCTCGACGTGAACGCAATCGTCGAAAATCGTTGCGCGAATTTGAGCAGCGACGAATGGTTGCGAAACGTAAAGCACGACGTTGTGGCGCGAACCAACCAAATCGCCGATGTCGAGATTGACTTGCGGATTCATTGACGATGATTTTTCATCCACATTCGTCCAACTTGCGTAGCTGCCGCTCGCGAATCTCGATATGAATTTGTGCGCTTGCAATGCGCGATCTTGCGAGTTTGTCATCTGCAACGAATGAGTAACGCAGCCTTCGCATGCTGCGAATGGATCAGCGACTTGCGACCACGGCTTTTGCAAAGCGGGTGCCAAACAGCAGATTCGAAATTTGAATTGACCAGTCCCGTCGGATACCTCGCGACTACATGCCTGCTCGGCGGCCAGCAAGGTGGTTTGGGCTCCAAAGCTGTAACCGACGAGTCCGATCGGCGTCGCATTTCCCAACTCGCCAATAAACTCAGCCAGTGCGTTCGCTTCCCAAACGCTGCGCAGTGAATTTTGTTTGTACTCTTTGCCGCGCCTCCGCTGCGGATCGGCAGGCCACGACCAAATCACATAGCGAACCGGCTGCCGATTCAAGTCGGTTCCAAAAACATTGTTGAAGACTTGAAGGCCGCGCATGGCCGCCCACTCGAAATCGGTTCGATTACCATGCAAAAAAAAGACCGTGCGCTTTATCGTTTGTGCCTTGTGTTCTGCCGAAAGGGTTTCGTAATTGTCAGGACTGAACGACTCCCCGCACCACCGATAACAATCGAGCCGGTTCAAATCAACCGGTCCGCAAGTCGGAATGCAACGACTGGAAATCAACCAGATTTCATCTTCAGCCCGCATACAGAGTTGGCTTGGATCAAACGAATCCGTAGAGTCGTGTCGACGGCCGACAGATTGGTCTTCCGCGTATGCAATCGCACAAAAAAGAATCAAACAAGACGTTTGAACCGCGCGAACTAGAGTCTGGCTTGTGCGAGACATGATGTTTCGATGGGAGTGGTGCAAGTCGTATCAACTTCGCCGATTAAACCGTCAACAAAGCTTGTTCGCGAGGCCGCAAACTTTTCGCAAACCAAAAATAACTTGCGTTTGCGCAAATCAAATCGGAATTTTGGATTCATTGCCATAAGACAACGTGATGTACTTGCACAACAATATCCTCGGTGTACGTTTTGCTAACCATTGAGCCCATGTCTGGATTTCTACGCTCATGGTCTTCACAGGAGGACGTACAATGTACAAAAACATTATGATCGCCATTGTCGGAATTTCCGTACTGGCATCCGCAGGGTGTGCCAGCGGACCATTGCGTCGTTTCTTTCGCGGAGGAGCATGTAACGCATGCCAGCCAGCGATGGGGCAAACGCTTTGGGGCCAAGAATCTTCCGACGATACCGAAAGTTGCCCCAACGGAGTTTGCGGACAAAGCCCCGAATCGCTTGGAGGCACCGTGTTGCCGGGCCCCGCTCAATCGCAGCCAGCCGTGCCGAATAATTCAGGCGTAATTTACGGCCAGCCGAATTTTGACCCATTCTACGGCAACCAAATCGTTACTCCGCCGGCCAACGGAACAGCGCTTCCGGGCCCGAGGTAGCGACCAAGCAGGACGACATTTCCCAACACACGTCTTTCGCACCAAGTGTGAATGCTATGAAACGCGAGTGGCCGCAAGGCTCCTCGCGTTTCGGCATTGACGACGGATAGCCAATCCGAAAACTAAAATCGTTCCCTCGCTCCCGGCGTAGGGGGAAAGGGCAGGGTGATGGGCCCTGTATAACCAGAACCCGCCCCAATCGTCGCGAGTTCGACAATCCGCCGAATCCGCGTTGAGTTGCCTGTTTCATGCATTTTGGGCTTCGGCGAAGGTACAATAGACCAGTCCCTCCAGCCGATAAAGTTGGACAATAGCATGAGTTCCAAATGCCAACGCCGAGTTTTATTTTTTTGGCTGCTCGCCTTGGGGGCCAGCGCGCCAATCGCCGTTGTCCGTGCGCAATCTGAAAGCACTCCGGTTCAGCCGGCCGTAACGGCGACCGCGCCAGACACCGCATCGAACCTGGCTTCAACACCCGGGACCGCGACACCAGCGCTGAAATCTGTCTCGCCACCTTCGGCTCGCGAAAAAATCATGTACTGGCAAGTTGGCGTTACAGTCACTCCAAAGAATTGGCCGGTCAAAGGTGGAACTGCACGAATGCCGATCCCCAGCGATTGGCCCGAGCAAAAAGTAATCCTGTTTTCAGAAGAGCCCGGCACAGGATTGAAATACGAAGGAAAAGTTATCGATGGCGGACTTCACATTCTGGAAGTCGACATTCCATCAATTTCCAAAGGCGAAAAGGCCGAGATGCTGGTGACTTACCAAATAGCGCTCAGCCCATTGCCGCCGCCGGAACAAACGAGCACCTTGAAAAAACCCGATAAGCCCGACCGTACTGCTACACCTTTTCTGCGGTCGACGCCCTTAATCGACACGCGACATTCGTCAATAAAGAACCTTGTTGCTGAATTGACGAAAGATCAACCTGATGACTGGACTCGCATCGAGAAAATGTACGACTGGGTCCTAGCGAATGTTGAAATGTCCGCCGGTCAACCTGTCGGGTCCGTCAAAACGGTTGCAAACAAAAAAGGATGTCGCGAAGACCGGATCAATGTGTTCGTCGCATTATGCCGTTGCTTCAAAGTCCCAGCTCGTACCGTGTGGGCCAACGGAATGGAATACGCCGAGTTCTATTTGCTCGATGCAGCCGGTACCGGAAAGTGGTTCCCTTGCCAATTGTCTGGGCCGCGCGAGTTTGGCACGCTGCCGAACCCGTGGATCATTTTGCAAAAAGGTGAAGATTTTGACATGCCTGGCAACAAAGACAAAAGTCGCTTCGTGAACAATTTCGCTGAAGTATCCACAATACGAAATACTCGTGGCGATCCCGAGCGACCCAATGTCACGTTCTTCGTTCGACCGCTTCATCAGCCGCCTGTCGAAAAATAATTTTACAAAGCACCGAATCCGCAGTCATGGCAAAAATAAAGTTCTTGCAACGACCAAGCCATTTCATCTGCCGCGCTTTCGGAATCATCGCGAGCAGCTTGGCGATTGTGCTGACTTTATGCTGCTCCGTTGCCACTGCCCGCCAATCTGCCGAGCAGGACTCGACCAAGTCAATATTGCCGTCTCACTCGGTTTGGGAATTCGGCGTGCGCGTTACGGCTCAGTCCGACACCGCAAAGGTTCTTGTATCTTTTCCAATCCCGATGAATTGGCCGGAACAAACAATCTCGATCCAGAGCATCGATGCTTCGCCCCAAGTCCTCAAACAAGAGGAAAAAGACTTGCGCACCGCCAACCTCATGGTGGTCAACATCGGCCCGCTGGCCGCCGGCGAACAAGCTCACTTGATCGTCACAATGGCAATTGAAAAACAGAACATCGCCGGTCCTTCGTCAACCGAACATTTTGTGTTCGCCAAAAAAACGCTGAGCAAGATGCAAGTCTACTTGCGCGCAAGCCCGCTCATCGAAAGTAACGACAAAGCCATCCGCAAACTTGCCAAGGAAATACAGATCGACGACAAAGCAACGCCCTGGCAGCAAATCGAGACGATCTTCAGTTGGGTGCGTGACAACATTGAATATCGCTTCGAGGAAACGAACCGCTCCTGCCTCGAAGCCCTCGCGAACAAACAAGGCGATTGCGGCGAGATGACGGGTTTGTTCATTGCCTTGTGCCGGGCGCGTGGAATTCCCGCGCGAGCCGTTTGGATTCCGCAACACACTTATCCAGAGTTTTACCTTGAGGATCCTGAAGGCAACGGTCACTGGTTTCCCTGTCAGCTTGCCGGGCCGTATGAGTTCGGTGCGATGACCGAGCCGTCGCCCATTCTGCAAAAAGGCGACAATTTCCGTTTACCCGGCCTGCCCAAAGCCCGCCGCTACGTACAACCGAGTTTGTCCGCCGATGGTGGTCCCGTGTCGCTTGAATCGATCATGCGACGAACCGACAAACCCGCCGCCGCGAAATCTTCCGCCGAAGATTCGGCCGCAAGTCGAGTTGAAACTGATAAATAATGAATTCCCGTTGGAAACGTACCCCACGTTTTTCTACGGGCTGTTAGCCCAGCGATCCGATTGGCGAAATCCCGTTCGAAGTAAACCCCACGCCCCGCGCTACTCACGATCGCTTGTCCGGTGAAGGTCAGCGTATTGCCGTCCCGATCGATGATCTGAGAGTTGAACCCCTTGGTCGCATCGATCAAGAATTTTGAACCATTGCGCAGCCGTAGCTCGTAAGAATTACCAAACGCCAGATCCGCCGGATTGTAGTCGTGTGCGTCTTGTTGATTGAAGCGTAAGTTGCCAAGCGTTCGGCCAAGCCGCAGCACATCTTTTTCCGCGCGTCGTCGGCCACGTCTCATTTCGTTTAATCGAGCGCAATTCATCGCGTCCTCGGCAAGTCATCAACTGTTTCAGTCCGTATTGTCTCATAGCAAATATTCATCGCTGCGTTCACAGCTGCGCCTGTCGTTAGAAACGGCTTGAGTTTCAGGCACCGTCCGACCGATTGCCATATCTCCCAACCCAATTTTCAATCCCCTTCGACCGTTTTCCACCGAAAAATTCCGCTCCAAACCCCCGACGGAGCCTTTTATGACCACACGGGGATCGGTTCGCTTTTGCTGGAGTCCGTCCACGAAATACGTCGTGCTGGTCGTCGCCGTGTTGCCCGAACTGAGGGTCACGACTTGGCTGGCTTGCAGCCCACGCATGCCAAACGTCGGTGTCATTCTGAACCGATTGAACTGCTTGAAACGAGTCCCAAGCTTTACTTTTTCTCAAGAATTGGACCCGTCCCTGTTTCCCCTGTCTGTTTCCCCTGTTGTTCCTGCATTTTCGTTCAATTCACAAACGATGCGAAATCCTAGGTCGTAGTCACACATAAAAAAATCGTAATGACCTCGACGGGCGGATCTGCAAACTCGCGCAGCAAAGGCACAGCTCCCGCCACGAATCACGTGCTCAACACCTTCTGCCGGACCTTTAGGGTCAACATTTCGCGACGACGAATAATACGCCGGGTCAAAGAAATCATTACACCATTCATGAACATTACCGTGCATGTCATAAAGCCCGAAATTGTTTTCACTAAAACTGCCTACTTTGGAAACCCAGGCGTAACCATCGTCCCAGTCGTCTGCAAAAAGATCTTGTCGCGACTTTTCGTTTAATATTTTTTGCCCTGATTGATCGAATGTATTTGCACTTGACGGCTGTGTTGACATATTATCGCCAAATGAAAAAAACGTCGTCGTTCCCGCTCGGCATGCGTACTCCCATTCTGCTTCGGTCGGTAAACGATACTTTTTACCTTCTTTCTTGCTCCGCCACTCGCAATACTTTACAGCATCAGTCCACGACACATTTACAACCGGAAAATCGTCCGATGTTGGCAACCCAACATTCCGCCAGTTAAATTCCTTTCCTCGTCGGAAATCCCGCAGACCTGGAACCCAGCCAACAGCCGATCCACGATCTGTGGATTCACTTGTTGTCGCATAACTCGTAGCATCCACAAATTCCCTAAATTGTTTTATTGTAACCTCAAATGTTCCCATCAAAAACGGCTTGGAAATAGTCACCTGATGCTGGGGAAATTCATACTGGACACGATTCAAGAATTCATTTCTTCCACCAAATAATTCTCTAACAATGTCTTCCGGTTCCCCTTTTGAACCCATTAGAAACTTGCCGGGCGGAATAAGAACGAATTCCATCGCCGCATCGTGATTTTCAAATTCGTGTTTGCGGAATTTCTCTAACCAAGCGGTTTGAATTGCTTTGACTTCCATTTGCGCCAGCCCTGACGTCGCGTACATTGGATGAGACTGTCCGTAGGCAGCTTCATAATGTAAATACTGGGCACAAATAATTACAGCAAATACGAAACAGCGCGAAACGCTCCAATAGCCTCGTGGAACCCTGCGCGGACTATTAGTTTTCATAAATATGCCTTTGACTATGGCAAATAAAAGCAATTCCGAGAACTAGGTTATTAACGAAAAACGAAAAGAACGAAAAGAACGAAAAGGACATGCATTATACCGAGTAATTCGGCGGGGAGTTTTTGGGGGTTGGTTGGTGTAACGTGGGGTGACGCGGGAGTTGGAGAGGAATTGGGCTAACTGGCTGACTTTGATCGTTCTTGGATCGAGAATTCTTGCGATCGCGGCGCAACAAACAACTTGCAAGGCGGGGCTTGCGGGTGCGAATCAATTGATCGTCAGGATTGCAGAGCCGACGATTAACCCGTCGCCGCGATCCCAGCCGCTACCGGATTCAAGTCGATGTATGCGCAAGTCGCCAGCAAAGCTTATTCATCCAAGATCGCGATCGACTTGTAGCGGCTCTCCCAAAAAGTCCCTTTGCAGTCGTCTTCTTTGATCGCAATCCGAGCCAGCGGCTGCGCCGGTTAAACGGATGGCTTCGAAACTGCTGCACCGTGGCAACGAACTGGCGATACCCAGCGCCCGAAGCGGGCGGTTAAACAAAGATGTGTCTCGAGGGTCCGTAGAGGCCCCTCGCCGCAGCTGCGTGGTGAAGGAACTGAAGTTCACAGCGGTAGTCCATCAACTCGAATCCGGGACGGATCGAATTTCGAAATCGGCGATCAGTGGCAGGTGGTCGGATGCGTAGCGGGCCAATTGCAAGTGTCCGACATAGGCGGCTTGCATATGAATATCGCCGCGATAATAAATCGCATCCAAGCCGCGCATCGGCATGAGCGCGGGAAACGTCCGGGATTTTCGCGAGACA
>JANNYC010000098.1:0-38579 GCA_031409895.1 Planctomycetota bacterium
ACCGAATCAACCCTCGTGTGATCAAACGTAAAATGTCACGCTGGAACAAAAAACGACCCGAACATCGAAAACTGCCACCGTTGACCAAAACCTTTGCGGAGACAGTGGTTATGAAAACTTGAACGGTATTGCGGTTAAACGGGGAAAAAGAGCGGACCGCCCAGAACTAAAATTCTGCCGTAAAATGATCTTGGTTTGAGTCGTTAAGTTAGCTACGATACGCCGCCCAAACCAACGCTTTTTCGCAGCTTTTTCCGACGAAGTTCGGAAACGAGAAAACGGTCGCCGAAACGACCCGCCGCGTTGCTTGGCGATTACCCGATTCAGGAAAGGACGCCTGAAGCATGCCGACGCTACACGAGATTGCGCAACTGGTTAACGGAAAGTTTTTAGGCGACCCTCAATTGCAAATCGTCGGCGCGGCAACTTTGCGCGACGCGCGACCCGGCGATATTACTTTTATCAACCAAGCTAATTTGCTGGCCAAACTCGACGAGTGCAGGGCGTCCGCCGTCGTGATTCCCGAAGGGCTTGTCTATGACCGCATTCCAACGATTACCGTGCGCGAGCCTGACCATGTGTTCGCGCAGATCGTCGAAAGTTTTCGCCCGGTGATTCGACGCCGAGTTTCCGGCGTAAGTCCCGCAGCTCACGTAAGTCCAACGGCGAGCATCGACTCGACCGCGACGATCTATCCCGGTGCCGTGATTTACGACGATGTCGAGATTGGTCCGCGAGTCACCGTCCACGCGAATGCTTGTGTGATGGAAGGCTGCCGGATCGAAGCCGACACGACGATTTTTCCGGGAGCAATACTTTACGAAAACACGCACATCGGTCAACGATGCTTGATTCACTCTGGAGCGGTCATCGGCGCGTATGGGTTTGGCTATAAACTTGTCGACGGCAACCACAAACTTTCAGTACAACTTGGCAATGTCGAAATCGAGGACGATGTTGACATTGGTGCCAACACGACAATCGACCGGGGGACTTTCGGAACGACGAGAATCGGTCGCGGCACGAAACTCGATAACTTGGTAATGATCGGCCACAACTGCCGGATCGGAGACCACAATTTACTTTGCTCCCAAGTCGGAATCGCCGGCAGTTGTTCGACGGGCGATTACGTTGTCATGGCGGGCCAAGTCGGGATCGGCGATCACTTGGAAATCGGTAACGAAGTCATCATCGCGGCTCAGTCTGGCGTGATGCACAACATCGACGACGGCCAGCGAATTTTTGGAAGTCCGGCTGTGCCGGCCAGAGAGCAATTGCAAATTCTGGCTTGCACCGCAAAACTGCCTCAGATGCGAAAGCAATTGAAAGAATTGGAGCGTGCCGTTTCGCAAATCGCAGTGCCCGAACCGGAAAATCGAATCAATCGAGCGGCGTAGGAACTGGGTAATGGTGCTGCAAACATGGCTCGAAAAATTGGACTCATTGCTGGTTGGGGTGAACTGCCGGTCGTCGTTGCGCAACATTTGCGAGACCAAGGCGACGATGTCTACTGCGTTGGGTTGATCGGTCATGCTGATGCGCGGCTTGAACAGATTTGCTCCGCATTTGAGTGGGGCGCGGTATCACGCACTCGCTCGCACATGCGTTTTTTTCGCCGCCATCACGTCCATCTTGGAACGATGGCCGGCAAAGTCTTCAAATCGATTCTCATGCAAAAGAACTTGGTGTTGCGGCATTTTCCGGACTGGACGTTTATGCGGTTTTTCTTTCCGTCGCTGTTGTTGCGAAAAAAAGACCGGAACGACGACACACTATTAATGGCTGGGGTTCGGATGTATGAACATCACGGTGTCGAATTGCGACCGGCCACGGAACTTGCGCCACAAATCCTAGCGCAACCTGGTTCGCTTGCGCGGCGCAAACCGACGGCGCGCGAGTGGGCCGACATTCGCTTTGGCTGGCACTTGGCCAAACATATGGGCGGACTCGATGTGGGACAAAGCGTCGCGGTAAAAGATCGCGCTGCCGTTGCAATCGAAGCGATCGAAGGAACCGACGAGTGCATTCGCCGCGCGGGAACCTTGTGTCCCGCCGGCGGTTTCACCGTGGTCAAAGTCGCCAAACCGCAACAAGACATGCGATTTGACGTTCCGACGATTGGCTTGGGCACGGTGCAAACGCTGCACGCATCGGGCGGACGCGTCTTGGCGATCGAAGCCGGAAAGACGATCGTCCTGAACCCAATTGAAATTGCTGAATACGCAAACCGCCGCGGCTTGGCGATTGTTGCACTACGCGCCGGCGAGATGGCCGCGACCGAGGCAGTCTGAGAATCTGGAAGGACGTGGAACACGTTTTTCAACGTGCTGTTAATCCCGATGAAAAACGGCGGACTGAGAGCGTACCCCACGATATTCAACCGCTGTTTAGCCTGCGGATAGTCCACTTTCATTCGCGCCGAAAACGCGCAAAATGGCGGACTCGGTTCACACGTACTCATCATAGCTTGAGGCAACAGATCATGGAACTCATTCGTCGCGTCACGTTATTTATTTTGGCAGTTGGCATTCTCATGAACAGTCGATTCCCACCGCCCATTTATTCACAAGAGCCTGCTTCGACCATCGACGATCCGTACGCTTGGCTGGAAGATGTGACTGGCGACAAGGCGCTCGACTGGGTTCGGGCTCGCAACAAAATCTCGCACGCAGCCCTCGAAGCCGATCCGCAATTCGCCAAACTCAAAGCGGACTTGTTGGCCATCCTCGACTCGGACGAACGAATCCCGATGGTCGGCAAGCATGGCGAATACTTTTACAACTTTTGGCGCGACAAAGAAAACCCACAAGGACTTTGGCGACGAACGACGCCGGAAGAATACGAAAAGTCGGAACCGAAATGGGACGTGATTCTCGATTTGGATGCGCTGTGTAAGTCGGAAAAAGAAAACTGGGTTTGGGATGGCGCACAATTGTTGCGGCCCGATTACAAGCTCGCGCTGGTGAGCATGTCGCGCGGCGGGGCCGACGCGCAAGTCACTCGCGAGTTCGACATGGAGAAACGCGAATTCGTAAAGGACGGATTTTATTTGCCCGAGGCCAAAGGGAGCATCGGCTGGATCGATCACGACACCTGCTTCGTGCAAACGGACTTTGGACCGGGCTCGATGACCGATTCGGGCTATCCGCGCTTGGCCAAAGTCTGGAATCGCGGCACGCCATTGGCCTCAGCCGAAAACTTATACGAAGGCAAACAAGCCGACATGGCGGTCGGCGCAATGCACGACGACTCGCCCGGTTTCGAACGCAATTTCGTCAGCCGCAATATTGCCTTTTACAACGACGAGTTGTTCTTGCGAACGGATGAAGGAAAATTGACGCAGATCGACGCGCCGAATTCCGCTAACAAAGGCGTGTTTCACGACTACATCACGTTTGAACTTCGCGATCCGTGGGAAGTTGGCGGAAACACGTTTCCGGCTGGGTCGCTTTTGATCGGAAAATTTGACGAATTCCTCGCGGGCAATCGCAAACTTACGCCAGTCTTTACGCCATCGGCATCGACTGCGCTCGCGAGTTATGGCTTCACCAAAGATTATTTGTTCATCAACGTATTGGACGACGTGAAGAATCGTATCTCCGTTATTAAACTTGGAAGCAAGGATTGGAAGCCTGAGCCATTGGTCGGTGCGCCGCAATTCGGCACGGTGAATATCTCTGCGGTCGATGCGGACGAGTCGAACGAATACTTTTTGACTGCAAGCGATTATCTCACGCCGACTACGCTTTCGATTGGCGAAATCGGCAAGCAACCAAAACGCTTGAAGGCGTTGCCAGAATTTTTCGACGCGACCGGGCTGGCGATCAGTCAACATTTCGCCACGAGCGCGGACGGGACCAAAGTTCCGTACTTTATGGTTGCTCGCAAAGGCATGAAGTCCGACGGCAACAACCCGACGTTGCTGTACGGTTACGGCGGTTTCGAGATTTCGATGCAGCCGAATTATAGTGCCGGTGTTGGACGTTCTTGGACTTCGCAAGGCGGAGTTTATGTTGTCGCCAACATTCGCGGCGGCGGCGAATACGGTCCGCGCTGGCACCAAGCGGCTTTGAAGGCCAATCGTCTGCGGGCTTATGAAGACTTCGCGGCAGTCGCCAAGGACTTGTTCGCGCAAAAAGTCACTTCGCCACGGCGATTAGGAATTCAAGGCGGCTCCAATGGCGGTTTGCTCGTCGGTAATATGATTACGCTTTATCCCGAAGTAATGCACGCGGCCGTCTGCCAAGTCCCGCTTCTGGATATGAAGCGATATAACCATTTGCTCGCGGGTGCATCGTGGATGGCCGAATATGGCAATCCAGACAAACCCGAAGAGTGGGCGTTCATCCAAAAGTTCTCGCCGTATCACAACGTCAAGAAGGACCGCAAGTATCCGGCGGTGCTATTCACCACTTCGACGCGCGACGACCGAGTTCATCCTGGCCACGCGCGCAAAATGATGGCTCGCATGGAGGAATTCGGGCACGATGTAACGTATTACGAGAACATCGAAGGTGGCCACGGCGGCGCGGCTAACAACGAACAAGCAGCCCACATGCAGGCGCTGGCCTACGTCTTTTTAAAAAACAAGCTTTTCAAATAATTTGCGCCCGAATTATTCATGTGCATTGTAGGGTGGGGTCAAAGAAACCAACCAGTTAACTCATACTTTTGGACTCTTCGATTATAGCTTGCAATCGTAGCAATGCTTAATCGTTTTGCCTCAACAAATTACAACTTGCTAATGCCATTCGGACCTGTGCCCGTTTGTACCCCGACATGGTCGGTGCTTGGAACACCTAATGGACGCGAACAGATCTGGGAAGCTTAACTCGACAAATAGCCACGATAAGGATGCAAAAATTCAATGGGCGCTGAAGTTGAAACATTTGATCGACTCCCTTGTGTCGTGCAAGTGGGATTTGCTGGGGCGCGCAAATTCTTGGCAAATGCCAACGAGTGGTCGGGTTTGACGCCTCAGCAGGAATCGCAGCTTTTAAAGGAGCTTGTCGAAATCGTCAGGTCGCTACCAGCGAAACTAAAGCTTGGCAATCATCATTTTCTTTGCGGTATTTCGCAAATTGCAATCGGTTCGGACATGCTGTTCACCTGCGCATGTCAAGCACTGGGAATCACGCAGCGCATTTTCCTGCCGCAACACCTCGACGCATATCTCTCTGCGGTCGGGTCCGGCGGCGAACCGGATTTTGACGGAGACCAGCGAACGGCGGCGATGCAGATATTGAAAAGCGCTCACATTATCCAGGAAAGGATGGTTTCGGACTCGCCAAGCCGTCATGAACGATTCGAAGAATGCAATCGAGAAATCTTGCGAGTCAGCGATGTCGTGATTTGCGTGCTCCAAACCGACGTTTCAGCAAGGCCGGGCGGGACAAAGCAATTGCTGGACCTCGCAAAGCGACAAGGCAAAGCGGTATTGGAAGTGCGCATTCAGTTCGAAGGAAATGACGTTCGTATCGAACCGGACTGGTTGCCGCTGAATTCGTTTGTTCCGCCATCGCTTCCAAGCAACCTCGGTAAACTGCACATGCCCGCTGGCAGCGAATTGAGTGCAGCGTCATTGCCGACTGTCGGGCAGTTTTGCACTGTTGTCAAAGACCACGTTAGCGAGCGGGCGAAGCAGTTCAACAAGCTTTTCAGTTCCGCCGCCCTTGTGATTATTGCAACGCATGGACTTGCCACGTTACTTGCCACTTTCGTCCTTTCAAAAGACCACGAGCCAGGCCACAGTATTTGGACCACCACAATGTTGGTCTTCGAATTTGTTCTCCTAGTACTCGGCTTTCTTATCCATCATTGGGTCCATCGATTCAAGCCGTCCAAATCATGGGCGGTGGCCCGGCTCTTAGCCGAAATCAATCGATCAGTGCGTTCGCTGGGGAATTTGCACGTATATCTCGGTTACCTGTTTCGGCTAGATCTGCCGACCGAATTCGTTCCATTGCTTCGCACATTAAACGTATTGCACCTTCGAACGACTCGCCCATTTCGCGATGGTGCGTGGACGCCGTTACTTGCGCCATATGTCCAAAATCGACTTGACGATCCTAATCCACAGAAAGGCCAAATCGCGTATCACCGAGACCGACGCAGGAAAGCGCATCTTTACTTAAGGGCGTGCCATTGGCTGTTTATGTTTTTTTGCTCCTTGGCAATTCTTGCCACGGGAATAGAAGTAATCATCCTATGCGGCTACCTTCGAATTTCCGCAGCGTGGCAATTGTCGGCTGAACCATGGTTAGGCGTATTCACTGTCTTGTTTCCGGTGCTCGCGGTTGGGTTTCTCACGTGGGCGGCAGCCAAAGACTACGAAGCTCGAGTGCATACCTATGGCAAAATGGTTGATTTTTTAAAACGTCAAAGGACCTTGTTACTTGAGTCGAGCTCATTTCACGAATTCCGTGATCGCGTCGCCGAGACGGAACTAAAGCTCCTATCCGAAACGGCGCAATGGTACGCTCGCCGAACCTTCACAGGCGTTGCATAGAAATGGCCTGCTAAACTGATGAGGTTGGATCGCCGCCAGACATTGGGCAGTCCTTTATCGAGTTTCCTCGCCCTGTCGGGACCTTGAGACTCTCGTAACGCTCGGATGAGTTTTTGGACAGCACCACAGGCACTCAAAGGCTCAATATTCAAACCCAATTCCAAGGTTCATGTTCGAAAACCAATTTATGGCAATCCAAGTGCGCTGCACCAAGCTTGAGTTACCAAATTACAATAAACAGAACCCAAAATCGTCGCTGTGGTCCCAGCAAACCCAGTTGCGCCGACGTCGTTTGAATCACGATTTACCTATTCAGAGAATGAAGCTCCGTTTTCGGCTGCCGATTGAGCCCCAAAAGCGTTGAGCGACAGCGTTCGATTTACGGTTCCGATGCGCGTTTGGTTTCCGTTGCCCAAGCTCGTTTCCGCCCTCAAACCTTGCCGAGCCTGCCTTCTCGACCACAAGTGGCCGCTCGATTGTCAAAAAATCTTCGTCTCATCTGCGACTTGTACGTTGGAATCGTCGGAAATCCAATTTATAATCGAGACTTAGCTCGCGAGCACTTTGGTGTTTTGTCACCGGCCTACGCTGGCAACATCGATTGCGAAAGGTTTCTTGAAATTTCCCAAGTGAACAAAGTCGTCTGCGGAGGATGAGATCATGGCCGAATTAATGAACAAGGTCTTCGTGAGCGCGACATCCGAAGACCTCGGCAGTTTTCGCCATGCGGTCAGCAAGACTCTAATAGCGAAAAACGTGCATCCCGTTTCGCAAGAGACCTTTGAGCCGGACTATCGAACAGTTCGCGAGGTTCTCAGGGCAAAAACATCTGATTGCGACGCCGTGATTTGCCTCGTGGGGAAGCGATTTGGGCAGGAACCCCGATTGCGCTCTGACGATTTGGAGCGTCGTTCATACACGCAACTCGAGTTTGAGATTGCCGTTGAATTGAAGAAACCCGTTTTTCTATTTCTTGCCTCCGACAATTGTCAACTCGATTCAACGAAGGCTGAATCCGCCGAACTCGTTCAACTTCAATTTGATTACATCAACCGCCTTAGAATGTCGGAACTCCCGCGCAATTCGTTTCAGTCTCATGCCGATTTGGCCGCCCAAGTTGCGCTAATTCGGTTTGACAAAGAGTCGTTGGCAGCGCACGCGATGGATCGCCTAGTGGCCGTCATGTGCACTGACATGGTCGGCTCGACGGCGCTCAAGCGCCAACTCGGCGATGTTCGCTACGTACAGACCGTGCTAATTCCCTTTGATCGGATGTTTCGACAAATCATCGCGGCCAGCGAGGGCGAAGTCAGGGAAGTTAGTCCGCGTGCGGATGGTTTTACGGCGATCTTTGAATCGGTCAAACAAGCAATCACTGCCGCCATACGCTTTCACGACGCCCTCCAGCGATTTTCCTGGGAACATGCGATCCCAAAAACGCGGATCGCGATTCACACCGGGCAATGCGTTGTGATGCCAGGGATAGATGCAAAAAAAGCGATGATGGCAAGCTTTACCGTCGACTATTGCGCACGGGTTGCTCGGCTGGCGTGTGGCGGCCAGACACTTTTGACACGAGCCGCTCATGAAAGCTCGCGCCAATTCGTTTATGACGCTCCGACATTGTTCAATCTGGCGTCCTCCGCGTTCGACGTAAAGTCCGATGCCAAATTGGATCGAATGGGCCATGGCACCTACCTGTTGAAAGGCGATGGCAACGAACCCGTGGAAGTTTGGGAAATCGGGTTGGCCGGGATCGCGCCGTTCACGTCACCACCCGATTCGGCCGGAGGGCAGCGGGAAAAATCGGCGAAATATCAAAAGGACTTGGAGTGGCGACCGAATCCCGGCTCGGAAATCCCGAACAAGCCGGATTGGGTATTGCAAGAGCGACTGGGAGCCGGCGGGTTTGGCGAAGCGTGGCTGGCGAAGAATGTAACGACCGGCAAATTGCAAGTCTTTAAGTTCTGTTTTGAGGCCGAACGAATTCAGGCGATCAAGCGAGAACTGACCGTGAGCGAACTGTTCCGCCGGCTGGGAAAGGCCAGCCCAGATATTGCAGGCCCGATCCACGTGAATCATACGAATCCGCCATTTTATTCGGAAAGCGAATATATCAGCGGAGGCAATTTGGAATCGTGGGCAAAAGCACAAGGCGGTTTGGAAAAGGTGCCTCTGGCAACTCGTTTACGGCTCATAAAGGAATTAGCACGGGCGCTGGGACGAGCCCACTCCGTTGGCATCATTCATCACGATGTCAAACCGTTGAATGTCTTCATGAGGATGGGTGCAGACGAGCTATGGCATCCCGTTTTGGGAGATTTCGGTATTAGCGTGATCGAAGAGAGCGCAAGGGCACAATTAGAAAAGCATTCAATAAAACCGACAGGGTTTACATTGTTGAATGAGAATGATTCCAGGTACAGCGGAACTCCGATGTATCGTGACCCGCGGCCGGGAGTCGCGACATGCGAACGAGACGTCTATTCGCTGGGCGTTATTTTGTATCAGATGCTCGTCGGCAGCTTTGAACAGGCGCTCAGTCCAGACTTTGAGCAGCATCTCAAGGACCAAGCGATCGACATCCATGGCAATAAGCTTTGGCTTTTGTGCAAGGACATCCGGGAATGTGTTCATGTCTCTCCTAAGAAGAGATTAGGAACCGCCAAGGAACTTGGCGAACGCCTTGAATCGTTGGACATTCGCGCCAAAAAGCGGGGCCGTCACATCCAGCTTCAACGAGTTGCCGCCTTTAGTCGCATTGCGGCCATCGGCCTTGCGATCGGACTCGGTGCCTTTAGCTGGCGGCAATGGAGATTGGCCGAGGATGCCAAGCAAGTAGCGGTTAAAGCGCTCAGCGACGCGGAAGACGCTCAACTAGAAGAGAAAAGACTTAGAGGTGTTGCGGAAGGCAAACAAAAGGAGGCGATGGATTCTCTCTTGCACGTAAAAAAGTTTAGGGGAAATTGGCACGGGCAGATCAAGGAATTGGCCCGGAGTTACCTCGATCGGGGCGAATCGGAACTGAAATTGCAAAACTCCATGGCCGCACTTTTGTCGTGGGTCCATGCGTACAAACTCCTGATTGACGTCGCGGAACACGATGAACCAATTAGTAAGAGTTGCCAAACGTCGATCGAAAGTCTTGCCGATGTAAGAAGCAAGCCCCTTCCCGAGGAAGGTGGCGCGGCAGAGGTCCATTGCTCGCACGACGGTCGATGGATAATGACACAAGGCAATTCCGGTACGTCCATTTGGGATGCGTCCACCGGTCGCCGAATGAAGTTCATACCGAAAGATGCTTTGACGTCGTGTCTTTCGATCTCGGACGATGGCAAGTTGATTTTAACTGCGCAGGCCAACAGGATCACCACGTGGGATGCCGACACCGAACAAAAACTACATGAAGTCGAGCTAGAGGCTTGGCCTGCGGAATCGTTCATCTCGTCACTGAGTTTTGACACCACGACTGGCGGTCTGCTGGTGGTGGGATTTTCCTCGGTGCGACTCTATGCGAGCGAGAAGGGATCACTCGTTTGGGAGATTCCGCTTGAGGGAGTCAATGATCCAAAGACGCCGCAAGGAATTGTTCGAGCTGGTTTTGTCCCAAACACGAATGTCATCGCGGTATCAGTCGAGCGTTTTGTTACCGAGCAAGTCGAACAGACGTATACCGTAACTATTCCATACACAGAAATGGTCGATGGCACGGCAGTTACAAGGATGAGGCCTGAGACACGTACACGACCAGTTGAGGTCAAGAGGATTCGCCGAGATAGTGACGCGGCAACTCAACTCTGGAGCGCGGGTAATCGCGAAGTGATTTCGTGGCACGAGCTAGGCGATCAAGCCAGCTCTTCGGACGGTAGTTTTCGAATCGCTCGGGGCACGTATCAAGGATTGAATGGCGATGCCAGTGACAATCGCCAAAACCTCCTCAAGCCGAGTGGAGTTGACTTGGACAGGTTTTTGTCGATCTACGGAAAGGATAAAGATGAACCGCGATGGTTTGACCTTGGCGATTCGATCGTGGAGGTCGCGTTCGTGCCCAATTCGACGGTATTGCTTGCAAAAGGTAGCTCGAAATTGGTTGCGCTTGATCTTCAAACGGGTCGACCATTGGGAGACTATTGGCCGGAGTTTTGGGTTCAGGTTGACATGATGCAAGCGGCTCAATCAAGCATTCCATATGTTGTGCCCCCAAGTTCGCCTGAAAACACGAGAAACGATTTTGTTCCGTTGCATAACGACGAGATGTCGGTCCTCGCTCCATCGACAACGAAAGAGGTTGAAAGTTTTGTTTCCCATCGGAGCGGTGAAATTATTGACCAAGAAGCGGAGAATCAGGATGCGAGTCCCAAGCAGTCGGACGACGAAGGCGCGCATACAGTTCGTGGCGCCAATAGTCAAAAATGGTTAACTTTCGATGGAACGCAAGTCTCAGTATGGGATCTCCAGGAATCGGGAGCGCCGAAACTTGTATTTGATAGCGATGTCTTGGGTGCGCTCGGCCCGTTCAAGGAAGCGTTTCCGCTCAGCGATGTTAGTCCGGACGCGAATTTAACCGTGCTCGACGCCGCATTTGTTGAAAACGATCAGCAAGTTGTAACCGTACATGCAACATTTGTGCTCACATGGAGCATCAATGGGCGGATAGACCGTGTCGATCCTGTAGCGAAATCAAAGGGGCTGCGTCTGCTTTCCGGAGGCCAAAACGTGCTCGTCGCTGAACAGTTTGTTTCGAGCGGGGGCTGTGCTGGCGGACAAATGATACAGGGTGCGTCGGAAGCGATTATCGTACCGGAGACGGCGGGACAACCAGTCGCGCCGGAGGCCCCGGCACCGACCCCAGAGGCCCCCGCTCCAACCCCAGATACCCCGGCACCGACCGACGCCGTTCCAGAAAGCGCCGGGCAACCGACTCCCGAAAGCGTTGTGAAGGAAAACGACGTCGTTAAGGAAACTGTGGACGAGCCCACGCCACGACGCCTATGGCATGCCTCGGGAACATTCCATGAGATTCGGATTTTGACTCTAAAGCCGTTTGCGACGCCGGAAGAGTTGCCCAACATTGAATCGCAGATGGCGCCATCATTTAGCGCTGATGGCAAAACATTTGTCTGTGCACATGGGTCCGTTTACACACGCTGGAGTCCCGAAAACCGCATTTTTTCTACGGCACCAGGTAAGTCGTTTGTTTTGAATTGGGATGCGAAGTCGATGACACCCCAACATCGAATCGACCCTGGAGTTGACTGGGATCACCTCGCCGTATCAGCCAGTGGACAATCGGTTGCAACCGTGCAACGTAAAATTGACAAAGAGGGCGTGAAGCCACCTGTAACTTTGTTGCGAATTTGGAATTTTGATCTCAAGCCAGATAAAACAATCATTATGCCCGACGAGCCGGTCTATTTTGTCCAATTTTTGGCTGACGAAGGAAAGGTTCTCACGGTGTCCGCAAAGCAAGCAACCGTTTGGGATGTGGCGACAGAGAAAGCAAAAGATTCAATTGATCATGGTATTGGCGATGGAAATCTTTATTCCACAAAAATTGCGTTTTGCCCCGTTACGAAGACGTTGACGATTTTCGACGGCGAGCACTTGAAATATTGGAAACTGGAAGATGCAACAACTCCCAGGTTGATCGAGACGAGGCCATCCAAGAAAGTTCTTGGACTCAGGTTCAGTCCAAACGGCGATCAATTGGCCATTGGCTACGCAACCGCGGTCGACATTGTCCAACTTAAAACTGACAAGGTCTCGGCTACTCTCGAATTCTCAAAGGTTGAGCCAAAATTGAAATCGAACGAATCGAGCGAAAGCGGATGTGGAGCAGATCCAGATCCAGAAGAGGCGACCGTCATCAGATTTTTGCCCGACGGCAAGCGAATTCTAACCGGGCATTTGCTTTGGGATATCGAGGAGGGGATCGTCGTTCAAAGATTCCGTCCAATGAATCAGAATAGCTTGACTGACGCGTCGGTGTTCCCGGACAGCTCGAAAATTGCCTTCCGCTACTATGGAGATGTTGTTAGCCTGCTGTCCGTTCGCGCATCGGATGTCGCAAACGCCGATCGAGTCAGTGCCTGGAGTCGTTGGGCCGTCGGTTGGGACGTTGATGAACGGGGCAAGTTTCAACAGCTAACGGCCGATCAGCGGCTGGACGCTCGAGCCGAATTCGACAAATTGGGCGGATCTTGGTGGGACAAGTACGCGCAGCCGCAAGCTCTCGATGAAGTTCAGATCAAATAGGACCACATCGGGATCGAAGCGCCAGCATCCCGTTCGAAGACTCGATGTCTGAAAACTGACGCGATTTGAGGCGTTGGACTTTTAATCCAAACGGTGGCTCCGTCGCGCGGCGGAAAACGCGACAATTAAAGTGTCTCTCGCAAAATCTATCCGTTGGAAAAGTGCCCCAGAATGCCATTCGCCGGACGGCCGTTTAAACTTCTTGGCGTGAATAACGATCAGAAAAAGAAAATAGCTACCGACGCAATTGAGGAAAACGATCTGAATTGGCGTTCGTGGTTTGATGGCCCCAGCGGTCCGATTGTCAAGAAATTTAAGATCAACAGCTTTCCAACGATTTTCTTGGTAGATCATCGTGGCGTAATTCGCTCAGCCGAAATTCGTGGCAATAAGCTTGACGAGGCGATCGAATATTTGGTTGCGGAAGCCGAAGCCGAAATCGCGAAAGGCGAAAACCGCTATCCCATTCGACAGTTCGTGGATACCACGGGAAAATACAAAATAAAAGCTCGGTTGGTACGATTGGAGGGTGATCAAGTCGTGCTTCAGAAGGAATCTGGCGATGAAATCAAGTTGCCGCTCACCAAATTGAGCAAGCCGGATCAAAGCTACGTCTCGGCCGAGAAGTCAGACGAATAGTTGTTGGTCAAGCCGCTACCCAGTGCTTTAGCTTTCCTGGTTCCAAAGCTCCTGCTTGGGAACCGCCTTTCGACCGTTGGTGTATTGGCGCTTCCATCCGCATTCGAGGCGGAGCCTCGGTGTCAGTGCGTTCCCAGGCGGGAGCCTGGGAACGAGACGTTGGTGCGGCGGAATACACTGCGGTTACTGGCATTTTTTGCAAGGTTCTTCCAGCCGTTGTCAACGCAAATTCTCGGCGCTAAAATTTGAATTGTTCGATTCACCTCAATCCCAGCACGAAGGAGAAACCCATGTTTCGCACAAGTTTCGTTGCATTGATGGTTAGTCTTTTGATGGCGACCGCCACGATTGCTCAAGACAAGAAAGACTCAGCACCGAAGCAGGACAAAAAAGTCATCCCAGCGGCCCATGTAACGGAAGCTGCAGTACCGTGGTTTGATCTAGAACATTGCCCGATTTGCAAATGCATGTCGTCGCAAAAAGGATTGATGGAAAGCATGACGTGGGAGACGCATGTCGTCCCTAACGGAATGCTTTCGGTTGCAGTGATTCCGGCCGATAAGAAAGATGCGATGGCCGCGTGCAAGAAGAACATGATGGCCGTGATCGACAAAGTAAAAGCCGGAGAGAAAATGGATCTTTGCGGTTATTGCAATTCGTATGGGGCTTTGGAAAAGGCCGGTGCAAAGAAGACGGAGATTGAAACGGCGGCTGGCATGATCTCTATGTTAACCTCGGACGATCCAGAGGTCGTCAAGAAGATTCAGGATCATGCGAAGACGACTATCAAAGAATTCGAAGCGATGAAGGTTGCTCAAAGCAAGACGGCCAAATAAGGCATTTCAATTAACGAATTCTCTTGCCCAAGCCACTCGCGGCTTGGGCTTTTTTTTTGCGCCACCAATCAAGAGTTCTACATGGCGGGGCTTGTTTTGCAAAAATGAACCTCGGACCGCTCGATTTCGAGTTGCGTTAGCTTTTCCTGCTATATTGAGCATAGTTCTTGCTGTCTTTAGCAACTCAAGCTTGATTCGATGCGAAACGTGAAACGATGGACAAGCCGCGTTGGTGGCAGCGCTCCGCTACTAAAACAATTTCACTTTGCGTCGCGTTGTCCGCCGCGATATTTGCGCTTGAGCTTGTGACGCCCTTGGGTTTCGCCCATGGGTTCCTGTATGTCTTCGTCGTTTGCGCCAGTTTCGGATTGCGCTCGCGGCGTGCGATGTACTTAACGGCGGCGATTTGTACCGCGCTGACGTTGATCGGCGCGACGGTGTCGCCGATTCTTGTACCGATGTCGTGGGAAGTTGCTGTAGCCAACCTTTTGTTGGCGGCTTTCTTGATTTTTTCATCCGCGTATTTGCTCGCAAAATTGAATCGCAGTCGTCAATTGCTCGAAACGAGCAACCTTTCGTTGGAGGATCAAGTTCGCGATCGGTCGCAACTGTTGACTAAGGCGAAACAAGTCGCGCATCGGGAAACCGAAGATCGCAAACGGATCGAAGCCGAGCGTGATCGATTCTTCGACGCGTCTTTGGAAATGCTTTGCATTGCAGGTCTTGACGGTTTCTTTCGGCGAGTGAACCCGTCGTTTGAACGTATATTGGGATTTACCTCGGCCGAACTTTTAGAAAAGCCATTTCTCGACTTCGTACATCCGGAAGACCGTGCGGCTACGATTGCGGAGATGGCGACATTGGAGCGCGGCCAAAATACGCTTCGGTTTGAAAACAGATATCGATGTCGCGATGGCTCGTACAAGTGGTTGGAATGGTCGACTCCCGCGCCGCGCCCAGGCGAGAATTTGCTCTATGCGGTAGCCAAAGAGATTACCGAGCGCCGCCGAACCGAAGAATTGCTGCGTCGAATGATTGAAGCGTCGCCAGCGGCATTGATTTTGGTGGATCGGACCCGGGCGATCGCCAATGTGAATTCGCAAGCCGCAAAAATGTTCGGCTACACGCCGCAGGAATTGTTGGGCAAGGACTTTGAGACGTTGATTCCCGAACGATTTCACTCGAATCATCCGACCTACGTGGATGGCTTCTTTGCGAGCCCGGTCGCTCAAGCGATCGGTGCCGGTCGCGATTTGTGGGGTCAAAAGAAAAACGGCGAAGAGTTTCCGGTCGAAGTCGGTTTCAGTCCGCTGGAGCTAGAAGATGGCGTCGCCATGCTGGCGGGGATCGTCGATATTACGAATCGCCGAAAAGCTCTCGACGCAATTTCCAAAGCCAAGGAATCAGCCGAAGCCGCCAACCGCGCGAAAAGCGATTTTTTGGCCAACATGAGTCACGAAATCCGCACCCCGATGAACGCGGTGATTGGCTTGACGGAACTGGTGCTCGACACTGATGTAACGGATGCGCAACGCGATTATCTGACGATGGTGATGCAAGCGAGTGAATCGCTGCTATCCATTATCAATGAGATTCTGGACTTCTCCAAAATCGAAGCGGGCAAGATGGAAATCGAGGCCGCCGATTTCGACATCCGGGACGTCGTTTGCGACACGATGAAATCGCTCGCTCCGAGGGCGCAGAGCAAAGGGTTGGAGGTGGCTTGTCGCATTGCCGACGATGTGCCCGAATGGCTCGTCGGAGATGCGGTTCGCTTGCGACAAGTCATCGTGAATCTTGTAGGCAACGCAATTAAATTCACGGAACGAGGTGAAGTGTTCGTCGATGTATGGCTAGTTTCCTACGACGATCAAACGGTCCAAGTCCGCTTTGCCGTTACCGACACGGGTATTGGCATTCCGCCCGAGAAGCAGCGGCTGGTCTTTGAAGCATTTACTCAAGCCGATGGTTCGATAACACGGCGGTACGGCGGAACGGGGCTCGGTTTGGCAATCTCCTCGCGGCTCGTTTCGCTCATGGGAGATCAACTTGATGTGCAAAGTGAACTTGGAAAAGGGAGTACTTTTTCTTTCACGTTGCGATTGCCACGCGGCAAAAAGCCAGCGAGCACGGACCCGACAACTAGACTAACAAGCATTTTAGATTCGCCCGCGGAGGCGACTCGGATTCACCCGCTGAACATCTTGCTCGTCGAAGATGGATTGATGAATCAAAAAATTGCGATGGCTCTGTTGGAAAAATGGGGGCACCACGTAACCATCGCCATCAACGGTCGCGAAGCGGTCGATGCTCTAAAGCAACCTGGTTTCGATCTCGTTTTGATGGATGTGCAAATGCCGGTGCTGGATGGCCTGGAGGCCACAATCGAGATTCGAAATCGCGAAAAGACTAGCGGCGGTCACGTTCCCATCGTGGCGATGACGGCGCGAGCCATGTTGGGTGATCGCGAAGCTTGCCTGAAATCTGGCATGGATGGTTACGTTTCAAAACCAATTCGCAAGCGAGAATTGTACGCGGCGCTCCAGCCGTTTTTTGTTCAAAGCCCGGTCGAGGACTCACCTGCCGTCGTCGTGAATTGGGCGGACGTTTTGCGACTGGTTGATAATGATCGAAGGCTGGTCGCCGAATTGATCGTGGCATTTCGGTCGGAGGCTTCAAAATTAATTGCGTCGATTGAAGCGGCGGCACAATCAGCGGATGCGAATGCTCTTCGATTGTCGGCTCATGCGTTGAAGGGGAGCTTGCGCGTTTTCGGCGTGCCGTCGGTGACCGCGCTCGCCGCACATCTGGAATCCCAAGGCCGAGCGGCGACTTTCGAAAACTTGGACCCAACAATTGCCGCGCTAAAAGTCAAGCTTGGGCAATTCGATCGCGCGTTAGATACGTTCGAGAAGTGATCAACGCCCCACAGCGCGACTTGGTTGTTCAACAGGTCTTATCTGAATGTTCATCGCGATCATCAAATAACATGCGCAGCGGCGGAGTTTCTAAATCGTCAAACTGACCTGACCGCGCCGCGCGAACAAACGCTACGACCGCAGCACCGCCTAACAGAAGTGCAATCGGTAAAGCAATAAATAAAACGCTCATGGGTTATCCCGGTATGTCAATTGACCAATCGCGCGGCAGCATGAGCGAAATGCACACTACGCTCAACGAACTGATCGGCATGAGAACTGCTGCCAACAAAGGACTAATATGCCCTGTCGCCGCTAATCCAACCGCCAGCACATTGTACGAAAGTGACGCAGCAAAGTTCCATCGAATCGTGCGCATCGTCGTGCGGGCCAACCGGATCAAACGCACCATATCGCGCAGACCTTCTTGTGCAAAATAGACCGGAGCTGCTGCCAAGCTCGTTTCGGCACCACCCCGAACTGCGATTCCAACCGATGCGGCAGCCAGAGCCGCGCTGTCGTTGACGCCATCGCCAATCATTACGACGGTTTGATTTTCGCACCCGCGTTGGACCAAGCGGACTTTGTCCTCGGGCATCAATTCTCCATTTGCGAGATTGGCGGGAATCGTTAGTTGTTTAGCTACCTGCGCGACTATCTGGCGATGATCACCGGATAGTATGCCAACCGACCAGCCCATCCGCCGAATTTCATCCAATGACTGCTGAACGTCCGCGCGTAACGGATCGCAAACACCAGCAACGGCAACGACGTCTCGATCTACGGCGACGTAGACCGGCGTAACTCCATCCGCCAACCAGCGGCTGACTTGCTCGGCAAAGCGATCCAATCCGTGAGCCCTCGCATTTTCCACAAAATGGCGATGGCCAATTTGAACTATCTTTCCCGCGTAAACGGCTTGGATTCCCCCCAGCGACGTTTGTTCGACTGACGCGATTTGCGATTGAAAAGCTGCCTCTCTGGCCGACAGATTCGATAAATCGCGAGCCATCGCAATGGCAATCGGATGCGCCGATTGCGATTGAATAGCGGCGACGATCGGTTGAACCTTTTCATCACCATACCAATCGATCATTTGCATTTGCCCGCGAGTTAGCGTTCCGGTCTTGTCCAGCCAAACTGTTCCGGTGCCGCTCAATCGCTGCAAAACATCGCCACCCTTGATCAAGATTCGGTGACGAGCCGCTTGTGCCAAAGCAACGGCAATGGCCAAGGGAGTCGCCATTGCCAGCGCACAGGGACAAGCCACGATCAACAATGCCATGGTTCGATCGATTGCATGGCTGGGTTCGAACCAAGACCAATACAGCAACGTCAACAATGCGATGATCATCACGATGACCACGAATTGACCGCCGATCCGATCAGCCCATTGCACGATTTTTGGCTTGCTTCGTGCGGCGTCTTCCACCAATGCGGCGACGCGGCCGATGCGCGTTTGAATACCGACCGCCAAGGCTCGAATTTCCAAAGCTGAACGCAAATTCTGTGTTCCCGCCGCGACTTGATCGCCGACTTGTTTGGCCAACGCAACTGATTCGCCCGTCAAAACGGACTCGTCGACGAAACCGCAACCCGTAACAACGATTCCATCGAACGGAATTGTTTCGCCGGCGCGGACTTGAACTATGTCGTCAACCCGCAGAAGTGCAACGGGGACTTCGACAAACCGATCGTCGGTGCGGCGGAGAGTCCATCGCGGTGTAAGCCGACTGAGCAAGTCAATTGCGTCGGCGGCCGATCTCTGTTGGCGCGACTGAATCCAGCGACCGAGTAGCAACACGAAAATTAAAACCGAGATCGAATCAAAATAGACTTCGCCCACACCGCGCACCGCGTTAGCAATACTTCCCAAGGTTCCTAGAAATAATCCCAATGCCAGCGGCAAGTCCATATGGGGTGTGCGCGTGCGCAGCGCGGCAATCGCACCGGTAAGAAATATTCGCCCCGGCCAAGCCAACGAAATCACTCCGACAAATGCACTAGCCAATCGCAGCAGTTGTTCAATCTCCCCCGCCATTCCCGAAAACATCCCCAGATAAAGGGCAGCAGCGATCAACATGTTGTTGCCAGCCGCTGCACCAGCGACCCCTAATCGAATCAATTGTTCGCGATTCTCGCGCTGCCCCGCCTTTCGCGTGGAATCTTCATTGATGGGATTGGGCGAGTAACCCAGGTTGTTGAGCACTTCGGCGATTCGCGACAATTGAGTCGCATTGGTATTCCATTCCAGATCAATTGTCGACTGCGCCCAAGCGACTCGTGCGGCATTCACCCCGGGAACCAGTTGCGGCAATTTCTCCAATAGCCAAACGCAGGCAGCGCAGTGAATCCCCGATAGTGCCAGCCGAATCGAGAACCGACAGTCGCTCGAGCGCCGGGCATATTTTGCGAGAAAATCTGGATCGTCGAACCATTGCAAGCGCTCGCGGCGAGCACCTTCGCCTGCTGGGTTAAGTCGGCGCTCGCGCGCCATCTCGTAATACGCTCCCAAGCCTGAACCGGTGATCAAACCATACGCCGCTTCGCACCCACTGCAGCAAAAGTCTTGCGCTGCCCAAGTCCACGGCCCGGATGGAATCGGCAAACCGCAATGTCGACACTGCAAATGAACATCACGCTTGGTTTTCTGCAAAGCCGCGTGGTCGTTCGATAACTTCGGCCGATCCAAGATGGGCGATTCCATGTCTTACTCCTGTTCCGCAACGCCAGAGCAACACGGAAGTTTTTCTTGATCAATGCCGCGCACATAGTCGGCTGATTTCTGAATCGCAACGGCTGGTACTCGGCCCGAAAGATCGATCGTGCTCCGCATCGTCACCGTGTAGAAACCAATCGAAAGCACGGCGATGGCCACCATTACCGGCACGCGAGCTGCGATTGGTTCGGCGACGTGTCCCATCCCCAGAACGACCATTACGAGGATCGGAACGGTGCCCACCCAAAATGCAACCATCAACGCCGCCCCCCATAGTGGGCTTCCGGTTCCGGCCGCAGCCAATACAAACGCATACAACCAACCGCACGGCATCAAGCTGCTAACGGCACCGATGAGCGCGGCACGCTGCCAGCCTTTCATTGAGCGAGCCAGCGCTAGCCACTTTGTCAGCGGCGAAGTTATCCGCGAGACGAATGAGCCGCCAACCAATCGACGATTGCTTCCAGCTAATCGCATTAACGCATACACAATCATGCTGATGCCGCCCAACCAAGCTGCGCCGCGCTGGATGCCGGCCGCTGTGCTCCCCAAGTCCACCATGAAACCTACTGTGCCGGCGATGACACCTAAGATTGAATAAAGGATCAGCCTTGACCCATGATAGCCTGCCAGCGCCGGCCACTGAGACTTTCGCAAGCCCGATTCGTTCGACGCCGCCAGCCAAGCAAACGGCCCGCACATTCCCGCGCAATGCAGGCTGCCCAAAATGCTTGCGACGAAGACTGTCAATAGCAAAGCGATCATTGCGCGACTCCCGACCCATCAAATTGCTGCTTTCGTTCGAAATAGAATTCTTCATCGCCTCGCCGCGCGACTCCGCTTAACTTCCACAAACCACTTCGATCCATTTGCGTTTCGGCAAAGTAATTGCCTTGGCCCAAATCGTGCACGATAGGCTGTTGTGATTCAGCCGCCCGCGCGCAGTGAAACAGAGTTATCTCAATTTGCGCGCCGTCCACCGCTTGGCCGGCGCGGTCGGTCAGTCGAATTTGCAACACCGATTGCTGACTTGAATTCATGCTGCCACGGGTGAACTCGATTGTCCAACCAAGCTCGCTACTTGCTTGTCGACGAGCGACGATGGCGTCCCAATTAGCTGACTCTTGTTCATAGTGAGGGGCCACTGCAAACGAAGGGTCACGCGCCGTCAACGTAATCGCAACAAACCAAATAACGGCTTGGACTGAGAAAAATCCGACGATGACCAGCGTCCAAATCCAGCGGGCCAGGTCTTCGTAATGTTCGTTGGGTTCTGCGATTGCCATCAAGTTGCCTGTTGTATCGGCGTTCTGTGCGTTTACTCAGTTAGCGCGGTTTTTAAAAACGGTCCAATTAGTTTGAAGTCCAGTTCCAAGTTATCACCTTGATCGCTTTGCACAACTAATCGGATCGGACACTGGCCATTGTGGAACTCGTGCATTGGACAAAGAACTTGCACATGAAAAGTCTCTGACTCGTTCGGCCCCAGCCTAATTTCTGATTCGCTCAACGTGGTATGGGCGGTTAACGGTTCCCGCACCGACATGCTGTAACAGGCCGCGGCGTCCAATCGATTGGTCAACTTGAGGCGCAACAAATTCTGCACTAGCCCGTCCGGGGTCATGGTGTGGAGATTTCCGGGTTCGCGCAGGATCATTGCATTAAACGACTTCTTATTTGCCAGCACGACGACAAACATCACGGCAATCAAAGCCAACACCAGAGGGTAGCCCAAAGTCCTAGCGCGCAGCCAATGAAATTGGCCGCCCCGATTTTCGGCTTGCGAACTCAAGCGAATGAGTCCTCGCGGTCGTCCGAGTTTGCTCATCACAGCGTCACATGCATCCATGCATTGCGTGCAGTTAATGCACTCCATTTGCAGCCCTTTGCGAATGTCGATGCCGGTGGGGCAGGTTACTACGCACAACTTGCAATCGACGCAATCGCCGAGAACGGGCAAGCTGGCTTGCGGGCGAGTCTTCGAAACTCGACCTCGAGGCTCGCCCCTTTGTGCATCGTAACCGACGACAAGCGAATTCTGATCCAAAAGAACAGACTGCAGCCGCCCGTATGGGCACGCGATGATGCAAAGTTGCTCGCGGAAATAGCCAAAGTCAAACAACATCAATCCGGTAACCGCAGCGACAACTAGAAATGGCAGCGGATGGTCGAGCGGTGATTGCCGAGTCCACTGCCCCACCCGATCGACTCCCACGAAATAGCAAAGAAATGTATTCGCTAAGTGCAGGCTAACGATGAAAAACAAAACGTACTTGAGGGCAATGCGCCAGGCAACCAAAGGCTTTTTGTTAGGTCCGCCGCGACCGGCAGTTCCTTCAAGCAACCGCTCAATGGGTCGAAAAACAAATTCCATGTAGATGGTTTGCGGACAAGCCCACCCGCACCAGACGCGCCCAAATAGAGCTGTCGCTAAGAAAATGCTTAGCAGCGCAAAAACCAGAAACAGCGCTAGCAGCAAAGTGTCTGTTGGCAAGAATGTGTATCCGAATATCGTGAACCGGCGAGCCGCGATGTCGAGCAGAATCGATTGCCTGCCGTTGATTTTCACAAAAGGCAACAGCGTAAAAATGGCGATCAAAACGTAAGCCACCATTCTTCGTCGAGTCAAAAACCGACCGGTACTCAAACGCGGCTTGAGCCAGCGCCGTGAACCGTCACGTTCCAGGGTCGAAAGAACGTGCTTTTCTGGCCCAAGCAGCACACTGTTGGTCGAAGTCACTGATGACTCCCGGATGCGTCAGTGGTCGGTCCCGGTTTAGCCGCATCGGGGGATGGTGCGGGGGCTGGCGGCCACGGATCGACCGGATCCCCTTCGGGAGTTTTGCCCCCCGCAGGCTTCGAACCGCGCAACGTTGCGACGTACGCAGCCGTCAGAACAATTTGATTAATATGGCTCAATCGATTTCGCCATGCGGGCATCGCGCCGTTGGCCGCCCCTTGTTCGATGACCCGCGCGATATCCTCGATTTGCTTGACGTTCTTCCAGTTGTCATCCGTCAAGTTCGGGCCCACGTTGCCTTCGCCGTTGGCTCCATGACAACTGACGCAATTCGTTTTGTAGACGACTCTTCCCACCGTAAGAAACTTCGGGTTATTCAGGTACTTCAGAATCGTTTCGCGGTCTGGCTTGAGCACGCCAATCTCCTGAAATCGAAGTTCAAGGACGGAGGCCGACGCCCGATCAAATTCGTCCAAGACCGATCGGCCCTCAGTCCCGAAATGAAAAACGATCCAATAGAAAAACGAGAACGCACAGCTTCCGATGAACAGCCAAGTCCACCAACCGGGGAGCGGATTATCGTATTCGCGAATTCCATCGTAGACATGGTCGGTCAATTCAGTTTGAGATGGCTGATTCATTCGAGGGGTTCCTGATGATCTTGAATCGCGGTGGCCGCAAATTGTTGGAGCTTTTTGCGGTCGGTAAGCAGAGTGCGAAGTGTTACGGCCACAAAAACGATAAAGAACAGCGTCAATGCCGCTTCGCTGCATACCGAAAAATCAACCTGTCTCAGCGCTTGTTGAATCAAGGCATGCTCCCAACAAGGGAAGATGTGCTGCCTGGTTTCGCACTAGTTTCTGGCGTTGATGTTGTCGGCACTGCGGTTTTGCCATCTCGTCCTTGCTCGCGTGTGTCCGTCGTCGAGGGCGTAGCTTTGGTTTCCGGTTGCAGCGTTTCAATCGGTGTCGGGGGTGCAAATAAGTCAGTTCCGATCCGCTGCACATAGGCGATCAATGCAATCAGCTTGGTCTCGCTCAAGTCAATCGGTATCCCGCGAGCGTTTTCATAGGTCGAGGGCCCCCCTTGTTCAACAAGTTCCCTTACGATTTTTTGGGCCTGTTCATGAGCCATCAACTCGGCTTCGCGCATTTCTCGATCATAGGGCGCTCCCAAAAGGTGGACGGCGTTGATTCGCTCTTGAATCATTCCGAAATTGAGTCGAGACGTGTAGAGATGTTCGTAGGCGGGCATGATGGATTTGGCAACGACTGCGGGCGGATCGCGAAAATGATCAAAGTGCCATTTGTGCGAGTTCTTGCCCCCTTCGCGCGCTAAATCAGGACCGATGCGGCGCGAGCCCCATTGAAACGGTCTGTCATAGATGAACTCCCCCGGTTTGGAGAATTCACCGTAGCGCTCGGTCTCGGCGAATATTGGCCGAATCATCTGCGAATGACAGTTGTAACAGCCTTCCGACAAATAGATTTCCCGCCCAGCCAGTTCTAGCGGAGTGTACGGTTTAATAGTGGCGTTTGTGCTTACATTACTTCGAATCAAAAACGTCGGAATCATCTCTAGGGCCGACGCAAGCACCACAGCCACGATGACCCAAAATGTAAATTGAAACGCTTTCCGTTCCCAAATTCGGTGCCATTGCAGTTGCTGAAAAACATCTACCTTCTTGGCGAATTCCAAGACGCCTGCCTGAATTCGAGGCTTTGGCGGCGGCGGATCGATATAGGTACGTGCCAGAGGCATCGCGCGAATCACCGGGACTGCATAGACGCTTGGGCGTGATCGCCAAGTCATCACGTAATTGACTGACAACAAGCAGGCGCCAACAAAATACAAACTTCCTCCCGCGACCCGTGCCCACCACATCGGGACAATCGTCGCCACGGTTTCTACGAAATCGGCATAAGCCAGATTCCCGCCTGCGTCAAACGCTCGCCACATCAGGCCTTGCGTTAGTCCCGCGACGTAAATCGGGATGATGTAAAGCAAGATGCCTAGCGTTCCCAACCAAAAATGCCATGTCGCCAGTCGTTCGCTCCATAGCTTGGTTTGAAAAATACGCGGCAATAGCCAATACAACATGCCAAACGTCATGAAGCCATTCCAACCCAATGCCCCAGCATGTACGTGAGCGATTGTCCAGTCAGTGTAATGAGAAAGCGAATTCACCGTCTTGATCGAAAGCATTGGACCTTCAAAAGTCGCCATTCCGTAAAAGGTAATCCCCACGACAAAGAACTTCAGAACCGGATCGACGGCGACTTTGTGCCAAGCCCCACGCAAAGTGAGCAGCCCGTTGATCATTCCGCCCCAAGATGGCATCCACAACATCAAACTAAATAGCATTCCTAACGACGACGCCCAAGCGGCCAGCGCGGTGTAATGCAAATGGTGCGGACCGGCCCAAATATAAATAAAGACAATTGACCAAAAGTGAATAATGCTCAGTTTGTAGGAGAAGACCGGTCGTTCGGCCGCCTTGGGGAGGAAATAGTACATCATTCCGAGAAACGGCGTTGTCAAGAAAAACGCGACTGCGTTGTGACCGTACCACCACTGCATAAACGCGTCTTGGACTCCGGCGTAAATCGAGTAGCTATCAAACAATCCGGCCGGCACTACCAAGTTATTGAACACGTGTAATACGGCCACGGTTACGATGGTCGCGATATAAAACCACAACGCCACGTACATGTGCCGCTCGCGCCGCCGCGCTAGAGTCATGAAGAAGTTGACGCCAAAAAAGCCTACCCAAACGATCGCGATCAAAATATCGATCGGCCATTCCAACTCGGCATATTCTTTTCCCTGCGTGATTCCCAGTGGAAGTGTTGCTGCCGCGCATACGATGATCAATTGCCAACCCCAAAAGTGCAGGCGGCTCAACATTGGACTGTACATCGCCGCTTTGCACAGCCTTTGCGTCGAGTAATAAATCGCGGCAAAGATTGCATTGCCGGCAAAAGCAAAGATCGCCGCGTTAGTGTGCAAGGGGCGCAATCGGCCGAATGAGATGTACTCTATTCCCATCGACAGCTTAGGGACGACCAAAAGGACGGCCACGAGCAAGCCAACAATGAATGCGACTAGCCCCCACACCAGGGTCGCGGTCGAGAACATTCGCACGATCTCGTCATCGTACGAAAAGCTTTCCAAGTCGCCGGGTAATTTGTCTCCGAATTCGCGCTCTCCGGAAAAAGTAGCCCCCAATCCTGAAATACCATCTGCCATTGTTAGAATCCTATCGACGAAAGCTTTCGAATTTTCACCACCCGGCGGTCCTGCTGAGTCGACGGACTCTCTCCGCAGATGCACTACGACGGATGCCCAGACAGCAAGACTGATGCCAAAGAACCATTCTTGGATTAAAAGGTCTTGGTGTTGAAGAAAATAAACACCGCAAGCAATGAAATATCAATCCGTTGTAGGGATCGCCCGCCATGTCATTCGACATTGCCATCGTTTGGCGGCAAAACTTGATATCGCGATTTGCGCCGTCGCCTGTGATCAATTCGCACACTTTTAACGGTGTGTGTGCGGCTCAGATACACTTGCACATTGTGCCGAAAGGAACGCCACTGCGCGAGCGATTGACCAAGGACAGCCGCATTTTGCCGCCAAGCCAACGCGAGCCGAAAATACGCCGCACTTGTGCTTCCATGCCAGGCGGTTGGCGAAAGAACGTCAATTTCAGCGAACGCCAATTCCAAACTAATGGGCGTTATTGTTGTGTAGCAAGTAGACTTGGGTGATATCTTGTTGGCAGTTGAAGAACGCCTCAACAACCTTTGGATCAAAATGCTTTCCGCTTCCTAGGCGGATAATCGCAAAGCACTCTTCCAAGGGCACCGCGTCTTTGTAGTGTCGCTTGGAGCTCACGGCGTCGAACACGTCGGCAACCGCAGTGATTCGGCCTTCGATCGGGATTTTTTCCCCCGCCAGACCGTTGGGATAACCGGTGCCGTCCCATTTTTCGTGATGGGTTTCAGCAACCAATGCCGCCATTCGCATGATTGGAGAATTGCATTCGTCAAAGAGTTTCGAGCCGGTATTCCCATGATTTCGCGAGCCGCCCAGATTGAATTCGGCTTCGTTTCGAATGATCTTTCGGCCAATCACGCAATGCGTTTTCATGATTGCGAATTCTTCTTGCGTCAGGATGCCCGGCTTCCTGAGGATACTGTCGGAGATTCCGATCTTCCCGACGTCGTGCAACTGGGCCGCGTGTTCCATCCACAGCGCGCGTTCTTCGCTATAGCCCAATTCTGCCGCGATGATCGAAGCGTAACGACCGACGCGAAAAACATGTTGCCCAGTTTGGTCATCGCGATTTTCCGCAGCGCGAGCCAAGCATTGAATCGCGTCTCGTCGCGAAGCATAAAGTTCCGCCGTGCGAAGTCGGACTTCGCGTTCAAGCTGATTCGACTGACTTGCCAAATGGTCGAGGTGTGCTTTGGCGAGCAGGGTATTGCGAACGCGCGCGATTAGTTCGGTCGCGTTCACTGGCTTGCTAAGGAAATCCGTGGCCCCCAAGTTCAAGCATTTGTTTTTGACTTCCGCCTCGGTGGCCGACGTCAAAAACACAATTGGAATGTGTTTCGTTTCGATGTCGTCGCGCACACCTGCTAGGATATCTAGGCCAGTGACAACGGGCATATGAATATCGCACAACACCAGATCGGGCGGATCCGATTTGATCGTCTCCAATGCTTTTACTGGTTCGGTCAGAGTCTGGACGCGAACATACGCGGCCTGATTGAGCAGTTTGCGAACCATCATCACGGTCGACGGCTCGTCGTCAATCACAAGGATTTTCGCAAATGTTGTTGAGCGGCTGAGCGATTCGGATGCGGAAGTCGGCGCGCCGCCTAGTCCTTGGTCCATCGCCGAAATTCGGTTCGAGGTGGCCACATGACATTTGTGTCCGTCGTGAAAATGGCAACGGTTTCGCCCATGTTGCTTGGCATCGTAGAGTGCTTTATCGGTTCGGCTCACAAAACTCTCAACCGTGTCTCGATCTGTCGCGGTCGCTAAACCGAGACTGACCGTAACGCGAATAATGTTGTTTTCGACTTCGGTGGCAGATTCTTCAATTCGTTTCCGAATGCGTTCGGCGGCTAAACGGGCTTCGACTGAATTGCAGCCGGGGAGAATAATGGCAAACTCCTCACCCCCGTATCGGGTCACCAAGTCCATGGCGCGGAGCGACCGCTCGATATCCTTCGCGATCGCGCGCAGCACGTGATCGCCAGCTTGATGGCCATATTTGTCGTTTACCGATTTAAAAAAATCGACGTCGAGGAACAGCAGCGACAAAGGCGTTCGCTGTCGCGTCCACTCGATCATGCGGCGGTTAATTTCGTATTCAAAAGCTCGGCGGTTCGCGACTTGCGTCAGCGGGTCGCGAAGTACATCGTCTTCAAGGTCCGACGAGTATTTCGCCAATTGATCGCGATAAATCTTGCCGCTGAGCGTGTTTCGGACCCGCGCCACTAACTCGCTGATGTTTACTGGCTTGGTCAAAAAATCGTCGGCTCCGTACGAGAGCGCTTGAATGCGGGTTTCCGAATCGGTGTCGCCCGTCAGCGTAATCACCGGTATGCGATGCATCGACTCGTGCTGCCGCATCGTCCGCAAGATTTCCAGTCCATTGACTTGCATTCGAATGTCCAACAACACCAAATCCGGATTGTTCTGTTGAATTTGCTTGATCGCTTGGCTGGCGTCATTGACTATCACAAAATTGCAGAAACCGACCTCCGACAAGAATTTGCGCACCGCCAGCGTCACCGTCTCTTCATCGTCGACGATCATGATCATCGCATGCTTTACCTGCTCGTCGGCCGGTCGATGATAGGCAAACGGATTGAATTGTGGGCGTAGCGCGGTCGATTGAATCGCGGAAACGGCGGCGTCGTAACCCGACGAACCCCCTATCATTTCAGCGCTAGACGAAGTTGGAATGGTGCTCATGGCATCGACCCTGGTGAGATTCGTAACCGAGAAGTTTAGGTTATAGAACTGCATTGGCGTGAACGGGCATCACAAAATTCGCCCCAAAGTCCGGTGTCGATCAAGCGGGTTGTGATCAAAGATTCAATTAGTGAGTCGCGGAATACGGTTCGGGTGATACTTGAGGCATCGACGCAAATACGGCAACCCGCTGCGGCCCTCCCGCACTGGTTTCTAGTCTGATTCGTTGGCAAAGCGATTCGATCTCGCACAGCGAAAATTCAATCGCTTTGACTTTGCTCGATTTGGCAGCGGATTGTAGAGTCGCAGCGTGCTCGGTGAATGCGTCGAATCCAGCCGTTCCGCCGGCACCCTTGAGCCAGTGTGCCAACTCCGCAAGTTCAAGGTAATTCGTTTCGTCCACAGCCGCCCGCATTTCGGGAACTTTTTTGCGCAAGCGATCGACGAACAATTCGACAATCATCCGATAATCGGGGTCGTCCATCGGCAAGCTCGGATGCAACGCATTCTGCAGAGTCATCATCATCGTTTGCTCAACATTTTGGCGTGGTTGACGTGTGGCGGGTTCTTCAGGTTCGGGTAAGGATTTCGCCTCGGCCGACCCTTCAAGGTCTGTCGGTTGTGGTGTGTGGCTACAATCCCAAGTCCGTTTGGCCGCGACGGCAGGCGCTGGGGCAACGCATGTGGCGGCTGCTTGCAGATGTGGCGGTGGCGCGGGTTCGTACGTCGCTTGTTCGGAAATTTGGACCGCTGGCGTTGCAGGGAATGTTACTTCGACGATTTCGTGCGGAACCAAGCCGGCCAATGTCTTGAGCAATCGCGCAGCACTGATTGGCTTGCCCAAAAACCCATCGCAACCCGCTTCGCGACATTTATTTTCGTCGTCTTGCATCACGTTGGCCGTGAGCGCGACAATCGGGATTTGACATCCACGTTGGCGCAGTTCGCGAGTTGCCGTGTATCCATCGAGCACCGGCATTTGCATGTCCATAAGTATCGCGTCGAATTTGGTTTTCGCGACCATATCCAGAGCTATCTGGCCATGTTCGGCCAACGAAACCGTAACCCCTGCGCGCCGCAAAACGAGCGCAGCCAAATCGCGGTTGGATTCGCCGTCGTCAACGACGAGCACATGTTTATTTTCGAATCGAATTTGTTGCTCGGTCGATTGAGTCACGACGCGAATTCCTGATTTACGCGGATCGATCGCGACTCGCTCAACGCCGTCGAGACAACCTGTATCGATCGTGACAGTAAAGGTGCTGCCGACCCCGGAAGTCGACTTGACCGTAATATCGCCGCCCATTTTCTGTGCGATTTGCCGGCTGATCGACAGTCCAAGCCCGGTGCCGCCGAATCGGCGCGTGATCGACGAGTCCGCTTGGGAAAATGGATCGAAGATGCGTTTGACTTGTTCGAGCGTAATGCCGATGCCCGTGTCGAGGACATCGAGTGCCAATAATTCCTTGTCGCCGTTTCGTTCCATTCGGGCGACCAGCTCGACGCCCCCTTTTTCCGTAAACTTGATCGAGTTGCCAATCAAGTTCAGCAAAACTTGTTTCAATCGGAATTCATCGGTGAGGATCGTTTCCGGAATCAAGCCCTCGGCGCGATAGGTCAAGCTGATGTTCTTTTGTTCAGCCTTGATCTTGAGCGTTTCAACGGCCAGTGACAAGATTTCCTGCGTGCTGCATCGCTTCGTTTCGAGTTGCATGCGGCCCGCCTCGATCTTCGACAAGTCCAGAATGTCGTTGATCAAAGACAGCAAATGTTCGCCGCTCGAATGGATCGTCGCCAAGTACTTTTGTCGATTGTCTTCGCTTTCGGCATAACCGCTGCGCAGAACTTCGGTGTAACCCAAGATCGCGTTCATCGGCGTTCGAATCTCGTGGCTCATGTTGGCCAGGAACTTGCTCTTGGCCTGATTGGCTTGATCGGCTGCGGATTTTGCATGAAGCAGCTCAACCTTGTTCTGTTCCAATTCGCTCACGTCTTCAAACGAGGTCAGCACGCCGCGATACTCGCCGTTGTGACCGACAATCGGTGACGAGTTGGCAATTAACGTCAGCTCTTGTTTTTTGTGATCGCTCAACTTTATCAGCCAGCGGATTTGCGGTGCTTCTTGTTCGATCGCCACCATCCAGGGAAACCGATGATTCTTGTTCGGAGCATTTTCGTCGGCTGCGGATGGATCAAACTTCCACAAAAAGTTTGCTGCAGACCGACCAATCACCTTGTCTGGATTCATGCCGATCCATTGGGAAAATGCTTCGTTAGCCAACACGACGCGGCCTTTGCGGTCGGTCAATAGGAGTCCACCCGTCAACGAATCGAGCGCCGAGCGAACGCGTTTCGGCACCGCTTGAGTAGGGTCAAGCTGTTTAAGGACGAAGCCAAGATAGAAATAAACCGAGCAGAACCCAATCGCGCCGACAAACAGAAAGAATCGCGGCCAAGGCCGCATAAAGTACGCCCAGATTCCAGCTTTGTTCAATTTCGTAAATACAAGTTCCAGTTCGCCCCATTTTCCCGACCCGATAAACATCGGCACACTCAAATGGGTTTCATCGGTACGACGAGCCGTGTCGTTCCAAAGAGATTTGTGTGGGCCGGCTTCGGCTTCCATCCGACCGTTGGTCCGGCGAAGCGCCGCCGAAATCAACTGTTCGTTGCGTGCCACCATCGTCTCCAACAAGCCGTGTGTCGACCGCAGATCGGCTCGATTCAAGTGAATCGCGCAGTTGATCGCGATTGCCTCACATAGTTTGGAACGGCCGTACGCTTCGGCCTTGTATTGATTCGGTCCGGCACCGACAAACGTAGCGATCGCCATGATGCTCAGCATCAAACAGACAATCCCAATGGTGATGCGGCTTTTTGCAGTTAGGAATTTCATCGATCGACTCAACTTGAAAATTAATGAACAGTGATTTGGGGTGTCCTACGCAGTTTGAGAAACTTCCGCATCCGTCGGCGCGACCATTGAATCTACCGCCGTCGATTCACGCTCGGCCTTTGTCTCGCTCACGGGTTCCGATTCGTCCAAAAGTGATTGCAGTGAGTCATCCGTTTCGTCGTCCCGTTTATCGAACGATCCCAAAATCGGCAGCGGATCGATCAGACTCCACGCAGGCAAGTGTGCCATAAGCGCCGCCAAGACTTGACCACCACGAATCAACCAAACTACGTAACCAACCGAGATCGACGTCGTCAGTGCGGCCGTACCGCCCGTGACCAAAATGGGTGATCCCGTGATGTTCTCCGCTTGGCGTGAAAATTTGTCCAGCGCGTTCCAGAACACGCCTCCACGATTTGTGAATTTCACTTCAGAGGATTCTTGTCGACGGCTCGATTCGTCATCCGAATTTCGCGCGCCAACGTACACTCTCGTCCACGATTGATTTTCCGAATCAATTTGCTCTTCGATCCGAGTGGACGAGATGGCAAGATCTTCTCGTCCCAAGAAACGCTTGGGAGATGGTTGGTCCGCAACATCCATCGGCTTTTCGGCAGTCCCCGATATCGTTTCGCTCACTACATTGGCCTGAGGTGGAGCTAATGCCGGCGTCGGCGAACTTTTCGTAACCGTGGTCTGAGACGGCGGTGTGTTTTGTGTTGAGGCACCGGTCGACCCCGCCGGGACGACTTGAATCGTAACGATGGCGGTGTTGCTGGTCGCGGACCCGTCCGACAACTTGTACTGGAACGAATCCGTACCGAAAAACCCAATGGCCGACTGATAAGCAAACGAGCCGTCCGCGTTCGCAATGAGAATCCCGTTGGCTGGCCCCGCAATAATTTGAATCGCCAAGCTGCTCGAATCGACATCATTGTCGTTCGATAAAAGGCTCGAACGGTCAATCGTAATCGCGATCCCTTGCGTTGCGGAAGCTGAATCGTCGGCGGCAGTTGGCGCGTCATTCACCGGGGTGACCGCAATGATAAAAGTTCCCGCCGATGTGGTCCCTTGTCCGTCATCTACTGTGAACTTAAAGCTGTCTCCCAGAGTCTCGCCGCCGTTGTGGGAGTATCGAACCTCGCCGTTGTCGATTTGAGCTTGGGTAAATATCGATACTGCAATACCCGGGTTCACGGCCAGCTCCAAATGGCCATTCGCGGTCGCTTGCGTGACGATATAAACCAAATCGACGGTCGCGTCGTCCAAGTCGCTTGTCGATAAACTGGACGATGAGATCGTGCTCGACGCCGCTTCGTTGACCGTCAACCCGTTATTTGCAACCAATATCTGTTCGTCGTTGACACCGTGTATCGTAACGGTAGTGGTTCCGAATACCGATGCGCTAGCTTCGTCTTCCAGGATGTAAACGAAAGAATCAAAGGCCGTGTCGCCAGCATTCAAGTTCTCGAATTGGCCGTTCGGATCATAAGTAAAGGTGCCGTCGCCGTTGTCGATCACCAGCCCGCGAGTTCCCGTCAAATCCAATCCGCCAATGCTCAAAACGTCATTACCGTTGGGGTCAGTGTCGTTTCCAAGTACATTGCCAGTGACGAAAGAGTTGTCTTCGTTGGTTTCGAATCCCGTGCCAGAATCGTTCAGAGCCGACGGCGGTAAGTTATCTACCATTAGCGTCGTCGTTGTCACGTCGGTATTTCCGGTGCCGTCCGACACTGCGAGGCCGATCGTTTGGATTCCTTGATTTGTGATGCCCCAACTGTTGAGCGTCGACCAGGTTAGCGATGGAGCAACGCCCACGACATCGCCAAAGACTCCGTCGTTGTTCAAATCCCAACGGTAAGTAAGCGGCGAACTTTCCGGATCGGACGAACCCGAACCATCAAGCGTCATGCCACTTCCTTCGTCGATCGCATAAGGTCCGCCATCAACGGCGATCGGGGCTTCGTCTTGATTGACAACGGTGATCGTCAGCGTTTCATCGTAGAAATTTCCTGCCGAGTCGGTGACACGAACTGTCACGCTGTAGCTGCTCTTGCGTTCAAAGTCGATGACGCCGTCGATCAGAATCAGTTCATTCGCTCCGGCACCGACAATCGTGAACAACAATCCCTCGCCGCCCGGCAGGATCGTGTAAGTAAATGTCTCAAGTGAATCTGGATCGCTTGCCGTCAATACGCCCAAGCTCAAGCCGCCGGTCGAATCCGTGTCCTCGACGATCGCGAATCCGTTCGGCATTATGTCGGTCGGCAGCTCATTCCCATCGAGCAGGTTTATCGTAATCGTTGCCGTCGAAATCAGATTTGGCGTGCCGCCGTCGCTGACTTGAACGGTTAACGTAAATGACGTGCTGGCTTCGAAGTTCAGTTGACTTGCGTCGGCAACGGTGATCGCACCCGTGGTTGAGTCAATTGAAAACGCGGTCGATCCCGTCCCGCCAATGATCGAGTAAGTCAAAGCTCCGTCGGCACCCGCATCTTGATCCGTCGCCGCAACCGTGCCGACAAGCGTTCCGTTTGGAGTATTTTCGTTGACGCCAAACGACTGGTTATTGACCGTCGGTGTTTCGTTGAGATCGGTCACATTGACGGTTATGGTTTCTTGCCAAGTATTTCCTGCCGAATCTGTAACGCGAACATTGACGCTATAGCTGCTCGTTGTTTCGAAATCCAACACGCCATCTGTTAGGATCAACTCGTTCGTCCCGGCGCCTCCAATCGAGAATTTCGCTGCATCTCCGCCTGGCTGTATCGAGTAGGTGAAGGTCTCGAGTGTATCCGGATCACTCGCCGAGAGGATTCCGAGGGAAAGCCCCGGAGTTGTATTCGTGTTCTCCATTACCGACATTGTGTTGGGGGAAATATCGGTCGGCGTTTCGTTGACATCTAGCAGGTTGATCGTGATGGTTGACGAAGCGCTCAAACCGGGTGTTCCACCGTCCAGCACTTGAATCGCCAACGTGAACGAAGGAGTCGCCTCAAAGTTCAATTGGTTCGTATCGGCGACTGTTATCTGCCCAGTCGTACTATCAATCGCGAAGGCCGTTGCGCCCGATCCACCCGTGATCGAATAGCTAAGTATTCCGTTTGCTCCACTATCCACATCGCCAGCTACGACGATTCCGACCACGGTACCGTTCGGACTGCTCTCGTTGACGCTAAACGATTGGGGGCCAATCGATGGAATGTCGTTCGTTGCCGTTACATTGATCAGCTTGGACGCGATGATGCTCGTTCCACCGTCACCGTCGGTTAGCGAAAACTCGACTGTTCGCGGCAACGCGCCTGGGTCATCCGACGTATTGACGAATGTGATGTTGCGGGCCAAAGCTTGAGCCGCAACCGCGTTTGCACTGGCGTTAAAGTTGATTTCCAACGGCGTAATATCGTCGGTTCCGCCAACAAAGCTACCGATAATGATTGCCCCTGCGCCGAAATTGTACGAAATGTTGCTCCCCGAGACGCCGATTTGACCGGCGCCAATTCCCTCGTTGCGAACAGCCAACATGTCAAAACTTGTGCCATTACCGCTGATGTACACGAGCAATTGGCCGCCATTAAAATCGGCCGAGTCCAGGTCATTCACCAATATGCTGCTATCGATCACTGTCGCGAGGTCATTCTCCACGTAGCTCAACGGGCCGCCAGACACGATGAGCGTCGGATTAATGTTGCCGCTGCCGACGTTGATGTTGATGATGTCGGTGTCGGACAAGGTACCGCCCGGACCCGTATTTCCCAAATCGTCGGTGGACACCGAAAGTGTGGCCAACCCGTTGAAGCCTGTGGTTGGAGTGAATACCAATCCTTCGAGGACGGCATTTACGTCAGCCATCGTTCCTTGAAACGATGTGATCGAATCACGTGTTCCATCCCCGACGACAAATGTCAGACCCGTTGGAACCGAAAACTGTCGTCCAAAAACTCCTTGCGAGTCCCCGGTACCGTTTCCGGTCCATACGACGACAAAACTTCCCTTGCCGTCCATCGCGACTGACGAGTGTTCCTGGTCACTCGAGGTAGTCGAGTTGACGAGAGTCTCGCCCCCTTTGGCGACACCTACCGATGAATATTGTCGGGCGTAGATTCCACGGCCTCCGCCATCCTGAGCGTTACTTGTCCAAGAAATGACAAAGTCCCCGTCATTGTCCATCGAGACGGATGAACAGAATTGATCGTCGGATGCGGTGACATTGACGCAGAACTCGCTCCCCTGAACCACACCAGCGGAATTGTATCGTTTGGCATAAACGCCCCATTTGTCGCCGTCCTGGTTGTCACTCGACCATGTAACGACGAAGTTTCCATTTGCGTCCATTGCTACCGACGAGAACACTTGGTCTTTCGAAGTCACGGAGTTGACCAGGAATTCGTTTCCTTGGGGAACGCCTGAATCGTTAAACCGTTTGGCGTAAACGCCCCAGCCGTCGCCGTCTTGGTCCTTGCTAGACCAGGTAACAACAAAGTTGCCAGAAACGTCCATTGCCACGGACGACGCAATTTGTTCGTTGCTTGTCGTGTTGTTGACGCGGAATTCTCCTCCCAATACCGTACCGGCAGCGTCAAACCGCTTGGCGTATACGCCCCAGTTATTACTGTCCTGATCGTGGCTCGACCACGTAATAACAAAATTACCGGCAGCGTCCATTGCCACGTTGGCGCCAAGCTGTTCTTTGCTCGTGAAGCTATTGACGCGAAACTCGCTCCCTTGCGCTGCGCCTGCCGAATTGTACCTTTGTGCGTAGACTCCCCATTTGTCGCCATCCTGTTCTTTGCTCGACCAAGTGATTATGAAATTACCCGAATCGTCCATGGCCACGGAAGAGAAAACTTGATCCTTGGCCGTGGTTGTGTTTACACGAAATTCGCTTCCCGCGGCGACTCCACTGGCGTAAAATCGCTGCGCGTAAATTCCCCATCCATCCCCGTCTTGGTTCTTACTCGACCAAGTGACAACGAAATTTCCGCTGGGATCTGAGGCCACGCCCCGAGGACCGCTAAAGTCATTCGTCGACCCACCAAAAAAACCGCTGTCCAGCGTAACTTGTTGATCCAAAACTTCACTGTTGACTCGGAACTCTCCGCCGGCCGCGACGGCCGTTCCCGGTGGCCACCCCAGCGTTACGTTCCCGTTGGCGGCAGTCAAGGTCACTTGAATCTGACCACTACTGGCATCGATATCGGTCACAGAAATCAGATTTCCGTTTCCGCTCGTGAATACAACCGGCGTGTTTTCGCCGGTAACCTGTGCCCCGGGAACGATGTTGATTGGCGCATCGTTCATGTCATTGACATTGACGATCAGGGTTTCATCATAGGTGTTACCTATCGAATCGGTGACACGGATCGTGACCGAGTAGAATGACTGTGCTTCGAAATTCAAGACACCGTCGGTCAAAACCAGTTCGTCAGCGCCAGCTCCAGCAATTGAGAATTTGGCCGCATCTCCTCCGGCGAGAATCGAATACGTAAACGTCTCGCCAACATCTGGGTCGCTGGCCGTCAGGACGCCGAGTGACACACCACCAGTCGTATCAATGTTTTCGTTGGTCGAAAAGTTGTTGGGAGTAATATCTGTTGGCGGGCCATTTAATGCCCCGGATACTTCATAAGCACCGATGTCTGGTGTCGCGTCTCGCACAACGCCACGTTGATCACTTGTCGGCGCCCCGGTCAAGCTCCCAAGGTCAATCGCCGGGCTTCCGAAAAGCAGAGCGTGAGTTTGAGTGAAGCCCCCATTATTCTGGAGAGCTCCCAAGAGCGGATTGATTGGGCTGCCCGATGTACCAACTTGATCACCATTCACGCCATGAATGAAGCCCGTTGCAGATCCACCGTCTCCGATCAGGTTGTTACCCAGTGACGTAAACAATCCGTTAATGTCGGTCGCCACATTGTTTCCGGCGATGATCGTATTCCGCACATCTGCAGATCCCGCTCCCTGAAGGTAGACGCCGCTCCCGAAGATTGCCGTGTTATTTGTGATTGTGACATTTTGCAACGCGATCGGTCGGATGGCTGAGATTCCACCACCGGAGCCCGGCGATGAATTACCACTTACCGTAACGTTGGTTGCAGTCAGACTCCCTTGATTAACTTCAATTCCGCCACCCAGTGCACCCAATGCGACGTTATTACTGACGGTCACGTTTGTAAGAGTCAAGGCACCTGTGTTTGAAATCCCACCACCATTTTGCGTGGATGTATTCCCGTCGATCGTGACGTAATTCAATTGAAGAATTCCGCTGTTTTCAATGGCACCACCATTCCGAGCACTGTTTCCAGAAATCACGGCGTTGTTGATGAAAACGCTGGCGGATGTTTCAGCTTGAAGGCCGCCACCATCTCCTGTTGAACCTCCATCGGCGCTGCCTCCTTGAATGGTCAGGCCGTCGATCGCAATGTTGCCAGATAAGACGTGAAAAACTCGATCAATCCCGTTGCCGTCAATAAACGTAGCCCCGGAATCCGCGCCGAAAATTCTCATGCTTGTGAGGATATCGAGATCCCCAGTCGCAGCGGCGTTTTCGGCTATACCGGCAATCGACAGTGTGTAGGTTCCTGCCGCAAGATTGATTGTGTCCCCGCCTGAACCTGCGTTCACAGCAAGTACTGCTTCGCGAAGCGAAATGAATCCGTCCGCTCCACGATTGGCGAGCAATAACGCGACGGACGAAATGTTTCCATCGACCACGTCCGCAAAAGTCGTGACGCTGATTGTCGCCAATTTGCCTAACCAATCGTTCTGCGCAGTCGCACTAACCGTGACGCGTGAGTCAATTGTACCGATCGAGAACTCGAGGACCCAATCACCACCAAATAACGCATGTCCTGTGTCGTTGGTACTTGCCGCAACGTCGGCTTGAATGGTCGCGCCCAGCCACTGCAAGAATTCGCGGCCACTTTCATTGCCAGCCACATTGCATCCGTAAAGCAATACGTCGCCATTCGTCGCAAGCGATTGACCCCAGCCCGCGATTTGGTCCGAATGCGCTGCGGAATTTTCCTGACCGAGCCAGACGCCTCCGATCTGAATCCCTTGCTCGTTACCATGCGAGAG
>JANNYC010000099.1:0-1447 GCA_031409895.1 Planctomycetota bacterium
ATCCGGGCACTGAACGACACCGTTTCGGGAATGTCTTGGGATGGTCCGCTCGTCGTTATGACCAGTAAATTCAGCGCCAGCGCCAGCGAAATTTTGGCCGGCGCAATTCAAGATTACAAACGCGGGATCGTCGTTGGAGACTCTTCCACGCACGGCAAAGGAACGGTTCAGAATTTGATCGATCTCAATCAAGAGATTTTCCAAGTCGCCGAGCCAACCGACCGAATCTATGGCGCATTCAAAGTCACCATGCAACAGTTCTATCGCCCCCAAGGCGACAGCACTCAAAAGCGAGGCGTGTTGGCGGACGTTGTGCTGCCTTCGATCACGGACCACATGGACGTCAGCGAATCCGACCTCGATTACGCGGTGGATTTTGACAAAGTCCCGACCGCAAGGTTTTCGGCGCTCAACTTGGTCACCAACGAGTCGCTAGAGAAACTTCGACAGCGCTCCGAGGAGCGTCGGCAAGCTTCCGAAGACTTCGTCAAACGGCAAAAGGACATCGGCCTTTACATCGATCAAAAAGACAAAAAGTCCTTGTCGCTCTCGGAAGAAAAATTCTTCGCCCGCCGCAAAGAGCTGAACGCCGATAAAGAAGATGAAAAGATGATGGAAAAACAGGCCAATCCCGGCGAGATCAAGCGGGACTTTTTCATGGAAGAAATCCTCAGCATCACCGTCGACTACATGGAAGACCTCGCCTCTGGTGGCGTCGCCGTCAAATAATGGCGGTGTAGATAGTTGCGAACCAAGTAGCAGGCATTTGTAGCATTCACTTGTAGCAGGCACACTCCGTGTGCCGTGGCTTGCAGCTTGCGGCACATGGCATGCGCCTGCTACTTTTTACTCTGCCTCAGGGTTAGTAAACTCCCACCGTGGTTGACGAAGTCAGCTTGTGAAACGGTCTCACGCCGCTGATTCCGTCCCATGGATACGCTTCGTAAGGCGGCTCGCGCTCGCCTTCGTCGCGTTCCAAAAAGCCCGGCATAAAAAACTCTTTGGTCAGCGTCGTCAGTTTCACGCGACCGGTCTGGCCGTATTCAACGACTCGGTTGGAATCGTCGAAGGCGACGACTTGGATGGCGGCTCGCGGCTGCGGCGAGTAATAAGTGATCTTGTACTTGTCCGCCGCGCTAATCGGACGGCTACAAGCCAACCCCATCAGCGTGTTGCCGTACGTTGGTGTCATATAAATGCCGCTTTGCTCGGGCGGTCCACCCAACAATTCTTCGACTGCGTAGCGTGTCCATTGCGGTGTGAATTCCGTGCCGCCGGAAAAAATGCCGGTCACTCCTAATTGCTTGAGCGACGTGCCGCGATCTTCCAACGCCAAGCATAAACTGTCGAGGAGTTTGGGCGTGGCAAACAAACATTGAATGCTGTGTCCGGCGGTCAAGATCGTGATCGCTTGGTCGATACAATGCCGCTTGTACTCCTCCAAATG
>JANNYC010000100.1:0-7855 GCA_031409895.1 Planctomycetota bacterium
TCAATCGTTTGGTGATTGATCCCACATGACGACGCGATGGATTCACTTCTCGAGATTAGCGCGGATTTTGCGGGAGCGTCGTCGCGGATCGACCGGGCAAAGTCGTTTGGTCGCCGGAGCGCTGTGGCTGCGTTGTGCCGGACGACGGGCCTGTGGTTCGGCTTGAACCGCGTTGAAAGGCATCGAAGTCTTGATCGTAGCGCGGCGTACAAGAGATACAAAGCAAAGCGCACCATGAAACGATGACGAGCCTGACTCGCGAAGAATTCTGAACTAGACGACGCACGCCTATTGTTTTGAGAACTGTCGTTTGATTGAAATTCATGAAATCAATGGTTGGAAAAATGCCCTCTAATTAATCTTTCAATTGGCTTTCGGCAGAATCATGGAAAGAGGGACTTGATTCAGGCGCGAGAATAGCAAATGGCACCGCGTGATTCAATCGCAGCACGGGGCGGTAAACTTTCGCTGATCGGAATTGGTGGCACGCAAATCGCGGAAAAAGCCGGTAGAAACCCGTTTTTTAGCGCTAGTCGGAAAGATCGGAATCGATGGCAATATCGGTCCAAGTGGATTCGTAAGCCGTTCGGCAGAAATCCCTTTAAAAGCCCAAGTTCGCAGTCGATAAGTGCCATGATCGCGATTGCGCAAGGTCTTGCCAAGTCGCGCGACGAGCCTTTTTGAAACGAACCAGAGCTAACGGAATGCTCTACGAGGCTCGTCGGATTGACACAAATTTGGCGTAGTTCGCGGCCCCCTTTCAATTACGAAAATGAGTCGTCGTGCAGAGGCATCGCTTCCTACGCGATGTATGGCGCGGCGACTGCAGGGACAATGAACGTTGGTTACAGGGCCTAAACACCAACCAAGTTGGAAATTGAAAGCTCAGACGAACCACGCCAAATAATCCTAAGGAGACAGGTCTCAATGAAAAAGAATCTATTTTTTGCGGCGCTCATCGTAGCGCTTTGTACGAGCCCGAGCTTCGCTCAGCATCAGCTGCTGAACCGAATGCTCGGTCGATGTGGCTGCTCGGCACCTGCCACTTCGTGTTGCGAATCGCCAGCCCCAACTACCAACAGTTGTTGCCAGACATTCGAGTCTGATTCGAGCTGTGGCTGCGGCAAAATCCGCGGTTTGTTCCCTCTGTTTGGTCATGGCAATCGTGGCAACGACTGCGGCAGCGGTTGTGGCTGCGCTGCCGCCCCGGCAGCAGCCCCTTGCTGCGAACCAGCGGATCCTTGCGCTCGGAAACGTTGCTCATTGTTCAGTGGATTGTGCAATCGCGGCAATGACTGTGGTTGCGAAGACACCTGCGATAAAGGCTGTGGCCGCGGTCACTTGTTCGCCGGTCACGGCGGGCGCGGTTGCGGCGATCCATGCGATGACGGTTGTGGCGGCGGTCGTGGGCGTTTGTTCGCCGGACACGGTGGACATGGTGACTGCGGCGGATGCGACAAGGGTTGCGGCGGTTGTCGGATTGGAACGCGCGAAGTTTGCTTCAAGGTTCCAAGCTTTGGTTGTCTAGACCGAGCACGGTCTTGCCGTCCGCAACGAAATGCTTGCTGCGATCCATGCCAATCGGCTTGCGGAAATGGTTCGGTAGGATCACCAGCTCCGGCTGGTGCTCCGGGCATTGAACCGACTCCAGCGCCGGCCAATGTCGAACCGCAACCTGCGGCTCCTGCCCCGTCGATTCCAGAAACGTCAGCCGCTCCGGCTGCCGGTTCGACGACTCGATTCGTGCCGATGGTTGATCCCAACGCTTTTCAATCGCCGACGACTCGCTTTACCTCGAATGAGATTGATTAACCCGTTCGATTGACGACTCGTTGATTTTCAATTCAAACGGCTTGATGCTCAAAACATCAAGCCGTTTTTTTTACAGGCCAGGGTCGGACGCATTTTTCGGCCAAAGTTCGACGCGATTGGAAAAAACGCGAATCCGAAAAATGGGTCTGACCCTCTCGAACTCATCTTCGCGAATTGATGTGTAGTAGCGCGACCGTGTACATCAACAAATTGTCGCGCTGGCGAAACCACTGTGCAAGCGTTTCGAGCTCGCCACAGTGTTGGGCGATTTCCAAAGCGGCGGGAGCGGGGTTATTTTGTCCAGCCGCTCCGTCAAGCCAATCGAGCGAAATGCGTAGCGCTTCGGACCAACGATTGTTTCTGCAAAGTAGGTCGACCAGAACTTCTGCCGCGAGGCTTGGCGATTCGCCGACCTTGTATGAGGCCGGCAGTCGCGCCGTGAAGTAAGCCAGTGTTTGTTCGAAGCCCGTGCCCATCGCTGCATCGAAATATTTTTCATGCGCCACAAACAATTCTTCGAACGGTGGATCGCCGGCTCCGATAAGCGTCGAGTCAAGTCGCTGTCCATAGATACAGAGCGAATTCGCTTGCTCAAGTGCCGCTCGCGCCGTCGTCATTCGAGCGATGCGAACCGTCGCAGCCAAGTGCGATGGATCTATGTGATAAGCGTCTTCCGCGAACAGCCACGGACGCTGCTCGATTAACTCGGACAAATTGCCCGCCATGGGAGGCTTGCCTTCGCGGCGTTCGACGACCGCCGACACGTTGGCAGTCAATTCGTTGTATACGTGCCGCACCAGCAACTCTGCGGAAGGGTCGCGGATTGAAGCCGGAAGATAGGGCATGTGCTGATCGAAGCTTGTGATCGCATTGCACGTTCCCAAAAATTGCAGCGTCAATTCGATTCCGTATTCGGGCGCAACCCCAGCGGCAAGTGCCACATCGATTAGTTCTTGCACATTGGATTGGGTTACCGGGATTCCTCGCAACAACCGTGCGGCGCGACCACGGTCCCCAACGAGCTGAAAGTACTTCCAAGCTTGTGCGGGCTGGCCATCGCGAAAAAGCTGCTCACCGACTTGGCCGCAAGCTTTATACAAAAGCGGCTCCAATTGTTCTCGCCGTATAGCATCTTCTGAGTTTTCATCGCCGGTGCGAATCAACTCTAAACCGACTTGGTGTCGGGCCTGCATTTTCAGAACTTCAAACCATTCGGCGTATTGGCGGTTTTGCCGAAATTCATCCGCAAGCCATTGCATCGCAGCATCGGTTCCCATTGTGGCGAGGGATTGAGCGAATTGATCGTAGCTCGTGCTGGCGAAATTGTTCATGTAAGTTAAGGGTGATGAGAGTTGAGAGTTGGCGAGTCCGCCGCGGCGGATTTGCCCCCTGATTCTTGGCGTCGGAGTTGAAAGGGCCTTGACGCGATGATGGCTATCTTTCTGCCGACGAACAATACTATATCAATTGTCACACTTGACCTCGATTGACCGCCGAATGAATTCGAATAAAGAAGTCCATGCCGCGCTGAGAATGGCTCACGCCGATCTTGTTTCACAAATGCGCGGGGGCCATTGGGAAGGGCGGCTTTCGTCGTCGGCCTTGGCAACCGCGACGGCAATTAGCGCGTTTGCATCGTATTTAAGGTGCGGCCCGGCAAACGATCCGCGGCGAGCCACAATCGAAACTCAGTTGCACCGCGCGTTGGAATGGCTTGTGGGCCAAGCAAACGCTGATGGTGGATTCGGCGACACTGACAAGAGTAAATCGAACACGTCCACGACGCTTTTGGCAATCGCCGCGATCAAGCTGGCGAACATTGCGAAAGACTATAGCCGGGTTGTGGCGGGCGCGGAGCGATTCGTGGAAAGCAACGGATCGATCGCGGGAATTCGAGCCCGATATGGTCGCGACAAGACTTTTGCGGTGCCGATTTTAGCCAACGCGGCTTTGGCTGGAATCGTGGATTGGGCCGAGGTCGCGGCATTGCCGTTCGAAGCGGCTTTTTTGCCGCAAAGCTGGTATCGATTCGTTCGGTTACCCGTGGTGAGTTATGCCATTCCCGCGCTGGTCGCGATTGGCCAAGCAAAATTTCACTTCGATCCGCCGGCGAATCTGATAACGCGATGGATTCGCGCCCGAGCGCGCGAACGAAGCCTGCGCGTGCTTGCGCGGATGCAGCCGGCAAGCGGCGGATATCTGGAGGCGATCCCGCTGACGAGCTTTGTGGTCATGTCGTTGGCGCAATCGGGACGCGCCGAGTTTTCAGCCACGTCGCGCGGTTTGGATTTCTTGCTTGCCGCACATCGCTACGATGGAAGTTGGCCGATCGATACAAACCTGGCGACTTGGGCGACAAGTCTGGCAAGCTTGGCGGTCGCGTCGGCAACGGACTTCGTCGAAACCGCGCCGTCGCTCAACTTCGACTGGCTATTGAACTGCCAACATCGGCACCGGCATCCGTTTACGGGTGCTGCGCCAGGTGGTTGGGGCTGGTCGGATTTGTCGGGCGCGGTTCCCGACGCGGACGATACGCCGGGAGCGATGTTGGTGCTTAAAGCGACCGAGGCAACATGGCGTACGCGACCGGATTCCAAATCGATTGAACGGCAGATCGAATCGGGCAAGCGTTGGCTGCTAGGTTTGCAGAATCGTGACGGCGGTTGGCCGACGTTTTGTCGCGGTTGGGGGACTTTGCCGTTTGACCGCAGCGGCAGTGACTTGACGGCGCATGTGCTGCGCGCACTGGTGGCTTGGCGCGGGGAGTCATCGCGTCGAGTGGATCGCGCCGTTTCGCGCGGGCTTGCGTATCTTGATAAACAGCAGCGCGCGGACGGGAGTTGGCTGCCGCTTTGGTTTGGCAATCAGGACAATCCCGACGACGAGAATCCCGTTTATGGAACATGCAAAGTCCTTTGTGCGTTTCGCGATTTGAAGTTGCTTAAATCCTCGCCAGCGCAGCGAGCGGCGCAGTGGTTGTTGCGAAACCAAAACGCGGATGGAGGTTGGGGCGGCGGTACGTCAATTCGCTGGTCGGCGGCGGAATTGGGAAAAAGTTCGGTGGAGGAGACGGCACTTGCGACGGAAATCATGACGGAGTTTGCCGATCGCGAAAATTTTTCCGGCTCGATGGAACGAGGCGCAAGGTGGCTGGTTACAGCGGTTCGCGGCGGATTCCACGTGGTCCCGTCGCCCATCGGTTTATACTTCGCCAAGCTGTGGTATTATGAAGACGTTTACCCGCTGATATTTACAGTGTCGGCTTTAAGTCGCGTCGCGCAACTATTGAAGAGAGCGACCTAACGGGTTGAAATTCCTTTGATCAGAGGATGGCAAATTGGTTACGACGGATCTCGAAACGGAAAAGAAAACGACCAAGCGTCGTAAGACCGCGCACCTTAAACTGGTACCCCCTTCAAAGGCTCAGCGCGAGGAAATCCGTCTTCGCTGCCGCCATGTCGCGGCTCGTTTGGACAAAAGCCGCCCACTACCCAAAGACGAAATGGAGTCGGTGACGCGTCAAATCCTCGGCGAAATGAACTTGCCCGAAGGCTTCCTTGGCTGGACGATGGTCGTTTTGTCGTCGGAGTTCTGGCGCGAGCAGGTCGCCGCTATTCCACATTCGCGGCGTTTGTTTCTGTTGCCGCATTGTTTAAAGCACGCCGAGGGTTGCCCTGCGGATTACGACAAGTTTGGTTTGGATTGCAAAACTTGTGGAGCTTGCAGCATTGCGGACTTTCGCACGAAGGCCGAGGAGATGGGCTACAAAGTCTTGGTGGCCGAGGGTTCGCCGATCGTTCTCAAGATCATCATCAGCGGATATGTCGACGCGATCGTCGGAGTCGCGTGCCTGAACGTACTCGAAAAAGCGATCGACAAGATTCTGTTGGCCGGGATTCCCTGCATGGCCGTGCCACTGCTTTCCAGCGATTGCCGGAATACTTCGGTCGATGAAGATTGGGTTTCGGAAATGATTCAAGTCCCTTTTGTCGAACAGAAATCTGTCACACGCTCGTTTGTGCATCTGCTGCGTGCCGCGAATCAACTTTTTCAACCGGACGAATTGGAACGGCTGGCTCCACGGATTCGTGGCGAAATTCGACTGAGCGAACTCAAGGAGCGCGGCATCCACGAAATCGACCCGATCGCCGGTACCGAAGTGATCGCGTATGACTTTCTCTCACGCGGCGGAAAGCATTTGCGACCGTTCGTGACCCTGGCGATCTACGATGCGATTAAAGAAGGCAAAGCCACCAGCGAAAACGGCAAACAAGTCATTCACGAATGGCCCGACTACATTAAACGGGCTGCAATGTCGATCGAGACTTTTCACAAAGCGTCGTTGGTTCACGATGACATTGAGGACGCGGACGAATTTCGTTACGGCAGTCCGGCCCTTCATCTCGACTACGGAATTCCGACCGCGATTAACGTGGGTGATTATTTGATCGGACTGGGTTATCGCTTGGTCAGCCGCGAAGCCGCCGCGATGGGGAGCGATTGTGCGGCGTCTATTTTGGATTTGCTCGCTGACTCGCATCAGCGATTGTCGGAAGGGCAGGGGGCCGAACTTTTGTGGCGCGATGCAAAAGACAAACGAATCAGCCCGGTCGACGCGCTGCGAATTTATGCATTGAAAACCGCACCTGCTTTCGAAGCGGCTTTCCTGACCGGAGTTCGTTTGGCTGGTCCGGTTGAAAATTACAACGAACCGTTCAAGAAACTATCGCGCGATTTGGGTATCGCGTTTCAGATTTTGAATGACTTGGCTGATTGGCAAGGTGACGACAACAACAAAATGTCGCGAGCCCTCGATTTGATCGGCGGCCGCCCGACGGTGTTGTTGGCACTTGCTCTGCAAGATTTGAATGACGCCGGGCGCGATGAACTTGCGCGACTCGTTTCGGACCCAAGCATCGCGAATGCTTTTCGTATCCAGCGGGCCACGTTGCTTTATACGGAGGCGGGCGTATTCGAAAAAGCCCATCGGCTCGTCGACAAATATCATCAGCGAGCGGAAGAAACCGCCGCCCAATTCGAGTCCAACTCGTTGCGCGACGTGCTGACGTATTTGATCGACCTTGTGCTGGAGCGACGTGAAGACGTCCAACCCACGATACGATTTGTCGAACCAACGTCAATCGTACAAGCTTTTCCCATGACCTCCCGCTAACCATGTTCCCTCGCCCCCGTACTCAGAGGAGAGGTTAGGTCTCTGAAGGCGACTCGCCGGGGCGAGGTGAGGGGTAACGAAGTCTAAGCAACATGTAACATCGCCCGAACCCACCAATCGTCACGCGCTGCGCCGCGATGACCCAAAATTGAGGTCGCACTTGAATCGAATCGACATAATGTCCGCTAATTTGGAAAGTTTAATATCGCAGTTTTACGAAGATCTGCGCCTGCTCGGCAGCTTTAAACAAGTCGCCCCGGAGCAAGTTCCCGACAATTATCGCGAATTGCTCGATCATCATTCGCACATGACCGTCGCGCTAGAAGAATGTCACGATTCACCGGTCGACCTGCGCGTGCTGGAAGTTCACGACGGACCACGATTTTATTCTCGTAAGCTTGCCTTGTCGCGTCGCAGTGACGGACGCATCGTCTTGTTTGGCTTGATGCGATTGAATCCCAAATTATTGCCGGCGGCTGCGATGGCGGAGATTCGAGCCCAATCGGAGCCGCTTGGTCACATCTTGATCAAGCACAATGTTTTGCGCGAAGTCCAACGACTACATCTTTGGCAAGTCTGTCCGGGCGCAGAGCCGCGCGACTTGTTCAAATTGAAAGACGATCAGCCGATCTACGGCCGCACGGCTCTTATTCGTTGCAACACGCAGCCCGCAATCGAGTTGCTTGAAATCGTCTCAGTGGATTAGGGAACAAGCCAACGGCGTGGCACACTCGTTTAACCCCAATACCGTTCAAGTTTTCATAAATCACGACTCCTGCTAGTGTTGCGTTTCGTCAAAAACCAATACCAGCAAGGAGTCGTGACATGAACGAGCAAGGATGCTCAAGATTGGCACCCGATGAATCGGGT
>JANNYC010000101.1:0-11363 GCA_031409895.1 Planctomycetota bacterium
AAAAATTGCGACTTTGGTCTGCGCCTCATTGGTTACTTACGCGTTCGCACCGCTGGCTTGCGGCCAACAAGAGGCGTTGCTCGCCGGCGCAAAGCAACTAAAACTCGATACGTGCTTTGTTACTTTGATTGACGACGTCGATGTGCCGGCCCGCGAAACCGGCCCGCTAGTCGAACTGATTGTCAAAGAGGGCCAAGCGATCCGGCAAGGCGAACTGCTCGGCAAGAGTGACGATCAAATCGTTCAACGCAAACTTCAGGAAGCAACCGCCAAACTCCGCGCTGCGGAAAAAAAAGCCAACTCCACAGTCGAAATTGAATACGCCGAAGCCGCCTCCGATTTCGCTACCAAGGAATACGAAATCAACCGAAACCTCCGCGAAAAAAACGCAATTTCGCTTCCCGAATTTCAAAAGTCCGCGCTGGCGAAAAAACAGGCCGAACTTTCGATTGCCAAAACGCGGAACGATTTGGAAATTGAACATCTCAATGCCGACGCATTGCGCGTCGAACATGACGCAGTAAATGATGCACTCGTTCGCCACCAAATCACTTCGCCGTTGGATGGCAATGTTTTGGAAATCTACAAACAGTCGGGCGAATGGGTCCAAGCCGGCGACAAAGTCCTTCGCATCGTCCGCATGAATCGCTTGCGGGTCCAAGGCTTTATCGAGGCGGCCAACTTCGACCCGCACGAAGTCGATGGACGGCAAGTTATCGCGAAAGCCAAATTGGCTCACGGTCGCGAAGAATCATTTGGCGGTCGTGTCGCTTCTGTCGGACTCGAAACGCATGGCGGTAGCCAAACCTCCGGCGGCAGCCGCTATTCGATTTGGGTCGAAGTCGAAAACAAAAGCGAGAACGATCACTGGCTATTAAGTCCCGGTGCCGAAGTCGATTTGACAATCGATCTCGTCAGCCCCGCCGTCGCCCTCACCCCTTCCATCACAGAATCGCGCTAAATCCCGTTCCCTCGTCCGCGTTCTGTTTCCCTAATACTTGTTCCCTCGCCATGCGTCCTGTTTTCTTCGCACTTGTTCCCTCGCCCCGCGTTCTGTTTCCTTCGCACTTGTTCCCTCGCCCCGGTACTCCGGGGAGAGGGTTAGGGTGAGGGGATTTTGTTTTCTTTGCGATCTTTGTGTCCTTTGTGGTTAAAACCTCTTACGACACTGCCTCCCCAAACAAACTGCGCAAATAGATCTTCCCGCTCCCGAGCTTCCCGCCGTAGTTCGCGGTGTGAATCGCAACAACACCGGCACTGGCGGTCGCGGTTTCAATGCCGACTTTCATTCCTTGGCGCACGTCCGCTTCGCGCGGACCGCTAACGATAATTTCGTACACGCAGCGAACGTCGCCCCACAATTTGCTTTCGGGACGAGTCGCGAGCGTGGGGCAATAAACGTCGTTGGTCGTCGCTACCATATCGGTATAGTTTTTGGCACCGACTTTTGAACCGCTCGCCGCGCACTTGACGACGACCAGCGGAACTTTGGCGACTTGTTCCAGCGTTTTTTCCGCAGCCGCCAAAGCCGTTTCATTGGACTTGGCCAAAATAAGAAACATCCCGCCGGTGACCGCTTTCACCACGCCGAATCGACGCTCGACGTTCAGCCAGCCATCCATGCGTGGAATTTGATAAACCGTGCGCCCGAAGACGGTGGCTTCTTGTTCAAAGCCGTCGCCAAATTTCTGAATCACTGATCCCTCGAGATCGACGAAGTCCTCCGCCATCTCGCGCGGCAAACCATCGAAGACGCTCGATGTGGGCACCGGGACCGATCCTTTGCGCAAGCGGAGCGCCAAACACTGTTTGAGCGCTTCCAATTTCCGATCCATCATTTGAATCAGAAATCCAGGGCGACCGTCGGGTGTTTCCCCTGCCGGGACTTCTCGTTCAAGCGTCGCCTCGCAAGGTGGCTGCGTCGCCGACCGCCCGATCCCTTTGGTTTCAAGCGCCGCCTCCAAAGCCCATTTGCGATTGACCCCCGTGATCAACACACGGCAACAGTTCGCGCTAAACGTCTCCGAATAATCATCCTGAATCGGCACGCCATTTATCTTGAACTCGGACATTGCATTTCCTAGTTTGTGTGTTTTTATTGTGGGCGCGCTGTTTCAATCGTTGCCCATGTTTCAATTTGGACTGGCGCGGCCCAATCGGATAACGAAATCGGTTGGCTGCCGCAAGTGAAATCGACGGAGCCGCGCGCGTTGTATTGCCGCTCTTCGTTGCGTAAATTCCAAAGAGCTTCGCCCGTTCGCTGCTTTAACCGATTGATTTGTTGGCGATCGGCAGAAACTTGTTCTTCCAGCGTCGCGATATTGAATAGTAGCCTTCGCCAAAACTGGTTCGGCATGGAAAAATATATTTCGTCCGGCCCTGGGCGCTGCGAATCGTTTGCCAAAAGTTGCGGCACGGGTGGAAAGGCGTCGTGCCGAGAATCGTTTGAGTCTTTGTAAACCAAACGCCACCACAAGTTGTCTTTCGCGGGCCGATCAAACATTTTGAACTGCTGCAACGTCATCGTCGCATTGCCGAATTTGCGCAGCGGCGTGCCGAACCAGACTTTGCTTTTGACTGGATTGATGTTGGCCACGTTGAGCGCGACGATATAAACCACAAATAATCCGCAAACAATCGAGGGGAACAAACCCAGCCGCAAAATGTTTGGTTGAGTAGCCGCTTGCGCTATTTTCTTCGCGCGATCTGATTCGAAGAATCGCCAGAATTCACTGGGCAAAAACACGACCCAAGCCAACATCGCAACCGCCGAAAAAATTCCGATCGACATCGTTAGCCAAATTCCGATATGCAGCATCCAAAACATGACTGCCAGGGCCGTGCGCCATTGCGCGTTTGCATAAGGCATCCACAAAAGAAGCGGCCCGATGCACTCCAGAAGCAGCGTCAAAAACGTCAGCAGCATCAGCAATTCCGGCCGCTGCAACAGTTCTCGCCCCAGCGGCCGAACGTACATATCGAGCTGCATCGCCAGCGACATGGCTTCGCCGCGCAGCCAAACGTCGTTCCATTTTGCAAAGCCGGAAAACAAGTACATCATCGCTACTTGCAACATGATCGCGGCTGTTGCTATTGAGATGACTTGTGCGTAAGTCTTGGCTTTCCCATCGCGCTTGCGACCCGCATCCAGCGACCACGCCGCGCCCAGAGGCAAAAAGAGCGACCAGAATAGCAGCATCCGCAGTAACACATGTCCCGCCGTCAGAATGAGCGGCATCCGCATTTGCAGTGAATAGGCCAACACGAGACACACTGCCGTTGCCAATCGCGTTTGCCAACCCAGCAGCAAAAAAACCGCAGCGACCGCATTAATCGCTAGCAACATGGTTGCAAAACCCGTCGAGCCATCCAGCCAGTACAAACTCCAAAAGCCTTCGCTGGAGGGGCACAGCCAATGGTTGAGTTCACGATCGACGATTCCTTGATCGCTACAAAACAGCGCAACCGATCCGACTCGCTGCGCCAAATCCACCAAGACAATAATCGCCAAGCCGATTCGCAAAATCGCCAGGTTGCGCACGTCGACCGCAATTAAGCGCGCCAGCCCACGATGTGGCACGACCGCTGACGTGCTTGAAATTGATGCCATGAAATGCCCGTTAAGTCGTGGAGTTGCCAATCTTTGTGCGGAGCGACTTCCGAATCTGGTTCATCGGAAAGTAGCACAACGGAACTTGGTAGCCATCGTACCCACAAAATTGGATACGACGTACTACCGGGCGAAAATATTGAGAATTCTCACGAACAACGCGACGCTTGATTGAACCCGCGAGTGCGAATCATTTCGAAATGAACTGAATCGCGGGGGAGAAGTTGCGCTTTATCGGGAAAAGATGGGCGGAAACGCGGGCGGGTGAATCTAATCGCGGCCAATGCGTTGGGTTTTTAACTTGGCCGATGAAAGCAACTTCGGAGGACGAAGCTGGCATATCACCAAAATCTGACGATTCGAATTGTTTGGTCGGTGTCGGTTTTGGAGTTGGGTTGCTGACTGCCAATGAAGTCGCGGGCGCTTGACCGACGCTTGTCAAAGCGCCGTAGGCCAATGGACCGATCGCCGCGCCTAGGAAGGCCGCGCAGCAGACCATCGCGGCGGATTGAATGAAACGAGCCCGCTTGGAACTTGCGGATTGTTGCCGCAAGATCGGGCTTGGCGGATTTGGTTCCACGCGAACGGGCTGATCCGCTCGGCGACTTTCGCGCGCGACGACTTCGCACGTGCGCCGGGCCAGGCCTGCGGGAAAGTCAGCCGTCGCCGTTGGCTCCGGGTTAAACGAGAAAGCCAGTTGCGCTTGGAGCCGTTGCAATTCGAGTTGAAGTTCGGGGCGAGCATTGAGGCAGTCGATGACTTGCTGGTGTTCCTGAGCGTCCAGTGCTCCGAGAACGAATCCGAGCAAATCCTCACGAGTGGAAGTGTTCACTTTAGCCTTCTTGGTTTGAGGTCTCCCAAATGTCAGAGAGGCGATTGATGGCGGCGTGCAGTCGGCTTTTGACCGTGCCTACGGGGATGTCGAGCGCTTCGGCGACTTCGCGATACTTCATTCCCTGATAGTAGATCAAATGAATCACGGCGTGCATCGAATCGGGAAGTCGATTGAGCGAATCTCGCACGACAGCCATTCGTTCACCGTGAATCGCCGATTCCGCTGGGTCCGCTTCATTGCTTTCCAACAGATGGACCAAGCGACCGACATCGTGTTCGTCCGAGGGACGAGGCGTGTCCAAACTAACCATCCGATGGCGTTTGTTGCGCCGACGCGCGTCAATGGCTTGGTGGGTGGCGATGGTATAGAGCCACGGTCTAACTTTGCGGCCCTCCTCGAACATCGAACATTTCAGATGCACTTGCATGAAGGTCGCTTGAAACGCGTCCTCGGCCATTTGCCGGTCGTTCAAATACCGGCAGAGGTACGAGTACAGTTCGCGTTCGTAGCGATAGACAAGCTCCGAAAACAACTCGCGGTCTCCCGAGCGACGATAGTCCAGCAAAAGCTGCTCGTCGCTCAAGTCGCCTTGGTGCGAAGCGTTCGATGATGAGGCGGTCAAAGTTGGATCGTGAATCATGGTATTTCCCTAACTACGCAGCCAATCAACGGCGGTTCGCCAGCATTGAAAAAAATTTGGCGAATGCTGCTAGCGCTGCGATCCTGCTCCTATTAAGTCTTCCGGTCAAGTAAACTCGTTCGAGCGAGTACAGAAGATTTATCGCGGTCTTCCTGACACATCTGGTCTTTAGACACGAGATTTTTGCTTCCTACCCTCGCGACCACGCCAGAGTTCTGTCGCAAACTTTGTGCCAAGCAACTTGTCGGAACATTTGGAATTTTGAGAAAGTCCGCTAGCGGGGACCTAACATGGCTTGGCCAAAGACTTTCCAATCACACATCGATTTATGCTGCCACGAATCGCCGTTCACCCGTCACCGCTGTGCTTTGAAAAAATTACATTAGCATCCGACCTATTGTCTCAAATTTGCAAATCGAATGAGCCCAAAATGACCAGCTTGCTCCAACGACAGCTTGAACCCGAAGTCATGGATACGACAGCAGATGCCCGCGACTACAACGCGATGGATCACTCCGCCGTTAACCAAGTCTTCGTCACGGATTTTCTCGCAACCGGACTCGAACGCGGCGACGTGCTCGATTTGGGAACGGGCACTGCATTGATTCCAATCGAACTCTGTCGACGCAATCCGAATTGCCGCGTGATGGCGATTGACCTTGCCGTTGCGATGTTGGATTTGGCTCGCTTGAACATCGAAGTCGCCGGACTTTCTCAGAGAATTCAACTCGCCCAAGTCGACGCAAAACAGATGTCGTTTCGCGATCAGATGTTCGACGCGGTCGTTTCCAACAGCATCCTCCATCACCTCCCGCGCGCGAATTCATGTTTGGGCGAAGCGGTTCGTGTCACCAAAACTGGCGGACGACTTTTTTTTCGCGATCTGCTCAGGCCCGAAAGCGAAACTCGCTTGCAAGAGTTGGTTCAGACCTACGCCGGCAAAGAAAACCAGCACTCGCAACAACTATTTGCCGATTCGCTGCGGGCCGCGTTTTCTTTGCAAGAAGTTTGCGCCATGGTCGCGCCATTGGGCTTTGCACTCGGCACCGTGCAAGCAACTTCCGATCGCCACTGGACGTTCAGTTCACAAAAACCGTAGTCTGCCGTACCGCGCGGCATTTTGCCGAAAACCCGTAGCGGGTAAACTTGGGCTAATGAATTTCTCGATTCCATATTAATTAGAGACCGCTATGCCATCTTTAATTTGTCGCGGCAAACTGCGTTTCGCCGCTTTTCCTACCATGTTTGTTATCGTTGCGCTGATTGCGTTTCTCGGCGCAAATGCACCCGGCCAAGACCCGGCGGAACCGGCCTCGTCACCCGCCGTGGCCAACGACAAACCGCCCGCAGTTGCGGCGCAGCCTCTCGATTTTGCCCGCGACGTTTTTCCGATCTTGCAGAAGTATTGCATTGAATGCCACGGGCCAGAAAAACAAGAAGAGGACTTTCGAATCGATCATTCCGACGTATTGCTCGCCGAGGACTACGTCGCGCCCGGTGACGGAGCCAACAGTCGCTTGTACGAAGTTCTGGTTAGCGTAGACGACGATCACATGCCGCCTCTCGAAGAGGAAGTGGTCGTTCCGGAAAGCGACATCGCCACGATAAAGACTTGGATCGACCAAGGTGCAAAGTGGTCTGACATCACCGCGCTACTGGCAGCGAGCGTTGTCGACACTCCTCGTGCAAATGATCCAAAGCAAACCGCGCCGCCACCGAAAGATGACTTTTGGGTTAAGCTCTGGCGTGCGTTTGGCGACCTGCATCCGGCGACCGTTCACTTTCCCGTCGCGCTGCTCGTTGTTGGCGGCTTGTTCGCGCTGTTCGGTTTGCGCGGCAGCTATCGCTGTTCGGATTTTGCGTTTTATTGCCTATGGCTTGGCGCGATTTCATCCATCGTGTCCAGCGTTATCGGTTGGTCCTTTGCCTGGAATGAAGGCCATAACGAAGACCCGTTCCTGTTCGATATGCAGGCGCGACTGTTTTGGCATCGCTGGAGTGCGGTCGCCTTATCGATCCTTTCGTTCTTGTTAGCGGTTTGGGCGACGATTGCGCGACGACGCGACCCGGACGATGGCACGATCTGGAAATTGGGTTTGATCGTCTTGGCTGGCCTAACGATGTACGTTGGCCACGCAGGTGGCGATCTCACGCATCCGCGCGGCTATCGCCGGTTGTTCGAACTCGTCGGCTTTCAAGCACCCGCCAACCCCGGTGCAGCGAGAGCTTTTGAAAATGCCCTACCTGACAAATCGCCAGAGGAGAAATGAAAATGGAGTCGTGCGTCCGACCTGATTCGGTAAAATGCAGGCCAACCTGATGGCACGACAATTGACTCAATCGGTTACCGAATTTATTAGGCCACTTGGGAAAGCTCGGATGAACCCGACACTGCGTCGCATACGCCGCGGCGCCATTTTTCTGGCCATCGTCCTGGCTATTGCCGTCTGCGGCTACAGGATTTTTGGCCGCAGTTGGATTGATTCAGCCTACATGGTCGTCATCACGCTCACCACTATCGGGTATACCGAACGAAGTCAATTGGAGCCCGCGGAGCAGGTCTTTACGATCATGATTATCCTCGTCGGTTTGTCGGCATCAGCCTATACCTTAGGGGGCTTTTTTCAACTTCTCACGCAAGGCGAAATCGAAAGGGCTTTGGGGTCACGCCGCATGGACAAAAAGATTCATTCACTCGAACAACACGTCATCGTTTGCGGATTCGGCCGCATGGGTCAATTTCTCTGCGCCGAGCTGCGGCGACGAGGAATCTCCTTTGTCGTTATCGATCGCGATCCGCAAGCGATCAGCGATGCCTCCGCGGCAAACTACCTCGGGCGGATGGGCGATGCCACCGACGACGCAGTCCTGAAAGACGCTGGCGTGGATCGCGCCAAGCACTTGGTCACCGCCCTACCAAGCGATGCGGATAATGTTTTTATCACACTGACTGCGCGCAACCTCAACCCAAACCTCTACATCATTGCCCGCGGCGAGTTGCCCAGCACACAAAAAAAACTACAACAGGCGGGCGCGACTCGCGTGGTGTTCCCTGCCGCGATCGGCGGGATGCGCGCGGCTGCCATGATCACCAAACCTTCGACAATTGAGTTAATGGAATTGTTTGCCGGCAAAAGCATTCTCGATGTGGAAATCGACGAATTCCAACTCAAATCGTCTTGTCCACTCATCGGCCAAACTGTCGGCGTGGCCAAAGCCAATTCGAAACGCGGCTTCCTATTAGTGGCAATCAAGAAACAGCATGGTCAGCTCACGTTTAACCCCGCCGATGATCAGCAATTTGCCGTCGACGATACAATCATCGTCATGGGTAAGCCCGAAGATCTTCAGCGATTCTGCTCCGAAAATCGACTTTAACAACTGACCAAAACGGCGGATCGTGCTCGTGTCGTTAGGCTATTGCTTACGATTTTCGTTTGTTTCCCGCGCCTTTGGATCGCGCGATTCCGCCGCCTCAATCGCTTTTGGATCAAGCGCCGGTTCGTCGCCCGACTCCTTAAATTCGGCTAACCATTTTTCCGCCGCCTCGACCCCCGGTTTGAAGCCAAATGGGCCTTGGCCCGCCGCGACTGCGAGCCGCCCGTCCGTGCGCACCACAAAAATTCGGTCCGGCCAGGCGCTGTATGCCTCGTTGACCGCATTGTCCATGCCGTCGATCACGCACGGGATCGTAAGCTGTTTGTCCTTGAGCAACATCTTGGCGGTTGTGCAACGATCTTCCAGCGACTTGTGTTCGTTGATCCCTTTCTTGACCGCTATGGGCATCGGCCAACTTCCATCGGCGGCATGCGCTTCGTTGATGTAGACGATGCGGAATTCCACGACGTCCTTGTACGTTTGGTACATTTTTTCGAGTGAGTCAACCTGACTCAGGAAAGGTGGTCACGTGTAGCTGCCGAAAATCAGCACGACCGGTTTCGTCTCGCGAAGCACTGCGAGGTCCGTTTCCGATTCGCCATCAAGCGATTTCAACACAAACTTCGGCGCAAGTTCCGCGACTTTCAGCGCCTCCTGTTGATTGCGATTCTTCGGACGCTCACGCTTGGGTCGCTGCGCGTCTGCTTGCGCCAAACAAATGCCGCAAGCCAATAGTAAACAACTCAACGCGAATAACGGCTTCATCGCAGCGTCTCCAAATTCGGCTTCTCGGTTTAACCAAATCGATTCACCTATTGGTTGCTTTCCGATACATTCCCGGAATCGATCGCTTCTTTGATCGCTTCGCTGAAGTTCGAAGGGCGCGGGATCGTAAGCGAAACCGTGCGACCCGCTTTCTTTGAGTTCAGCGCTTCGACGAGCGCCGTGGCTGCGGTTGCCATCAAGGGCAATTTTTCTTTCATTTGTTCAATCCCAGGGGTCGCGCCCATTTTCGCCATGCCCAGCAATCCCTCCATCGCTTCGAACAACTCGCCCGCAGCCGCCTCGTCCTTGCCATCAATCGCCAGCGACATTAGTGTCGGGTCCTTGCCGTCCAGAGTGAGCCGGATCGTTGAAATCTTCGGGACCAAATCGAGAAACGGTTTCACTGGGCGCGGAGCGTTTGGGCCTGCAGCGGCCAAAGCACCGTCGATCAGTTCCGCCGCCGATTCCAAATCAACGGCCAGCCGCAATGCATGTTTCGGCGCGGCGTTCCAAGTCGTTAGCAACGTCGGCGTCATGAACTTTTTGTCCGTCGAAGCCATGAAGTTTTCTGTCCCCAACTCGAGCGATTTGTCACCGACAAAAGTCATCCGCAAGTTAGAAGGGCCCTTATCAGTAGGCTTGAAAACTTTCTTTCCATTTTCGGTGACTTCTTCGATCCCTTCTTTCATCGTGTCGACTAACTTTTGTCGCGCCTCGCCGTTCTTGAAATCGATATGCACAAATAACTCGAATGGGATGGGGTCACCTTTCGCTGGCGGCTCCGCGATTGCCTCCATGGATTCGGGTGCCGACATGTAAAATGTCAAACGTGAAACTTGTTTAATTACGTCCAAGTCCGCGCCATTAAGCGGTCCAGCCTGGAGTCCCTCTTGAATTTGGGCGAAACCTAAGTCCGCAAGTCCATCGAGATTGACGTCGATCGCCACCACAGCACGCGACGTATCGCTTTGCCGCGCCGACGAACTGGGCACAAGGATTGAAAGACCGATGATCGCTAACAGCAAAATTGACACCCGCTTCATGACTATGCTCCGATTTGTTTTGTTTAAAGTTCAACCAAGTCCGCTCATTCTATCCGACACCCCCCGTTTCGCACAAACGACTTTTTCGGCTTGAACTTGACCACGCTTGAAAGCCAGCGGTCGCCACACGCCTTCTGAAATTGTCGAATCGCCGCGGAAAGGACTCGCAAGGCACCCTAGCTGAACACTGAACACTGAACACTGAACACTGAACACTGAACACTTCTACGAAAATTAACTGCCGATGCTTTCCCAAAGCTTGTCGAGCCGCTTACTCGATACGGGAACTCGCGTCCCCAAGTGTTGCGCGAACAGCGAGACTCGCAACTCTTCCAGCATCCACCGAATTTCCACCAGCCCATCGTGAATCGGATATGGCGGAACACACTTTCCGCGCTGATCGATAAACCGCGCCCACTGCTGCTGGATTTCGGCGGCCGCTTGGCGATCGCGCCCCAAATTGCTGGCTGCACGTTCAAGTCTCGAGCGAATCGCCCCCAAATATCGAGGATATTGCTGAAGCCAAACCCAGGGCACGGCGACCGGAAAATCCGCGCCGAAAAATTCCGCCAATTGCAATTCGATCTCGGCGCCGATTCGCTCCCGCGTCAACTTAGACGCCGATTCCAACGCGAGTTTCGCGCCGTGAAGCTCGCGCGACAAATCGCCAACCCAAGTGCCGACTTGCTGTGCGGCAGCCGCCAATCGTCCACCAGCGTCGGCCACTCGCCGCTCAAAATCCGACTTGGTTCGAATCTCGTCCCCCTCGCCAATCGCGATTCGCGCAATCAAATCCCCCAATTGCTGCCGCAATAATCCTTGCGTGGTCCATTTCGCCAATCCCGCTGCAAGGACTTGCAGCTCCGGCAACCAATCGACGTGCGACTTGGCAGCTTTTCGATTGCTCAGTTGAAACAACCGCGCCACGCCCGCCGCCAAATGCCACCGCGCGATCGCCGCAGTCTCCACCAAACTCAGCCCAACCGAATTTTTTTCATCCTTTAGCGTCGGATAAAGCGGCACATCCACGCCGCCACGCCGCACGATGACGCTTTCCGGAAGGTCGCCGAAATCCCAACTCGTCAAACCGGA
>JANNYC010000102.1:0-1424 GCA_031409895.1 Planctomycetota bacterium
TAGAACACAGCCGCGTCCGTGATCTGCATCGCTTGCCAATGATCGGGCGAAGCCAGCGGTGTCTTGTCGCCAAAGCCAATCACGACCGACGGGCGATAGCGGCGGAATTCTTTGGCCAGCGCGACGCGCGATTCGAACGAATCGAAAAGCCTGCGGTTTGGCAAATCAAGCGTAATGCGTTTGGCGATCTTGAGGATTTTTGCTGCCGCCGCAGCTTCGGCCAAACGGGTCTCAACATTCGGGCATCGCGGCGTCGGCTCGCCATCGGTCAGATCAATAATCCCGACGCGATACCCCTGCTCTACCATCGCCGCGAGCGTCCCACCACAAGCGATCTCCGCATCATCTGGGTGCGCCCCAACCGCGATCACATCAAGCCTGTTTTCGTCCATTGAAAATTCCTTTTCGCCGTTTTGTGTTCAATTTGGTGAGTCCGCAGCGGCGGATCAGCCCCCTGATTCTTTGTTTTCACCGCACCGCGCGTCACCAATCGCAGGGTTGCCCGTCATGGTATTCTGTCCTGACGAAAACTGACACCCGGAATCAATCGACTCTTGCGGAGCGTAACCGAGCCATGACCAAGTCAAAAATTTCCCGCCGTGAATTCGTTGGAACTTTGGGAAGCTTCGCTGGAGCGGCAGCCATTGGCGGCGGTTTCGCGCCACAAAAGTCTTTTGCTAGTCCGTTATTTGAGGCTCGAGCCGTACCGAGCGAACGCCTAACGGTCGCCGTTATTGGCTACGGCAAGATGGCGAACGACTACCACATTCCGGAACTGCTTGCCCAAGCCGATGTGCAGGTCGTCGCCGTGTGCGAAGTCGATCAAAACCGCCGCGAGCACGCGCAAAAACGAGTGAATGACAAATACTCGACCGACAAGAAAGACTTTCGCGGTTGCGATACTTACGTTGACTTTCGCGAAGTCCTCGCGCGGAACGATATCGACGCGGTTTGCATTGCGACTCCCGATCATTGGCATGCCACGCCTTTAATCGAAGCTTGCAAAGCGGGCAAAGACGTTTACTGCGAGAAGCCGCTGACGCTTTCGATTGCCGAAGCTCATCGTTGCATTGACGCCGCGCGAAAACATAAACGGATCGTGCAAACCGGCAGCCAACAACGCAGCAACGTGTTCGGACCATTCCGCGAAGCAGTCGATATCATCCGCAGCGGACGACTTGGCAAGATTCACAAAGTCACCGTCGGCGTCGGCGAGCCGAGCAAGTTTTGTGACTTGCCGGAGGAAGAAATGGAAAAGGGCTTGGACTGGGATTTGTGGCTCGGGCCCGCGCCGAAGCGTCCTTACAACTCGATCCTCAGTCCGCGCGGCGTACACAATCATTTTCCGGCGTGGCGCAGCTACCGCGAATACTCGGGAGGCGGACACACCGATATGGGTGCCCACCACTACGACATCGCCAACT
>JANNYC010000103.1:0-20460 GCA_031409895.1 Planctomycetota bacterium
AGCCCGATTTTCAACTTGGATTTCGTCACCTTGTTTAACCCGGAGCCAACGGCGACGGCAACTTGATAGCGTAAACGCCGTCGCCGTTGGCTCCGGGTTAAACGACAGCATAGGCGTCGAACAACGAATTCCAAAGCCGGACCGCAGTTTTCACAATGATTCGGCATATCGCTTTTCTGCCTTGACCCTCGTGCGAGCGATTTGTAATCTCCGCTCCTTCGTAGGTCCAATCGCCAATCCAATCGTTAATTTTCGACTTCGACCAATCTTGAAAACAGGCAGTAACGACATGAAAGATGTATCGTTTAGCGGCGACCCGATTCCCATGTTGGACGTGACCGCTGGAAACTCGCCAATCCACGATGAGATCCTCGCTGCGATCGACGAAGTCTGCCGATCCGGAAAATTCATAGGCGGGCCAAGCTGCACCGAATTCGAACAGAAAATGGCGAAGTTCTGCCAAGCCGATTTCGCGATCGGTTGCGCGTCCGGCTCGGACGCTCTGCTCCTGTCCCTGATGGCGATCGACCTGCAACCTGGCGACGAAGTCATCCTACCGAGCTTCACTTTCTTCGCCACCGCAAGCGCCGTCTGGCGTTTGGGCGCGACTCCAGTTTTCGTCGACATCGATCCGTCAACGTATTGCATTGACCCGACGAAAATCGAAGACGAAATCAGCGACTACACCAAAGCCATCATTCCAGTCCACTTGTTCGGTCAATGTTGCGACATGCGTGCGATCGGAGATATTGCCGCAGACAACGGCTTGCGCGTAATTGAAGACGCTGCACAATCCATCGGTGCGACTTTTGAAAATCAAATGTCCGGTGGCATCGGCGATATGGGCTGCTTTAGCTTCTACCCAACCAAGAACTTGGGTGGCTTTGGTGACGGCGGAATGCTCACGACGAGTGACGAAGATTTGGCCAAGCGGCTTCGGCTACTCGCCAATCACGGCATGTCGCCTCGCTATTATCACATCGAAGTCGGCATCAACAGTCGCTTGGACTCAATCCAAGCCGCCGTGCTGAAAACAAAAATGGCCCATCTCGATCGCTGGACCCAAGCCCGTGCCGCCAACGCGGCCCGCTATTTAGAACTGCTGGCGGAATCGAACTTGAGTGACGAGATCGAATTGCCGTCGACCGACGCTCGTTGCAATCACGTTTGGAATCAGTTCACGATTCGCATCAAGCATGGCCTGCGTGACGCCGTTCGCCAGCAACTGACAGACGCCAAAATCGGCACCGAACTTTATTACCCCGTTCCGCTTCACCGCCAAGCCTGTTTCTCGACGCTCAAGTGTGATTCGGATAGTTTTCCGGAAACCGAATCCGCTGCCGCCGAAGTCCTCAGCCTGCCGATCTACCCGGAACTAACCGCTCAGCAACAAGACCGAATCGTCGCCACGCTCGAGTCGATCATAACTACTTGCCGCCAATCCAAACGCCGCTCGGCTTAAACGATTGGGCATCGACTAGGCAAGCAGCAGCGTGTCCCTAGGCACTTTGCGGCGACAAATCGACCGATTTCTAAGACATCTCTTGACGACGGCGGGCATTTCCGTAACTTGTGCAACCTTGAGTGGATTTGCCTAGCGCTGGCATATCGCTGAAAAAAACCTGCCAGTTGAGAAATTCCTAATGCCTGGTGAACAGAGCAAGTCCTTCCGCACCGGAAAGGAACTGTTTGAAGCAACTCGACCATTTGCTGCGGAGTCGTGCATTCGAAGTTGGTGGTGCGTCGGCAGCACGTTCGTCGCACTGGGAGGAACGCTGGTTATCGCGGCGCTGGCTTCATGGTGGCCGCTGCGAATCGTTGCGTCGGTCATTGGTGGGCTACTGCTTGTGCGAGCGTTTATTCTGTTCCACGATTTCTTACACGGGTCGCTACTGCGAAAGTCACGCCTCGCCAAGGCATTGTTTTTTTTGTATGGGATGATTGCGCTCACCCCGCCGCGTAATTGGCAGCACAGCCACAACTTTCATCACGCGCATGTTGGCAAGCCGATCACTTCGGAAAATACCGAGTATTCGTATCTGACTTCTGACGTTGGGTCCTTTCCGCTGGTGACTACCGAAAAGTGGCAGCGTGCGTCAGCGTTTCAGAAAATCCATTATCGTGTCACGCGTCACTTTCTCACCATCGTGTTCGCCTACGCAACGGTGTTCTTTGCAAGCCTCTGCCTAATACCGTTGCTGCAAAGTCCACGAAAAAATTGGGAGAGCGTGGTTTCGCTGTTGACGCACGCAGGCTTCATTGTCGGGTTGTGGGTTTTTGCAGGATGGTCGGTTGTCTTCTTCAGTTTCTTGCTACCGTTTGCAATTGCTGGAATGACCGGCGCCTATCTCTTTTTCGCCCAGCATAACTTCGAGGGCATGCGCGTCTTGCCGATTGCGGAGTGGGATCACTATCGCGGCTCACTTGAGTCGTCCAGCTATTTGAAGCTCGGCCCCATCATGAGTTGGTTCACTGGAAATATTGGATATCACCATGTCCACCATTTGAACTCGCTGATTCCCTTCTACCGTCTGCCTGAAGCGATGGCTGCGATCCCGGAGCTTCAGCAGCCGTTGGTCACGACGCTTCGCCCTAGAGACGTATTTGCTTGTTTGCGATTGCACCTTTGGGATTCGCAAAAGCAACAACTAGTCAGTTACAAGCAAGCGACACCGTCGACCGCTGGCGCACACGAAAGTACAAACAACAAATTAGCGTAGATTGCGTTTCCCAATGCCGGTTGGGAAATAACGGTTCCTTCCAACTTTGTTTTCTTCGCGCCGCAATTAGCCGAACTAACCCTTTGCCGCGTCTTTGAGTTCCTGGATGTCAATCTTCATCTTTGTCGGCGTGGTTGTTTTGGCGGCACGTAATGTTTTCGGCGATTTGCCTGACGTTTTTTTCATTTTATGCTCGCTATTGGCGTCGTTTCAGTTCCCACGATGTCAGGTCGAATACCCCTTTAGTTGAATGACTTTCTTGACGAGATCGACGGTCTCTATGCCCCAAACCTGAAGGGCTTTGACCCATTTGTACTCTCGTGAAGAGGTAGCTCGCCGACTTCAATCGTGCACATGAAAGCTCCCCTGCTGAGATTGTCCGATGCGAATTTCTCGAATGTCACTTGGGCTTCAGCCCGTCGCGCCAAGCGATAGCTTCGAGTTCGACCCGAACTGCGTCTTCGACGGCAATCACGGGTCGCGCTTGAAATTCGAAAGCAGGGAACGTCGAGCAAACCTTGTGAACGGCCAACGGATCGTCGCAGTCCACCAACATATGCCCACCCCACTCGCCTACTCGGACTACGAACACCTCGATCTTGAATCCGGCGGGCGGCTTCCATTGACCGAACACCTCAAGTATCCGCTTTTGGGCATTCTCGTACTCCACCGGCGAACCTTGCGGGCGTTCGAACCAGCTAATCATGTACTTCATCGCCATCCTCCTAATTGTGTTGGACTTCGGATCGGACACTTTTTGACGGGTTAACGAATAGCAAAATATCCGGCTGTAGTCAGCCGGAAAGTTTGTGCGTTGAACTGCGACGCTTCGCTACGGTTTGCGGATACTTTGCAGCGCGGCGTCGGGATGATGGCAGTTTAACGGGGCCAGCGCATCACGTGCAAGCAGATTAGTGGTGGTCGATTGACTTCGCCTTCCGAGAAAGTCCGATCCGCACCGGTATCAAACAGAAGCAAACCCCATACGCCTCTCGCCACCGCAACTTCACCGGGATTCCTGAATCCCGACACGTCGGGAAACTTCGGTTCGAAGATTCGCGCAGTCAAATCCTTATTTGTTCTGTCGTGATTTCTGCTATTTATTGGCGTCCTTGGCGTTGTGTTTCTGCCATTCGGTCTCAGTGGAAAAGAGCCATTTTTCGCCCGATTTGATGAAATAGACGGGAGTATCACTTGTCATTTCTTGAACATGCCGAACGTCTTTGGCATCGCCGACGGTTCGAGAATAGCAAACAATAGTGGAAGTTACGGAAGACTTCGCGGACGCCACATTTTCATTAATCACGAGTCCCACCAATGGCCCGAACTTTGGCTTGTTGGCATCTGGATTCTTTTTATCTTTTTGATCGAAGTATTTCGAGCAATCGAGAAACATTCCCTTCTTGTTTTCAATTGCCTGGGAAACATTGCGATGCATTGTTCAGTTGTTGGCCGCTGCTTAATCGCAGCATCGAGTTTTTCGAATTTGGTCTTATCAACATATTTTTCGATTATTGCGTTCGCTTCGTCACTTGAGGCGCCGACCCCGATGGCAAACACCGACTCGAAAATCATGTAGTCTCTATAGCCAGGTGAAAGTGTTGAATACAAGGAATTCCAATCGTCGCGCTCCAAAGCGGTCCTGTACGATTCAAATACGACTTGCGGAGAATCACCGCGGGAATCCTGGGCGTAGGCCATGTTCGCAATCATGCCGAACGCAATAAGTACAGGTGTTGCGAATGAGCTGTGCATAAGCCATGAACTCCATTTCTGCGAAAGCGACATAATCGTTCGCATTCACCCAGCCCGCGAGTGAATGATTCAAGTTCAAAACCGACGCAAGGCGGGCTTGAGTGCGATGCGTTGTTATCGGGCAGTCGCCCCATTTGGTCAATCGTCACCTCGGGATTGTGGGTTCCATTTTTTCCCTTCTTCTGGAAGCCCACACGCAATCACATCACCTGCCTTATTGTATGTGAATGTCACGCGTTGCCCGCGAATTCGTTTAATTGCTGACGAGAATATTTCTCGCGACAGGTTTAGTGGTTCATGAAATCCAAAGGACATTCCGAAATCCGTGACGTAAGCTGTCGCCGAAAGGTCATCGGCAAGTTTCCGGTGCGTTGTGTAATTTTCGACCACGGTGGATTCATTGCGCGAAGTCTCAATCGGCGGGCCAAACAAGAACTGAGCCTCGTTCTGAGATGAGATCTCCCACAATCGCGTTCCGGAACGGGCCACGAATGAAGAACAACCGGTTACGAGCATTATCACAATTAAGACGGGGTGAAACATGATTCGCATAGGCGTGTCTCGATAGGCTATTTGGGCCGCGAAGCGTATCAAATCCTAGGAATTCGCAACAGTTCAGAAACTGAGCATTTGATCCGGATAACGAATAGCAAACTATCCGGTTGTAGGTAGCTGGATAGTTTGTGCGTTGAACAGAGACGCTTCTCTGCGGTTTGCCGATACTTTGCAGCGCCGCGTCGAGATGATGGTAGCTTAACGGGGCAAGCGCGACTGGTGCAAACAGATTTGTGGTGGTCGATTGACTTTGCCTTCCGAGAAAATCCGATCCGCACCGGTATCAAAGAGACGAAAACCCCATAAGCGTTTTGCCATGGCATCTTCACAGGGCTTCCTGAATCCCGACGCGTCGGGAAACTTCCGCTCGAAGACTCGCGACGTCAAATCCTCGTTTGTTCTGTCGCAGAATTCAGCGGTTTGCATTTGTTAATCATTCGCGGGCGAACTGCCGTCGCTAAATGCGCTGGGTGGTCGTAGATTCGGCCGCGCGAATCGTTTTACCTGAATCAAGCACCAAATTATCGAAACGACAAATGCCAGTGCAACGATTGCGAAGGCCGCATATTGAAGAACGAATCGGGAAGCGAAAAGATGGTTTCGCAATACTGTGCAAATGGCTACGATCGCGGTTCCGAATAGACTAATCGTCAGATTACGTTTGGAATTCATATGTGTTGAGACAGAACACCGAATAGCAAACTAACCGTGGTCGCGGTCAAGGATTCGCTATTTCAAATCGGACTGTCCGCGACCACAGTTCATCGCTTTGTTCGTCGTGGCGTTGCGCAATGGAATATAGTCGCTGAGCGAAACGCTAGTACGACCTGAGTCTCGTTGGTGCCGTCGTGCCTCCTCGACAATACAGTCGAGATCAAAGTTGCACCGAGCTGCTAAGCGGTCTCGTATCGCACGTATTTCGTCAGTTGGATCCGGAATCATTTTCGGTCTCCAGTAATTGTTGAGGAGTGCAAATGACTGGCGGCCGGAAACCGCCCTCACGGCACGTATCAGCAATCTTCAGTTGCAAATGGGGGTTAAATATGTGTTTGAAGTTCCATGTCGTAATAAATTCTACTCCGTGAACTGCAGCGATGGAAATATGGAGCGCGTCACGTGGTTGGGAAGCCGGAACCGCAAGTCGATCCATCAGTAATTTCGCCAAGGTTTTCGCAGCGTCCGACGGCTCAAGCAATTCGATCTTTCTTGCAAAGTTCATACGTTCGGCGGCGGCCCCAGGGTCGCCGTCTCCGCATTCATCAAGGGTTAGCTGCGAGGTGAAAAGCCGATACCGTACAAATGCTGTCGACCACCAACGCCGCGTCACGTTTTGACGGGCAGAAATTTCCGAATCAGGATGCAAGCGACCAGCAATATTACCGAATACCGTCGTTTCAATGTACACAGAATCCATCACCGTATTGTATCACGACGAACGAATAGCAAACTAACCGGGTGAAGTTAGCCGAATAGTTTGCGCGTTGAACTGAGACGCTTCGCTGCGGTTTGCGGATACTTTGCGGCGCCGCGTCGGGATGATGGCAGTTTAACGGGGCGAGCGGGCCAGGTGCAAGTAGTTTTGTGGTGGTCGATTGACTTCGCCTTCCGAGAAAGTCAGATCCGCACCGGAATTAAACCGAAGCAAACCCCATAAGCCTCTCGCCACCATCCCACCCCGGGCTTCTTGAATAGACGACTTGAGCTTCGGCTCGAAGACTCGCGAAGTCAAATCCTTATTTGTTAGGCGATCAAATTGTATCGTAGCCGTGTCTACAAGCCGTCGGTCCAACGGCCTGTTTTGAGAAATCGACCGAGTCTAGCGGCACCTTCAAATGGTAAAAGTAAAAGCCATCCTAAAAGCGGACCAATCAGGAAACCACAAATGGCCACACCCAACGCTACAAATATGGCAAGTATTGTGCCAAAAGGGGCCACGAAATAAAACGTCAGCGCACCAAGCGCGACCGGCGTTACAAGTCGTGCTAGTTCGAAGACATTCATAAACAATGCCGATCACGCACCCGCCATCACGCACCAAAGCGACGCCTAACAAGATGCATTCCGAAAACGAATTAATCGTTGGCTATATTACAACACGTTTGCAGTCTGGAGTATTCTGAAAAAGTTATCAGTCGGGGGGAAAGTGTTGGGAGTTGAACGGTAAGAGTTCAACGAGTCTATGCGAGAATCTCGCGTACGATGCGGCCTTCAACGTCAGTTAATCGATAGCGGCGGCCTTGATGTTTGAAGACTAGCTGCTCATGATCCAAGCCCATTAAATGCAGGATTGTGGCTTGGAAGTCGTGGACGTGAACCGGGTCGCGGACGATGTTGTATCCGAATTCGTCCGTCTCGCCAAAGTTCATTCCGGGTTTGATTCCGCCGCCCGCCATCCAAATCGAAAAGCAACGCGGGTGATGGTCTCGGCCGAAATTGTCGACCGTGAGTTTGCCTTGGCAATAATTCGTTCGCCCGAATTCGCCCCCCCAAATCACGAGCGTGTCGTCAAGCAATCCGCGGCGCTCCAAATCGCAAACCAGCGCCGCCGACGCGCGATCGGTCTCCTTGCACTGCGTCGGAATGTTACGCGGCAGATTGTCGTGGTGGTCCCAGTCTTGGTGATAAAGCTGAATGAATCGCACGCCTCGCTCAGCCATGCGCCGAGCCAGCAAACAATTCGCCGCAAAAGTTCCTGGAGTCCGCGAATCGGCTCCGTATTCTTCGAACACATAGTCCGGTTCGTCAGAAAAGTCCGCCAAATCAGGGATCGACGTCTGCATCCGAAACGCAAGCTCGTACTGCGCGATTTTGTTTTCAATCAGCGGATCGGCGTTCAACGCTAACTGCGATTGTTCAAGCTGTTGCAAGCTATCGAGCATCGCGCGGCGGTTGCTCGGATCAATTCCCGCCGGGTTATCCAAGTACACGACGGGCGTCGCGCCGGCGCGCAGCAAGACGCCTTGATGGTTGGAGGGCAAGAAACCGTTCCCCCATAAATTGGCCCCAAGCGGCTGGCCACCTTTGTCTTTGGTAAGCAGCACGACGAACGCGGGTAAATCTCGATTTTCCGTCCCCAGTCCGTAATCGACCCACGCACCCATGCAAGGCCGCCCTGGAAACTGCGAGCCGGTTTGCATGTGCGTGACGCCTGGCCCGTGATTGATTGCTTCGGTGTGCATCGACCGAATAAAGCAAAGCTTATCGGCGATACTGGCGGTGTGCGGCAACAAGTCACTGATCCAACTGCCGCTGTCGCCGCGCTGTGCGAACTTGAACGGTGAGCCGGACAACGGCATGGAAGCTTGGTTAGCACTCATTCCGGTCAAGCGTTGTCCGCGGCGAACTTCGTCTGGCAACGGCTGCCCATGCCGCTCGTTCAAAATAGGCTTGTAGTCAAACAAGTCCAATTGCGACGGCGCACCACTTTGAAACAAGTAGATCACCCGTTTCGCCCGCGGCGCGAAATGAGTTGGCCGCACGTCCGTGTCTGATTGCGTCCCTGCCATCAACAAGTCCGCAAAAGCCAATCCACCGAGCCCGCCCGCGAATCGCGTAAGCCATTGGCGGCGGTTGATGCCGGTCAAATGTAATTCGTCGCGCGTGGTTGGCTCGTTCGTCGACATAGGTCACCTTGTTTCTTCTTTCGGGATTATCGCTTAGTCAAACAAGCATCCATGTTCATGATCGTGCTGGCGACGATGGTCAGGGCGGATACTTGTGCTGCGTCGATGTCACTGGGTGTGGGCGATTTTCCAGTGGCGAGTAAAGCGCGAGCTTGATCCGAATGAGTTCGGTAATACTCGCGTTGTTCGTTGAAAAGTCTTTCCAGAATCTGCAATTCGTCATCCCGAGGCACGCGGCTTGTGAGCGCGCGAAACATGACACGAATCGCTTGTTGAACGTCAACGGGATGTTTGGCAAGCTGTTGGGCCGCAAGAACGCGGGCGGCTTCAAGTCGTTGCGGGTCGTTGAGAAGCACGATCGCTTGTAGCGGCGTTGAAGTCTGTTCGCGTTTAACAGTGCAGATTTCGCGGCGCACTGCGTCGAGCGTTACCATGACTGGCGGAGGCGAATTTCGCTTCCAATAGGTATACAAGCTGCGGCGATAGAGTCCGCTCCCTTCGTCCGGAGTTTGCGGGTTGAAGGCTTGTGCGATCTCGTAAGGCTTCACCGACGGCCCGCCTATCGTGCGGTCAAGCAAACCGCTGACGAAGAGAATTTGATCGCGCAACATTTCCGCATCAAGCCGCTGGCGATTGGCTCGCGAAAGCCAAAGGTTATCCGGGTCCGCACTCAGCGACTGCTCCGTAGGCCACGACGATTGCCGATACGTCGCCGACATAACAAGCTGCTTGAGAAAATATTTGACGTCCCAGCCGTGGTCGATAAAGTCTCGAGCCAACCAATCAAGCAATTCTGGATGAGTTGGTGGCGAGCCTTGGCTGCCGAAATCTTCCGGCGTGCGAACAACGCCTTGGCCAAATATCAGTTGCCACATTCGATTCGCGGCGACGCGCGCGGTCAGCGGATGGGCAGGGTCCGTCAACCACTTCGCCAAGCCGAGCCGGTTTCGCGGTAGCTCAGGCGAAAATGCCGACATGACTTCCGGTGTGCCCGGCTCTACCGATTCAGTTGGCGCATCGTAGGCACCTCTTCGCAGTACATAAGTCGGACGCTGCGGTGTCATCTCGCGCATCGCCATAATTTCAGGAATCGGCTCGACAAATTCGTTTAACTGTTTGCGGGCCAAAGCCAACGCCGTGATCCGTGAGCGAGTTTCTTCGTCTGCGGTCGCCAAGTAATATTCGAACAGTTCCTCCGTCAAGTCGTGACCTGTTTCGTTGGCCGCTGCACCCAACGCAACCGACAACGATTTGCCGTCAAACAATTGACGAGCTTCAAGCGTTGTAAGTTGTCTGTCGAAGACTTGGAAATCGTCGATGCGGCCCCCTTTGAAACCATTGTCGCGAAATCGGGCTCCGATCGCGAGATTGTCGCCGCCCCCTCCGGTGATTTCCTTGTTGAGGCAATCGCGAATCGTTTCGCAATCGGCACGGCGACCGTCGACGAACATTGCGAGCCCGCTGGCGCAACTGGAGCCATCGTAAGCCACCACCACATGCGTCCACGTGTCTAGCGACAGCGGTTCGCGGGATTGAATTCGGATCGCGTTGCCAGGCCAGAAATGAACCAAGGCCGCACTGAGTCGGCCATTTTCTATAAGCAATTCGTAACCGCGGCTGGCCGCATCCGTCCAAGCCGCCGAGCGACGAAAGACGACTGCTCGCTCCTTGACATCCGGGGTCTTCAACCACAAGGAAACTGAAAACGGCTGGTGACGTGCAAAATTGCCGACGGACAATTCGATTGCGTCATCACCAGTCAATTCGACTGCTAAACCGTTGTTGCCAGCCACGGATCGATTCGGTTCGGCCGGTGGCGTTTCGAAATCCAAATTCGCGATGCGGCCTTGAATCGTTGATTCGGCAGCTAGATGCGACTGCGTGTCACGCCAAAGTGCAAATGCCGCGAGTCGTTGTTCGCGTGCTTCAACTAATTCGGTTTGAGCGTTGTTGACGGCGGTTTGCAGCTCGGCAATTCGTTGCTTGGCCGCATCGTCGGCAAGCAATAGTGTCGGCGTCGGCACCGACTCGGTGAAATACGAGTGCAAACCCGCTTCGTCAATGTTATTGAAAAACGCAAACAGTTGGTAATACTCGCGCTGTGTGATTGGATCGAATTTGTGATTGTGGCAGCGGGCGCACTCCAACGTCATTCCCAAAAAACCAGTCGATAGCGTTTCCACGCGATCTGCAACGTACTCGACGCGAAATTCTTCCGGCGTGCTCCCCCCTTCTGCTTTTTGGCCGTGCAATCGATTAAACGCCGTCGCCAAAATCTGGAGGTCCGTCGGTTGCGGCAACAGATCGCCAGCCAACTGATCGACGATGAATTGATCGAACGGCAAGTTCTCATTGAAAGCTCCTATCGCCCAATCGCGCCATTGCCAAACGATTCTGTCGCGGTCGACTTGGTAGCCGTAGGAATCCGCGTACCGCGCGACCTCCATCCAGTGGAAAGCCATCCGTTCGCCGTAGCTGGACTGCATGAGATAATGATCGACCATTTTTTCGTAAGCTCGCTCGCTTTCGTCGCCGAGAAACTGATCAAGTTCGTCGATGGTTGGCGGCAAGCCGGTCAAATCAAACGCAAGTCGTCTCAGTAATTCTGTCTTGGCCGCAGGTGGGCTGGGCTCAAGTCCGTGCTCGTGAAGCTTAGCGAAAACGAATTGATCGATCGAGGTGATGGGCCACGTTGCATCGCCGCTCACTGGCGGATCGGGCCGCACTATTGGGCGCAACGACCAATGGACGGAATACGTCGCACCTTCGGCAACCCATTTCCGAAGCACCTCGATCTGCTTTGGGCTCAAGCGCAACTTGGAATCCGGGGGCGGCATTTTTTCCAGCGGATCGTCACTCGTGATTCGGCGAATGAATTCAGGCGGCTCATCGGCTTCCGATTCCAACACGGCAGCAGCGTCTTCATGGCGATCCAAACGCAAATTGCCTTGCCGCGCGGCATCGTCCGGCCCATGGCACTTGAAACACGTCTCAGACAAGATCGGGCGAACGTCGCGTTGATATTCAATTGTTGGCGATACAGCGGTTGGCTCTTGGGCAAAGCCACGAAAATCAAAAAACTGGCAAATGTAACCGATCGCCATCGCGGCCAAGGCTGCGCGACTCGTGATTAAGCAACGGTCCAATTTCAGGCGTTTCATCGTGCCGATCATTTTAACTCCAATTCGAGACAATGGACGTGGAGTACGATTTCAGCGGGCTGATTTGGCTTAGAGGCAAAAGCGAAACCGCCGAACTCTGGCGAAAATTCGCTTATTCTAAGGAGAAATTGGCGTCTAACCCCCACTCGTCGAGGCTTTGATTTTGGTTCTCGAATATCAACGAAGTGACCAACTTTCGTGGCGGAAGCCAATTTTTCGCACATATTTCTTGCTATTTCCGTGCGGCTTTTGGTTTCGGATGCTGTTCAACGGATTTTGATCTGGAACAATTGATCATGCCAAATGGCGTTTTTGGACCGCACATAGAATGCGACTTCATTCAATCAAATAAGGGTCGGATCATGAACTTGAAAAACGACAACTTGAATTCCAGAGCTTTGGTTTCGGTTTTCGACGATTTGGAAACTGCGAAGTCCGTGATCGAGACCTTGGTTCGGCAAGGATTCCCGCATCAGAAAGTCGAGCTCGTCACGAGACATGTGAAGAACGATTTCCCAGAAAATGAATCGCCCAAAAATCACGAGACGACTTCGAGCGTGTTGGCCAATGGAGCCGTGAAAGGTGCAGGCATCGGGCTGGGAATCGGTGCGGGCTTTGGAGTTGCGGCGGCCGCTTTAACGGCCTCGCCCGCGTTGGCGGTCGGAGCCATGCTCTACGCAGGTTTCGCGGGTGGGCTCATCGGCGGCATGGGAGGCGCGGACAAAGCCGACTTGGATGACTCGATTAACTTGCCGACGCACGACGAATATCAGCGTTTGCTCGACGAAGGCAACAGTCTCGTCGTGGTATGCGGCACTCACGAGGAAGTCCAGCGTGCCGAGTCGATCGTCAAGGACATGCCGAATGCCGGCAGCCATCAACATCGGCTTCACGGCCATTTGTTCCACGAACACGCCAGCTCTTATCATCCTAGTGACGAATCGCCGAAACTCTGATCAATCATGTCGACTCGCTCGTTGACCTTGGTCGTATTGCTTTGCGGCTGCAGTCAGTCGTCGATGCTGGCCGCCGATTCCGATAAACCCGTTAAAGTTTTCATTCTTGCCGGGCAGTCAAAACTGGAAGGCCAAGCCGTCGTGGACTTGGAGGGCAAAGACTACAACTCTGGCAAAGGCACGCTTGCCTCGATGTTCGCCAATCCAACGACAGCTTCCTTGGTGAAGCATCTCAAAAACTCTCAAGGCCAATGGGTGGTTCGCGACGACGTTTGGGTGCGCTATCAACCTGAAAGCAGTCCGCTACAGGCTGGAAATCTTTCGGTCGGCTTTTCGGTTTATGGCGGCCAGCATCATTTTGGTCCTGAATTACAATTTGGTCACATTGTGGGTGACCATTTCGAAAACCAAGTCCTACTGATCAAGACCGCTTGGGGTGGCAAAAGTCTGTTCACAGACTTCCGTCCGCCGTCGTCGGGCGGAACGATCGGCCCTTATTACAAGATGATGATAGAACAGGTTCACGAAGCGCTGAACAACCTCAAGCGAGACTTTCCGGCATACGACGACGGAGGCTATGAGCTCGCGGGCTTCGTCTGGTATCACGGCTGGAACGATGGCTGCGATCCGAAAAACGCTGTCCCGCAATACGAACAGAACTTGATCAACCTGATCAACGATGTGCGTAACGAATTCGACGCGCCCAATCTTCCCATCGTCATCGGCGAGCTGACTGGCCCATGGGTCGAAGCTCCCGACGAATGGTCGACGCTACGAATGGCTCAACGAAAAGCCGCTGATCACGCCGATTTCAAAGGCACAGTACGGTTCGTTGAAACACACGACTATGTCCGCAAGCCGGAGGACTCGCCGAATCCCAGCCACGGCCACCACGAATTTGGCAATGCCGAAACCTATTTCCTCGTCGGCGACGCCCTAGGCAAAGCAATGCTCGAACTTCTCGCGTCCGCTCCGCCGAAAAACCCTGTCGAGTTGCCTTGAGATTGCGTTCGCGTCGGCACTTGACAAGGGTTTCTTGGGCCGTGTACCGACGACTAACACAAGAGTGTTATCCATCGCGCTCATCGCTTGCCGCTTGTAAGCATTTTTGGCCGTTCGTATAATCCGCGCATTGTTCTTCGAAGACTTTTTCACATACGAGGTTGCCCGTGGCAGTTCGAGTCGCCATCAATGGCTTTGGTCGAATCGGTCGGTTGACGTTTCGCAATTTCATGCAGCGAAACAAAGAATTTGACGTCGTCGCGGTCAATGACTTGACCGATACCAAAACGCTTGCCACGCTGCTGAAATACGATAGCGTCCACGGTCGCTACCAAGGGACGGTCACTTACGACGCGGAGAATATGATTGTCGACGGTGACAAATTCCGCGTTTACGCAGAACGAGACCCGCGAAAATTGCCTTGGAAAGAACTCAAGGTCGACGTGGTCGTCGAAAGCACTGGCGTGTTTACCGAACGAGCCAGCGGCGAGAAAGCTGGGTACGATTCCCACATTCAAGCCGGCGCGCGCAAAGTCGTAATCAGCGCGCCTGCCAAAGACGGCGGCGATCTGACTTGTGTGATCGGCGTCAACGACAACAAACTTACCAAGGACATGAAGTGCGTCTCCAACGCGAGCTGCACGACGAATTGCCTTGCACCGGTCGCCAAAGTCTTGCACGAAACATTCGGCATCGAACGCGGACTCATGACGACGATCCATGCTTATACCAACGATCAACAGATTTTGGACTTGCCGCACAAAGATTTGTATCGTGCCCGGGCCGCCGCTGAAAACATCATTCCGACTTCGACCGGCGCCGCAAAAGCAGTCGGGCTTGTGATCCCTGAACTGAAAGGCAAAATGACGGGGATCGCCGTCCGCGTTCCCGTTAGTTGCGGTAGCCTCGTCGACCTCACGGTTGTCCTCAATAAATCGGCAACCGCTGAATCGATTAACGCCGCAATGAAAGCCGCCGCCGCTGGTCCACTGAAAGGCATTTTATATTTCTCGGAAGACCCGCTCGTCTCGACCGACATCATCGACGACCCGCACAGCTCGATCTTCGCCGCCGATTACACGCAAGTCATCGGTGAAGACGGGCGCTTGGCCAAAGTCCTAAGTTGGTACGACAACGAATGGGCATATAGTTGCCGCACCGCCGACCTCGTCGGCATGATGGGGAAAATGTAGTCCGATCGAGTTGATCGCCGACACAATGGATCGACCAAGATTTTCGCTCGCTCCTTTCCAGGAATTCAATGTTTGAAAAAATTCGATTTGTGTTTTTGATTTTGATATCGGCAACGTGCTCAATGCACGCCGAATTCGTGTTGGGGCAAGAATCCAAACCCGATGCGGTTGCTGCGACAGAAGCTCAGGAAAAAGCTGCGAACGATGAGGGAGCAACGGTCAAAGGAAAAATAATTGCGGATCAAGGATTTCCTTTTGAGTTTGATCTTGCGACGCTGGCCGTCGGAATTGCCGAGCAAATTGCATATGTGCCGCCGCCGCTGCCATCGGATTGGGGAACGCGAACCGAAGAACAACGACAAACTTGGGTCCAAGAATTCCAGGACAGCGATGCGGGTAAAGAGTTCCTTGCCAAGCGCGAGGAGCAGTACAAGAACCAACGCCGATTCCAACTTGAAACCCAAAAAGACGGCAGCTTTGAAGTTTTGAACGTGCCCCCCGGTAAATACAATTTGTTTGGGCGCAAGGACGTCGAAGTTGAGTCGAAGAACTACGCTGTAGAAGTCTTCGGTCTAATTGAGGTCCTCGACGTCGACGAACTTGATTTGAAACTGTTACCGCTAACGGTCACGCGATTACTTGCTGTGGGTGAGATTGCACCGGCTATTGAAATTGACTCGCTCGACAAGGGCGGAAGACTTTCGTTGACGCAGCTTCAATCCCGGCCGGTTTTGGTTTACTTTTGGACGACTAGTAACCCAGGTGCGGAGCGGGACGCGCCGGCTTTGAAGAAAATGTACGAGGCGTTGAGCGACGAGCTGAAGCTTGAGTTGGTATCGATTTGCGTCGACGAAGCTACCGAAAAGGCGGTGGAGTTCGTTACGGCCCAACAATTGACTTGGCCCCAAGGCAGAACTGGCGGCTGGCAGCATCCGCTTCTAGCCGATTTTGGGATTCGGTCCATACCTGCGTTTTGCTTGATCGGCGCGGATGGCAAAATACTATTTACCAACGCCGATTTCTTTCGCGAGTTCGCCAAGCCGGCAAGCGATTTGACAAAAATCGTTCGCGATAATGTCTTGGGAATCAAGCCGGATGTTGCCAAACCGGATATCCCCAAGTAGAGCGTGTGCTCAACGTCCCGCGCGAGGGTGAGCTTTTTCGTAAGCCTGTTTGAGCCCGGCGGTACTAACGTGTGTGTAAATCTGAGTCGTCACGATGCTTTTGTGACCGAGTAATTCCTGCACGCTGCGGATGTCGGCACCTCCGTCTAACAAGTGCGTCGCAAAACTGTGGCGCAGCGTGTGGGGAGACGTTTTCGAATTCAGCTCGGTCTGCAGCAAGTATTTTTCAAGCATTCGGGCGACACTGCGCGTCGTCAAGCGTTTTCCAAACCGATTGGTAAATACCGGCGCTCGACCGCCCGCTTTTTGCGAACCGGAAAGTTGCCGAACACTCAACCACTTCCGGATCGAATCGATGGCGTAGCTCCCCAGCGGGCCCAGCCGTTCGCGCTTGCCCTTGCCACGAATCCGCACGAGGCCGTCGTCCAAGTCCAAGTCCTCGTCATTCATGCCGACGAGTTCACTAACCCGTAGTCCCGCCGAGTAAATCGTTTCAAAAATGGACCTGTCCCTGTTTCCGAGCGGCTCGGTGGTGTTGGGCGCGGACAGAAGTTTTGCGACTTCGCGAGTCGTCAGAAAATGCGGCAGCTTGCGATCGCGCCGCGGATTGCGAAGCGGTTTGGCCGGATTATTGCTAACTAATCCTTCGCGCTGTGCGAACTTGAAGAAGCTTCGCATCGAAGCTAACTTGCGAGCGACTGAAGAGCTCGCGTAGCCGGCGTCTGTCAACGCACCGACGTATCCTCGCAAGTCAACGGCAGTGATTTTGTTAAGTAATGGTTCGTTGCCGAACAAGTCGTTGAGGTATTGCGCCCAAACGAGCAGGTCTTCGCGATACGATTTGATCGTGAATTCGGACGCGTTGCGTTCGATTTTGAGGAATCGCAAATAGCGTTGAATCGCGTCGTTCACGGGCTTGTACCAAACCTGTTGTTAAAGGGGTCAGGAGTCAATAGTGCAAGGCACCCTGCGGGCATGATAAAGGTGTCAGGAGTCAATAGCCGGAACGGCCCGTTGGGTGCTTCGCACTATTGACTCCTGACACCTTTATCATGCCCCTTTAACAACGCTTAACCCAACGGTTCGTCGTCTAGCAAGATGTCGTCTAGTACATCGCTGCTGATTCGAGAGGCAACCGGAAAGTGTGTTTTGGCATCGGCTCGAACTCGTTGGCTGAGGACAGCCGCGTCGTACCAACTAAAGCTCAGTTCGGGATTGGAAGCGAAACGGCCGAGCGTTCTGAGCGTCTCGGATCGGGTTTCATTCTTGTACAAAAAGAGATATCGTTCCTCGCCTTTTACGAATGCCAAAATATTGATGTCGTTGCCCACTTGGTGTTTCCTAGACTAGCTTTGAACACGCAACTGATCAGAGGATGCTTGGCGGCGAGGTGGCATTCCGCTGATCGTCACGCCAGCGACTTGTCGGCGTGCCAGCAATCGAATCCGTTCGCCTCGATCGATGACGTCGCTCCATGACGTGATGAAGATGTTATCGGACCCACTGCCAGTCGCCCGTTACTGCTGTTGGCGTTTGCGGCACTGTTCGGAACAATTGTTTTAGCTTGTCAGATATCGCAAGCATGGTGGCGAAAGATCGAAGTCACGACGCTGCAATCGACGACTCATCCGGTTAGCTCGATTATCCGGTCATTGCGAAATGCGACTGCCGATGGATTCGGGAGGAATTGGGATGACTTTGCTGGACGCCGCAAGATCGGTGCGCAGCATGTCGGAGCCTTTTTTCGAAGGACTGGCGAGCGTGTACTGCACGATGAAAGCGCCGATTTGGATTCCTTGGCCTACGAAATTTGGGGGCCAAAAGTCCTGTGCACGATCGGCCAGTCCTCGCGCTAGCAATCGCGTTGCGCGGCCCGAAAAACCAGCCAGAACCATTTCCAGGCGACCCAGCGATTCGCGATGGATGTAAAAAACCAACGCCGTTTCATGCTTCGAATCTTCAAAGCCACCTTGGACCCATTTGCCTTTGGCATCCTCGTAGTAAATTCCCGGTGCCATTGCTTTGCTGCTTTTATCAAGTTTCATGCCGCCCATACACGACATTGGCTGCGGATCTTGCTCGCGATAGCGAATAAAAAACGGACAATGCCTTTCCCGCGGGCTCGCAACGCCTTCCTCAGATACGAAAGGGTCTGCGTTGAACGCATTGGCGATAACGAGTTCGACGACGGAATTGCTCTTGGTACTGCCGATGCAGACTAAGCCCTTGTCGCCGTGAACTTCCGAATACATATCGTAGATTTCGTTTGCGTGTTGGCGAACGTCCGCGTCGGGTGCTTGGCCCGGACTCCACACGAGCGACTGTTTCAAATGCTCGGGCCGCTGAACTTCGTCGGGATTCGTCAGTGACTTTCGTAGCGGTAGGGTTCCGCCAAGCGTTGTGGCCCCATTGAGAAGTTCGCCAAGCAAGACTGAATCCGATGCGGGCACATACGAGACTTCTGGATTCGCGGCTTCGATGACGCGCCGCACGCCCAAACACATTTGCAAGCGGCGACGGCGGGCTAGCAGCTCCCAAAAACTTTCTGGCTCGACGGCGAACAAAGCGCCCGGTAGCTGATCTGCGGTTGCATGACCATGCTCGACCAAGAAATCGCAGAGTCTCGAAAGTGCTTTCAGCGGAATGTATTGGACTTCGTTTTTGAGCAGCGCGGCGACTTGATGGCGATCCAAGCCTGTGTACTCGACGATGGTTTTAATTGTGCCTGGCCGTTTGCGCGGATCGGGCATATGGCTCAACAACTCGGCCAAGCGAAACGAATACTGCATGCTGACTCCAACTCAATATGGCAACAGACCCCAGCGTACTTCTGATCAGCGATCCAAGATAAGCTGGCTTAAGTGAAAATCAACCCCATTGCGACGCGGCGAGATTGCTTTTCGTGCAACTAAGGTCGAATCGTGCGCCATTATTCATCGCAATCACATCCAAGTTTTTCCAAACGAACGAGCAATTCGATCTGGCGGCTAGGCGAGCCGATTGCTAGGCTTCTGGGCCTTTTTTCAACGATGCCCAAGACGGGAGTTTAACGCCATGACTTCGCGAACATTGCGCTTGAGTGTGATTGCGATTTTCTTTATTTGCATGGCGTCCGTTGGTTGGGCCCAAAAGATCGCCTTTCCGTTTAGCCGACACGTCGACGCAGATAAGGATAAAACTTATTCTTTAACCAAAGACGAAGGACCTTGGCTCATCATGTGCGCCTCATTCTCCGGCGAAAACGGAATACATCAAGCCAATGATTTGGTCCATGAGTTGCGAAGTGAAAATAACCTCAACGCGTTTGTCTACACGAAGAAATTTGAATTGGCCGAAACGGTCAACGGCGCCGGCACGGGGAGAGTTGATGTTGTCGACGATAAGCATTTCACCGCACGGTCCCTGCAGTTTAAGTTTGCAAATGGTGGAGATTCTGAAGAGATCGCCGTAGTTGTCGGGAATTTTTCCGGGCTCGATGATCGCGGTGCTGAATTGACTTTGGAAAAGATTAAAACGATGCGACCCAAATCGCTCGCGTTCAATGCAACGGCTCCAACAAACCAAAGTCTTGGCTATATGCGCGATTGGGTTCGTCGGGTCTCCGGCGACCCCGAAGCAAAGAAGAAAGGGCCGATGGGCCAAGCGATCTTGATTCCCAGCCCGTTGCTTCCCGAAGAATATTTCGCACAGCAGCACGTCGACAAATTCATTCTGGATTTGAATCGAGGAATAGAATTCAGCTTGCTCGATTGCCCGAAAGCGTACAGCGTTCGAGTCGCGACTTTTCGCGGCGAAACGACTTTTAATTTGAACGAAATCCAACAATTGAAAAACGATGAATCGCGCTTAAAAAAACTTGGCAAGTCGCTTGGAAAAAGCAAACTTGCCGAAGCAGGCGACAAGGCCCATCGTTTGGCCACGGAACTGCGCAAAGCTGACATCGAAGCCTACGAGTTTCACGATCGATTCGAAAGTTACGTTTGCGTCGGCGGCTTCGATTGGCTCAAACGACCCGGCCCCGACGGCCGCGACGTCTTGAATCAAGACGTCATAAACACAATCAATGAATACAAGGCCAAAGTCGAAAACGGCACCCTCAAGAATTTTCCAGGCATGGGCCAACTCCTTAGGCCCAAAACCATGCCCGCCCTTCGCGGCACCGACATCGTCTTCGACATCCAACCCGTCCCCGTCCAAGTCCCCGTATCGGGCGTTAGCAAACGATAATTGACTCGTTTAACCCCAATACCGTTCAAGTTTTCATAAATCACGACTCCTGCTAGTGTTGCGTTTCGTCAAAAACCAATACCAGCAAGGAGTCGTGACATGAACGAGCAAGGATGCTCAAGATTGGCACCCGATGAATCGGGT
>JANNYC010000104.1:0-4293 GCA_031409895.1 Planctomycetota bacterium
GCATCTGCGACCTCCAGTCCGGCGGCACCCGCCAACCGATGAACGACCATCTCCCAGGCTGCGACATCCCATTCGTCGTTTCGACCGGGAAATTTTGCGATCCAAAGATTGCCTTTCTCGTCACAAACACCTGCTTTAGGGCGAGCACCGCCAATCGACGAACCAGGAGCGACTAGCAACTTCAGCCATTCGGGAAATCGAGGATCCTCGAACCAATCATCAGACTGAACGTGCCAAGCGGCGGCTTCCAATTCGCGAAGCATGGTCCAAGGCGGCGCGGTCATGCCATCGTCATCGGAAAGATAGGGGCTTTCCAAGTTAATTTTGAATCGAAGGCCGCCCATTCGCTGTTCGTCGTGAACACCCAGCAGGAAATCAGATTCGAAAAGTTGTCGCTCTTTTCTTTTTGCCGCGCGGGCCGCGATGGCTTCCTTGCGTTGCATGAGCAACTTTCCCCAGCGATCGGGGGATGAATCAAGGAACATACCGAAATTCGGCCGACCTTGATCGGCGAGATACTGCGGACCAGGATAGAGCCCCAAATCTGGGTCCAAGGTCATTGCAGCACCGCTCTCTAGCCACTCCCGATCATATTCAAATGAAAATGTCTCTTGGCCACGTATTGGATCGGCTCGCAATAGTCCGATGCGGCGTACTTTTCCAAGTTCCTCCCAGTCGCCGAAGACAACAATCTCGCGACTCATTGCTTGCCTTCGTTTCGAGGAAGTTTGGGGGCGCGTCGGCGAGTCGAACTGAGGCGCGCATCCTCGAGCTTTCGGCCAAGCAAATCATCCTTGGCCAGAGCCAAAAGGTCCGTCTCAAGTCCCAACACACTTAGGACGACAAGCAGCGTTCCAAGGGACGAACCGGCAGCGTTTTTTTCTAGTTGCAAAAGTGTGTTCCGGCTGATTCCTGCGCGCTGCGCGACTTGTTCGGCTGACAAGCGTCGGCGTAAGCGGGCCAATCGCAAGTTTTCGCAAACAACCGATAGAATCCGCTCGTGCTTTGGCAATAACGATTTTGTAATTCTTGACATAATGCACAATTAAAGTGTCTAAAAAACATGTTGTTGCTCAATTTATAGTACTTTATAATCACTGAAAGTCAAGCCGCTTCAGCAAAGAGTCAATTGGTTGTCCCAAGTTCCGCAAAATTTGGGATCGCGGAAACGGATGCTACGGGGAAGGATCTTTAAGCGCTGCTTCGAGTTGTTTGATGGTCCGTGAGAGCATGACGCGGATGGCGACGTCGGTTTTTGAAAGTTGCGAGGCGATTTCGCGCGTGGTTAAGTTCTCGACGTAACGCAAGCGAATGACTTGCTGCTGCTCGGCGCTCAATTCGACAAGGGCTTTTTGGACTTTGGCTAGTCGCATATCGCGGCTGACGGCCATGCTGGGGGAGGTCATGCTGGCGATGAGAAGTTGCTCCAAATTGGCGGCCGCGTTGGTGGAGGCTTCCATCTGACTGAAGTTTCTTTGCTTGGCTGCCGAACGCTTTTGAGCACCGAAATGCCGTCGATGCGCGTCGACCACTCGCCTTCGCGCCAATTGCTCAAGCCAAGAATCGACGTCGAACGAAGCGTCTTTGGAGATTTTCGGTAAGGCCGTGATCGCGCTGGTGGAAATGTCTTGCAGCAGATCGTCCAGTTCCATAACTTGTTGCAAGTGTTGCCCGGCGATCATCCGCAGCAAGCCCGTGAGGCGATTTTTTTGCAACTCGAGGTAAGACGCCAGTGCTTCCACGTCGTCGTTGCGAATGCGTTCGATGAGTTCGGAGGGTTCCATGAGGGAACGATTATAGACGATGATCGATTGGTCCTACTGCGCGGCTCCGGAACGACTTCAGCGCAGACCTCACGTCGTTCGACGATACAAAATTGTCGTGCCGATCGAAAAGCCCACAACGCCGATGGCTACTAAGACCGCACACGGAAGGAGCATTTCCTGCCAGGAAAAATCACGCCAGATCGCACCTTCGATCGAAAGAATGGACCAGCGGATCGGGCTGATAAAACTGATCTTTTGCAGGAATCCAGGCAAAAACATGGCTGGGATCATACAGCCCCCGATCATGGCCATTACGGTATTAATGGCCCAGCCAATCCCGCTAACGCTCTGTTCGGTTTTGCCAAGCACGGCGAGCGTCATCATAATTCCGACAAAACAAATTCCCGTTGCGACGGCCGCTACCGCCAATTTCGAATAACTCAACGGCTGCATCTTGAGCAGCAGCCCAAGCGAAACCATAACGACCATCACGAGCAACACTGCCAAAAAACAAGCAGTTGCTTTGCCGAGCAAAATCTGCATTTTGCTCAGCGGTGAGACTTGCAAGCGGAGCATCGTTCCCATCGTTCGTTCGCGCGCAATCGAAATCGAAAAGCCCGCGACGCAACCCAGGACGCCCCAGAGCATTGCTTGCGGAAAGCTCACATCCCAACGAGAACGCAGTTTGCGGACTTGGGCTTCAACGCTGTTGGGATCGATTTTGTTCATGACGTCCAAGTTCTTGATATTGGCGAATTGCATTTGTGGTCCGCCTATTCCCAAACTTTCGATGCCGTCATTCTGTAATTGGTCGGCTGACTCAACCATTTTTTCAAGCGAACCAAAGAGCACACTGGCCAAAAGTTTTGTTTGAGGGCTCGCGGCGCCTTGCAGCATTTGATCGCGGGCAGAGGTGATGCTGGGCAAGAACTCGCGAGGCTGGCGAAATCGTTCGCCGATCAAGCTGGCGGTGGCTTGCATGATGAAGCCCTCCATCATGGCACTTTCGGCGGCGCGGGATGGGTCCATGCCAAGCTGAATTTCCGGCTGCGGTTCCCACATCAAGCCCGCTTTCTCGCCAAAGCCCTTGGGGAGAACGACGAGGCCAGTTCGATTGCCCAGTCGAACGCTTTCCATCGCCGATTCAAGAGATTCCGTGGCGAGTTCGATGTTGTCGTTTTTCTTTAGCGACTCGATAAACTTTTGCGAAATCGGCGATTGGTCTTGATCGACAATGGCGACTTGCATTTTGCCGGGGTCGCCCGATGACGAGCCGCCCATGACCAAGCCAAAAAATAGACCCATGAGGATCGGAAAGCCCAATATGAAAAACGCTCCAAGCTTGTCGCGGAGCAGTAATTTCAGGTCTTTTATGGCTAGATGCAAAATTCGCATTTGGGTTCCTTGATGAATCTTAGCTAGTTGTGTCAGAACTACCGACTTGCGTCGGTAGCTTGCATAGTTCTTCCTCAGGCCTACAGCCTCATGCCTCACGCCTCTTAGCCAGTTGTGTCAGGACTACCGACTTGCGTCGGTAGCTTGATCTTGAACCAATCCGAGATAATTTCAATCGCGCAAGCTACGACCCGTGAGTGAAAGAAAAACGCTTTCCAAATTCGGGCTGTTGATTTGCAGCGAATGAAATGTTGCTCCCTGGGAGGATAGTCGCGCGACTTCTTCCAGCGGGCGTACGGCGGCGAATCGTAACTCGCTGCCGTTCATATTTCCTGGGGACGCAAGTTCTGGAGGCCACACGTCAACATCGGCCAAGACCTGACTGGTGCCGCCATGTTGGCGAATCAAGCTGGCAACAGTATCCAAGGCAAGCAGCCGACCTTTGTCCACAATCGCCACACGATCACACAATCGCTCCGCTTCTTCCATGTAATGTGTCGTGTACAAAATGGTCATGCCGCCTTCGCCAAGCCGTTCAATACTTTCGAAGATATGATTTCGCGATTGCGGGTCGACGCCGACGGTCGGTTCATCCAGCAAAAGAATTTTCGGATCGTGAACCAATGCGACGGCGATGTTGAGACGACGTTTCATGCCACCTGAATACGTCGAGACGCGATGGTTGGCTCGGTCCGATAGTCCCGCAAACTCCAATGCCCACGTCACTCGTTCCGAAAGTCGTGCGCCGGCAAGGCCGTAAAGCTTGGCGAAAAACGAAAGATTTTCTTTGGCGGAAAGTTCTTCGTACAACGAAAGTGCTTGGGGCGCGACGCCGATTTTCTGCCGTGTGGCTGGCGTTGTGGGACTTGAGCCAGCGACCGAAACGCTACCTTGGTCGGGCTGAATTAATCCAATCAACATCGCGATCGTAGTTGATTTTCCCGCGCCGTTGGGCCCGATCAGTCCAAATGTTTCGCCTGGCCTTATTTCAAAGCTCAAATCGTCGACGGCTTGGATTGTGCCATACGACTTCTTGAGCGATTGTGCTTGGATCAATTCCGTCATGCTCCCGCAAAATAGTTTTCCGCCCGTCAGTATTCGCGGCGGCTAGACATTTATTCCTGCGATTCTA
>JANNYC010000105.1:0-17827 GCA_031409895.1 Planctomycetota bacterium
ACGTCGCAACCGAATCAACCCTCGTGTGATCAAACGTAAAATGTCACGCTGGAACAAAAAACGACCCGAACATCGAAAACTGCCACCGTTGACCAAAACCTTTGCGGAGACAGTGGTTATGAAAACTTGAACGGTATTGCGGTTAAACAAAGAACGCGAGGCGAATCCATGGAATTCCAAGACCTTTTTTCGACGATCCCGCAAATCGGCCAAGTCCGTTGGATCGGCGTTCGGCCCGCGAGACTCCAACCGCTGGTCATCGTGCGCGAAATCGAAGTAGACGAGCAGCGCGGATTGTCCGGCGATCGGTTTGACGGCGGCGCGGGCAAGTCACGCCAAGTAACATTGATCCAATTCGAACACGTTCAAGCGATGGCCAGTATTCTTGGACGTGATTCAATCGACCCAGGCTTGTTGCGGCGGAACATTGTCGTGTCCGGGATCAATCTGCAATCGCTCAAGAATCAGTATTTTCAAATCGGCGCGGCGATCTTGTTCGGCACGGGAGATTGCGCTCCGTGTCGCCGCATGGAAGAAAACCTCGGCCCCGGCGGCTATAACGCCATGCGCGGCCACGGCGGCCTAACCGCGCGAGTCCAACAGTCCGGCCGTGTTTGCGTCGGCGATCAAGTCGCTTTATTCAAAGCGGCTGAATTGTCAGCAAAAATTTGAGATCGCATACTTGCAAACCGGCAGCAGGCGGCTAAGAATTTTTCGCCTTTTCAAAGTGGTCTGACGTGATTAAACTTGATGCGACGCAGCACATTTTATACGCGATTGGAGTTTTTGCATGTATCGGCGCCGCGGATTTTCGCTGATCGAACTTTTGGTTGTGATCGCGATTGTCGGGATATTGATGAGTTTGCTTTTTCCGGCGATCAACAGCGTGCGAGAAGCGTCTCGCCGGACGAGTTGCCAAAATAACTTGCGGCAGATTGCCTTGGCGACGCAAAACTATCAAACAACGCACGAGCATCTTCCGCCCAGCTTTCAAATCGTTCCGGGGACGGTTCTGGCGGGCAATAACGGTTCGTGGTCGATTCACGGTCGGCTGCTGCCGTATATCGAAGGGGGCAATGCCTATGACAAGGTCAATCTGCAAATTGCTTGGGATGCGCAAATCCTCAGCGGAGTCCCGAAGACTCGAATCGCCGTCTACCAGTGTCCTAGCGAAGCTAACGATACGGTACGAGTTAACGCCGGCGTCGCGTATGTGTATCCGCAAAATTACGGGTTCAACATGGGATCGTGGTTGGTCTACGATCCGACCAGCAATACAAAGCCCGACGGCCCATTTTATGTCAACAGTCGCGTGAGTCTAATTCCGGACGGCAACAGCCAAACACTTTGCGCGGCAGAAGTCAAAACATTTACCAGTTACCTTCGCAACACAATTGATCCAGGCCCCGTCGTCCCCAGCAATCCCAATGCTTTTGACGGAATGGCTGGGCAGCGCAAACTCGGGCCCAACTTGCACGACAACACTGGGCACACTGAATGGCCAGATGGTCGCGTTCATCATTCTGGAATCACAACAGTGTTTGTTCCAAATACCAAAGTAAATTACAACTTCAATGGCAAACGATACGACATCGATTTGAATACTCAACAAGAAGGCCGAAGCGCCACTCAACCGACGTACGCGGCCATTACCGCGCGTAGTTATCATCCCGGCAACATAGTGAACGCGAGTTTTTTGGATGGCTCGGTGAAGCCAGTTCCAGGATCGATTGACTCAAATATTTGGCATGCCCTCGGCACGATCGGCCGTCGCGAAATAATTGACGCTAGTTCTTTTTAACCTCAAGCTGCGGCGTTACGCCACCAAGCCTTTCGTGACGGTCATAAAGACGTCTTCGAGCGTTGGGTCTTTTTCGCTGTAGCTGCGGACGTCGATGCCACCTTCGATCAGGTTGCGCAACAAGACTCCCGGATCATCGTCCGCAGAACTGAATTCTACCGTAATGTTGTTTCCGTCTTGCCAAGCATCCCGAATGTTGAGTTGGCTGCGCACGATGCTCAGTGCGCGATCGGCACCCAGGTTGACGCGAATTTGAATCACCGGATGGCTGCGAATATGACTATAGATTTCGCTGATCGGGCCGTGCATCAATAGCTTTCCGCGTTCGATAATTCCAATCGACGTACAGCAATCGGCAAGCTCGGATAAAACGTGGCTGGAAATCAAAATCGTCTTGCCCATCTGCCGAAGTTCCTTAAGCAGCGCTTTGACTTCGATTCGAGCGCGCGGGTCGAGTCCGCTGGTCGGTTCGTCCAAGATCAGCACGGGGGGCTCATGCACGAGCGTCTTGGCCAAGCACAACCGTTGCTTCATCCCGCGCGACAAGCTGTTGACGTACGAATCTCTTTTGTGCGTCAAATCCAGCAGTTCGAGCACGTCGTTGATGACTTGTTTGCGTTGCGATTTGCCGATCTTGTACGCCACCGCAAAAAAATCTAAAAACTCCCAGACTTTCATTCCGTCGTACACGCCGAAAGCGTCAGGCATGTAGCCGATGCTGCGGCGCACATCGAGCGGTTGCCGCGTCACGCTAAAACCGTTGACCATGCCGTCGCCGCGCGTCGGTCGCAGCAGCGTCGCCAAGAATCGAATCGACGTGCTCTTGCCGGCTCCGTTGGGCCCAATGAAGCCAAACAGCTCGCCCGGCTCGATCTTCAAATCCAGACTGTCGACCGCCGTGAAATCGCCGTAGTCTTTGCCAAAATGGTTCAGCTCAATAATGCTCATCGGTCAAATTCTTCCGGTTCGAAATAGTCTTCAAGTTGGACATCACTAGGCTGATAAAGCGACCAAAGTTCGGGGCTGTCACTTTCGATCGGGTGCAACTGGGATCGCAGCGACACCGCGACGACGGTTGCAGTCATCGAACGAGTTGGAACAGGTCGACAAGTCATTGGCGCAACTTCGTCGTCGCATAACGCAATCAAGCGATACTCGCCTTCGGCTGGCTGCCAGGAGAAAATGGCATCGAACAATTCAAACGAATCGGTTTGGTCGAAAGGCCAATTGCCTTGGGCGAGCCAGCCCTTGATAAATGCGTCGTCTATCTCCGTCGCGATCGGAGCGAACTTCAGCGGTGCCGATTTGGTTCCCGCGCTCAATTGAACCAAGGTTGCGGCTTCGATTTGATTTTCAACTCTACGAAACACGATAGCGTCGTGTAGCGTCAAGCTGCTGGCGTTGTCAATTTCCACGACACGGGATGTCGCATCCGCCTGGAGGGAAATCGATCCACCTGCTTCGACCATTCGTTCGGCGTGCAAAAATCCTGCCGTGTTCGAGCGGATTTGGTAATTTTCGATCGCTGTTTTTTGACCGCGAGAGCAGTTCGCCGGCATTAGCGAAGCCGAACTGGGCAACGAGCCGAGGCCATATTTCAGAGACTCCGAATCGACTAGCAACGGCAATAACTGCGCGTCATTCTGATCGAACTCGAACCGGAAATTCGTCGACAGCGATGAATATAATGCCGAGAACTCGGCCAGATGCCCGCGTGAATATCCCTCGTGTAATTCCAGCACGGCGATCGTATCCTTGGCACGCGTGAAGCCAATATCCAATGCGGCCAATCGCGTCACCGCCAGCGCGCCGATGATTGAAATTACTGGTGCCGCAACCCAAGCCCACTCTAATTTGCCCATAAATCGGAACACGGCCCAGTTGATCGGGATCAGCAGCAGCAAATAACCCACGAGAACTTTCAGTACGAACTTCGAACTAGGCGGAGTGATTGTCGCACGCCGCCGCAAGATTGTGCCCGCGCTGTTTGGAACACGGCTCAAGTCATTCCACGCGGCATTTCCCAGCCGCCTCGCCTCGCCAAGACTTTCGTCGACCTTGTCAACTCCGTAATATTGAATCGGCGGCGACGGAGGAGAATCCGAAACGCGGCTGTGCAGATCGCGGCTGACATACCACATGCGGCTTGGATCTTGGAATTGATTTTGAAGGGAATATCGTCCTGAACGGTCGAATTCGTCGCCGCGATTTATCGCGCGTCCAGATTTTCCAAGCAACGCGCCGTTGAAAAAATTGGAAAAGCAGGGCCACCTAAGCAGCGATTCGGCGTTCAGCGAAAAGCCTGTCGCCACGATACGACCTCGACCGATCGCGCGAACGCACAATAACTTTGATTCGTCATACATCTGAGCATCGGCAAAGGGCTTGAGCCGACAGCCCGGCGTCGGCGCGGAAATTTCCGGCGGCAAGGCTGCCCACGGTTGCAAGAACTGCATCAGTTCCGCTGCCGTAAGGTCCACTCTTTGATCGATTTCCGCAGGTAAATAATCTTTTAGGAAACTTCCTTGGAGCCGTTCTAAGCCCTCCGGTCCGTTGATAATCAAGTTTCCACCCCAATGAAGCCAATCGATCAATGCCTGCTGTTGAGCGCCGTCCAGCGCGGCAGGATCAAAATCCGACCAAACGGCATACGCAATCGCCGTTGCCGTAAGCGCAGATCGCGGCCACGGCGCTGGATCAGTGGGCTGGGAAAAAACGCAATGATAGGGTTCCTCGGTCTGAACCGAATCGGTCAGTTTGAGCCACGACATCGGGCTAAATCCGACAACGCAATCCAATTTGTCCAAGAAGCGGAACCGCGCTGGCTTCTGGTCGAAAACGCAGATTAGAAATTGATCTCCGTTCAACATGATTGTCGGCTGCGCCAGTGACTCGACCGATCCTCTGGAACGTCCAAACGAAAGTTCGTAAACAAATGTGGCGGACGTCGCGGCTTGATCGGTACGCGGAGTCACGAACGTCATGGTCTCGACTTGTTTCCATTGACCCTTGGGAAGCGAAACGTCGCGGATCGCATTCAGCCAACGATCGGTCCCGAAGACCGGTAGCGTTTCCCCGCCCACGTTCGTCATCCGCGCGCGGAGTTGAGCTTGTGCGTCGTGATCGTTCGACACGATTTGAGTTAGCACCGTCGCCCAATGCCCGGCCTTCACTCGATTGACGGTGTTGAAGTCTTCGACTTTCTCAAGATCGAACTTGTCGGTTAGAAAGTCGGCTTTAGGGAATCGACCTGGCAAAGCCACGGGCGGCAAGATATAAGCCGGGGGTTTGGGTTTGGCCTTTTCGGTTTCTTCCGAAATTTGTTTTGTGTCATCATCAATGACCGCGCGATCCTGCCGCGACTTGCGAATCACTAGCATCGATGCCACAACGGCCAGCAGCGTAACGAACGCCCCGACTTGAAACCATCGCGTTTGAAATAAGCGTCGGGAGTTCATAGGCCGTTCAATCGGTGAAGACGTACCAAAATCTTAGGTCAAGCGACGCCTGGCAACAACTTGCGCTGAACCGGCAATCGTACATATTGTCTATGTAGATTAAGGCACCGATTCATTCCATCGGGCGAACCGATGAGTTTGCCGATGCGCCAAAAAAGCCCGCCGCAGCACGGCCGAATCAAGCTTTTGGTTATATTCCGTTCCGTATTAGGCACATTCTGCCCAGGATATAGGCGATTATCGTTGGCACGCGGTTTGCCGTTTTGCAAAGGCAATTCGGCGCGCCATAATATAAGGACACGTTTACCCGAAACATTGGATCAAGCCATGAATCCTCATGTGTTCAACGTCGGACAATCGGGGTCCGCAACTCAAACGAACAAATCACCACGAATCGCAAAGGGTCGGCGTTCGTTCAAGCGGCGGCTTCTGGAACGGTTGATCAATTCGTTTGGGCAACCCAACGTCACGATTGAGCTAACCAGCGGCGAGCAAATTCAGCCACCACTCTCCAAGGTTCCCAGCGTCGGCCGCATTCGCTTCGTCGACAATGGAGCTTTTTGGCGAGTCATTTCCGATCCGATGTTTCAGTTCGGCGAGATGTACTCCACGGGCCGAATACTCATCGAAGGACCAATCGACGACGTTACGATCGAGCTGTTTCGGGCGATGCGGCGGGCGGGGAGTCACTCGAACTTGTCAATGCGTTTGTCTGGATGGCTACACTGGCCGCGCGGCAGCACTTTACGCGATTCTCAAAAGAACATTCATCACCATTACGATATCGGTAACGACTTTTATTCGTTGTGGCTTGACGAGCGGATGGCATACACGTGTGCGTATTTTTCGCAGCCTAGCAGCACACTTGAAGATGCTCAAATCGCCAAGTTCAATCACGTCTGCCACAAGCTTCGTCTCAAACCGAACATGCGCGTGATCGAAGCCGGCTGCGGCTGGGGAGGGCTGGCCTTGCACATGGCGCGACACTACGGCGTGCGCGTTCAAGCCTACAACATCTCGCACGAACAAATCAGTTTCGCGCGGCAGCGTGCGCGCGACGAAGGCTTGGATAGTCGCGTTGAATTCATCGAAGCCGATTGGCGCACGATTGCCGGGCCGTGCGATGTTTTCATTTCCGTCGGAATGCTCGAACACGTTGGCCAACGCAATTACCGGCTGCTGGGCCAAGTCATTAATCGCGCGCTCAAACCGGGCGGTCGCGGACTCATTCACAGCATTGGCCAAAACGTCGCGGCACCCACTGGCCCGTGGATCGAACGGCGGATTTTCCCCGGTGCCAATCCGCCGACGCTGTCGGAAATGATGCAAACTTTCGAGCCCAACGGATTTTCCGTACTCGATGTGGAGAATATTCGCCTGCATTACGCCCTGACAATCCGCCATTGGATTCAGCGGTTTCAAGCCCACGAGCAACAAATCCGCGCGATGTTCGATGACAAATTCGTTCGCATGTGGCGAATGTATCTAGCGGGAAGTTTGGCCGCATTCGAGACTGGGAGTTATCAACTTTTCCAAGTCCTCTTTAATCGAGCCGACGACAACGACGTGACCTGGACTCGTGACTATTTGTATCGCGACATGGACGGCTCAGCGTCGAATTCGAGCGAGGGGAAGTCCACTTTTCCAACGTCCGTCGACCAGTGAAAACGGCTGACACGATTATCATCGGTGCAGGTCCTGCGGGAAGTTCCGCCGCGCTCGAGTTGGTCCGCGCCAGACGCACATGCTTGGTCCTCGACCGCAAGCCCATGCCGCGTTTGAAACTTTGCGGCGGTTGGATCACGCAAAAGGTCCTCGTCGACTTGGACCTCGATCCGAGTACTTATCCTCACGGGATCGTCAAGCTCGATCGGTTTCGGTTCTTCCTCGGCCGCCGACACAAATTCGCGCGCGTCGTCACAGCTTTGCAATACTCGATCCGGCGAATCGAATTCGACGCTTGGCTGTTAGAACGATCCGGCGCGCCCAACGCCGAACACACGGTCCACAACATCGTCCGGGACAACGGGCACTTTGTGATCGACGACGAATTTCAATGCCGCAACTTGATCGGTGCGGGAGGAACCAACTGCCCCGTCAAAAAAGCATTCTTCGCGCCGGACGCAGGTAAGTTGATCGTCGCCCAAGAAATCGAATACGAAGTCGCGCCGAAAACTTCGGTTTGCACGCTATGGTTTCCCTATGCCGGGCCGTTCGGTTACGCTTGGTACGTCCCCAAAGCCAACGCGGTCAACATCGGATTCGGCGGCCTCCGTTCGCAAAATGAAGACTGGGACAAAGAAGCTTTATGGACGCGTTTTGTCGAACTCTTGCGCGGCGCCGGTTGCATCGACGCCGACCCGCCATCACCCAAAGGCTATTCGTATTACATTGGCAGTCGCCAAAAACTAATTAGCAATGATCGAGCGTACATTGTCGGCGACGCCGCCGGACTCGCTACAATTGACCTGGCCGAAGGGATCGGCCCCGCCGTCGAAAGTGGCCAACTCGCCGCCCGCGACATCCTCGGCACCGCCACCTATTCCACACGCCAAATCACCCAGTACAGTTTGCCTTGGTTCTATCGCCTCATTCGAAACGCCGCCGCTTGGATTCCTTGAGGAGTTGAAAGTTGAGAGTTGAGAGCAAACTTTCAATTTCGACTTTTTTTGCCTCGCGCCGAGCGCAATTCTCTTTCCCTCCCGCTTCGTGCGAAGGGTCAGTAAGGAAGTTCTTTACTTAAGAATAACTTGAGGCTTGTGGGTACACTGGACTCTCAACTTTTAACCCTCAACTTTCAACTACCCCATGTGCGGACGATTTACCCTACGAACTCCTGCCAGCGCAGTCGCCCGGTTGTTCACCGACTTGGAATTAACTCCGCCCGAGTTCAAACCGCGCTACAACATCGCACCAACTCAAGCGATCTCCGTCGTTCGACAATCGCCCATAGAAGGGCTTCACTGGTGCCAATTGCGCTGGGGCTTGATTCCTTTTTGGGCTAAAGACCGTGCAATCGGTAGCCAGATGATCAACGCCAGAAGCGAAACGATCGCCACGAAGCCCTCGTTTCGCGCGGCCTTCAAATCCCGCCGCTGCCTGATCCCGGCCGACGGATTTTACGAATGGAAAAAGCTCGGCGGGACAAAAAAACAGCCGCAGTACATTACGCTCAAGGACAATCGCCCGTTTTGCTTTGCCGGATTGTGGGAATCGTGGACCGACAAAGCGACTCAAGAAGTTGTCGAGTCCTGCACGATCATCACGACCGACGCCAACGAATTTCTTTTGCCGCTGCACGATCGCATGCCAGTCATCCTCGATCCGCATGACTTTCAACCTTGGCTCGACCGCGACTTCAAAGATGCGACCTGGCTGCAATCCAAATTGCGACCTTGGGCCAACGACGACATGGCGTTCTATCCGGTCGACACCGTCGTCAACAACGCGCGGCACGAACAGGCCGATTGCATCCAAGAATTAGCGTAGCGATATTCCCAAGCTAATTTGTTCCCTCGCCCCGGTTTCCGGGGAGAGGGCAGGGTGAGGGGCGATTTGATTTTGGGAGGCTCTCGTTCAGCGACAACCTTTCGATCGTTGACAAAACTACCTCCAGCGCGACAATGGATCGGGTCTCTATCGCTGTTTCGCAACGTCCCCGTAGCTCAATTGGATAGAGCGTTGGCCTCCGAAGCCGAAGGTTACAGGTTCGACTCCTGTCGGGGATATTTTGAACAAAGGGGTCAGGCCTCTTTGATTGGATTTGCCAGACGACTTGACTTGGAGTCAACAATACATCCATGCGGGCGACAGCAGTAATCATCACAACAGGATGTGGCAATCAAAGAGTCCTGACCCCTTTGATCGCTCACTCGTGTGGACGCATGAAAATTAAATGCGATGTCATGAGGGCAGTAGTGATCGTGGGCCTGGCAGGCTTGATGTTTCATTGCTGGGTACCGGTTGCGATCGCACAGCAGGAAACGGAGCTGGCATTATTGGAACGATCGTTTGTCGATGGCGTTCGGCCTTTGCTCAATCGATATTGTGTGGAATGTCATGCAGGCGACGATGCGGAAGCCGAAATTGATCTGGGGACGTCACGGGCGTTTGACGATCTTGGCTCTAACCCAGAGCTTTGGCTAAAAGTCCGGGAGGTTCTTAACAATCGTCAAATGCCCCCCGAGGATGCACAGCAACCAACCGCTACCGAACTCGTGCAGCTGAATACATGGGTGCATAGTTGGCTCAAGAATGCCGCGAAAGCTCAGGCCGGCGATCCAGGACCGGTTATTCTTCGGCGACTGAGCAACGCCGAATACAACTACACGATTCAGGATCTTACCGGCGTGGATTCGTTGCATCCGACGCTTGAATTTCCTGTCGATGGTGCCGCCGGCGAAGGCTTCACCAATTCCGGGGCCGCACAAGGGATGTCTCCTGCGCTCGTGACCAAGTACCTGGACGCCGCCCATGACGTGGCCCGGCACGCGGTGCTCCTTCCAGATGGCATTCGTTTCTCTCTCTGGACCAGCCGCCGCGATCATTCTGACGAACTGCTGGCCCGGATTCAGGATTTCTATCGCCGATTTACCGACGACGGTGGCGGAATGCCTGTTGATTTGCAAGGCATCAAGTTCGATACCAATCAAGGCGGATTACTCCCCCTCGCCAGATACCTGCAGGCGACCGTCGAGCATCGCGATGACCTCGCCAGTGGCAAGACGACGCTCCAAGAAGTCGCCGAAGAGCGGTCGTTGAACCCGCAATATCTCGGCAGACTTTGGCACGCCCTGACACAGGATGATTCTGGTTCCACTTCATTCTGGCTCTCCGAGTTACAGACCAAGTGGAAAGCGGCGTCCGTTGACGATGTTCCAGCCCTCGTCGCCGGGATTGAACAGATACAAAAATCGTTGTGGCGATTCAATTCGGTCGGTCAAATCGGTCGCTTTGGCGGGCCCGCTTCCTGGATGGAAGCGGTTTCTCCCGTCGTTGCTAGCCAGGAGCTGAGCCTTCCGTTGTCAGCCGCCAGCGATCGTGATTTTGTCTTGTACCTAACGGCAAGTGTTCTGGGGGACGGGAATTCGGATGACTTTGTTGAATGGCAGCAGCCCCGCTTGGAGTTTACGAACGGACGCCCTCCGATTTTGTTGCGCGATGTCCGTTCATTGTCCAGTCAAATCGAGTCCCTGATTGCGTCAGAGTCACCTGCGACCACCCGATATTTAGATGCCGTTCGCGAGCTTCGCTCGACCACCGAATCGATTGACGCCGTCGCCAAAAACAGGAACCTGAATCCGCAATTATTGAAAGCATGGTCCGGTTATGTTGGCCTGGGTCCAGCCAACCGCGAAATCCAAGGGCATTTGACCGAGCGAATCGAAAACGTCGGGGGATTTGCGGCAATCCATGGCTGGGGAAGCCCTCAGACACCAAGTCTTTTATCGAACCGGTCCGAAGAAACGATCACCTTTTCAACGCTAACCCTTCCGCCGCGAAGTGTCTTTGTTCATCCCTCCCCAGCATTGGAGTCGGTGGTCGCCTGGCGAAGTCCGCTGGACGGACAAATCAAGCTGCAGGGAACCGTAGCCGATGCGGATAACAATTGCGGAAACGGGATTCAATGGAGCCTGCAGCGCGTCCATGAAAGCGGAGTGACGATCATTGACCAGGGAGGAATCGACAATGCAAATCAACAAACATTTTCACCATCAGTCGAGATTGAAGTCCGCCACGGAGATGTCATTGCATTGGTCGTCAATCCCCGGGGCCAGGATCACAGTTGCGATACGACCATGGTCGACTTGACGCTATCGGAAGTCGGCGGCGAGAAGCGAGTGTGGAATCTGGCGACGGACGTGGTTGACCGGGTCCACGAGGGAAACCCTTTGGCTGACTCCTATGGCAACAAGGATACTTGGCATTTCTGCGCCCGTCCCGTCGGGGCGGAGTCCACCGCGAGCCTTCCAGTTGATTCGGCAATTGCGCGGTGGCGGGCAGCCGTCATCGATTCCAAAGCTCAGGATGAGATTCAGCAACTGGCGATTTCGATCCAACAGCTCATGACGACAGCGAATGTGGCTTCGCTCAGTGACGGAGATCGCGAGTTGCGGCAGCAATTGTTGGCTTGGAACGGTCCGTTGCATTGGCTGGACGCAGTGCCCACGAATGCCACAGAATCCCGATCCGCCTACGGACTTGATTCAGCGATGTTTGGCAGGCACCCCGATGGAACGAAAATCGATGCGGCAAATCTCTGTTTGCAAGCGCCGCAAATTGTGGAAATCAAATTGCCGGCGCAGCTCATTTCGGAAGCGACATTTCGAACGACCGGCACGTTGCATGCAAAGCTCGGCGCGGCCGGTCCTGTTTTGGGTGGTAGTGTGCAATTACGCGTGCTGAATTCCCGGCCGAAAGAGTTGCCCGTTAGTTTGAGTGAACCCATCATCGCCAATCCGGGCCCGGCGCTCGAGCCATTGGAAAAGGCCCTGCGCAAGTTCCGCGAGTTGTTCCCGCCAGCCTTGTGTTACGCACGGATCGTACCGGTCGACGAAGCCGTGACGTTGACATTGTATTTTCGCGAAGACTCACAACTTCAGCGACTGATGCTCGATGACGAGCAGTCGGCCGAGCTTGATCGACTCTGGGATCAGCTTTACTTTGTCAGTCAGGAACCGATTTTATTGACCACCGCCTTTGAGCAAATTTCTGAGTTCGCCACCCAGGATCGTCCGGACCTTGTGACGGCGTTTGCCCCGATGCGCAAGTCCATTTACGATCGTGCCGATGCGTTTCGAGTACGGCTTTTGCAAGCGGAATCATCCCATGTTAGGGCCGTTCAACAATTTGCCCGCCGGGCCTGGCGGCGGCTATTGAATGCCGATGAAGAGCAGAAAATACAGAGCTTCTATCAGGAACTGCGCGGGGCGGAGATTCCGCATGACGAAGCGATCGAATTGGTTCTGGCTCGCGTGCTCACTTCACCCGCTTTCCTTTTTAAACTGGAGCAAGTGAGTGAAGAGTCGAAAGCAACGCCCGTCTCTCAATTGGAGTTGGCGTCTCGATTAAGTTATTTCTTGTGGTCGTCGTTACCGGACGAGCCACTCTCCGCGCTGGCCGAATCAGGTCAACTTTCACTCGACGACAGCGACCAAGAGACAAAGGGAAATGTCACCGGCGTAGTGCCAGAGCATGCGGAATTCCTGCGGCAAACTCGGCGGATGCTCCAGGACCCGCGGACCCGGCGATTGGCAATTCAATTTGCCTGCCAATGGCTGCACGTTCGGAATTTCGATCAAAACAATGACAAGAACGAACAGTTGTATCCTGAATTTTCCGAACTTCGTCACGATATGTACGAGGAAACCGTCCGTTTCTTCGAAGACATGTTTCGCAACGACGGTTCGATTCTTGACCTGATCGATGGCGATCACGCGTTTATGAACCAGCGGTTGGCCAAACATTATGGAATCGAAGGGGTCAGCGGATCCGAATGGCAAAAGATTAACGGGATGCGTACTCGGGGTCGTGGAGGAATTCTGGGGATGGCCACAGTATTGGCCAGTCAGTCGGGAGCCTCTCGGACGAGCCCGATTCTGCGCGGCGTTTGGGTTTCGGAAACTTTGCTTGGCGAGCGACTGCCGCGTCCTCCTGCCAATGTTCCAAAATTGCCAGAAACCGTCCCCGATGGATTGACGGCCCGCCAATTAATTGAACTCCATAGCGGCCAGCCCGAATGCGCCAAGTGCCATGTTCGAATTGATCCCTACGGTTTCGCGCTGGAACAGTTTGATGCGATCGGGCGATTGCGTCCGACGCAGGTCGATACTCGGGCTGAGTTAGTCGACGGCAGAGTTATTGAAGGCATCGCCGGAATGGAAGCCTATCTCGCAACAGACCGGCGCGATGATGTGGTTCGTCAATTCTGCCGCAAGTTGTTGGGTTATTCGTTGGGTCGCGAGGTTTTGCTTTCGGATGAACCGTTGCTGGATGAAATGCAGGCATCGTTGCAACAACATGGCTATCGATTTAGCGTTGCGGTAGAATCCATAGTCACCAGCCCCCAATTCCTAAGTATCCGAGGACGATCGACCGGACAATAAGCTCGACCATTCAAAGACCAGGAGACCATAGGCATGAGCGTTTATCATATTTCCCGGCGCACTATCTTGCGAGGAATGGGCGTCTCCATGGCACTTCCTTGGATGGAATCGTTGCGAGTTTGGGGAGCCGGTAGAAGTCGGTTCGAGGATGGTCAGGCACCCGTTCGGATGGCGATTCTATTTGCGGGTTGCGGCTTTCACAGCCGGGAGTGGTGGGCCAAGGGTTCCGGAGCATCGATGGAACTTGGCAAGGTTCTGCAGCCGCTGAACGATTTTCGCGAACGCTTGGTTTTCATTCGCGGACTTTATAACGCCGAAGCTTTGAAGGGAAACATTCACAGCTCGCAAACCGGGAACTTGCTTTCGGGAGCACCTCTTGCAGCCGGCGGTGCCATTCACAGCGGTACCAGCGTGGATCAAGTCGTGGCCCAGCAGATCGGCAAAGCCACGAAGCTTCCCAGCCTGGTGCTCGGTTGTGAAATGTCCAACCCGGCGGTGCATAAAAACTATTCGATGCTTTACAGTTCGCATATCTCCTGGAGTAGTCCCACGACTCCGACTCCATTGGAAGTCTATCCCGCTTTGGCATTCGATCAGTTGTTCAAGGATCAATCGCAACGCGGTGAAAAAAGCGTCTTGGATGCCGTCATGGAAGACGCGCAAGATTTCCGCCGCGAGATCAGCCGGCTGGACCAACAGAAACTTGATGAATACTTGAATTCGGTTCGCGAAGTCGAACAGCGAATTGATCGGGCTGGAAAGGCAGGTGAAGTCCAAGGCTGGCGCCCGACGTTATCGACGCCCGACATCGCCCGCCCGAACGATGGAATTCCGCAGAACATTGTCGACCACATGCGTCTAATGTCGGACATTCTCGTCCTGGCCTTCCAAACCGATACGACGCGTGTGTGTACGCTCAAGCTGAACAATGACCACGGCACACTGCGATTCCCGCATTTGGGCGTGGATTACATGATCCATCATTTGCTCTCGCATAGTGACAGCGATGATTGGTTGAAAGTGAATCAGTTTTTCCTGGAACAGGTCGCCTATATCGCCCGCCGGCTTGATTCGATCCAGGAAGGTGAGCGGACGGCATTGGACAATTCGATGCTGATGCTTTGTTCCAGCATGCTGCATGGAAATCATGATGCGACTCAGTTGCCAGTCGTCTTGTTGGGATCGGGAGGGGGTCAAATCCAAGGTGGGCAGAACCTCGATTACCTGGAAAATCCCGACCGACAAATGTGTCGCCTGTACTTGAGCATGATGAACAAGATGGGATTGAAGCTCGATCGATTCGGTGACGCGACGAGCCCCTTGCCAGAAATTTAATACGTGGACGTGCAAATAGATTCACGGGAGCCAGGGCGTATTGCGCAACACTTGAATGTTCCGTCGGTTGTCCATTCTGTCGTCAAGTCTGCCGCTTCTTCAGCAGTTCCGCCACATCAACCCACAACTGCCTGAACGCGGCCTGTCCTTTTCTCTTTTCTCACCAAGGTTCATTTTGAGCACGCTCGTGCCATACTTCGAATGGAAATGGAGGATCGCAAAAACGACAAATCAGGAATTGCTCACAAGCATCAAGGCGCTTCCTGTGGACCAGCAATATGCCTTGGCAAATTCAATTTTGGAGGATCTGATTCAAAAGGGACGACTACCAATATCGGACGCTATTTTCGTCGAAATTGATCGTCGAGTCGCGGCGTTCGATGCCGATCCAAACGCGGGAGAATCATGGGAAAATGTCCGCCAAGAATTATTCGGTGAATGATGGCGTTCCGGGTCGTTGTTGAAGCTGATGCCAAACAGGATGTTCGCAGAGCAATTGAATGGTACGAAAAGCAACGTCCGGGCTTGAAGTTTCTATTTCGCGATGGTTTAGACGCGACGCTCGGTCGAATTGCCGGTAATCCGTTGGCTGGGGCGGTCGTTCTGGGACGCGTTCGGCAGCGAAGTTTGAGTCGCTTTCCGTACGTTGTTAGTTACCTCGTTCACAACGATTCGGTGCACGTGATTGCGGTACTTCACGGTCATCGAGATCCCCATGAATGGCAGCGGCGTTCTCATTGACGTTTCGTCCGTTCCATCCAACGCGGTGTGGGACATTTTTTCTTCTGTTATGGTTGATCCTGGTCAGGTTGCGTAGCGGCTTTAGCCAGCAGTTCATCGACTTGCGTCCACAGAGTCTTCCAAGTCTCGCGCTCCGCTTCGGGCAATGTCTCAAGTTCGTTCGCGTCGCGGATTCCGGCGAGATCGGCGTCGACTTTCCAGTGCTCAAGGGTCTGTGCGATGAACTCGCGTTGCGGTTCGTTGGCGCTAGTGAGCGTTGTGGTCCAGGCGGTTAGTTCGGCCTTCAGCCAGTCGAGGGCTTTTTGGCGCAAGAGGGTCTTTGCCACGTCGTCCGGCGCGGGATCGTCTTTTCCCTTGCCGCAGCCGGCTAGTGAGGCGACACAGGCCGCGTTGTAGCGAATCTGGACTTGGCGATCGTCGGCGAGTTTCGGGTCGGCCGCGAGCGCGTCGGCCCAGAGGCGAGCCGCTGTAGCGTGGAGCGATTTCTCGTAGGCTCGTTGTGCGAGGGCAAGCCGCTCGGGATTGTCGCCCGGCTGTTGATCTCCATTGATGATCGCGGCCAGCCGCGCGTCGAGAGTGATCATTGCCGGTTCCGAATTGCGAAGTTCTACAATTTCTCGCTCCGCGTCGGCCACGCCTTGGGAATCACCCAGCCCTTGGGCCGCTCTAATCAGGTTGGTCAGGTGGTTACCCAGAAACTGCCGGTAGGTTGGGTTCTTCGGGTTGGCGGCCAGAGCCTTTTTCTGCCAGACGACCGCCTGCAGCAGCCGATCGCGGGCCGCCTCGTATCGTCTGTCGGTAAGGTCGGTCTGGGCCATGTTGTTGAGTAGTCCGCCCAGGCTGCTGGCGTAGTCGGGAGACTCGGGATGCTCTCGTGCCAGCCGCTCACGGATCGGCAGCGCCGACTCGTAGGACTTCATGGCCTCTCCCGGCTCGCCGGTTCTTCCTAGCAAGAGACCGATATTGTTGTGACTGCCTGCCAGGTTGTTTTGGAACACGATGACAGTGGGATTCGCGTCGGCCAGCCTCTGCAGGATCGCCAGCGCCGACTCGTACGCCTTCAATGCCTCGGCCGGCTTTTCCGTGGTCATCAGAAAGTTGCCAATGATGTTGTGACCGACAGCCAGGTCATTCTGGAGGTCGGTCCACGTGGGGTTGTCGTCAGCCAGTTTTTGCTGGACTGCCAGCGCGGACTCGTAAGCCACGAGCGCCTCACCCGGCTTGCCGGTTTTACTCAGCAATTTGCCGATGTTGAAGTGGGTTTTTGCCAGTTTGCTCGAAAACGCTGTGACGGTGGGGTTGGCGTCGGCCAGCTTCTGTTGGATTGCCAGCGCCGACTCGAACGCCTGCATCGCTTCGTCCGGCTTGCCGGTTTCGCTTAGCAAGTTACCGAGGTTGCCGTGGCTGTCTGCCAGGTCGCTTTGGAACTCGGTGTCGCTGGGGTTAGCGTCAGCCAGCTTCCGCCGGATCGCCAGCGCTAACTCGTACGCCTTCATCGCCTCGACCGGCTTACCGGTGTGGCTCAGCAAAAGGCCGATGTTGTTGTAGCCGTCTGCCAGGTCGCTCTGGAATTGGGTTACAGTTGGATTGGCGTCAGCCAACGTCTGCCGGATCGCCAGCGCCGACTCGTACGCATTCAATGCCTCGCCGGGCTTGCCGGTGTCGCTCAGGACGAGTCCGATATTGTTGTGGCTGATTGCCAGATCGCTCTGGAACTGGGTGACAGTGGGATTGTCGTCGGCCAGCTTCTGCTGGATTGTCAGCGCCGACTTGTAAGCCGTGAGCGCTTCGCCCGGCTTGCCGGTTTCGCTCAGCAAAAGGCCGATGTTGTTGTGGCTGCGTGCCAGTGCGCTCCGGAACTCGGTGACGTTGGGGTTGTCATCGGCCAGCTTCTGCCGGATTGCCAGCGTCTCTCTATACGCGATCAGAGCGTCCTGCTTGTCGCCGATTTGGTCCGTCAGAACACCCAGGCCGAAGCTGGCGTTGGCCAAGCGAGCCAGCGATTCGTTTGTTGTGTCGTTGTCGGCCTGGAGACGTTCGCGCAATTCCTTGAAGAAGGCAAGCGGCTCCTTCAACAGGGTTTTGCGGAGGCCGGCGAGTTGCGGGCTGTTCTTTAATTCGCCCTCGTTGGCGACGACGTCACCGAACCGCTTCACCGCGTCAATGGCCTGAGTCTCGCGGGATTCCGCCCGGCTCTGCTGCTCCTTGGCGGCCGATTCGGCTAAGACGGCGCGGCCTCGTTCTCGATTCGCCCACACAGCCAGGGCCGCACTGATCCCCGTCGCCATAATCAGCAACAGCGCAAAGGCGCCGACCGTTATCAATGCCGCACGGTGCTTACTGGCAAACTTGCTGAGCCGATAACTCAGGCTCGGCGGACAGGCTTC
>JANNYC010000106.1:0-43463 GCA_031409895.1 Planctomycetota bacterium
TGCCAATCTTGAGCATCCTTGCTCGTTCATGTCACGACTCCTTGCTGGTATTGGTTTTTGACGAAACGCAACACTAGCAGGAGTCGTGATTTATGAAAACTTGAACGGTATTGCGTTTAACCCGGAGCCAACGGCGACGGCTTTGACGCCAAGAAAGTTTCCGTCGCCGTTGGCTCCGGGTTAAACGACGCTTTGCGGGTTGTGCGAGGTATAAACGGTTTTCCGGTTGTCAGTCATTCGCTGACTGTCTGTGGAGGACCACCCATTGGCACTCGCATATTTCAAATCAAATTCACTTAAAGGAAAATCTCACATGTTGTCAACCAATTCATTTTTGCCTTTGGTGCGACGCGTTTGCGCGGCAATTCTTGTCGGCGTCGTTTCCTTGGGCATTGCTCAAGCACAAGACGAAAAAAATAGCACGGATTTTGATCCAAGCAAACTTTGCGGCAATTGGAAATTTATCGAGGGCAAGCGTGCCGGGAATCCATCTGCCGACGAGGGTCTAATCGCTGGCGTAACGATCAACGAAAAAGACCTTACGATCGAAGGTGAGGGCGGTACGTTTGTCATGGCGTATCAACTGAACACAAAGAAAAATCCAATGGAAGTGGATTTTCAAATCACCGCTGGTCCCGTTCCGGAAGGAAAGGCCATCGGGATCATCAGACTTTCCGGCGACAAGCTGACCTTGTGTTACGATCCGACTGGCGCGAAGCGTCCGGACAAGTTTGAATCCAATTCCGAGAACGGATGGCACTTGTTCGAGTTGGCCAAAAAGGCATTTGATGTTGGCCAGCTTTGCGGCACATGGAAATACGATTCGGGTGATCGGGCGGGAGAAAAAGTTGCCGCCGAACGATTGGATTCCGTTGTAACTGTTTCCAAAGACAAGTTCATAGTTCCGGCTGGTCCTGATTCGAACTTCATTATGGCTTACACCGTGGATACCAAACAAACTCCGATCACGATCGATTTGACGATCGAATCCGGACCAGCACCGGACGGCAAAGCAGTCGGAATCATCAAGATCGAACATGGCAAGATGACGCTTTGCTACGATCCGGCCGGCCTGAAACGCCCTGCGGATTTCAAGTCGACGGCCGAAAACGGATGCTTCACCTTCGTCCTAACAAAACAGGCCGAAGAAGCGGAGAAAAAAGTCGAGGCAAAAAAGACCGATGCGGCGGTTGAAAAGAAACAGGAACCCAGCAAGTAGTAACTATGTCGAATTTGCACTTTCGCTTGAGATTCGCAAAGCTGCCGATCGCTGTCTTTGCGCTGCTTGCCTGTTTTCTTGTCAACCATCAATCGAACGCGATAGGACAAACGCTTGAGTCGCATTACATCGTAATGGACGATGGCGTTCGCTTGGCGGTGGATGTTCATTTGCCGATCGAATCCGAACCCGACAAAAAGTTCCCCGCTTTGCTGGAGCTGACCCGCTATTGGCGGTCGGCTGTTGATCCGGCAACGGGTGAGTCGCCCGGATCGGGAAATGGCTTGAACCGAATCGATCGCGGCTTTTCCGAAAATGGGTATGTCATAGTTAAGGTCGACGTGCGCGGATCGGGTGCTTCATTCGGCCACCGAATGGAAGAATACGGTCCGCACGAAGTCCGCGATGGCTACGCGATAATCGATTGGGTTGCGACTCAAAATTGGTGCGACGGAAACGTCGGCGCTTATGGAATTTCTTACTCCGGTACGACCGCCGAACTAATCGCCAGTTCTAAGCACCCGGCTTTGAAAGCAGTCATACCCGGCTGGTCGGATTTTGATATGTTCGCAAGTCCAGGGCGACCGTATGGCCTTTGTCCATTCGCGCTGATGACTGCGTGGGGCGAAATGGTTGGCTGGATGGACGAAAACAATACGGAAAAGATGGGAGCCTCGGTTCGCCCTGTCGATCCAAGCCTGTTGAGCGCGGCTTTGAAAGATCACGAAGCCAATCCAGATGTCGCCAAGCTCGAGCAATTGGTTGAGTTTCGCGACGTCGGATATCTCGGCAGTCGACCGATGCGCGAATGCACGTCGGTCTTTTGGAAAAAGGACATCGAAGCCTCCAACGTCCCCATGCTCGTTTTCGCGAGTTGGCTGGACGCGGGAACTGCGGACGGCGCGCTCCTGCGGTTTCAACACTATAGCAATCCTCAATATCTGGTCATCCTCGCGTCGTCTCACGGCGGAATGTTTCACGCAAGCCCGTTTGTTGTTGGCGACAAACCAGCTCCACCGGTGCCGAGTAGCAAAGATCAATTCGCAATGTGGTTGGCATTCATGAACCACTATCTCAAAGGTGAGAAAAACGAAGTTACCGATTGGCCACCAATTCGGTACTTCAACATGGGCGAAGAAAAGATGCACGAATCGGATGTTTGGCCTCCCGCGAATGTTGAGCCATTGAAATATTATTTTGCGCCGGAAGCTGATTTGTCAGATCAACTTTCCAACCAAGTTGTGGGGCACAACGTCTTTAAAGTTGACTTTGAGGTAAATACAGGAACAAACAACCGTTGGATGACGCAAATGGGTTTGCCTGTTTTCAACTTGCATCGACGGGAAAAAATGGACGGCAAGATGCAATGCTACACGACGTCGCCCTTGGCCTCTGATCTGCAAATCACTGGAACGCCCGAAGTGCATCTTTGGCTGAGTGCGTCGCAAGCCGATGGAGCCGTGCTCGCTTATTTGGAAGACCTCGCGCCAGACGGGCAATCGCGTTACATCACCGAGGGCGGCCTCCGGTTCATGCATCGCAAACTAACTCCCGATCCGGATTTGCCGAAAGACGTTCTTACGCATAGTTTTGCAGAAAAGGACAAACTGGATTTAGTTCCGGGAGAAATCACCGAGGTAGCGTTTAAGATGTGGCCTACTTCGGTGCGAATTGAAGCGGGTCACCGAGTTCGAATCGCGATTGCCGGGGCAGACATGACCATGTTTCAGCGAATCCCGGTCGAAGGCGAAATGGAATTGACTTTATTCTACGACGGAACAAATCCATCGCATGTCGTTTTGCCCGTGATTCGTGCCAACAAGCAACAATGAACGTAACACTCTACAAACCGCTCTTGGCCATAAGCCGTAACTCGATTTGGTCAAGTATTGCGGTGGCGACGGAGTCTTTTGAGCCTTGGGCAGGCGTCGCATTTCCGTTGCGGTCGAGGATCTGAACTTTGTTGTTGGCTGCGTCAATCGCCGAAGCATCGTTGAGAATTATCAAGTCACAGTTCTTGCGACGCAGCTTTTCGGTTGCGCGCTGCAATCCGTTTTGCGTTTCCAGTGCAAACGCGACGGTCCATTGATCCTTCCGTTTGAGTTTGCCCAAAGCGGCGATAACGTCGGGCGTCTGGACCAAATCCAACGTCAGCCCGTCGCCCGATTTAGAAATTTTGTGCTTTTCGACAGCTCGCGGTTGAAAATCACAAGGAGCGGCTGCAGCGATTACTCCGTCGTAATCTGGGAATGCTTTCAAGCACGCCGTTAGCATGTCTTGAGTCGAAACTACGCGAATGACTTGTGCTGCTTCTGGGTAAGCGACTTGAACTGGACCGGATACAACGAGCACTTCGTGGCCGCGCCGAAGTGCTTCGGTTGCCAATGCCGCACCCATTCGGCCACTTGAACCGTTGGTCAAGTATCGAACTGGATCCAAATATTCGCGCGTCGGGCCGGATGTTATCAGAATTCGCGCCATGATTGCGTTCGATTCGCGGCCAGCCAGTCTCGGTTCAAAACTCAAGCCGTCCGACGCAATGGAACCAGCTTCTTTGTGTGCAAGTCGAACCTCAACTATTCTATCGTTGCACTGCCGGTGCCGCATTAAGCAAATCGATACGTCGTCCAATTCGCAAGTCATCCAACACCGGCTCAATGGGCCGAGTTCGCGAGCTGGATAACCGCGGAACGATGCTCAGCGTATCGGGGCGGCGCGATGATTGCGCAAACGGGGCACCTTCAACGCTGACGATTCTCGCGATGGAGGGAATGTTCGATGGATAAAGCGGCGGGACGGCAAACATGATATTTCGCGGGCCAGCGTCCGCCGACTCGGGCTCGTCGGTCGCACCCGTTTGAATTGTTTCAATAGGCGAGTCGTCGAACAACACAGTCAATTTCGGAGTGATATGATTTGGAAGGATGTCCCCACGATCTGGCGAATTAGGAATCAGGGGCTCATCATCTTCGATTTCTATGATCAAAGTATTGGTTGGCAGACTCGTGTTCGTGGACTTGGGCGACTGCGAAACCACAGGGGCACTTTCAACTCGCGGCAAAGAAATCGCGGCGCTGAACGCTGGAATGGGCGACTTGATCGTGAACGACTCAGTTGATACGGAAGGCAACCTGTTGGTCTTGGCAGTAATTGCTGGCTCGCTAGGCGGCGTCGATGCGAACAAAGCCGGTCGTGCGATCTTTGTCGGGGCTGGCACGGCTGGTGGCGCGACCCAGGCCGTTGTGTTGGGCTTTGGAGTCGGAGCGATTAATTTTGTGGTTGGAGCCGACGAATTCTTGAAGGTTCCAGATGACTTGACGTAAGTGCACGATGACTTGTCGCATGAACAAGTTGACGACGCGGCAACGCGCGGAGCCCTAACGTAAGCCTGGTGCGGGCCGACTCGCAAACAACAGCCGGATGCACAGACGACCGCGGTGAGTACTAAAGTCAGCGAGCCGCGATTCATCCGCGCTTGGCACCTGCCGAAACTCAATTTGCCCATGGCGATTTCCCGTTCCCAAAACAACCGAGCGAATATGCTTTTTCGGCACCACGCTCAAAAGTGGTCTGATCGATGTCACTGGTATCGGGATGTTCCGTTGGTCGGGTTTGGAATTGTTGTAGGCCGCTGAGAATCGTTGCGTCCGGCAAGTCGGTAACGAGCCCAACAACTGGTATTGGCCGCAAATGTGGAAGATCGTGAACAAACGGATAGATATTGACGCATAGTTTGACCGCGCAACCGGAACATTCGGTACGACCGGAATTGAGCATGCACCGCAACTTCAAAAAAGCACGAGCGAGGCGAAAGCAGAATTCGAATCCGCCGATTGAATTTGCCGCAGACCAAACTGCAGCAGCCTTTTTGTTTGGCGCACCGTGGATGCAGTTGAATTCCTAGAAATTGACAGCCGTCCGAAAGCGTACGTTCTTCGCGAAAAGCCCGCAAATTTGCTGTTTTGCACGGAAAACACGAGTGGCGTGAGCTTTGGCCGTTGCGACCCGTTCATTGCGTCGCGATAATCTTCCCTTGCGGTAATCGCACTGCGCGATTCAATGCGCAAAATAAAAAGAATCAAGATTCGTTAGGGGAAAAAAATGAAAATTCGAACGTGTCAATTTGCGGCTTTGGTTATGTTGCTCTGCGCGAACTTTGGACTGGCACAGGAGCCCTCGAAAGAAATGGAGCGATTCAATGCCGAGGTTGGAACCTGGGATTGCGAAGTTCGAATGTTCGGTGAAGATCCGTCCAAAAAGCCAGAAATCAGCAAGGGGAGCGAAACCGTTTGGATGCTGGGGGGAATGTGGCAAGTCAGCCACTTCAAAGGAGAAATGATGGGAATGCAGTTTGAGGGAAGCGGACAAACGGGCTTCAATCCGGAAACGAAAAAGTACACCGGAACTTGGGTTGACTCGACGAGCCCCTATGCGATGGCGACCGAGGGAACATGGGATGAAAAGACCCAAACTTTTACTCAGCAGGGAACGGGCAAGGACGCGACCGGAAACGAAGTGAAGATGAAGATGACATCCGTCTACAACAAAGATGGTTCTCGCTTGTTCACGATGAGCGGGGCAATGCCTGACGGCAAGGAAATGAAAATGATGGAGATTCATTACACCAAATCCAAGAGCGGCGGCGCGAAATCCGCGACGACTAAGTAGTCGCTACGGTCGGAAATCATCAGTTCGCGATGCGGTCCAAGATTGGCTTGGGCCGTTTTTTTTAATCACGAGACGTGAGCTATGTTTTGTTGGGTGCCAGCTTGCTGTAAATCGCCGAGTCGAGAAACGTGCCGTTCCAGAAATAGTTTTCGCGAAAGTACGCTTCGCGCACGAAGCCAGCACTTTCCAACAAACGAATGCTGGCGACGTTGGCTGGGTTGACGTTGGCTTCGACAGAATGCAGCCCCATCGTATGAAAACCATAATCGACTGCGGCAGCAAGTGCTTCGGACATGATCCCTTGTCGTTGAAAATCAGGATGCAAAAGGTAGCCGATCTCCGCGCGATAATGCTCTTTGGTAATTCGCCAAAAACCAATGGTCCCGATCATCGTCGACTCGCCGACAATCGCAATCCCCCAAGCGATTCCTTCGTTGGCGACGAGTGATGCCTCCATTTTCTCGATCAACGTGCGGGCATCGTCCAAATTTTCGGCCATCGGCCGATCGATGTAACTCATCAGTTGACGATTCGATCGCAACGTAAACATCGCCGGAATGTCGTCGACCGTGATGCGTCGCATCATCAGTCTCGCCGATTTCAACGTCGGAAATGGGTCAAAACAAAGTTCGAGCATGGTGAATGATATTCGGCCGATTTAATCGTGGCGCAAAGTGCAACATGCAGCCACGTTGTGGGAAACGTGTGGGATTATTCTTCGGATTCGTCGTTCGATTCAGAATCGTTTTCTTCGTCTTCGTCGTCGAAAGCTGGAGCAATATCGCTAGGAATGGTTCGCGGCGGGTCAATTCGAGGCGCGGCGTCGATCACATCTTCGTCAACAACATTTTCATCGCGCGGCACACGAACGACGGCCGCCAGCGTATCGCCGTCATCCAATCGCATGATGTTGACACCTTGAGTATTGCGGCCGATCGGTTTAATGTCTGCGCAATTGATGCGTTGAAGTTTCCCACGCGATGTCATCAGCAAGATCTCGTCGTCGTCTTGCACAGGCACGATCGCAACAACGCGGCCATTGCGTTCCGTCGTTTTGATGTCGCGGACTCCTTTGCCGCCGCGTCGCTGCGTGCGGTAGCGCGACCCACTGGAAACATCTTCGACCTCCACCTCGACCTCAACATCGGCTACGCCTTCGTCTGGGGCGGCGGATTTTGGGCCGAAGGTCGTTCGTTTGCCGAATCCATTTTCGCAAGCGGTTAGCAAAGTCGCTGTTGGATCGACGACCACCATCCCGACGACCACGTCTCCTTTTCGCAAAGTGATTCCTTTTACGCCGCTGGTATTGCGACCCATCGGCCGAGCGTCGCTTTCTCCAAAGCGAATGGCCATGCCGTTTGCCGTTGAGAACAAGATGTCGTCACCGGTTTTTGCAACAGAAACGTCGATCAATTCATCGTCTTCCCGAAGTTTGATCGCGATGATGCCGCCCGCGCGAGGTCGGCTGAATTTGCTGAGCGACGTTTTCTTGATGAGGCCTTTCTTGGTGGCCATTATTAGGTAATGTCCTTCCTGCAAGAAATCGCGGACCGCCACGCACTCAGCGATTTTTTCGCCTTCGTCAAGCTTCAGCAAATTGACAATCGCCCGCCCGCGGCTTTCGCGAGCAAGCTGCGGCAGGCCGTACACTTTTTGCCACTGCATCCGGCCGCGATTAGTGAAGAACAACAAATAGTCATGGGTGCTCGCCGCAAACAAGTGCTCGATGGGATCTTCCTCGTCGGCTTGGGCACCCTTTAATCCTTTGCCGCCGCGACGTTGAGCCCGGTAAGTGCTGACCGGTGTTCGTTTGATATAGCCTCGGTGGCTAATCGAAACGACCATATTTTCTTCCGCGATGAGATCCTCGACGTCGATGTTTCCTATTTCTTCGCCGGTAATTACCGTTCGCCGCTGGTCGGCATGTTTTCGTTTGATCTCGATCAAGTCGTCCTTGATGATTTTGCGAATGTTGTCTTCGTCGGACAAAATCCGCAGATACTCCGCAATTTCGTTCATCAGTTCGGCGTGTTCGTTGCCCAGCCGTTCTTGTTCCAAATTCACCAACTGACCAAGAGTCATCTTCAAGATCGCGTCGGCTTGCAAGGCCGTCAGGCCGTAAGTATCCGCGACGCCGCGGTCTTGTTGGAATTGGGCGAAAGCGCCGTCGCCAATCGCTCGGTTGAGCATCGCGGCGGGGCATTTCAAATTCATCAAGCCCTGTTTGGCGTCGGCTTGAGTTTTGGACGTGCGGATCAAGCGAATGATTTCGTCAATGTTGGCAAGCGCAACGAGTAAGCCCTCGACAATGTGCTTGCGGCGGCGGGACCGAATCTTCATGTATTCAGTGCGCCGACGGATCACACTGACCCGGTGCCGTATGAACTCGGCCAAAAGTTGCTTGATGTTAAGCTCGCGCGGCTTGCCGTCGACCAGCGCCAGAAAAATCATTGAGAACGACGATTGCAGCGGTGAAAACTGATATAGCTGATTCAAGACAACGTCGGCTTCGGCATCGCCCTTGATGTCGATCAACAGCTTGACCGGCTCGCTCAAATCGCTGAGGTCGCGAATCGCGGAGATGCCTTTGATTTTGTCCCCTTTGACCAGCGCGGCAATCTTTTCTACGACCGAATCACGCGTTTGCTGATAGGGAATTTCGCTGACGACGATCTGGCTGCGTCCCTTTTTGACTTCGACGATTTCGCATTTGGCACGAACGACGATTCCGCTGCGACCGGTGAAATAGGCTTGGCGAATTCCCATTCGACCGCAAATCTCGCCACCGGTCGGAAAGTCCGGGCCGGGCAGCACCTCGATAATTTCATCGATCGAAGTCTGTGGGTTTTCCAAAAGCAGCAACAGCGCGTCGCAAACTTCGCCCAGATTATGCGGCGGAATGGATGTCGCCATGCTGACCGCAATGCCGTAGGCTCCATTGACGAGTAAGTTCGGAAACCTGCTCGGCAAAACTGTTGGTTCCATCCGTTTTTCGTCATAGGTTGGAACATAGTCGACGGTGTCGTGCTTCAGATCGTCCAACATCATCGCGGCGACGGGCGACAAACGAGCTTCGGTATATCGCATGGCGGCGGGGGGCAGACCAGCAACCGAGCCAAAGTTTCCTTGTTTGTCGATCAAGATATGGCGCATGTTCCATTCTTGGGCCATGCGAACGAGCGTCGGATAGACGATGCTTTCACCGTGCGGGTGATAGTTGCCGCTGGTGTCGCCGGAAATCTTGGCACACTTGACCCGCGACGATCCCGGACCAAGATTCAGATCATTCATCGCCACCAAGATCCGCCTCTGCGAGGGCTTCAAGCCATCGCGAACATCGGGCAGCGCTCGCGAAACGATCACGCTCATAGCGTAGGTCAAATAACTATTCTTGAGCTCTTGCTCGATAGGAATGTCGATCCAATCCGGTCGGACGACATCGCCGCCATTGCCGGAATTGCCGTTGCCCGAATCGCCGTCTGCGTTTTCATTTGGGTTTTTGGAAGACAATTTAATTTCCCTTCTTGGCCGATCGCGCTTGTTCGAGACGCGGCAGAACTTTGATTTTAGAATTCACTTGACAGCGGCTAGCAGCCGCGTCCAGTCGCGAACCAACTCGATTTGGTTCCTTCACGCATCGTCGCGCCAATCAAACGCGCTGAACACGGATCAACGACGGCGATTGAAAAAGCCTTGCCAAACCGTGTTTTTTAAGGTCCGCGAATGCCGCGAGTTTATACCGGCAAATCCATACTAAAATTTACCAGTTTTGAGCCTAATTCGCAATCGGCCGGACCAAATATGCGTCGCCGTAAAGTGCTTTGGCACAAGGATTTACGAGGGCAAATTTGCGATGTGCTTCGAACGATGGCGGCTTAGATTTGAAAGCAGGTTTTTTGGGCCGTTTTGAGGCACGTTTTGCATCGAAAGAAATTGCTTGACCGCAGCAAGCCTTCGAACGGACAATTAGACCGCTGCTCCCGTTTTCGGATAGGCTCGTCGCTATGGTAGCCAAATGTTGGAATGACCCACTCGATCAAGAGGCGTTCGAGGCGCGGCTCCGAGCGCTGTCTCCGAGGACGAGAGATAATCTCGTGCCTCGGGTTCAGATCGATGGGCCGTATGAGTCAATCGCAGCAAGCAGTAGCACGCAGGCGAGCGCGGCCAATGGTGAATTTGAATTGGACGTCGACGCAACTCGGCGTCAACGTATTGAATCGCCTAGCGGTCCGATTTGGATCGAAGGAAATGCAATTCTGTGTTCTTGTCCCGATTGCGACGCACCGATGTCGCTCCGATTGAATCTAGCAATGGCAAATTGCTGGCGCTGCGAGTCCTGTGTCGAGCTGTCGCCTGCACAAAGGCGCGCCCTGCAAGGTGCAATGCAAATCGCAACGACTCACAATGAACGAGTCGACTGGGCAGCCGGCGTGGCGGAAACTACTTCACCAAGGCAAGCGCTTTCGGCTCGTCGCCGCGCTCGAGCCGCTGGGCCTGCGCCGAACTTCGAAATCGGGCCGCATCGAAAACGGCGGACGATTCGAGAGCGTATCAAACCGATTCCAGCCTGGCTCGTGAGCATGTTGTTTCATCTAATCCTGTTGATGACACTGGCTCTGATACTATTGCCGCATGAGCCGTTCGACGACACGATCACAATTACTACTTACATTGATCCGTCGGACCAGCCTGGGGGTGAACTCGCGGCAATAAATATTGAAAACCAGCTCACCGATGACTTGTTGCCAGCGCCTTTGCTCGAAATGGGTGATGCAGAATTGCGGCGATTCAAGCTCCAAGCGGATCAAGATGCTCGTCAGCTTCAAATCGACGATGCGCCGCTGGCGACTTTGCCAGACGTAGCTGCCGTTCGGAGGAACTTGACGACGGAAACAGGGCGGTCTCGCTCGTTGGCGGCTCGCGATCCACGCGTTCGAGCGGATATCGTCGCGAAAGAGGGGGGCTCGACGCTGACGGAAGCCGCCGTTTCGCGCGGATTGCGTTGGTTGGCGACCGTGCAAAACAAAGACGGGAGCTGGAGCTTGGACGATTACGAGGACAACTTTCGGCCAAACAACACAGGCGATATCGCAGGGACGGCTTTGGCACTGCTGCCTTTTCTGGGCGCGGGGCAAACGCACGAGTTCGGCGTTTACAAAACCAACGTAGCCAAAGGACTCAAATGGTTGACCGACCACCAAAAGTCTAACGGGGACTTGCGCGACGAAACTAACAGCGAGTATGGCATGTACTCGCACGGACAAGCGGCGATCGTGTTGGTCGAAGCTTATGCGATGACCGGCGACGAAAAATTGCGCGATCCAGCGCAGCGTGCGATTCGATTTATCGAAAAAGCGCAACACGAACGAGGTGGATGGCGATATCAGCCCCATCAAGAAGGTGACACCAGCGTTTTCGGTTGGCAGTTGATGGCATTGCAAAGTGCCCGCGCGTCCGGCTCCGGCCTGCAAGTCGATTCGGCGACTCTCAAGCTCGCGGATTACTTCCTCGACCTCGTGAGTCGGCGCGTTTCGCCGCGCGAATTGCGCGACGCCAAGGAACGCTTTCGACAAGAGGGTGTTCTGTATCGCTATCAACCGGGCCGCGAGCCAACTCCGCCGATGACCGCAGAAGCAATCTTGTGCCGCATGTATCTAGGCTGGCAGAAGGACGACCCACGGCTAGTGGCGGCGATCGATTGGCTGACTCAATATCATTTGCCCGATGCCGATTCAGAGTTCAACGTCTACTACTGGTACTATGCCATGCAAGCCGTGCATCATTACGGCGGCCCGAAATGGAAAACCTGGAATCGCCGCATCCGAGACTTGTTGACAATGTCTCAAGAAACGCGAGGCAAACATCCTGGTAGTTGGGATCCCGACAACGACGTTTGGGGGCGGCGGGCGGGCCGCATTTACGTCACTTCCTTAGCCGTATGCACTTTGGAAGTATATTATCGTCATCTGCCGCTTTTCAAACAGCTCGATCTAACGAACGCGAGTGCGGAATGAATCACGGCAAAGCGCCCGCGCCGAGTCGAATCGTCGAAACGGCCTCGACTTGGAAACTTCGTACAGGGACTTTGCAATTCGGCGAAGTGCCGTTGCTCATGGGTATCGTCAACGTCACGCCAGATAGTTTTTCCGACGGCGGAAAATTTCTTGACATAGACCAAGCTGTCGCGCACGCCCTCGATTTGGTTCACGACGGCGCAGCGATCATAGATATTGGCGGCGAAAGCACTCGTCCCTACTCGCAGCCGATCAGCCAAAGCGAAGAACTGCGACGAGTCGTTCCGGTCATCGAAAGATTGGCGGCGGAAACTGACATTCCCATTTCCATCGACACCTCTAAGTCAGCGGTCGCTCGTGCTGCGCTTTACGCCGGTGCCGAAATCATCAACGACATCAGCGGATTTCAAGGCGATCCTAACATGGTGGCTGTGGCGCGGGATTTCGGCGCCGCCGTTTGCGTCATGCACATGCAAGGCAATCCGCAGACCATGCAAGTCAATCCCAGCTACGAAGACGTCGTCGAGGAAGTTGCCGCATACATGGCGGAACGAACAGAGTCGCTCGTGACCGCCGGGATTGATCGTCAGCGGATTTGCTTGGACCCGGGAATTGGTTTTGGCAAAACGCATCAGCACAATTTAACTTTGATCGCGCAAAGCCTTCGATTTCATCGTTTGGGTCAACCGATCCTCATTGGACATTCTCGCAAAGGCTTCATCGGCAAGCTCATGGGCACGTCAGACCTTGCCGATCGCGACGCCGGAACATTGGCATTGTCAATTTTTTTGGCCCAGCAACGAATTCAAATCCTGCGAGTGCACAACGTAGCACAAACCTACAAAGCCTTTGCGTTGCTACATGCCGTTTCCGGCGCTCGTCATCCGATCTCTCGAACCATCACAAAGTCGCAATCGCTGGATGATGCGGCGAGCAGCGATGTTGAGTGGTAGTTCGGCAAGGGTTCCGCGCGGTACCCAAGCCCAATGCTTATTCAATTCTTTGCCAACTCGTCCATGCACACGAGTCGTTACGTGACAGCTCAGTTCGATCTTATAGCGGGTCACGCCATGGCGCAAAGTGAAGCGACGCGGGCTGACTTCGACGGACAAGCCAGTATTATCGCGGATGATGCGACATAGCTCGCGTGAAGACTGATCTTTTGCAGCGTCGAATCTTGGCACGTCCCACAGTCCATCCCAGCGCTCGCCGGGTCCACACTTGCGCAACAGACATTTGTCGCCGCGCTGAATAACAACAGCGAATTGAAAAACGTGAGTTGGTTCGACGCGCGCTGCTTTGCGCGGAATGACGTGCACAAGGCCTTGGTCCGCCGCCGCGCACCCGCTTCGCAAAGGACACTCGCTGCAATCAGGATTTTTTGGCACACAGACTTGGCTGCCGATCTCCATCAACGCTTGATTGAAATCTCCCGCGCGCTCTCGCGGAACCAGCAATTCGGCGAATGACCACAATCGTTTCTGCGTTTCAGCAATCCTAGGATCGTCGGACAACCCTAGCAATCGGCAATGCAAGCGAATTGTGTTGGCCTCCAAGATCGGCAATCGCTGATCCTTGCTAATCGACAAGATCGCGCCGGCCGTGTATCGACCGATTCCCGGCAGCTCGATCCACTCATCGAATGTGTCCGGACATCGACCTCGATGCCGTTCGTGAATTAGCTTCGCGGCTTGATGAAGTTGTCGGGCGCGGCGGTAAAAACCCAATCCTTCCCAAAGCCTCATGACGGTCGCTTCGTCGGCAGCGGCCAAAGCACCGACCGAGGGAAACCTTGCCACGAATCGTCGAAAGTACGGAATCACTGTCGCAACTTGGGTTTGTTGCAACATGACCTCGCTGACCCAAACGCGGTAGAGCGTGCGATTCTTGCGCCACGGCAGATCGCGTTGGTGATTGTCGAACCAACGCAGCGACTCACGGCGCAATCTGGAGATCTGGGAAGACGCGAAGAGCCTATCTGAGAACCGCAAGGAGAGGGGGTCAGTCCCCGATTTTCTCCGAGGACTACGCAAATCGGCGACAAACCCCGGCGGTTCTCCAGCGGCGGTGGTGCTTCGGATCATGTCGCGATGAAGTTAACTAGGCGGTCGGGAACTACGATGACTTTTTGAATAGTCATGCCATGCAAAAGCTCCACTGCGCGATCATCGCGCCGCGCGGCTTTCTCTAAGTCATCTTTGCCGATGCCCGGTGGAACCTGAATTTTGGTGCGGACTTTACCATTGATCTGAATCGGAATTTCGATGAATTTATCGCGAGCCAGAGCTTCGTCCAATTTCGGCCAAGCCTCATACGCCAATGTTTGCGAATGGCCCAAAATTCGCCACACCTCTTCCGCCAAATGCGGCGCGAACGGTGCAAGTAACAGTACGAACGACTCCATCACGGACTTGGGTCGCTCGGATTGCTTCGTAAAGTAATTTACGAATTCCATCATCCGAGCAATTGCGGTGTTGAAACCAAGCGACTCGATATCCGACGTGACCGCTCGAATCGTTTTATGCAATACTCGCAGCTGCTCGTCGGTGGCAACGTGATCGCCGACCGCCGCCGCCAGTTGAATCGTCTCGGCGCGTTCTTCGATGATCATTCGCCATACGCGATCCAAAAAGCCTCGAACGCCATTGACGCCCGTCATGCTCCACGGTTTGGTCGCTTCCAGTGGGCCCATAAACATTTCGTAAAGTCGCAGCGCGTCGGCACCGTAGTCAGCCACGATCTCGTCTGGATTGACGACATTGCCGCGGCTTTTTGACATTTTGTACGCGCGGCTGGCCACCCGAATTTCCGGATTGGACTTCAGGACGAAAGCATCTCCTTGCTTTTCGACTTGATCGGGGATCAAGCGAACTGAAGTCACCGCTGCGGCGGTCGTGACTAGAACGGCCTGGTTGTCGTCGTCTTCGCTAACCAAATCGCTGCTGACCCATTTTTCATCGAAGTCGCGATAACCGGTGTACTCCATTTCGCCCAAAATCATGCCTTGGTTGACGAGCTTGCGAAACGGTTCGACCGTCGAAACGTGACCGCGATCGAACAGAACCTTGTGCCAAAAACGGCTGTACAAAAGATGCAGCACGGCGTGTTCCGCGCCGCCCACGTACAGATCGATCGGCATCCAGAGCTTTTCCATTTCGCGATCGACAAAGCACTTGCCGTTCTTGTTGTCGATGAAGCGCAAAAAGTACCAGCACGAACCGGCCCATTGCGGCATCGTATTAGTTTCGCGCTTATAGCGACGACCCTCCACAACCGGATAAAGCCAACTATCGTCGGCTTTTCCCAGAGGCGGTTCCGGGCGGCCGTGCGGGCGATAGTCTTCGATACGAGGCAAGTCCACCGGAAGCTGTTCGATCGGAACCGTCCGCATCAAGCCATTCGGTTTGCCGTCCTCACCCAATTCGTGCAAGATCGGAAACGGCTCGCCCCAAAATCTCTGCCGACTAAACAGCCAATCGCGAAGTTTGTAGTTGACCGCCGCTTGGCCAAATCCACGCTCGCTCAGCCATTGGACGATCGAACTCTTGGCCGCGTCGATCTTGAGCCCGTTCAAAAAGTCGCTGTTGATCGCGTGCCCGTCGCCAGAATAAGCGTCGTCAGGAAAACCATCGGGAGGTTGCACCGTGCGAACGATCGGCAGCCCAAAAGTTTTGGCGAATTCCCAATCGCGCTGGTCTTGGCCCGGAACCGCCATGATCGCGCCTGTGCCGTAGTTAATCAAAACATAATCGGCGATCCAAATCGGAGCCTGCTTGCCGTTGACCGGATTCACCGCAAAGGCACCCGTGAACACGCCGGTTTTTTTCTTCTTGTCTTCTTGGCGCTCGCGATCACTTTTGAAGCTCGCCTGTTCGCGATATTGATTGACCGCTGCTCGCTGCGGTCCCGTGGTCAAAGTCTCCACCAATGGATGCTCCGGTGCGAGTACCATATAAGTCGCACCGAACAGCGTATCGGGGCGAGTCGTGTAAATCCTCAGTTCATGGTTCGCAGGCGATGCGGTAAAGCCAGATTCCTTTCGCTGATGTTCCCAAGCCCCGAATTGATCCGGCGTTCCCAGAAAAAAGTCGACTTCGGCACCCACGCTGCGCCCGATCCAATCGCGCTGCAGCTTTTTAATCCCGTCCGACCATTCGAGCCCGTCAAGATCACGCTCCAGCCGATCCGCGTACGACGTGATGCGCAACATCCATTGCCGTAGCGGAATGCGCTGAACGGGATGCTTGCCGCGTTCGCTACGGCCGTCGATTACTTCTTCGTTGGCGAGCACCGTTCCCAGCGCCGGGCACCAATTGACGAGAGCTTCGGCTTGATAAGCCAATCGATGCAAGTCTTGATATCGGCGAACTGCGTCGGAACCTTGTCGCTGGATTTGATCGGGGATTGGCAGCTCGCTGATCGGCCGGCCCTTTTCGGCGACCGCGTCGAACCACGTGTCAAACAGCACCAGAAATATCCACTGTGTCCAACGAAAGTACTCGACATCGGTCGTCGCCAGTTCGCGCTCCCAGTCGTAGCTGAAGCCAAGCATCTTTAGTTGGCGGCGGAAGTTGGCGATGTCCCGCTCGGTCGATTCGCGCGGCGGCGTATTCGTGGCGATCGCGTACTCTTCCGCCGGAAGTCCAAACGCATCAAAGCCCATCGGATGCAGAACCGAATTCCCAAGCATCCGTTGATAGCGGGCGACAATATCGGTCGCCGTGTATCCTTCGGGGTGACCGACGTGCAAGCCCTTTCCGCTGGGATACGGAAACATATCGAGAATGTATACTTTTTTGCCGCGAATCCGCTCGGGCGTGCGAAACGTCTTGTGGGTATCCCAATACCGCTGCCAGTTCGGCTCGATTTCAGCGGGGTTATACTTCGGCATATTTGACCACGATTCCTACGGCGCTTGAGTCGGAACAATCTGTGGGAGTAATATAGCGAATTGGCGATTGTTCCTAAATGGACGGCATTCGTTTTGTTTGGGTTCGCGACCGGCACTTTCCAAACGGTGGCTTTGCCCAGTGCCATTCGTTAAACTGGGGTCGCGCGAGGCGGTTGGTGCCGATCGCTTTTTTGATTGAGGAATCCGTGATTCGAAAAAGTCCCCGCTTGCGATTGACGGAAGCTGAACGTGAAATGATGCGCCATGCCGGGCGATTTAACGCACGGCTGATGGATTTTATTCGGCCCTACGTCCGCGAAGGCATCTCAACCTCCGAAATCGATCGACTGGTCAACGAGTTTACTCGCGACCACGGACATACACCCGCCTGTCTCGGTTACGAAGGCGAGAAATGTCCGTTTCCTAAAAGCTGCTGCGTCAGCATCAACGAAGTCATCTGCCACGGCATTCCCGGTTCTTACGTTTTGCGTTCGGGTGACATTGTCAATGTGGACGTGACAACGATCGTCGACGGCTGGCACGGCGATCAATCGGAAACCTTTCTTATCGGCGATGTAAGCGCGACTGTGAAAGACGTCGTGCAATGCTCATTCGACAGTCTGTATTTGGCAATCGACGCGCTCAAACCGAATTGTCCAGTTTCGGTCGTCGGCGAGACGATCGTTTCTTTCGTAAAAAAACGATACGGGTTCGGTGTGGTCGATAAATACGTGGGCCACGGCATCGGGGCTCGATTCCATCAGCGGCCCAACATTCCGCACGTCCCAACGCGCCAAGCCCGCTTTGATTTACTCGCTGCAGGAATGTGCTTTACGATCGAGCCAATGATCAACCAAGGGACGATTCAATCCTATTGCGACCCGCGCGACGGATGGACTGTCCGCACCCGCGACGGCAAACCCTCCGCACAGTTCGAGCACACCATTCTCATGACCGAAACCGGCCCCGAAGTACTAACACTCACCGCCGTCGGCCCGCAAAAAGGGCATCGGTTCTAGTTTCGTTCGTGAACTGTCGGGAGAGCTTTCATGCTGACTGCTTTGGTTGAGTCACCAAAGTTTATCCAGTCGAGAAAGGATGTCACATACAAGACCACGAATTTGATGCCTAGCTTTGCCCGTCGTTCAGGACTTGGAAGTTGACGTAATGAATCGTCAACAGTAATATGGCCGTCGTGATTCGACGAATCAACGGTGACAGTTGACGAGGTTTTTCAGTGAGTTTCCCTCGTTCATTTTTGGCAACAATCTTTGTCCTAAGTTTTTTAGGATTCCACTTCTCGACCGCCGCCGCACAAGACGATTCTCCGACACCTGTGCGCGACCTGGCTGGTGTCATCGAAGAGTGCGAAAAGTCCGTTGTGCGCATCGAAGTTCAAACCTCGTCGAACGGTCCGATCGACGAAGTTATCGGTAGCGGCTTTGTCGCCGACTCCACAGGGATAATTGCGACCAACGCGCACGTATTGAAAGGGGTCTACGCTGCCAAGGCTGTTTTCCCAAACGGAAAATCGGCCAAGATCTTGGGAACTCTGTTCAGCGACACCCGACGAGACATCTGTATCGTCAAAATCGAAACAAGCGATTTGCCGACTCTTAAGTTCGCCGAAGCGCCGCCACGTAAGGGAGAAAAGGTCGTTGCCTTGGGCTGCCCGGTTGGTTTGTCCTTCTCCGCAACCGTCGGCGTCGTCAGCGCGGTTCGTGGCGAAAAAGAGATGCAAAAGGACTTGGGAGTTCCCGATATGCTAGGAACTTGGATTCAAGTCGACGCCGCGCTATCACCGGGCAATAGTGGAGGCCCATTGATCAACGAAGTCGGCGAAGTCGTCGCGATGAGTACTCTCGCTTCCGTGGGAATCGCCCAAAACCTGAACTTCGGAATTTCGGCAACAGATATTCGCGACGCCGTGAAGAACTCGCAAAAACAAACGCTAGTGAAATTTGATTCCGCCAGTCCACGCCGCGCCGGAAAAATGTTTGCTAACCAACCCAATGGCTCGGGGGGTATGGGCTCTACGCCGCGTTCGCCAATTTTGAGGGCCCCGAGCGTTCCGTTTGGGACGGCACCGAATACACGTAGCGGCCCGTTTACCAACACGAGGCCACAGCCACCCGCTGACGGCGATGCACTTGAAGCCTATGTCGAGTCTGGTCGCCAAATTTATTCGGCACTTTATGACGATCTACAGTCGAGCATCCGCGTCTGCGAGCTGGATATTGAAAGCTTCCGAATCGACTTGCAAAAACGTAGCGCGAAAAACGAAAAGCTGTCCGAGTTCGAAGCCCGTGACAAAAAAGAGAAATTGGCTGCGAACTCCGCCGAATTGATCCGGCTTAAAAAAATCCGGGATTCGATCACAGAGAAAGCATCTAATGAATCGCTGTTTAAGCTGCTGCAAACGCACGGCCCGCAAATCGATCTAAAATCGGAAGAAAAAGTCGGCCTTTTGGGAAAGTGCCATATCGTCGGCGTTATGAGCGATGAGGCGCTCTTTATTAGTATGGAAGGTATGGGTGGCACCGGCCTGTTATGGATCGAATCGACTATTGGATATCAGAAAGGCCAGTATATTAATTTCGGCCTCGCCCATTTGACCGGCTACGAACCGACCGTCCTACCACCCGGGTTCAGCGCCAGCTATCGCGAGTTTCCCGTTTTCTTGCTCGCGGATATTTCCGAGCTGAAAGCCGTGATCTTTGAAGACTCGACGGCTCGTGCCAAACCGTCCGACGAATCGTTTAGAACCTGGACCGATCTCTCCGGCAAGTTCAAAGTCGAAGCCGTTCTGGTCAACGTCGAAGGCGACTCCGTTCGATTGCGCCGTCGGGACGGAATTGAAGTTACGGTGCCGAAATCCAAACTCAGCAACACCGACCGAACATTCTTGAACAATTAAAACCAATTCATTTATCTTCGCCGACAAGTTCCTTGACGACCGGCACAAGTCCTTCGACAACTTTCGAAAAACGCTCGAACTCGATTTTGTCAGTTGTATTGAACCGACCATATTGAAGCGACCTTGGCGCGGTCCTTTGTATATTACCGAGCGAATCAGTGCGTAATCAATTGATTTTCGCCCGCCGCGACCTTGCCACACAACATTGTTGGAGGCGATTGTCAGTGTCCTACTTTGAGTGCTTTGGCAATTTTCAATAGTGTCGCGTCATCAATTGAATCGGACTTGGGAGAAATTGCGACAACTCGGCCTTCGACCATGGCTACTGTAAGGGGAACGGCAAACATCGAGTGTTTGATGACGCCGACCCATTCGTTCGCGGTGGAAATTTTTTGTTCCGCGCCTAGCTGGCCAAGTAATTCCACCATATCGCTCTGGTGGAATCGTCCCTCGACCAATATGAGATTTACGGAGTCCTTGGTATCGGGTTGAGTGTCGCAAAGCACGGTCGCACGACTAATTTCCACATTGCCGATTGCCGAGACCACTGTGGAAACTAGCTTTAAATGAGTTTCGGGCGGCATGGCGGTTGCCATCCAATGCATATTCTCCCGAATGCTACCAGGCAATGCGATCCCCACCTTGGTCCCCTTCGGTAAGAGTTCCACTATTTCCTTTGGAATCTCCGCTTGCGATTCGAGTCGAACGCTACCGTCTATCAACGCCAGCGCTTCATTGGCGTGTTTTGAAATAAAGTAATCAGGATTCTTGGCAAGCTGGCTGAGCGCAGGGACCGCCGTTTGTTCGCGTCGTCGGCCAAGTTCTCGACAGATAATTTGAAGCAAAAACCTCTGCTCTCTGTCGGCCTTTCTTGCGTCCGGAAGCAACTTGCGGGCGAATTGACGCACGCTCTCAATTTCGCTTTTTTCAGCTAACTCCAGCGCCCGCAAAGCTCGGTAGCCAGCCTTTTTGATTTTTTCAACGGCAGCCTTCTGGTCATCCGATGTACTGAGTTTTTCAACATCCAGCGTTGCGTCTTCGATTGAGTGGTCGGTGACGACACGAATCAAAGCATCCGAGTCTGAATCAATCTTCTTCGCCTCCAAATAGCTCATCGGATCAACCAGATCGACCAGATCAAGCTTTGTTCCCGCAAGAGAGATGACAAAAAGAAGTGCTAAAACAGCTAGTAACTCGACGAGCGTAAACCCACGCAACGAATTTTTACTTAATCGTGTCAGCATCCCTGGGTTCCCTTTTGAAAAAAGTATTGTCGCTGAATTGTTCGTCGCAGTATTAGGGCTGGCCTCGCGTTTCAAAATCCAATCTACGCTAGAAGCCGGTTTATGTCAGGTTCGGGGGTGATGTAGCCGTCGAGAAAGGTGCTGATGGAAAGTGAATCGAGTTGGGCAGGGTGGGTGAATTGATCGACGAGAAGCTTGGTTTGGGTGGGTGAAAAACGAGTCGCGACGTTGTGGGCAAAATTTTCGTGCATAAACGGGATGCCCTCAACGAGGCGACGATGAGGGGGCTTGAGGCCAGCCCACAACTGACTGGGCGCAGGTATTGGGGTGGATTAAAATTGTTGGCCTTTAGGGGAACAAGCCGTTAACACTGGGAATCGATAGTTCATGCCGACCATCCTGCGACGCGGCCCGTATCGCTTCAACATCAAGCAGCATTTTTGGAGGCATGGCATGGGCATCTTGGCGCTAACGGCTGACGAACGAGTCACTGACGTGAAATTCACGAAAGACTCTTTGAGTGTGGGTCTGCGCGACGGACGGACGATCACGGTTCCGCTCGCTTGGTATCCTCGCTTGTATAATGCCACGGCGGCCCAACGGAAGAACTGGCAAATCGCAGGTGGCGGTTATGGCATCCATTGGCCGGACGTAGACGAAGACCTCAGCACTGAGGGGCTCTTGCGCGGTGCGCCGGCCCCGCGCCCGGCACAACCCAAAATTCAAAGCAACCCGGGCCGCCGAACCAAACGTTGAGGTTTCCGCCATCGCCACCAACGCCGGACAGTGCTTGCGGCAGTTCACTTGAAAGTCGAAACCGTAATGTAACTTGAGTACCATCTCGTCATCTTCTGCGAACTCGCCAATCCCACAGACGTTGCTTAAGCGTACAATAAAGTCATCAGCTAGTGGTTCGGCATCGATCCCGCTGCCGCGGAGGAGCACTCTTGATGGAGACAGAATATGTCAGAAACGATCGAGCAAGACTTGCCAAAGTCGAACGTGAATTGGCGATTCTAAAAGCTAGGTCGGGTGAAAACGGCACGAAGGGAAACTGGATCGAGAAAATAACCGGGTCCTTCAAGGACGATTCGAATTTTGATGAGATCGTTCGTTTAGGTAAAGAGTTTCGCCAGTCGGATCGGCCGAAAGACGAAGAATAAATGTTTATCCTGGACACCGATCATTTGGTATTGCTCGAGCAACAGCGCGGTCTCGAATGCGAAAATCTAATCGCGCGAATAAGCGACGAGGACAAGCCTGGCATCATTCTCGACTACGACATCGACGGAATCGTCGTCGGTTTGGAAGTGCTCAACGCGACCCAGCGCGTCGAGAACCCGCGCGGTGTGGATTATGCCGTCACCGGATGACGCGGCAGTTGGAGCGACAAATTGACGAGCTAGGGTACGCACTCTACGGCCTGACGCCGGAGGAAATCAAACTGGTGGAGCAGGGGACGGGGAAATGAGCACGCGCACTCAAAACGAAGGGAAGTTCGAGAAGTGGGAAGAATTGTCCGGCGGCGGACGGCGCTACCAGCTGGATGTGACAGGCCGGCTTGGCTGGCTGGCGCGGTATCTCAAGGAAGTGGACGCGAACGAAACGACGCTGCGTTTCTGGCAGGAGATTTACGACGATACGGGAAAGTTGGTTGAGATTCACGAAAAATTCCCGGTGGATAGAGGCCACCAGAACGTGTAAAATACAATCATGACGATCACGAAACAAACTGTCGCCGACAAAATCGCTGACTACCTTCATCACAAGATCACGCTAACACAGTTGGTCGACTGGGCGGAACAGGCCATGCTGGACGGCGTGTTTGACGAGCATGATGCCAAGACGCTTTCGACAGTCATCGCGCGCCTCGGTGTTGCCGACGTTCGTGCCTTCGGCCTCGCGTGGGAAGACTGCGAAGCACTTCTCCGCATACTTGGCTTTTCTCCACGCGTGGAAGTCGTCCCAGTATAAGACGCTGAGCGCCTTGCCCCAGCGTTGCCGCAATCGTCAATTGCTGGTTCAGGTTGTCGGTTCCCGCCACAGCTCCGAACTATGCCAACAGCCGATTAATGTCGGGTTGCGGAGCGACGTAGCCGTCGAGGAAGGTGCTGATGGAAAGCGCGTCGAGTTGGGCGGGGTGGGTGAATTGATCGACGAGTTGTTTGGTTTGCGCGGGCGAAAAGCGGGTGGCGACGTTGTGGGCGAATTTTTCACGCATGAGCGGGATCCCTTCGGCGCGGCGACGTCGATGGCCGACGGGGTAGGGGACTTCGATGCGATCGGTGTACGTGCCGTCTTTGAAGAAGATTTGGATGCTGTTGGGAATCGAACGCTTGTCGGCGTCGTAGTAATCGCGCGTAAAAGCTGGATTCTCGCGGACGGTCATTTTCGCGCGCAACTGATCGATGCGCGGGTCGTGGGCGACGCGGTCTTCGTAATGGTCGGCATTCAACTCTCCAAAGATCAAACCGATCGCCGCCATGTACTGCAGACAATGGTCGCGGTCGGCGGGGTTTTTCAGCGGACCTTTCTTATCGATGATCCGCACGCCGGGCTCTTGCGTTTCCATTTCGACGCGCTCGATCTGATCGAGGCGATCGCGTACGTGCGGATGCAATTGGAATGCGGCTTCCACTACGGTTTGGGCGTGGAACTCGGCCGGAAACGAAATCTTGAACAGGACGTTCTCCATTACATAACTGCCGAGAGGCCGGGCGAGTTGGATTGCTTTGCCGCCGAACAAGACGTCTTGAAAGCCCCATTTCGGTGCGGTCAAAGTCGTTTGGTAGCCCATTTCGCCCGAGAGTGCTATCAAGGCTAGACGCACAGCGCGACTGGTGGCGTCGCCAGCGGCCCAGCTTTTGCGCGAGCCGGCATTGGGTGAATGGCGATACGTCCGCAGCGCGCCGCCGTCGATCCAAGCATGAGAGACCGCGTTGCGAGTTTGCTCCTCCGTTCCGCCGAGCATCCAAGTCGCCACGGCAGTGCTGGCCACGCGCACGAGCAATACGTGATCGAGCCCAACTCGGTTGAATGAATTTTCGAGCGCGAGGACGCCTTGGATTTCGTGGGCCTTAATCATGGCGGACAGCACATCGCGAACAGAGACTGATTTTCCTTTAACGCGAGATTGGTAATCGGCGCAAGCCAAGATCGCGCCGAGGTTGTCCGACGGGTGCCCCCATTCCGCAGCCAGCCAAGTGTCATTGAAATCCAACCAGCGAACGATCGTCCCGATATCGAATGCCGCTTTGACCGGGTCCAGTTCGAGCGGCGTACCGGGAACGCGGCAGCCGCCGTTGAGTTGCGCGCCGGGAACGACTGGACCCAGCATCTTGCAGCACGCCGGATAATTCAGCGCGAGAAGTCCGCAGCCCAAGCTATCCATCAGACACCATCGCGCTGTATCGACGGCCAACGACGACTCGGTCATTTCTTGGTGGGTGTAGCGAGCGATTTCGGCGATGATGACGTCCATTAGCATCTCTTTCTGCAAAAAACCTGTTCATTCAGGTTCGCCGCAACATTGTTTAACCGCGGCGCTTCGCCGCGCTGTCCCTCGCCTGCAGTCTGTCGATTCCAGCGACTGAAGCAGGCGGTTAAACAACAGCCTGCATCGGTTAAGCGGCGAGCCACAATCTACGATCGTCGATCAAGCGGAACGAAGGGTCGCGGTTCCGGGCCAATGTATTCTGCATCGGGCCGGATCAGTTTATTGTCCGCGCGTTGTTCGAAGACATGGGCCGACCAGCCGGTCACGCGCGAAAGAACGAAGATCGGGGTGAACATCGGCGTCGGAACGCCCATAAAGTGGTACAGCGTGGCGGCGTAAAAATCGACATTCGGAAAAAGACTCTTCTCACGCCACATGACTTGTTCGATTCGCTCCGACACGGGAAAGAGCCGTTTGTCGCCAGCTTCTTCCGCAATACGCTGGGCCCACGGTTTGATGACTTCATGGCGCGGGTCAGACACGGTGTAGACGCGATGACCAAAACCCATGATGAGTGACTTTGTGGCCAACCGATCCATGACACCGGAATCCGCGTCGTCAGGCGTGCGAAATTTTTCGATTAGCTCCATCGCGGCTTCGTTGGCACCACCGTGCAGTGTCCCGCGCAGCGTCCCGATCGCGCCGGTGATGGCCGAATACAAATCCGACATGGTCGCGGCGCAAACTCGCGCGGTAAACGTGGACGCGTTGAATTCATGTTCGGCATACAAGATGAGCGAGACGTCCATTGCGCGAACATGCGTCGGATTGGGCGGCTTGTTACCGTGCAGTTTTTCCAAAAAGAACCCGGCGAGAGACGATTGATTCGACGCCAAGTCAATTTCTTGACGGTGATGCGCGTGGCGATACCAATAAACCAAGATCGACGGCAAGCTTCCCAAGAGCCGTTCGGCGACTTGCATTTGTCGGCTGGGTGATCCTTCCGGTTCGAGACAACCGAGCAGCGAGCAACCAGTTCGCAGCACATCCATCGGGTGCGCATTGGCGGGAATCGTCCGAAGCATGGCTTTCAAATCGGCCGGCAAATCACGTTGGCCCATCAATCGTTTGGAAAACTGCTGCAATTGTTCGCGGGTCGGCAATTCGCCTTGCAGTAAGAGATAGGCGACCTCTTCAAAAGTGCTGCTGGCGGCCAGCTCGTGAATCGAATAGCCCCGATAGGTCAGGCCTTTGCCGGCTTTGTCGACTGTGGCGATGGCCGTCTTGCCCGCGACCACGCCGGCCAAACCACCAGTTTTTTTTGGTGCCGTGGACGTGCTCATCGTTTTTCCTTTTCCAGAATATGATCGATCATCTGTTCGTATTTGTGGTAATTCAGGATCTCGTAAAGTTTGTCGCGAGATTGCATTCGATCCAAGATCGATGACTGCGTCCCATTGCGGCGCAGAGTCTCATAAGTATCGAAAGCAGCTTGGTTCATTGCCCGAAACGCCGACAGCGGATAAAGGACCATTGCCACTCCCGCCGCCCGCAACTGGTCCAGCGACATCAGTGGCGTTTCGCCGAATTCGGTCATGTTGGCGAGCACCGGGACGGAAACCGTTCGTGTGAACTCGCGATATTGTTCGGGTTGCGTGACGGCTTCGGCAAAGATCATGTCCGCGCCGGCTTCGACGTACCGCTGACAACGCTCGAGTGCGGCGCTGAGGCCTTCACTGGCCAAAGCATCAGTTCGGGCCATGATCGCGAACCCGGGATCGAGCCGCGCATCGACGGCCGCGCGAATTCGGTCGACCATCTCAGCGACTTCGACAAGTGCTTTGCCGGGTCGATGTCCGCAGCGTTTGGCGGCTTGTTGATCTTCCAAGTGCATGCCCGCCGCCCCTGCTCGCGACAAAGTCTGCACGGTCCGCGCGATGTTCAGCGCGGCTCCCCAGCCCGTATCCGCGTCGACCAACAGCGGCAATCGCGTCACCGCGGTGATTCGCCGTACGTCTTCGGCAACGTCGTTCAACGTCGTCACGCCCAAATCCGGCAAACCGAATGAAGCATTCGCGACTCCTGCCCCGGACAAGTAAATTGCGCGGAACCCGATTGCTTCGGCCATGAGCGCGCAATATGCGTTGACCGCGCCGACGATTTGAAGTGGCTTCTCGGCGGCGATAGCTTGAAACAATGGCCCGTTAGTCGGTGGCGAAATCGGCATGGCAATGTGGCGATGAAGGCACAAAAACTTTATTCAACGGCCTTATTATGTTGATTTAAAGCCTTGCCGCTAGACGCCCCCAAGTTGATTTTCCGTATTCGAACTTCGCGCCGAAAACACAAAAAGCGACGGGGCGGTGGCGAATCGTTGACCTTACAAAAGTTTCGAAATCTGGTTAACCTTTACAGTGGCCTAATCGTGCGTAGGCGATTCGTCGGCGGGCTCGAATAGGTCAAAATTTCGTTTCCGAAAAAGCTTCACCAAATTCCCGATCAGGCACCTCAATGTCTACTTTGACTAAGCATTCGCGGATCGACTCCATTTCCAAGAATCAGTTCCCTCCTCACGTTTTGCGGAACGCGGTACCCGCCCGACTCTATGAAGAAGCCATCCGGTTCGACGCGGCCGTCATCACGAGCGCGGGCGGATTGGCGACCTCGAGCGGTGCGAAAACCGGACGCAGCCCGAAGGACAAACGGATCGTCGACCAGCCTTCGGTGCACAACGATGTGTGGTGGGGGAACGTCAATGTTCCGCTGGCCGAAAACGCTTATCAGCCGATCCGCGACCGCGCGCTGGAGTTTTTGGAAAGCTGTGAGCATTTGTATGTTCTGGATGGCTTTGCGGGCTGGGACAAGACACATCGAATCAAAGTCCGCATCATCTGCTCGCGAGCCTATCATGCTTTGTTCATGCACAACATGCTGATTCGGCCATCCGTGGACGAACTAAAGTCTTTCGGTCGGCCGGATTTCGTGATCTTCAACGCGGGCCAGGAAAAAGCCGACTTGAGCGTCCCCGGAATCTCGTCGCCAACATGTGTCGCGGTCAATTTCGACCAAGGCGAAATGGTAATTTTGGGGACAGAATACGCCGGCGAAATGAAAAAAGGCGTGTTCACGATCATGAATTATTTGATGCCGAAAAAAGGCGTTCTCTCGATGCATTGTTCAGCCAACGAAGGACCGAGCGGCGACGTGAGTTTGTTTTTTGGATTGTCCGGTACGGGCAAGACGACATTGTCTGCCGACCCGCAACGAAGCTTAATCGGTGACGACGAACATTGCTGGACCAATAGTGGCGTGTTCAATATCGAAGGTGGCTGTTACGCCAAGTGCATTAATCTGTCGGCGGCAAAGGAGCCGGAGATTTACGCCGCGATTCGCTTTGGTTCGGTTTTGGAAAACACGGTCCAAGACCTACAATCGCGGGACGTCAATTACGACGACGGATCGAAAACGGAGAACACGCGTTGCTCCTACCCGATCGAGTTTATCGACAACGCGAAGATTCCGTGCGTGGGAGGTAATCCGCGAAATATAATTCTACTCACGTGCGATGCGTTCGGAGTTTTGCCGCCAGTCAGCAAACTCAGCCCCGAACAAACGATGTACCATTTCATTAGTGGTTACACCGCCAAAGTCGCCGGTACGGAAATGGGCGTGACGACGCCGGAAACGACTTTTTCGGCCTGTTTCGGTGCGGCGTTTTTGGTTTGGCATCCGACCAAGTACGCCGAACTACTTGCTGAAAAGATTCGGCAGCATGGGGTGAACGCTTGGCTGGTCAATACGGGCTGGAGCGGTGGAGGCAACGGTGTGGGCTCGCGGATCAAACTGCCCTACACCCGGGCGATTATCGACGCCATTCACAACGGCGATCTATTGAAAGCTCGTTGGACCCGTCATCCGATTTTTGGCATCGAATATCCGGACGCTTGTCCCAATGTTCCTAGCGAGATTTTGAATCCCCGATCTACTTGGAAAGATCCAGCGGCCTACGAACTTGCCGCGCGGGACTTGGCCGGCAAGTTCATCAAGAACTTTGAAAAGTATTCTGACCAAGCCAGCGACGCCATCCGCCGCGCCGCCCCGGTCGTGTCGTAGGCACTTCGCCGACGTTGCGACCCGTTGTTTAACCGGCGCAGCCGCTGGCAACGTGGGTTGGGATAGGCAACGAAATGGAACGCAATGTTTTTTGGTTCCGCCAGCGGCTGCGCCGGTTAAACATAGTTTCGGCCGAAGGTTAGGAAGGGGGTACTTGGTGATCGATATAGCCACTAGCTTTCGCCGCGAACTCACCTGCGCCATCGATACGGCCCGAGCGGCCGGTGAACTGGTACTTCGGCTCCGTCCGACTTTGACCAAGCAAACCAAAGCCGATGGCTCGGTGGTGACCAACGCCGATTTCGCATCGGCGCAGCTTATCCGTGATCGACTAATTACGGAGTTTCCGCACGATGCGGTACTCACCGAAGAAGACACCGACGATCACTCGCGTCTTGGTTTCGAACGCTGCTGGATCGTCGATCCAATCGACGGCACGACGGCGTACGTTTCGGGATCGGACGATTTCGATATCTACATTGCCCTGGTTGAAAACGGTGTTCCCGTCGTAGCCGTCACGCACCAGCCGGTTACAGGTTTCACCATCGCCACAGCGAAATCCAGCGGCGTTTGGTTGAATGACGCTGAAGATTGGCAAGCTGCCGTCGTTCCGAATCAGCAAACTCCGACGGTAATTGTGACGCGGCATTGGTTGGGCGCACCGGCCAATTTGCAGTTCATTAAAGACCTTTCGCAACGCATTGATGCCGTCGCCGTTCGTGCAGCGACAGGAATCAGCTCGCGATCTTTCTTGCAGCCCGGTATTGACGCCATCGTCGGCGTATCTGTTTCCGACCAACCGATCGGAGCCAAAGAATGGGACATCGCTCCACTCGATTTGATCGCCCGCGAATCTGGCGGCTGGTCGAGCGATTTGCTTGGCCAACCGCTCACCTTCAACAAACCCACCCCTCAATTCCCCAGCGGCCTAATCCTCGCCCGCACGCCCGCTCTCGGCGAAAAAATTGTCGCGGCGATTGCTCGATTCAACGGGGTTTGAATAGAGTACAAAAGCCCTTGATCAAACATGGCGAAACCGGAATAGCGTGCGAGCAAATACGGAAACCGTTCGCTCGACCAATTGACTATGCGCGCCGGTGGCCCAGAATTGGCGATGATGACAGCGTGGGAGACCTACGAATTTTTATTCGCGGTTTCTTCGAGAACCAGTACGATGCAGCATTGTCTATTTTATTGGCAGGACGCATAATCGGCACTTTCACGATCCTTGTGTTTGCGGTTAAAAAAATGTCCATTTCTGTACAGCTAAATGATGAACAGTCGCGGCGGCTCGAAGAGATCGCCCGTGAACTCAATGTCGACCCATGCGAGCTTGCAAAAGCCGCGATCAACGATTTAGTTTCTAAGTCGTCGGATGATTTCCAACGAGCTGCGCGACAGGTTCTGGAAAAGAATCGTGAGCTTTATCGGCGGTTGAGCTAATGCGGTATCTTGCCTTGGTCATGCCGCGATGGAAGTATTCTTGATGTTGAATAGCTTCGAACTCAGCGCTGACATTGACGACGCCGAGCAAATCATGCTGCGGCTCGCGTCGGGGCAACTTTCTCGCGACGAACTTGTGCAATGGGTGAAGTCACATTTGAAATTCATCGAATGATTGGAAACGAAGCGTGGTCGGAACACGACTCCTGTTTTCATTGACCTGTCCAACTACCTTGATTCGCCTTTCGCAGTTTCTATTCTAAAATCTACACGGTGTGGGCTGGCAGTTCATTCGTCTAATCGCGAAACATCCTGGGGCGGTTGATCGGGACGTTGGTAAAATTTGGTGAGGTCGATCCCTTTTTCGCGCTGCTCTTCTTCGAGCAGTTTGATGCGGACTTCGAAGCGCTCCATGGTTCGCTGAAGCTTGCTTAAAATCTCGGCGGTGTCGCCGCGCGGTTGGGGACGCGGGACGGGCGGATACTTCAACTGTCGCTGTAACGCCGCAAAGAAATAGAGCGGCTCGGCTTTGCGGTTGGCCAAAGCGATGCGGCCTTCTTTTTCGCCAAAGAGAATGACGGAAGGTTTGTCTGGAGTCTCAGATTCGCCTCCAGAGGCGACTTCAACGTCGCGGCGATTCTGGTAATGTTGGCTATGAACGTAGACCAAGTCCGCGATGTCGACGATTCCCAACTTGTGCCGGATGTCGAGAATCCAGCGGCTCCAAAATTTGTCGTATATCGGGTCTTGGGACATGGCAACTAAACCGTGATCGTAGGTCAGACGATTGCGGCAGAGGACTTCGAATTGATAGAAGAACAACCCTTGCGGCGTCGGCTCGCCAGCTCGATAAGCGGCTTCGTGGTACAAAATCACAAACGCCATCAGCGAATCGAATCGGCCGCGCTCTTTTTCAGATTGCTCGACCAGGAAAGCTTGGAAGGCCGCGAAATAGTGAGGCAGCCGTCGCATGGCCGTTGAAATCCGACCCGTGTGATTGAGTTCGTCCAGGATAAAGTCGACGGCCTTGGGCAAGTTCGTCGTCGCCAAGATTTCGGCGGCGACGTTTTTGAGCAGGACTTGAATCGGCTCATTTTGGTTGGCCCGATCGCAAAGCGACCGAAATAAATACGCCTGTTCGATGTACTCTTCTTTGGGAAGCAATGGGCTTATTTGCGGCATTTTCGTGTCATTTCCGGCTCGCGGCCCGCTGTCAGTAAGGCCAGTCGAGTCTTGAGGAATTTTCTCGGATTTTTCCAAAGACACCCCAACGGCGTGCGAATTACTCCACAGGTTCGTCGAAACGTGATCGAAACGACCGCAAGTATAACTGTTTTTTGGAGGAATCTCGATGATCAAGAAACTCGCCTTAATTGTCGGCGGGGGCGTTTTGGTGCTGTCGTTGTTATTCGGCAGCCGCCTCATCCCTTACGCAAAAACCTCATTCCACAAGGTCCGCCAAGCGGCCCAGGAATCCGTGCCGATTTCGATGCAAATCGATACGGCCCGCGATCAGTTGAAAAATGTTGACAAGGAAGTCCGCGACATGATGATGAACGTCGCCAAAGAGGAAGTCGATGTCCGGACCCTCAATGCCAAACTGACCAGCGGGCAAACCGAATTGGACCGCCAGCAGAGCCAAATCATGAAGCTCAAGGGCCACTTGGATTCGGGTGACGAAGTCTACACCTCGACTTCCGGCAAGAGTTTTCCAAGCAATCGCGTGCGCGACGACTTGAAGTCCCGCTTCCGCGTCTTTCAAACCAGCGAACGAACATTGGTCGATCTGAAAAAGACGTTGGAACTTCGCGAACAAGGTCTCGATGCGGCGAAAGCTCGCTTGGAACAAACTGTCGCTCAGCGGAAAGAACTTGAAATCGAAATCGAGAACTTATCCGCTCGCAAACAAATGGTCGACGTTGCCAAGACCGCCAACAGGCTGAACTTTGACGGCAGCGAATTGGCCGAGACTCGCGAAATGATTCAAGACATTTCGACACAAATCGAAGTCGAAGCACAAATGCTGCAGCTCACTCCGCAGTTCGTCGGTGAGATTCCGTGCGAAGAAGATTCAGAAGACACGGTTGACATCAGCCAACAAGTCGATGAATACTTCAATCGCGACAAATCCACTGACACCGATGTCGCCGCGAAGTAAAGTAATCCGAGTTGAACAGAAAATCCGGGCCCCGCGCTACAAGGCCGGGGCCCTTTTTTTATCCCGATTGTTTGAGCGAGAATGAGTCCTGACCATGTTCTTCTGGCGTTCGAAATTTCGAAAAGTGACCGAGCAAATCGAAGCTGGCAAATTGAGTGAAGCCAGCGCGTTGTTCTTGCAAACTCACTTGTACGAATTCAGCGGGGGAGCTGAATTGGCCGGGCGACTGGCGAACCAGCTCTTGGCCCGCGCCCGGTGCAAAGCGTCCGCTGACGACTTCCTCGCGGCTTGGCAAGACCTAAATCACGCGGACCGAATGTTTGAATTGGCCAACTCCGCTTGCCCGCCGCAGCTTTTGCAGCAGCGGCAACAACTGCTCGAATTGGCGATCGAATCGGCGGAAAGTCATTTGGCATCAGGCCGTCCCGTGCAGGCTCTTCGCATCGTTGCCGATCTCAAACGGCAGCGGATTCTCGACTCGCGAGCCGATCAGATTGAATCGTTAGCCAACCGAATTCACCACGCAGAATTGCTTGTCGGACAAGGCCAATGGGCTAACGCTCAGCAGTTGCTAGAAAAAGTAGTCGCCCAACGGCCGGACCTGGTTTGGGTGCAATCGCGCAAACTTGCGATCTCCCAACAATCTGCAACCGTCGGCGGACTCAAGGATCAGCTTCAATCCGCTTTGCAAGAATCGCATTGGACCACCGCGCGGAAAGTCTCAACGCAACTCCTCGATATTTCGCCGCACTATCAACTTGCGGCCGACGCGCTTCGCCGCAGTTTGGAACGTAAACAGACTTCGCCAAAAGTCGAACCGGCGGCGAGCGAAGTACCGTCTTTGCGCGATACCTCCGCGGGTAAACTCTCCGAAACGGATGCCAAGCTCTTTCGTGCGGCGCGAACGAAAATGAACCGCGTGATGCTTTGGGTCGATGGCGTGGGTGGCTTTTTGCTTTGCCTCGATCCCCAAGTCACTCTCGGCCGAGCGTTGCCCGATGCCGGAATCGAAGTTCCCATCATTGGCGACTTGCGGCGACGGCACTTGCGCATCACGCGATCCGGCAACGATTATTTGGCGACCGCGCTTGCCGACGTGTCGATCGCCGGCAAATCAATCGGCGACCCGCACTTACTTCAAAACAATCAACAGTTGACTTTGGGCAGCACCGTCGCGGTCAAGTTTTGTATGCCGCACCCGTTGAGCGCGTCAGCGCGGCTTGACGTTTCAAGCCGACATCGGACGCAGCCTTGGTCGGACGCGATCATCTTGGTTGCCGACACAATAATTTTGGGGCCCGGAAAAACTAGCCACATCGTCTGTCCCGAAATGGAACGGGAAATGATCTTGAGCTGGAGTCAAAACGGCTGGATGGCTCGCTTTGGCGGAAACATCGAAGTCGATGGTCGGGTAAGTTCAAATCAAGCGGAATTGACAGAACATTGCCGCATTTCGGGCGATGGCTTTTCGATGACTTTGGAGACTGTTTAGTCGGTGCATTTGGTGCAAGTCAGCGGCGGTTGCCCGCTTCCGACTTGGCCACATCCGGAAAAAACACGCATGTTGCCCGTTATGCCGTTTGGATTGTCAGACAATACACAAATCTTGCGGTTGAAATCATAATATGCGCGATACAATGAGTACGTTGGAATCTCAACCCGTTCAGAGTCAGGCCAATGACATGACCGAAGCAGTCGAAACGATCCGAGGTAAAAAAGTTCGCTTTGCGTACGCCAGTGGCTCGCGCCCGCTGACAGGTTACACGATCAAGCGTGGCATCGGCGTCGGCGGGTTCGGCGAAGTCTATTTTGCGATTAGCGATGCAGGCAAAGAAGTCGCGCTCAAACACATTAAGCGCAACCTCGACATCGAACTTCGCGGTGTTCGACAATGCCTGAACCTCAAACACATAAACTTGATCGCGCTCTGGGATATCTGCACGACCGAATCTGGCGAAAGCTGGGTTGTGATGGAATATGTTCCTGGCGACAGTTTGCGCGACGCATGCGAACGGCATCCCAACGGCATGCCTGCAAACGAAGTCCAGCGTTGGTTCCGCAGCACGGCAGCCGGTGTTAATTACTTGCACAATAACGGAATCGTGCATCGCGACCTCAAGCCAGGAAATATCTTTTATGACGCCGACGAAGACCTCGTAAAGATCGGCGATTACGGCTTGTCGAAATTCATCTCGTGCAGCCGACGTAGCGGACAAACGGAAAGCGTCGGCACCTTTCACTACATGGCCCCCGAAATCGGCAAAGGCGTCTACGGCAAAGAGATCGACATCTACGCTCTAGGCGTCATGCTCTACGAGATGCTCAGCGGCAAGCTCCCGTTTGATGGCGAGACGAGCCAAGAGATCATCATGAAGCACCTCACGGCCGACCCGAACCTCGATCCGATTCCGGCCGCGTTTCGCTCGGTGATTTTTCGCGCTTTGGCCAAAGACCCGGACGAACGATACCACACGATCGAAGAACTAATGGCCGATTTTCCGCCAGGTAACGGCCAAGCCAACGGCAATTACACTTCGGTGCCTGCAATTGGCTCGGCCAACAAGTCAAACCGTTTGGTGCAACGCCCCGTCACGTCGTCGGATGCCTCGCCCCCTTTGGCTTTCATGCAATCCACCGGCAACCCGGCGATCGACAACGACACAATTTACATTGGCGAAGACCCAGGCATCGTCTTTTGCGATTCGCCTCAAGTCGTCGACGCTGAAGTCGTACCGCACGGATTCATTATGCCATCTGGCGACAAACCACTGGGCGTCATTGCGAACGAACCGATCGCGCGCGCCGTAACCAACACTTATCATTCGCTCGTCGATCAATGGAACCGAACCAAACTTGGAACGGGTGCCAAAACCGGCATTCTGGTAATCGCGGGAATTGTTCTGCTGGCGAATTCGGCATATCTCTTGCCGCTGGGACTTGTGTTCGGCCTGTTTTATTTGCCGTACTTGGCAATCCGAGCTTGGACTGTTGCTCCAAAAACAAGAGTAGCAAAACCGATCCGACTTTCACGGCGACAGTTTGATACGCATTTGCGGCAAACACTGATGAGCCGATCGGCGGGCCAGCGCCTGGGAGATTTGACGGGTTCGTTGTTGACCTCCGCCGTAGTCTGCATTGTGTTCGGATTATTGACCGGGACTTACTACGCGCAGCAATCAACTGTGAGTGCTTGGAGTTATGGTGCATGGGTTACACTAACCGCGACGGCAGCGTGCTGGTCGATCTTGATCTGCAGCAAGCAATGGGAAACATCGACAGGCGAAAATCTTGTGCGTCGGTTTTGGATGCTGGTGGTCGGGCTCTTAGTTGCGTTGTTTTCGTTTGGCGTAAGTCAAGCCATTGAGATGGATTTATCCAAGCTCGCGGTGGAATCAGACTCGAACTTGTTTGGGTCCGACTTCCAAAAGAAATTATTCGATGCGGATGGACAACCTACGCTCCCGTTGTTTTTGATGTTCTTTGGCAGCGTGTTCGCCGTCCTCCGCTGGTGGCGACAATCCGACCCTACGCGCAAGACGCGATTGAGCATTTGGTCGGTCTGCCTAAGTTGGTTTGCTGCGATCTTGCTCGCCGAAGCACTGGATTTCCCGCAAGTCGCAGCTTGTTTGGCGGTGGTGTCTGCTGCGGTCGCGATTCAACTTTCCGCGCCTTGGATCAATCAAACAGAGCGCAAGCAAATTCGGCTTGCAGCTTCTGGTCGAGTTTGACGAATACGAAGTGCAAAAATTTGATGTAGCAATTTCCATTTGTTCCCTCGCCCCGGTACGCCGGGGAGAGGGTCAGGGTGAGGGGTTGACGTGATGGATGTCGCGGCTCCTTCAATCACAAGTAATTACAAGTTAAATCAATCCCTATGATCAATCGAATATCCCTGTGGGCGATACTTTGGTTCATCGGTTCAAGTGCCGTTGCCTCGGCTGTCGGACCGGTACAAGAGTCCGACAAGCCCAATCAGCAGCCCGAAAAGAATTTTGGGTCGGTCGCCGATCAAGCCGAATGGCTTAAGTCACCACCGCTCCCCGAATGGACGCAAAAAAAGCGATTCACCGACGAAAACGGCGTCGAACAACTAGTGATCGGAACCGCACCATTCATGTCGCCAGCCCAAGCCGAAGCGGAACTTGATCGATCAATGCTCTTGATCGCTCGACAGTGGATCAGTGAACGATTTTCGGCGGACGCTGGCGAACATCTTGAGCTATCGCCGCAAACCATTCGCACGCAGTGGATGACGAATCACGAAGAAGTTCCCTGCATCTTTCAAGTCCCTGGTAGTGCTGCCGAATCGATGTACCGCAGTTTCGCGCAGCTTGCGATGACCGACAAAGTCATCGATCAAGTCTCCCAATTGTGGGAAACAAAAAAGGTTGCCTTGCGCGAAGAGCGCCAACGCGGCAAGCTCATCCAATGGTCCATCGGTGGCGGTGCGTTGCTCTGCTTGTTGGCAAGCGTCCACTCTTATCTGCGCGTCGATTACCTCACTCGCGGCTACCAAACCGTTCGGCTCCGCCTCCTCCTAGCCGCCGCCACTGCCGCCATCATCGGCCTATCCCTCTGGCTGCTCAACGTCGTGAAATAATTCGCGACGAAGCGGCTTCGGCAGACCTCGTCGATAAGGGTCGTCGCTTGCTGCCAATTCGCTCACTTGCCGTTGCTTCTGAAAAACTCTCGGACAACTGACATTTGACGAAAACGTGGCGGGCACCACACTTTCTCCATTTGAGAGTCGGCAAAAACTGGTTCTTCACATTTTCTTGTTCGAAACTTAATCAAAACTTCGGATTCATTCATTCAAATGGCCCCGTCCATGGCGGTCATTGCGCATTGCTTTTTTCGAGAATCGATTCAACCATGTTACATGAAATGGTTTCAGCGCCCGTGCCGCGGGGGCTGTTCAATGGCACATCCGGTTTTTGTCCAGTTGCCGCGACCAATGGGATGCCGCGAGAGTTGATTCAGTTGCTCGCGGATTTGAGCAAACGCCAATATGAAACGGTCATCGCCAACAAGTCGCTTGGTCGCGAGATGTATTGTTACCTGCCTTTGACGGTTAAAGGTAAGAGGCTGCACTTGGTAACGCACGGACTCCAGCCGCCACGAGATGAACAGCTCGAACAAAAATACATCGTTCATCAGCTTTTGCTGGAGAATGTCCGCGATTTGCCAGCCGGTCCAGCTTGGCTGCTTGCTAACGATCAAGTTTGGATAAGTCAATGGAATGTTGAGCCTCAGTACTTGGAACCGCGACAGATCAAAAGCTCTGTCTTGTCGCCGCGAATTTGTGAAACGTGGACAAGAGTGACCGGCGATGCTGGTTGGGCTGGCGCTGCACTTGAAGCTTGGCAAAAGCGAAAACCATTCGTGCTAATTGTTCCGGCAGACAAGCCGACCCGGCCGATCATTGACATGATGGTTGAGGCGCAATCGCTCATGGAACCACATCTTCGCTGGGAAATGCCCATTTCTATTTTGTCGTGGCATCCAACAAAGAACCTACAGCGCATTTGGGCAGCCTACCAAGCGGGCACTCAGCAAGCCATCAGCGCATGTCGTTCGGCGAATTGTGTTACGCTGGAAATCACTCGCAAGCTCGAACCGGCTGCAAATTCATTTAGTGAAGTCGCTCGATCGGGATCATGGGCTCGGTTCCACGAATCGGATAACAAACGCACCAAAGCCAATAACCAGGCTGGCGATAATGCAAAGCATCCCTTGTTCGACGGACCCGACGTTACGTCCGTGGATGGTTTGCTTGCTCCATTAGAACTTCCCGCAACATCGAGAGGGACGGAGAAACCGCTTTCGCCGTCGAAAGGACGTTTGAGCTGGACCCCTCAGCCGAGAGCTTTGTCGCGGCAAGTGCTTGCGTGGACGAAACGAGGATTGGTGGTCGCGGTTCTCGTTCTGGTCGGATTCGGGATTTGGAAAGGAACTCAACTTCTACGAGCCGTCGCTGCCGAAATCGGTAACGCAAAACCGCCTCAACACAATCAGCCGAATGCGAACGACGAATTGGCAATCACAGGCAGTGAACAGATCCAAAGGGCCCACGACCCAGATCCAAGCGAAAATGGTTCAGTGGCAGTGAGTATCGTTTCAGCTCACTCAAAGCGTGGCGAGCAACCAGAGGCCAATGACTCGCACGCCGACCAGCCCATTGAAGAACCTACGCTGACATCCGCGGCCGCCGAAAGACTGCTACAGCAATTACACGCGGATTGTCCATATTTGGAATTTCCAGTGACGGTTTCCGATCGCGAATTTCTTGCGTTCACGCTATTGGGTACGGAATCGCTGTTTGGGGAGCTAGGGTTTGGGCTGGCGACGCCACATCAGTTCCTGGCGTTGGAGCGAGTTGCGGACAAGAATGCTTGGACGTTGTGTAGTGAGCTGTCCGGAAGTACAAGTTCGTTTCAAGCGACTCTTTCGTTGGCGGTTCTCGCCGACGAAAGTGGTGACCAAGTCCAATTTCTTTGGAACTGGCAGAAACCGCCCGATAACGCTTTGGCTTCCGAGATAAAATCGGGTGCACTCGTTGTCTGGCTCCTTTCGGATCCCAAGATTTCGGGATCGATACCTCTGGCTCCGCCGATATTGGGAGATACGACCAATGCGATCGACGCAATGTTCGAGGGAATCAAATTCACACCCCATTTGTCCACGGAGTTGGCTCGAGCAGAAACGGCCAGCCACATCAAATGGTCAGCCGAACCGATTGGCTTTGTCAAACAGAATTCAACAGAGACCGAATCGAAAGAGCCTTTCGAAGCCTTGTGGGAAAAGATCAATTCAACTGAGAACATGAGTTTGTTGCGAATAAACAGTAGCAAGCTTGCGAAGGAAATCGAAGCAGCTTTTCCAGGAACGTCCAGGGCGAAAGACGAGGCGCTTGCCGAATCATTGCAGAATCTCATCGATCGAACCTCGCCGATTCAATTGGAGGTTCGAATGGATATACCGAGTTTCGTCGATGCGCAAAAAGAAGCGATGTTTACCAGGGCAAGGGTGATTCTGTTTATGAAAGGTGATGACGGCTCGACTTGCTCGTTGATTTTTCAATACCAGCCGCGCCCTGAGAAGAAAACCCGCGCGCAGGAGTTCGAAAACGACATCAAGGCCGCGCTAATTCGTTGGATGGGCGTTAACTTCAATCTCGATCAGAAATTATCAGAAGCGATGATGAAGGGAAAGTCATTTACGCCCCAACCCGCCGCCACCTCAGAGTTTCGGGCCAAGTCAGCCTTTGCACAGGCGCTGACCCAAGTCATATTTCGGGAACTGCATGAGGAACTTGAATTTCGGGCAGTTCGATCGACGACCCTGAAGTCCGAATTGGGTGATCTCGAAATTCGCATTCCAGCCTATCTAGGAAAAAATTAACTCCTCGCGATTCTGGGGCCAGCAACTTGCTTTTTCGAGAGTAGAGGATTGAGTTCGTGCAACAATATCGCGATAAGACCAATCGGCGAACTGACCGTCTCAAGGTCCACCTAGATAAGCGTTTTGCCCGGCCGAGGCTCCGCCAACATCTTTTTAATGACCGTCGTTTTGCCGATTCGACGTTCAGCAGTAAAACGCAGCGACTCATTTTCCAGCCTCCGCCAGATTCGATCGATGAGTTTGTCTCTGCCAACGACGCTTTTCCCTGCGATTTGTTTTCCCACAGATTCCATCTTCGAAGCCGATCCGATATGAACAGACGATGACAATGTCGCACGTTGTAATTGTCGTGCGTCAACTGTAGATCAACAATTTTCGGCTATAAATTACATAAATAGTTGATGAGACCTGGGGTGCCACAGAACGAAATCAATGATTCACCATCGATCCAAGTCTACGCAACACTCTGCCGAGACAATTGAAAGCCTCCATCATTCTGCCAATTATCGTTCTGCTTCCAACGAGTTAATGCAGGATGATGGAGGCAGTATGATGACGTCTCATCGGAATCGTTGACTGGTGAGGTATCAATAATGGACTGCGCACTAGGCCAAAACTTCTCGGATCACTTTTTGTTTTTCGACGCCGGTGAGGCGTTGTTCGAGGCCTTGGAATTTAAAGGAAAATTTTTCGTGGTTAATCCCCAAGCAATGGAGGATCGTAGCGTTTAAATCGTTCACGTGAACGGGATTTTCAACGACGTTGTAACTGAAATCGTCGGTCTCGCCGTGGACATAGCCACGCTTGATGCCGCCGCCAGCCATCCAGATGCAGAAATTTCGCGGATGATGGTCGCGACCGTAATCGTCTTTCGTAAGAGTCCCTTGAGAATAAACGGTCCGACCAAATTCGCCTCCCCAAACGACGAGCGTGCTGTCGAGTAGTCCGCGTTGCTTGAGATCTTTGATCAAAGCCGCGGTGGGTTGGTCAGTCTGTCGACACTGATTGCTTAACTGATAGGGCAGACTACCATGTTGATCCCAGCCGCGATGGAGAATTTGAACGGCGCGGACACCGCGTTCGACAAGTCGTCGAGCGAGCAATGCGCTGTGAGCAAACGTGCCCGGAATTTTCGTGTCGGGGCCGTACATTGCCAAAGTCGCTTCCGATTCTTGGGCGATGTCCGTCAATTCGGGGACGCTGGCCTGCATTCGAAAAGCCATTTCGTATTGTGCAATGCGCGTGGCGGTTTCTGGATCACCAAAGTTCTCTAGCGTTCGATGATTGAGGCGCTCGAGTGCGTCGAGCATGACGCGGCGGTCGGTGCGAGTCACGCCGTCCGGATTCGGCAAGTACAAAACGGGATCTCCCGAACCGCGCAGCGCGACTCCGTTAAATCGAGTCGGTAAAAAACCACTCCCCCACATCCGGTTGTAAAGGGCTTGGCCATTGCTGTCCGATGGAAATTGCGGTGTGAAAACGACGAACGCGGGCAGATCGTTGTTCTCGCTGCCCAGACCGTACGCCAGCCACGATCCAATGCTGGCTTTGCCGGGAATCTCGGAACCGGTCATGACAAAGGTACACGCCGGATCGTGATTGATCGCGTTGGTATGGACCGTCTTGATCAGCGAAATCTCATCGACGATTTGCGAAGTGTACGGGAGCATGTCCTTGTTGACCCAAATGCCCGCTTGGCCCGCGCGCTCGAAACGAAACTTCGACGGGGCCACCGGAAATCGAGTCTGGCCGCTGGTCATGGTCGATAATCGTTGACCCCCTTGAATGCTCGGCGGCAAATCCTTATCGAAATATTCTCGCAAGCCGGGCTTGTAATCCCACGTATCCAACTGCGAGGGGCCGCCGTTCATGTGCAAGTAGATGATGGCTTTGGCGGGCGCGCGGAAATGCGGCAAGTTCTGCTGCGGCGGATGAACGCGGTCCGCATCGCCGGCTACGGCAACTTGGGTCAACAGCGAGTTGCCCGCCATCATGCCGAGAGCAACTCCACCCATTCGGAGGCCGATGTCACCGAAAAAGTTTCGGCGATTGTGCAGAAACTGCGCCGTGCCCACCTGAGAATCCACGCACCCCCTCACCCTGCCCTCTCCCCCGTAGACCGGGGCGAGGGAGCATCTTCGGCTTGCGGATTGGCTCTCGGGTTTCTGAGATTGCATCGCGTCAATTCCTGGTCAAAGTTTCGTCGAGATTAAGAATCGTACTCGCGACAAGCGTGTAAGCGGCCAATTCCGGCGCAGCTAACTCGGCAGGCGCTTTCGACTGGCCTTGTGTGATGAGTTTCGTCGCGTCATCGGGGCTTTGTTGGTAACGCGCCAAGTGCTTTCCAAGCTGCTCGTTAAGCAGTTCTAGTTCCTGGGTGTCTGGTTTTCGCGCTAGGACTGCTTTGTAGGCGAATGCGATTCGTTCCGCTGCCGATTCGCCCCCCTCGGTGAGCATTCGACGCGCTAGTTCTCGCGCCGCCTCGATGTGTTGAACATCATTCATAAGCTGCAACGCTTGGAGTGGAGTGTTGCTGCGTTCGCGGCGGGTGCAACTCTGTTCACGATTGGGTGCGTCAAAGTTCACCATGAACGGAGGCGGGGCGGTGCGCTTGTAAAAAGCATACAAACTTCGCCGATACAACGCCGATCCCATGTCTTGTTTATAGAATTGCGTGTTGGAACCGACAAAGCCAACTGGCTCCCAAATGTTGGGCGGCTGATAAGGCTTAACCCCCTTGCCACCGATTTCCAAATTGATGAGGCCACTGACAAACAGCGCGTTGTCTCGGATTTGTTCTGCGTCCAAGCGCAAACGAGAGCCGCGTGCGAGCAGTCGGTTTTCCGGGTCGCGAGCGTAGAGCTCGCTGGTCACGCGCGAGCTTTGGCGAAAGGTCGCAGACGTCACAATCATCCGCACAAGTGCTTTGACATCCCAGCCCGACTCGCGGAAATGGACAGCCATCCAGTCCAACAATTCCGGATGGCTGGGAAGTTCGCCTTGAGTCCCGAAATCGCCGCTCGATTTGACAAAGCCCGTTCCGAAAAACTGTTGCCACAACCGATTGACGGCCACCCGGGCTGTAAGCGGATGCTCGGGCGACACAAGCCACTGTGCCAGGTCCAAACGAGTGGCTCGCAATTGGGCGTCCCCCTTTTTCAGAGAGGGCAAAATCGCGGGGACTTCCGGTTCGACTTTGTCGCCCGGTTTATCGTATTGCCCGCGAAGCATCACGAAACTCTCGCGCGGCTGGGCGATATCTCGATAGATGAAGGTACTGGGAATTGCATTGTCAATGGCGTTCCGTTCGGTTTGCAGTCGTGTTAGTTCACTGTTCAAATCGGCGAACTTGGGAAGCGTATCGACGCAAACCGCGCGAACGTAATATGCCAGAAGCTGCTCGCGAGCTTTCGCGTCCGGGTTCGAATCGGGACCGGCCTTGGCAATCGCAGTAACATCGGCCGGCAATCCTGGCGTATCTTTGCCTGCAGTCTGTTTCCACCAAACCGCAAATGATCGCTGCGGATCGTGCGTCGGATCGCTCGTACCAGTGACGCCGACTTTATCCCAATAAACGGTTCCACCAAATTGCGTCGTGGCAAATCCGGTTAGCAAGTCACCGGGATGGAGCCCGATCTTTTGTATATCAACTTCGAGCCGAATCCATTTTCCAGATTCTGGCAAAGGCCCCATCGCAACACGTTCGGCTGTGTTGGCCGCGCCCCACGGAATGACTTCGTAGTTGCCCCAGACTGCGCGGTGCAGCCACCCGCTTTTATAAAACTGGAGCATGATCGACTGTGGCAAGTTTTCTGGCGCGATGAAAACGTAAGCAAAGATGATCCCGTTGGCCGGAACGCTGAGCGGCACGGTCGCTTGGTCCCAAACGTCTTGGGAAAGGCCGGGGTCGGACCGTTTGAGAGCGCGCGAGCCGCTGAGGATTTGGCCGCCGTCGGCAA
>JANNYC010000107.1:0-5521 GCA_031409895.1 Planctomycetota bacterium
CGTGTACTTCGCCTACGAGGGCCAGTGGCTCGGCCTTGGCACCACGGTGGACGCGGTCGATGGGCTGACGAACGGCGGCGCAACGGCAACGGAAAAGTACCTGACCGGTTACGTCGTCGAGAAGTCCCTCAGCGTGGACAACATCTTCGTGATCGCGATGATCTTCGGCTTCTTCGCGGTACCGCCGCTCTACCAGCACCGCGTCCTGTTCTGGGGCATCCTCGGCGCTCTGGTCCTGCGCGGTGTGATGATCGGCATCGGGGCAAAGCTGATCGCCGAGTTCCACTGGGTTCTGTACCTCTTCGCCGTTTTCTTGATCCTGACGGCGATCAAAATGCTCTTTCTCAAGACGGACCACACCGATCCGAACAAGAACATCGTCGTTCGGTTGATGCGCCGCTTGTTCCCGGTGACCGCCAGGTTCCACGGCGAACACTTTGTCGTTCGCGCCGGTGCACCTGCGTCGTACGAGAGCGAAGTCCCCGGCGCGCCCACGGCCCCAGATGAGGTGGTGGACAAGGCTCGGCCGGGAACCCTGCTCCTCACGCCTCTGGCGCTGGCGCTCGTCATGGTCGAGACGACCGATCTGATCTTTGCTGTCGACTCGATCCCGGCCATATTTGCCATCACGAGCGATCCGTTCCTGGTGTTCACCAGCAACGTGTTTGCGATTCTCGGTCTGCGATCGCTCTACTTCGCGCTGGCCGGCATGGTGAAATCGTTCCGATACCTAAAGGTCTCGCTCGCACTGGTCCTGATGGTAGTCGGCGTGAAGATGTTGCTTGCCGAATGGCTGAAGCTCGCCCTCGGGAAGCACTTCAACTTGTACTTGCTGACCGTAATACTTTCGATCCTGGCAGTGGGCGTGGCAGCTTCCGTATTAGCGGAGCGCCGTCGAATGAAGCGCCTACCAAGCCAATGAAGCTGAAGTTCAAGTCGTCTGTGCAGGAAGCCCGTTAAAGCTTGGTGGGCCAAAGAATAATAGGACTTGCAGTTTGCCGCCGTTGGCCAACCGTATGAAACTCTGCCGATTTGCGGCCTTAGTTTCAACGAATACGCTTTCGCCAGTGCCTTGCACGGCAAGTTTCGTCATCGACCGCTCAGCGCAAACGGTCAATAACTATTTGCGTCAACACCGGAGGCGGCGACGATGGCGCGGGAGGCGCTGGTGCCGAGGCGGGTCGCACCGAGTTGTGTGAAACGCTGGGCTTGTTCGAAGGAACGGATTCCACCGGATGCTTTGACGCCGACTTTGGTTGAACATGTCTGGCGCATGAGTTGGATGTCGTGTTCGGTCGCACCGACGTAATTGTAGTCGCCGTTTTTTTGCTTGACGAACCCGAAACCGGTGGATGTCTTGACGAAATGAGCCCCGGCTTGCTCGCTAATCGAACACAGACGCCGCTTGATTTCGTCGTCGGCAATGTAGTCCGTCTCGAAAATGACTTTTACCATTGCCCCGCGCGTTGCAGCGGCTTGGACCACGGCGCGAATGTCGTTTTCAACGTAGCGCCAGTCGCTAGCAAGAGCTTTGGCGACGTTGATGACCATGTCGACTTCGGTCGCGCCATGTTCGACGGCCCATTTCGTTTCGTACGCTTTGACATCAGTTGGATTCGCACCGTGCGGGAACCCAATCACAGTGCCTACGGCGACGTGGGTGCCGATCAGTTCAGAAACTGCCAGGGGGACGGCGTAAGGTTTGACGCAAACGCTGGCGACTCCCAATTCTGCGGCCTCGCGGCAGCCAGCAATTATTTCATCGTCAGTCATCGTCGGATGAAGTAGAGCGTGATCTATGAATCCAGCGATTGGGGATTCGGGAGAACCCATGACTATTCCTTTCAAACAATTGAAATTAGGTGCTTAACTGAGAACAAAGACGCCCCTCACTCTAACCCTCTCCCGGAAGCCGGGGAGAGGGAACAAATTCGGATTTGCCGAAGCAGAAACCGTGAGAAGGAACAGCGAATGGGTTCATGTACGATATGTGGATACTAATCTGCGGATGAACGTCGTGTGGAATCCTCGTCGCGCACCAAAGCGGAATCTGTTCCCGGGGCGAGTCCGCCGATGATGCGACGGCGTGCTTGGCGGAACGTCCGCGACAAGATAAAAACGAGCAATCCGACGACGGCGATAATGAATGCCAAGGATCCGAGTGCAAGACGCGACAATTGCTTTTCAAGGGAACGAACTGGTTGGGTCACCGCGTCGTAATCTTGTGCCGCGATCACGGCCAAACCGGTTGTGGTAGCTTGTTCAGGCGCATCGTCGCGATCCCGTGACGTGCGCTGTACTTGGGCCATTGCCGCAACCCATTGTTTTGATTGTGTCTGGTTTGCTTCGTCGGTGAGTGGGTCCTGCATAATGGAGGCGCCGTTTTCAAATCGGTCGACATCAATTCGAAATTCATCGAGTTTCGTGTTTGGCAACGTCGAGATTCGTTGGCGGAGTTTTGGGTGCTCGAGGATGACGCCGCGATTTTTGCCAATTCGTCCGTCGACCAACATGGCGTATTGCTGCTCTTGATTATTAAAATCAATAAAGTTACCCATCGTCGTCGTCAGCGCGACGATGCCCGCGAATTCACCACCGACCATAATCGGTGTTGAGAATGCCACCTTCCACTCTGCGGTGCCTTGGCTTTGAAAAACGCCGGACAAATGCGAGGCGGAAATGTGACTGCGTTGATCCGGATCCTCGTTCACCAGATATTTCGGCTTGGTTTCATTCGTAACGGAATCGATAACGTCCGCATTAAAGTACGAACGCCAGGAAAAATTCGACCCAATCGTTTGGCCCGTTACGTCCCCTTTGAATTTGGCGACTAATTGATTGCCCCAACGATCGCAAATAAACCAACTGGAGACTTCAGGGTTTAAGGGATCTTTGATCTTTTTTTCCAGAAGCGTTTGCAACTTTCGACGAAGTGCATGCTCAATAAAAATTTGCCGGTCGGTAGCAAGGGCCGGGTCTGTGTTGCGATTGGGATCGGCAAGTCTCCGTCTCAACTCGGACATCGCGCCGTCTACCAGCAATTCGTTTAAGATGCGAAGAACCTCCGCATCGACCGACATTCGCTCGACGGCCCAAAAATAGTTGTCGATTTGTTCGCCTGCCGAGCGGGCCGCTAATTGGGCTGCCCATTGGTTGCTTTCGATTGCTTTTTCCATGACGGCTTGATTGGTTTGGGCGACCGCGTGCCGGTAAAAATTCCAACCAAAGATCGACATTCCAGTCAGCAACAGAAATGGCCCCAGCAATCCGACGATCATGAGAGGCCATCTCGCATGTGCGTGCTCTCGTTGCCGCAACGCGAGCAACACGCTATGCACGCTACGGAATCGTTTGTCGGGGTCGACCGCGATGCAACGATCGACAATGTCTGCCAACATGCGATCAACACCAGGAGCGCGGCGATGCGCGGTCGGCACGGGAGCGTTCGCTAGTGCCTTGCGGTATGCAGCCAAGCGGTCATCAATCCCGTCAGCCGATTCCAGCTTTTCTACCAATCCGGCATCGCGATGGGGCGGCCCCCCCGTGAGCATGCGAAACAGCAATGCGCCCAAAGCGTACACGTCCCAGCGCGCGTCAGGCACGGCTTGTAAGTCCGCTTGCTCGGGTGCCATGTAAAACAAAGTCCCCAGCGACGGCGTTTGCTCATGCGACAATCTGGACTGGCCGAAATCTGCCAAACGCGGTTTGTGATCTTGGTCCAACAGAATATTTCCCGGCTTCAAGTCACAGTGCAAAATTCCTTTTCCGTGCAGGTGCACAAGACCGACGGCACACTCTTTGAAGATATCAACGGCTTTGTCGACGGAGATTTTCGGATCGCGCGCCAGTTCGTCTTCTAGCGATCCGCTGACAATAAAGTCCATCACATAATACGGCGGATCGGCATTCCAACCGACGTCTAGCAATTGCACGACATAACGATCGGCCGAAAGCGCCGCGAGTTTTTCGACTTCGCGCGAAAGGAGCGTCAAATCCAAACTGGAGCGACGCGTATAGAACTTGATGGCGACGTTGCGGCCAGTCTTGCGGTCGACGCCAGCCCACACTTCGCCGAAAGCTCCCGAGCCCAAAAACGAACGAATCACGTATCCGGGGACTTGTGCGGGCGCAGTCGTGGGCTTCATGCTCATTCGCTGAGCTTGCTGCGATTGTTCGTTCGATTGATTTTGGGTTTGGTCGGTCATCAGGGGGTTCGCATTGATCGCGAATTCGACTAATTTAAGCAATGAATCGTCGCGGGACTCGGCTAAGTCCCGCGAAGTTATTTTATCACAAGCCAAACTTTGCGGTGATGCCCATTTGCGCCAAAACTTTGGGAATCAACATTAACTCAAGTGCTGGCGCATCGTGAATCGTAATCTACAAGTGAACAAGAGTTACCGCCCGCCAGAAATTTCTGTCAAAGCAGTCGTGTTCGACATGGACGGACTCATGTTGAACACGGAGGATTTGTACGACGTCGTCGGCTCTCGATTGCTTGCCCGGCGCGGACTCTTGTTTTCTCACGACATTAAGCGTTCGATGATGGGCCGCAAGGCGACGGAAGCATTCGAGGTATTGCGGACAAATTGTGGTCTGGCGGATTCAGTCGACTCGCTCATTACTGAGTCCGACGAGCTGATGCGACAACTTCTCGATTCAGGCGACCACTTGGCCCAGATGCCGGGCTTAGGTCAGTTGTTGGCATTTCTGGAAGCGAAACGTATTCCCAAAGCCGTGGCGACCAGTAGCTCACGCAAGTTTGCCGATCGCGTTCTGGGAAATTTCAATTTGACGCAGAGATTTGAGTTCGTGCTTTGCGGCGATGATGTTCTTCAGGGCAAACCCAATCCTGAAATTTATCTGACGGCGGCTGCGCGGCTCGCGATTTCGGCGACGGAAATGCTTGTCTTGGAGGATAGCGTGCTTGGAAGCCAAGCCGCCGTGGCCGCCGGAGCCTTCACCGTTGCCGTCCCCAGTCAACCAACTCTGACTGGCGATTTCGACCACGTGCAATTGGTAGTCACAAGTCTTGAATCTGCTGAGCTAACGCGGCTTTTTGGCTAGTTTAATGCGGGTGAAGCGGACCAAGTGATCAGGTCGATCCGGCTGCTTATCGGTTCAAATTTTTTATTTGGATTTGGCGGGTGTTCGTACTTGAAACACTGGGCGATCTTGCTTAGTCTGGACAAATCCGTCATGTAATTCGAATCACAATTTAGAGGCACGCGATGTATCGTTCCAAACAATGGATTCTAGTTTTGGTCGCGGCAATGTGTTTGCCCGCTATGGCGTTTGCACATGACGATGACCCTTTAGATGGGCAGGGACTTACGCCGGCAGGTTACGGCGGCAATTTGCCGTTTGCTTCCAACCGAATCATTTTGAAATCGAATTTGACTTTGGCGCAGATTGGCGGCGCGCCGGGCGCTTTGGGAAGTGCAATCTGGGGTTGGACGGATACAGCAGCAGTCGGTGGTCCGCGCGAATACGCGATGTTCGGACTTGGCAACGGAACGTC
>JANNYC010000108.1:0-16274 GCA_031409895.1 Planctomycetota bacterium
GAATTCGTGTAGCCTTCCATCCGAAGTAAGGCGGTTTCGCGAAGCTTTTGGTCGTTGAGCTTAGCCAAAAGTTCATGACACGCAGAGGCGACCGCGTCGGCCGATTCCGGCAGTCGATTTTCGTCCATGATTTGGGCGATCCCGTCTGGGACGGAGTCACCGTCGTCGTTCGTCGATCCCGCGAAGGCCGATTCACCGCGAACATTTCCTCCGCCACGTTTTTGGGCAAACGCCTTTCGTCGTTTCGCGCTGATTTTGCGGGCCGTGATCGTGACCAGCAATCGCCAAATATCATCACGACCGTCCAGGTTAGCAAAACGATTCTGTTCAAGTCCATTGAAAAAGCTGATCATCGCGCTTTGCGCAATATCCTCTTCATCGGCATCTCTTCTTGGCAACGAACCCAATTTCTTCCGAGCCAATTGCATCAAGCGAGGAAAATACTCCCGCCAAATGGCCTCTGCGGTCTGGCCATCTATTGCCTGAGATTGTTGGAGGTACAACGAGATTTCGTCAGACATGATGTTTCTTTTTGATAACAAGGAATCCACGAATCGAATCGACATTTTTCACCGATGAATCGACTATCCTTTAGTTCGACCAATTCTAATCTATCGCGAATGGCAAAAGAATTATGGTGTTTATCGGAAATCCAATTGCCGACAAATCGCCTGCTTACTTGCTAAAATCCACGCGATGCATCTGCATTCCAAATCCCCAAAGCAAGTAACCGCCATGTGGTCCAAAATTCGTTCGTTGTTGGAGATGATTCGCTTTAGCCATAGCGTGTTCGCGCTGCCGTTTGCGATGTTGGCGGCGGTGATGGGGTGGACGGCGAAAAGTGATGATGGGGTTGCTGTTCAGTTTTCTTGGCGACAGGCGGTTGGACTGATCGTTTGTATCGTCGCGGCGAGGAGCGCAGCGATGGCGTTTAACCGGATCGTGGATCGCGATATCGACCGACAAAATCCTCGTACGAGCGGACGGCATCTGCCTACGGGAAAAATCACATTATCGACCGCCGTGATGTTTACGGTGATTGCGTCGCTGGCGTTTTTCGGTGGAACACTTTTGTTTTTACCGAATCGGTTGCCATTGTATTTGGCCGGGCCGGTGTTGCTATTTCTGTTGGCCTACAGCTTTACCAAACGATTCACGTGGCTGGCGCATTTTTGGCTTGGCATGGCCCTGATGCTCGCGCCGATTGCGGCTTGGATTGCGGTGCGAGGCGCGGTGGTCCAGACAAACGCACTCGATTTGTTACCGGCTGTGATTTTGGGATTGGCGGTCATGTTTTGGGTGGCAGGCTTCGATGTAATTTACGCTTGCCAAGATTTTCAATTCGACCGCGAGCATCGGCTGCACAGTATTCCCTTGCGGTTTGGTGTGCCGCGCGGGTTAAAGGTCGCTGCGCTTGGCCACGTCGCAACGATCGTGTGCCTCGTTGCGTTGCCCTTGGTCGCAAAATCGTTTGGACCCCAACTGGACTTCGGCTGGTTGTATTGGTCAGCGATCACAGCCATCGCGGGACTGTTGATCTATGAACATTCGCTTGTTCGGGCAGATGATTTGAGCCGAGTTAACATTGCATTTTTTAACGTCAACGCGATCATAAGTATCGGATTATTTGTGGTTGGATCGCTGGACTTGCTATTTATGTGATTCGCAAATGCGTCGTGGACAAGCCGTTGGGATACGTTTAAACTTGAGTGTGTTTAACGTCTGTAAATGCTCTCGGGACATCCCCTCACCCTAACCCTCTCCCCTGAAGCCGGGGCGAGGGAACTTGGAACTGAAAACAAATCCATGATTCACTCGCTTGATTCTCGTTTGTCGTCCATTGAAGAAAAAGTTCTTGCCAGGCAGCGGCTGTCGTTTGACGATGGTTTGCTGATGTACGATCCGAGCGTTTCGGTTAACGAGCTGGGGCAATTGGCGAATTTGGTACGCGAGCGGATCAATGGCAATGTCGGCTACTACAACATCAACACGCATTTGAATCCGACTAATGTTTGCGTCTACCGCTGCAACTTTTGCGCGTTTCGCGCGGACTTGCGCAGCCCCAAAGGCTACTTGATGTCGGATGAAGAAATCTTGCGCCGCGGCCAAGAAGCGGTCGACAACGGCTGCACCGAGATGCATATCGTCGGCGGCTTGCACCACCAGAAGCAATTTGATTGGTATCTCAATATCATCCAGTCGTTGCATACGGCTTATCCAAGATTGCATTTGAAAGCTTGGACTGCGGTCGAGATCAATTGGTTTGAGTTTTTGACCAAGGCGTCGGTGCGCGATGTGTTGCAGCAATTGGTCGACGCCGGCTTGGGAAGCTTGCCTGGCGGCGGCGCAGAAATTTTTCATCCCGAAGTTCGCGACCAAATCTGCGAACATAAAGCCGATGCCGACAAATGGTTTGAGATTCACCGAACGGCCCACGAATTGGGCCTCAAGTCCAATTGCACAATGTTGTACGGGCACATCGAAGAGGCCAAACATCGAATCGACCATTTAGTACGCTTGCGCGAATTGCAGGATGAAACCGGCGGCTTTCAGACGTTCATTCCGCTGGCTTTTCATCCCGAAAACACCGGCTTGTCGCACATTGTTAAACCGACAGCGGTGATGGACTTGAGGACGATGGCGATCAGCCGCTTGATGCTCGACAACATTCCGCACATCAAAGCGTATTGGATCATGCTGGGTATCGGCACGGCCCAAACGGCTTTGGCGTATGGCGCGGACGACCTTGACGGAACCGTGCGGCACGAGCTGATCTATCACGACGCGGGTGCAACGACGCCGGAGCTTCTGTCGGTGGATCGCATCGAGCAGCTCATTCGCGAAGCCGGTCGCGATCCGGTTGAGCGAGATACGCTTTATCGACAAGTCATTCGCGATCCGGGCGACGTCAACCAATGGCGAGTCGGCGAGTCTCTGGCGGTTTAGTAGCAGTTAACTGTGTGATTAGTTGTTGCGTGGCTAATTACGATCCCCGTTTAACCGCCCGGCTTCCCGCCGCTGCGGCCTCGTCACACGGCCAACATTAACGGTGACGCAGCAGCGGCCCGAAGCGGGCCGGTTAAACAAAGACTTCTCAAACGCGCGGACAAGAAAACCCCTCAACCTTGCGCCGGATGGACGAAGGAATTTGGCTTCGCAGAAAACCCCTCACCCTAACCCTCTCCCCGGAGTACCGAGGAGAGGGAACAGGACGTTTAAGAGTTCTTGGAAATGAGAAAGCTCAAATGGTGCGCAGCGTGAAGGAGTTGCAGATTCAGAAGCGTCGCGCGATCCATCTTTCCAAATAGCGGGGACGCGTGAAGTTCTCCGCGATGGTTGCGGAATCGTTCGATCGTCGCGGTCAGTTTGCGGAGAGAGTCTTCGTCCGAGCTGTGGTTCGGACCGAAAACGGTTTGCGATAGTGTTGGCTTGCCTGCGGGAAAGGATTTGTCGGCAAGATATTTTTTTAACTTGCCGGGCATGATCGTGGACTTCAGAAGCCAAAAAATTGGTCGCATCCAAAGCGGCGCTTTCGGATAACCGTCCATCGGAAAGCGAACCCACTCGTTGACGTGGTTACAGACTTGGGACAAGCTCCATTTGCCCAGCGACACGTAACCTTTGGAAAGCAACATGCGGGCATCGTTGACGGCGTCCGACAGATCATTAAAAGCGAGTTTGCGACGTTCAATTTTGTTACTCACGTGGATCCCCGTGTAATTCTGTCTGCATGAAGCACTGCCTATTCTTTCGTGACGGCGCGCCGCACACAACTACCGTAAGCGTTCAGGGGTTGGTCCGATAGTCCTTGGGTTCGAGGGGGTCGATTACACAACTACCCAACATCCACCAATTCTAACAGTTTTCCGTAGCGGCTCATGACCAAGCGTTTCAAACGGACCCATTGAGGAGACGCTAATTCCGGATCGGTTTCGATCATCGTTCGGGCGTCGACGCGCGATCGTTCCAGAACCGCTTGGTCGGTTGTAAAGTCCGCGATTCGCAGGCGCGCCACGCCATGTTGCCGCGTGCCGAACATTTCACCCGGCCCGCGCGTACGAAAGTCCAATTCGGCCAACGCGAATCCATCCGTGGTTTGGGCAAAGTCCTTGAGGCGCTGGCGGCTATCTTCGTTGGACGAATCGGCGAACAGACAGACGTAACCGGGATGCACGCCGCGGCCCACGCGCCCGCGCATTTGATGAAGCTGCGACAAGCCAAACCGTTGCGCCGATTCGATCGACATCACGCTGGCGTTGGGAACATCGATACCGACTTCGATGACGTTAGTCGCCACTAAGACCTGGGTGTGGCCGCGTTCAAAGGCCAGCATCGCGGTGTCTTTTTCCTCAGCCGTTTGCCGACCGTGCAACAAGTCGACGCGAAAATCGGCGAGCACACCGTTGCAAAGCGACTCGAAAGCTTGCTCCGCTCCGGCTTGATCGGTTTCGCTATCGACGCGCGGCGTGATGACGAAGCCTTGTCGACCTTCGCGAAGTTTGCGGCGAAAAAATTCCCACCACTTTTCGCGATCACCTTCTTCGGCGATGTAGGTGTGCACCTGCGTCGATAACGCATGTTCGCGCTTCAATACCGATACATCCAGATCGCCAAATGTCGTCAAGGCCATCGTGCGCGGAATGGGGGTTGCTGTCATGACCAAGTAATGCGGATCTAGCCCAGACTGGCGTAGCTGGGCGCGCTGCCGCACGCCGAATTTGTGTTGCTCGTCGATGACGACAAGTCCCAGTCGATCGAACTGTAATTCGCCGTAGATCACCGCCGAGGTGCCGATGATGAGATCGACTTCTTTTGCGGCAATTTTGGCTTGTATCTGCCGCTTTTCCGTCGTCGACAGCGCGCCGCTGAAGAGTTCGACGCGAACGCGGCTTGCCCGCAAAAGGTGTTTCAAATTTCGCACGTGTTGCCGCGCGAGAATCTCCGTCGGAGTCATCAAGACCGCTTGGTAACCGTGCGCGACGGCCAACAGCATTGCGAAAGTAGCCACGGCCGTTTTTCCCGACCCCACGTCGCCGTGCAAAAGTCGGTTCATCGGGACCGGATGGCTCATGTCGTCCGCGATTTCCTCGATGGCCGTTTTCTGAGAAGTCGAAAGCTCGAAAGGAAATCTTCGTTCGATGCGTGCCCGAAGTTTGCCATCCAACGGCAGCGGCGGCGCGGTTTGCTGCGATTTAACACGTTGCCTTCGCAGTGCGATTGCCAATTGCAGAACGAGCAGTTCTTGGTAGACCAATCGCCGCCGTGCTCGATCCAAGTGTTCGTTATCTTGCGGAAAGTGAATATTGTGGACCGCCTCGGAAATGCCAACCAGTTCATGCTGCTTCAAAAATTCCTCTGGAAAAACCTCAGGCAACTGGTTCGCGTACTCGTCGATCACTGCGCGGACGACGCGGCGCAAATCGGTTTGGTTCAGTCCTTCCGTCGCTGAATAGACCGGCAGCATCGAGCCTCGCACGGGATCTTGATTTGGTCCGAGCCAACTGATTTTGGGCTGGGCCATTTCCCAACGCTGTTGGTTCAATCGGGGTTTGCCGCGCAGCAGAATGCGTTGCCCAAGCCGCAATTTCGGTAACAGATACGGCTGATTAAACCAAATCGCGCGCAAGTAATGCAGGTCTTGTTTGAGCAGCACGTAGACTGTGTGTCGCTGCCCGCCGCCGGATTGATCGAAATCGTCGACGACTCCAATCACGGTCGCCGGTTGATCCGCCCTCAATTCGCTTATGCGGCAAAGGTTGGAGTAGTCTTGATATTTGCGCGGGAAGAAAAATAAAACGTCGGCCAAAGTCTTTATGCCAACTTTCTCAAAAAGTTCCGCGCGCTGTGGCCCGATCCCTTTGACGAATTGAACTGGGCGAGTCCAATCGGCTTTCGATTTGTTGGGAGGCCGCCCGCTCATTTCGATCGTCTCAAAGGTTGTTGCCGTTTAGGACTTGAAGCCAATCCGAAAACCGCTGGGGATAGGGGGTCAGTCCCCGATTTGCTCGAAGACTACGCAAAACGGCGACAGACCCCGGCGGTTTTCACTCATCGCGATCGTCTCAATAATTTTTGGTACGCCTCGACGGCAAGCTCATCGCAGCGATCATTTTCCGGGTGTCCGCTATGCCCTGCGACGCGCGTGTAGTGGACTTGGAATTTGGCTAACAACTCGTCCAACTTTCGCCACAAGTCCTCGTTTTTGACTTCGGCCCATTTCTTGCCTTCTCGGCGCCGCCAACCATTTTGTTTCCATTTGGGCATCCATTCGCTGATTCCTTTACCGACGTAGACGCTGTCCGTAAGCAGTTCGACAACGCACGGACGGGTAAGCGTTCGCAGACCTTCGACGACGGCTTGCAGTTCCATTCGGTTGTTCGTGGTTTCGATCTCCGCGCCCGAGCTTTCGATTTCTTTGCCGGTTCGCAAATGCCGCAAGATAAACGCCCAGCCGCCGGGACCGGGATTTCCACTGCAACCACCGTCGGTATACAGCGCGACTTCGATTTCCGGTTTCGAGTTAGACATAGCGAGGGTGGCCTGCAAACTGAAGTTAAGAAGCGGGGTTGCTGTGAAGTGCGTCGATAACTCGACCGAAATTGACGCGCTGTTGTTTGGTCAATTCCTCGATTCGTTGCGCCAAATCCGTGTTGGGACGTGGCACAGTGGTCAACGTCCAAGGCAATGTCACCGTGAACGTACTCCCTTTGCCAACTGCGCTTTCCAGTTCGATCTTGCCGCCCAGCAGGATACAAAGTTCTTTCACGATCGAAAGGCCCAACCCGGTACCCGAATGCTCGCGCGTAAGTTGATTGGCTCCAATCGCAGCCGTCCCTTGGCGAAATTTCTCGAAAATGATTTCGCGTTCATCGTCCGAAATTCCGACGCCTGTGTCTTGAACCGTAAGCACCAGATTGTCGAGTTCATCTTTCGTGGCCGTGATCGTGATTCGGCCACCTTCCGGCGTGAACTTAATCGCGTTAGAAATCAAATTAGTTAGTATCTGTCGAATTTTGACTTGGTCTTGTCGAAGCGACGGATTCCCTTCCTCGACTCGCATTTGCAAATCAATGTGCTTTTCGGCGGCCAGATTGCGAACCATCTCGGTCAAGTCACCGATCAATTGGGCGATATTGAAATCGGTTGGCCGGGCGTCCATTTTGCCGGCTTCGAGTTTGGCCAAATCCAAAATGTCGTTGATCAATTCCAGGAGTGCCCTGCCCGATCGTTTGATGTTGTTGGCGTAACGATGTTGTTTTTCGTTGAGCGACTCGACCGATTCGAGGACTTCAGAAAAGCCGATGATGCTGTTGAGCGGCGTGCGCAATTCGTGGCTCATGTTGGTCAAGAATTCGCTTTTGACCTTGTTCATTTCAAAGAGATTCAACGCCAACTGCGCTTGTTCATCAATTTTGAGATCCAAGTCCAGATTGGCGGCGCGAAGTGCGTTCTGCGAATCCAACAAGTGTCGCACCATTCGGTTGAACGATTTCGAAAGCCGTTCGAAATCGTCGCCAGTGTTCAATTCCGAACGGGCGTCCATCTGGCCAAGACTGATCTTGTCGCTGACGTCCTGCAAATGCCGCAGCGGTTTGACGATGACGTAGCGAACGATCAAATACAAAAAGAGCATCGCGAAAAACGTGGTCGCGATCGCGACGGCCATCAGGATCGCCGTCGTTCGGTTGATTGTCGAACGAATGTCGCGATAGGAGAGCCCGACACGGACAAAAAACACCGGCTTGTCCATTTGCCAGGCAACTTCACGGCGGCGTTTTCTGGTCTCGTTATCGACGCTGGCTTCGAATGTTTCCGGTTCGATTGTTGCGTCTAGTTCGATATGACAAGCGATACACGCCGAGCGAAATTGAAGCGGTCGATAATAATAGTACTTGTCGCCCGATGCAACACGATCACGAAATAAATTCGATTCCTCGAAGTTCAATGGCTGGACTACGTCGACGCTGGCCGGCCGGTTACCCGCCACGTCTTCAACTAGAGGATCAAACACCTTTTTTCGGAATTCGAGGTCCAATTGTTCCAACAGGTCAATCTCACGCGGATCTTCGACGACTTCCGTTTTCAAATCGTCAATCCGTCCGTGCCGCTTTAGCACACGGGTTTGTAACTCAATTTTTTCAAAGCCGATTTGACTCGACAACGACGTATACATGTCCTTGAACGCGACATTCTCATTTTTAAATTGAATATTTTCTAAGTGACGGCGGAGCAACTGCGCTAACGTGGCTTGCTCGGCTTTGACTTGGATGTTGCGGCGAATCTGGGCCTCTGTGATTCGCATCACCCACCAAAACGAACCTCCGATCAGAAACAGCAAGCCGAACCCGAAGAGTACTCGCAACTTGCGTTCCAAGCTGCTTTCGCCGAGGACTCGTTTAATGGAGCGGTACGACATGCAGGCAAACAGCGACGAGGGACAACGGGTATGCGACTACAACATATCCAACGGATCGACATCGACGATCCACTGGACATCGTCGGTGGCGTCCAAATTATTCGTGGCGAAACGGATCACGTCTTGCAGCGCGACTTCGCATTTGGATTGTATCAGAAAATGAAACCGGAACTTGCCGCGCAGTTTCTCCACGGGTGCGGCGGCTGGACCCATTATTTCCAGTTCCACACCCATCGTCGTCGCCGCCAAACGGACTTGCCCGGCTAACTGTTCTATGACAAGCCGTGTGGGCTCTTCGGCAAGCCCGCGCGCGACGATCCGAACCATTCTCGCCACCGGCGGGTACTGATATTCGTGTCGATGCTGAAGTTCGAGCTTGGAAAACGTCAAATAATCGTGTCGAGCGGCCGCGCTGATCGCGGGATGTTCGGGCGAAAAAGTTTGCACCAGCACGCGGCCACCCTTCGGTCCGCGGCCCGAACGACCGGCGACTTGGGTGACAAGCGAAAACGTCCTCTCGGCCGCGCGAAAGTCGGGCAAATGCAATGCGGTGTCCGCATTGATCACGCCTACCAAAGTCACGTTGGGAAAGTCCAAGCCCTTGGCAATCATCTGAGTGCCCAACAAAATGTGGACTTCGCCCGCGCGAAATCGATTGAGCACGTGTTCGTGACTTCCCGGACGACTCATCGTGTCGGTATCCATTCGGGCACAAACCGCATCCGGAAAACGGACGCGCACTTCTTGTTCCAACTTCTGCGTGCCAAATCCGAGAAAGCGAATTCCGGTGTAGTCGCATTTTGGACATCGCTGCGGTTCCGGAATCTGATGATCGCAATAGTGGCAGACGGCTTTGCGGCCGTCGCGGTGATGCGTCAGCGGAATCGCGCAGTCGGGACAGTAAACCGCTTCGCCGCAAGCCGGGCACTGGATCGACGTTGCGAACCCGCGCCGATTCAATAGCAATATGACTTGTCCGCCAAGATCGAGCGCCTGGCGAATCGCGACGTGCAATTGGCGACTGATCGCGCCGCGGCTTTTGCGGCTGGTGAACTCGGCCCGCAAGTCGAGAATCTGAACGTCGGGCAACGGGCGCTGAAAGACGCGCTCGCCAAGGCTGAGCAGTTGATAATTTCCTTGCTGGGCTTGATACCAACTTTCTAAAGCGGGAGTCGCTGACCCAAGGATCAACGGGCAGTTTTCACGCCGCGCACGCCAGAGTGCCACATCTCGTCCATGATAGCGCGGAGATTTGTCCTGTTTGAAAGAAGCGTCATGCTCTTCGTCGATGACGATCATTCCCAGCTTGGGAACTGGCGCGAAAACGGCGCTGCGAGCACCGATCACGACTTGGATTCGACCATTTTGGATTTCTTGCCAATGCCAAGCTCTCTCGGAATCGGACAAATGGCTGTGGAGAACGGCGACGTTTTCAAATCGGGCGCGGAATCGCTGCCTGGTCTGCGGCGTCAAGCTGATTTCCGGGACAAGCACAATGGCTTGGCGGCCAAACTCGATCACTTTTTGAATCGCGCGAATGTAAACTTCCGTCTTGCCGCTGCCGGTGATTCCATGCATCAGGAAAGTCGCATACTCGGCACGTTCTAATTGTTGTTCGATTGCGGTAAGCGCGGCGGCTTGTTCAGCACTCAATTGAAAGTTGCCTTCGGGGGTTTCCGGCGGAACCGCATGCGAGCCGCTGCGAACCCGCTGTCGCTGGGCCACGATCAATCCTCGCTTGGATAAATTAGTGATCGGTGCCGAAGTGCAGCCGACGTGATCGCAAATTTGGCTCAAGGCCAACGGCTGACTTGATTCGGTCAGCAACTTCATAACGCGCCGTTGTTTTTCGGAGAGTTTTTCGTTCGACCAACTTTCGGCGAATTCAGGAGCCAGCGCAAAAAATTTGACTTCGCGCGTGCCCGATTGCTTTCGCACGCCGGTCGGCACCAGGGTTTCAAGTACTTGGGCCAGCGGGCAAACGTAATAGTCACTTATCCACTTAGCAAGTTCCAACAAGCGCGGCGAGACGAGCGATTGTGCATCGAGAATGCGGTGGATCGGTTTTAGACGCTTGGGATCGGGCCGCTGGTCGGCGGGCAAAGCCACAGTCTGCATAACGTCTGTGCAATAGCCTTCGGTGGGCCGATTTCCGCGACCAAGCGGAACGAGCACTCGCATCCCTGGATGCAATGTTTCTGTTATCGCAGGTGGCACGAGATAATCGAAAGGCCCATGCGGGGGATCAACGAAAGCGATTTTGGCGATGAGCGCCGAGTCCCAATCGTCCATCTCCCATGGCGGGACTTCAACCTCGAACAAATCCTGTTGCTTTTTTCCCATCAGCGGCCATGATCATGGCTTGTCCACGGTAATTTTGTTTATGAAAAAGGCGGGGACTGACCCTCGCGCGAATTACGTCAAATTCAGGAGTCAGTGTGAGTAAGAAAATCGGCATCGTCGGCGGGTCGTTCGATCCGGTTCATTATGGACATTTGATCTTGGCCGAACAATGCCGCGAACAAGCCCAACTCGACGTGGTTGTTTTCATCCCCGCGAACCAATCGCCGCTTAAATTGCATGGACCGATTGCCTCCGCGCGACATCGGATAGAAATGTTGAAGCTGGCCACGGGTGGCCATCCGTCTTTTTCAGTGGACACGATTGAGCTTGATCGTCCGGGCCCAAGTTTCACGATCGACACTTTGCGAGAATTGCACAACCGCTCGCCACAAGATCAACTCTATTTCGTCGTTGGATCCGACGCGCTGAAAGATTTTGCAAAATGGCGCGAGCCCGCCGAGATTCTGCGATTAGCCGCGCCGCTGCTGGTCGCGCGTCCAGGCGAAGTCGCAACTCTTGACGTTGTTCGGCAATTCGTCTCACCCGCACGCTGGCAAGAAATCCAACACGGCCGGATCGAATCCCCGCTGCTTGAAATCAGCAGTTCCGACATCCGACATCGTCGCGCCACGAACCGCTCAATTCGCTACATGACCCCGCGCGCCGTCGAAGTTTACATCGAAACCCACGGTCTTTATAAGAGTTGAGAGTTCAGGACGGGTAGCGTCGAGAGTATTGCGCCGTTTCCAAAATCCACTAGGCTTGACCTGGTGATCGTTAGGCTCGTTTCTAATACATCCGCCACTTTTACCCTCTCAAAAATCCACAAGGCTTGACCTGGTGATCGTTAGGTTTGCAGTCTAACCCAACACATGCTCTAACGTTTTCCTAAAATCCACCAGGCTTGACCTGGTGATCGTTAGGCTCGTTTCTAAAAGCGACATTTGCGAAAATACGTCCTACCGCTTCTCGATACACTCGATGCGAATTCAACCCTTTGATCCCGACGAGTTGCGGTTTGCTTATGCGTATCACGTTTACTTTCGTTGGCAGACTTGGCGAGGACGCCCGATCGAGCGGCTGGCGAAATTCGATCGACTGGCCTTTCAACAGATGGCAGACGAATTCAACATTCAAATTCTAGAAACCGAATCGAGTGCCACTGACTTGGTCAGTCTACTTAGTTTGCGTCCAAGCGATTCGGCCTCCGTGGTCGCCAGCAAACTTAAAGCTCGCCTGAGTAAATGGCTTGGCAATCGCTCGCTCGGCGATACACCAGCCCATTCGTTGAAACACGGATATTTCGCCTGTACGAGCGGCAAAAGCACCGCCACCCAAGTCGAGCAATATTTGGAAACGCAAGGGACGCATCACGGCTACGAATATCATGCGAGGCAGCCTGTTTACGTTCAACAGTGGCCGCCAACGGATGAGTCGACGGAATCGCTGGCCGCTTACCACGCAAGCACGCATCTTCATTTTCACATTGTCTTGGCGACGACGAACCGCAACGGAATTTTTACTGCTGAAGCCGGCAAGTCCGTCGCGGCGCATTGGCGCGAAACGGAGCGAGACTCCAAGTTCCTATTGCACAAGATTTCTTTTCTGCCGGATCACGTTCATCTGGCGGTCAAAGTCCACCCGGCAGTCGTGCCTGCGGAATTGATCTTAAAGTTAATGAATACGTCGCAACAAATAATGTTCCATCAGTTTTCGAACTTGGTGATTCAAGCGAAAGTAGAACGACTCTGGCAGCCCAGTGCATACTTGGGCAGCTACGGCGATTTGGCGTCACCGATGATTCAAAAATACATTCGGCAATGGGGAGCCGCGCGCGATTAGAAACAAACCTAACATTCACCAGGACAAGCCTGGTGGATTTCGGGGGAGAGCCGGAGACGGGGTGGGGCGCGCGCGTTTAGACCGCGAGCCTAACATTCACCAGGACAAACCTGTTGGATTTTTGCGGGTTGGGAATCGGCATCGTCGCTAGCACGATCTGATCTTGCCCGCATGGTGGCAATTGGGGACACTTCCGCGCCCAATTTTTTTTGATGAGGAAATCGTTCGCGATGGGGTTGCGTTTCACGATTTGCGTTTGCTTCGGTGTGCTCTTATGCCTCACAAGCTGTGCTCGCTTGGGAACTCTCTGGACCGAGCCCGCGACCGAAGCGATTCAAGACACGGCCAACCCGCTTGCCGTTCCGATGGCCGATCGCGATTTCGTGATGGACGAAATTTCCGATGTACTCGACAACTACTTTCGAATTGCCCGCGAGCAACGACCCCGGTTGGTCGATGCGATCTTGACCGAAGGCTCGATTGACACGCATCCGCGAATCGGGTCGACATTGCTTGAGCCGTGGCATCGCGACTCGCAACGCGGTTTCGAAAAGCTTCATGCGACCCTGCAAACGGTGCGACGCATTGCCAAGGTCCGCGTTATTCCGAGCCAAGATCAGTATTGGATCGACTTAAAAGTCTACAAAGAACTCGAGGACTTGGCTCAACCCGTTGGCTACACGGTTGGCGGCCGAATTTCACGCCACGATAACTCCATCGACCAAGACGAGCCTGACGCGCTCGATCCCCCCAACGCCGGATGGATTCCGCTGGGTCGAGATTTCGCTCTCGAACAAGCGATCTTGCGCGATCTGCAACAGCGGATCGAAAGAGGTTGCCAAAACCGCGAATCCGATGTCCATTGAGCCCTCGTTGCCCGCTAAGTACGGCACATTACAGTGAAATCGACCGAGGATTGCAAATTTTCTTGACCTGAAGCATTGGCCGAATTAAGATCGCGTTGGAATGATCGCCGGTCGGAATTCGCTAGGGTTACGCACGGCGAATCGTGAATGATCCGTCCAAACGAAATTTGAAACAACGAATCGCCTCTCAAGAGGATCCAATGAATAATTATTTTGCAACAAAGAAATACTCCCGAACAAATTTACTACGTGCAATCTGCGTTGTTGCGTGCTTGTTGGTGATGCCACGAGTGGCCGCAGCGGATTTTTTCCTCGCGAATTTGACCGGACCAGGCGAAAATCCTCCCAACGCGTCGACGGCAACTGGTACTGCATTGGTTGAAATGGACCTTGCATTGAATTTCCTAACGGTACAGGTGCAATTCAACGGATTGATTGGTGGGAACGCGACTGCCGCGCACATCCACGCCCGCACTGCTCCTCCCAACAATGTTGGAGTCGCGGTAGGAACCGTTGGTTTTCCGGCCGCCACCAGCGGAGTCTACGATATGACTTTTGACACGACGCTGGTGGGCACCTATTCTGGTGCCTTCGTGGTAGCCAACGGTGGGACGGCGGCGGGCGCCGAGCAGGCTTTGTTTGACGCGTTGACTGCGGGACAAGCCTACTTCAACATCCACAATGCCACTTTCCCGGGCGGTGAGATTCGCGGCTTTTTCAATGCCGTTCCTGAACCTTCGAGTTGGTACATTTTGGCAATCGGTGTCGCCGGAGTCGCCTTGCTTCGTTGCCGACCGCGTCGGGCCGTGGTCGTAGCCACGTGCTGATCGCCAGCCTGAATTGACAGGTGTCGATGCGACGACGATCATGGCGGCATGAATAAAGCCTTCAAATTTGCAGCGGGAATTGCCGTGCTGCTCGCCACGACGTTATTCGCGGATTTCGTTTGTGCGTTGCAAAAAGAGCCCGACAAAAACGGTTCGACATCCCCTCTCGTCGATCGTGTGGTCGTAGTCGAGAACGCGGACAGCCCAGTTTCGGTGCGGATCGCGCGGCACTATATGAAGCAGCGCGGCGTGACGAAAATCTTCCAAGTCCATTGTCAGGACTCGGCGCTTGAGACCGGCAAAGAGACCATTTCGTTCGCGGACTTCAAAGAAAAAATCGAGACGCCGCTCAAAGCTTTCCTGGCGAAAGACCAGACGATCGACTTCGTCGTGCTGACGAAAGGGATTCCGATTCGGCTCACTGACGCACCGGTTGGCGTTAGCGGCAAACAACCGTCGCTCGATTCATACTTGGCCGCGATTGATTACTTTGACCGCAAGGACGCGATCCCGATTCAGCTCAACGACAGCGGCTTTACCGGCAAGTGTTTTGCGAACCGCTTTTGGAATTCGAACGAACGATTTTCGCACGCGAAGTTCGGCGGATATCTGGTCACTCGCCTTGATGGCTACACAGCCGACCAAGCAATGCGACTGACGAACTCTGCGATCCAAGCTGAAAAATCGCCGCCGAAAGGCTCGATTTTGTTGGACATTGTTCCTGGCCACGGCCTGACGAATCTCGATTCGGTTCCACGCTCACCGATCAAAGACGGCACGCCCGACCTGAAGATGGTTAACGAGATGCCCTATAACGAATGGGACACAGACTTGACGGTCGCAGGAATGAAATTGGAAAAAGCCAAACTCCCCGTAACGGTTGACAACACCGACGAGTTCATTGGCAAAAAATCCGGCTTGATGGGCTACGCTTCTTGGGGGAGCAACGATCCGAAATTCGTCGCCGAGCACTACGCGAGCCTCCGATTTGCGCCTGGCGCGATCGCGGAAACCGCCGTGTCGACGAGCGCGCGGACTTTTTTGCCAACGAGTGGCGGGCAATCGCTGATCGCTGACCTTGTGGTTTCCGGCGTCACCGGCGTCAAAGGCTATTGCGATGAACCACTTCTGCAAGCAGTCGCGTCGCCGACGATCTTGTTTGATCGCTACACCAAGGGCTGGACGCTGGCGGAAAGTTTCTATGCCGCGTCGCGTTTTGTCGGCTGGGAAGATATCGTAATTGGCGACCCGCTGTGCGCCCCTTACGCTATGAAGAAATAGCCTGCCGAAAACGTCGTGTCGAATTATGACTGAATCTACGCCTAAGTCCGAATCGTCTGCCCCTGCTGAAACTCTGATGCGCCTGCAACGCGCTTTGGCTGCAGCGGGGATTGCCAGCCGACGCCAATGCGAGCAAATCATCCTCGAAGGGCGCGTCGATGTGGATGGAAAGACCGTTGCGAAATTGGGAACCAAAGTCGATCCGCAGCGGCAAAAAATCACGGTCGACGGCGCCCAGATTCGTCGCCGCCGAAATGTGTACTTCATGTTGAACAAGCCGCCGGGAGTCTTGTCCACGAACCACGACGAATCGGGACGGCTTCGCGCGATTGACTTGATTGATACGAAGGAACGGATTTATACCGTGGGGCGACTCGACAAATCGAGCGAAGGGCTGATCATCGTCACGAATGACGGCGACTTGGCGAACCAGCTTACTCATCCCCGGTACGGAGTAGACAAGACTTACCTAGTGCGGGTCGTTGGCAAGCCAACTCCCGAACATTTCGACCGGTTGCGCGCCGGGATTCACTTGGCGGAAGGCTTTGCCCGCGTGGCAGACGTTCATGTCAAGAAGCAAATGGAACACTGTACCGATTTGGAAATTGTTTTGAGTGAAGGGCGCAATCGAGAAGTTCGCCGCGTGCTGGCGAGCATTGGGCACAAAGTCGTCACGCTCAAACGAATCGCGATCGGCAA
>JANNYC010000109.1:0-69335 GCA_031409895.1 Planctomycetota bacterium
CGGACCGATTGTTCACTTCCAGTTGCTCTCCACCTCCTCTTGCAAGGACGCAGTTACTTTCCGTTAATGGACTCAGATCAGTCCATGAAGGGACTTGCACCCTTCCAGTCAGACGCCTTCACAGGCGCACTAGCAGGCACATTCCATGTGCCGTTCGCTTTTGGCTACGTCACACGCTCTGGCCACGGCACACGGAGTATGCCTGCTACTTTGAGAGATTGAATTCTGTCGCTTCTAAACGCTCGAACCGCCGATTTTGTCTTTGCCTAACCACGGGCGCAGAACATGTGGGATGATCACCGAACCATCGCGGCGTTGGTGATTTTCGATTATTGCAATTATCGCGCGGCTTAAGGCGATCGCGGTTCCATTGAGCGTATGTACGATTCGGGTTCCTTTTTCTCCTGGGGTTTTGTAGCGCACGTTGAGGCGACGTGCTTGATAGTCGGTGCAATTGGACGTACTGGTGACTTCGCCCCATTCGCCGCCGTTTCCGCGGCCAGGCATCCAAGCTTCTAAATCAAACTTGCGGTATGCGGGGCCGCCCAAATCGCCAGTCGCCGTGTCGACAACTCGAAAAGGAATTTCCAGGTCGTCAAAAATCTCACACTCAATCTGGCATAGTTCGTCGTGCATGGCGTCGCTTTGCTCAGGGATGCAAAAAACGAACATTTCGACTTTGGTGAATTGATGAACGCGATATAGTCCGCGCGTGGCCCGACCAGCCGCGCCTGCTTCGGTGCGAAAACAATGACTGATACCGCACAGTCGTATCGGCAATTGCTCGCGATCCAAAATCTGATCTTTGTAAAGGCCGCCCAATGTAATCTCCGCCGTTCCAATCAACGACAGCGGCGAGTTCTCGATACTGTAGACTTGGGTTTCCGGACCGCGCGGCATGAAGCCGATCCCTTGCAACACGTCATCATGGGCCAAATCCGGCGTGATCGTTGGCGTGAATCCGTGATTCATCAATTTGCGAATGGCATACTGTTGCAAAGCCAGGTCCAGCAGGACCATGTCGTTCTTCAGAAAGTAAAATCCAGCGCCGGTCGTTCGCGCGCCTCCTTCAAAGTCAATCCAGTCCCATTGCTCTCCCAACTGCAAATGATCGAGTGGTTGAAAGTCAAAAGTCCGGACAGCGTGATTCCCCTGTCGCAGTTCCAAATTGGCTTTGTCGTCGGCACCGATTGGTGCCAGCGGGTGGGCCATATTAGGGATCGTCAGTTCGAGTTGGTGAATCGCCCCGTCGAGCCGGTCGTGCTCGGCTTGAGCCTTGTCCTTGAGATCTCGGAGTTGCCTCCCTTTCTCCTTTCGCGAGTTTCGCTCGGCGTCGTCGCTGGCTTGGCCGATCGATTTGGCGACTTCGTTCGCTTGGCGGTTGTATTCTTCGACTTGTTGCAAAATGAGTTTTCGCTGATTCTCTAATTCCACCAAGCGGCCGACATCCGGCGAGACGCCGCGGTGTCGGCAATTGTCGATCACGGCTTGGGTTTTTTCTATAATGAATTTGCGGTCCAACATGAGATTGCCGTTCGATCCAAAAAATGCGGGTTCGCTAGTTTTTTACGTCTGTACGCGTAAAGGGTTTTCGCTGGATGCCGTTTGCTGTCACCCACAAAGTCTCGCGGATGGCCAAAATCGGTCGTCCGGTCGGGATGTCGTGCAGAAATTCAAACCCTGTACCGGGGAGAAACTCAAGCTAAAATCATTTCTCAGCCGTACAATATACCGCAGGTGTTTTCGGCGGCTATTGCCAGTCGACCGACAGTGTGGACAACCCATTCCATTGGTGGGAAAATTAAAACGTATCGCCACGTGTAGAGGACAATGAAATGTCTGCATCAGAAGAATCTGACGTCGCAACGCTGCCTGCCATTCAGAAACAAACCCATCGCGATGCGCGGCCCAAGCAACAGCCGAGGTATCACGTTTTGCTTTGGGACGACGACGACCACTCTTATGACTACGTCGTTATCATGATGAAGCAGATCTTTGGACACGGCACGCCACAAGGTTTCAAAATCGCAAAAGAAGTCGATGCGATCGGGAAAGCGATTTGCTTGACGACCACGAAAGAGCACGCAGAACTGAAACGCGATCAAATTCTTGCTTATGGAAAAGACGATTTGATCGCCCGGTGCAAAGGTTCGATGTCCGCCACGATAGAACCGGAAAACTAATTGTGACGGTTACACTCTTATCGATGACCTTGGGCCACGAGATCATCGAGTACGGCGTTCCGATTTCTGTTAAGTCGGGCCTTGGCCATGTCTGATCGCCGCGAACCTATTGCCGTATACGACGGACAAGTTCTTGCCGCAAGTCAAGTCGCGATTCCGCTTTGGGATCTGGGATTTGCCCAAGGTGTGAGCGCCGTCGAACAAGTGCGCACCTATGGTGGGCGTCTTCCATTGTTGGCGTGGCATCTGCGGCGCTTGGAGCGCGGGCTGGTCCGGTTGCGACTGCAATCGGAAGTTGATTTAGACACCGTTCGCCAAAGCGTCGATTTGATTGTGACGCATAATTTTGGATTGATCCCCGCGCATTCGGATTTGGGTGTATGCATTGTCGTTACGCCTGGTTGCGTCGAGTCGTTTGTGCCACCGTCGATTGACTTGCGAAACGCCTCGCGGCCCAGAGTGTTAGTGCATTCTTTTCCGTTGCCGCTTGAGTCGTGGAAGGCTGAATTCAGGGGAGGCGTTCGGCTGGCCACGTCGTCGATTCGCGAAGCACCCAATGCGAGTTTTCCAAAAGACTTCAAACATCGGAGTCGGCTTCACTATTATTTGGCGCAGCAGGAAATCGCGCAGCAGCATCCCGGTTGTAGGCCATTGCTTGAGACGACGGATGGAATGATTGCCGACGCGGCGACCGCTGGAATTCTGATTTATCGAGGGGATGAAGGTTGGCTGGCACCGCCGAGCGAAGATGTTCTGCCAAGTGTTTCCGTAGCCGTATTCGCCGAGTTGGCCGACGCAGCCGGAATTCGATTTTCCCGTCGCGCGATTTCGAAGCGCGATCTCGCCACTGCAGAAGAAGCTATCTGGTGCAGCACGCCGACGGGACTTTTGCCTGTGATCGAAGTCGATGGCCGACCGATTGGTGACGGCATTGTCGGACCGCAATACCAGAAAATGGCAGACTTGTGGACGGCAAAAGTTGGGTTGGACTTTCGGTGCCAGGTCCTTGGGAGCTAAACCGAAATCGATCGGTTTGGCGTCTACCAGAGTAGCAGGCACACTCCGTGTGCCGTGGCCAGCGCGTGTGACCATTCGCGGACGGCACGTGGAGTGTGTCTGCTACTTTTTGTACCGTTTCAATTCATCTGCCGCTCGTCTAATTGCGGCGTCGGTAGCTTCGTCTAACAATTGGGATTTAGGAAGGGTTCATTTCTTCCAGGCCGAGGCGCTTCATTTTTTTGTAAAGCGTCGTTCGGTTGATTCCCAACTGGTCTGCGGTGGCGTTGCGATTCCATTCGTTGGCGCGAAGCACCTGCAAAATGATTTGGCGTTCAGGCCCCGCCAAAGCGTCTTTGAGCGATTGCGTTCCGGTTATCGCCAACGCTGTCAGCGGAGCATGCTGAGCCAAAGTACTTGGCAGATCGACGAGTCCAATCCGCGTCCCTTTGCCCAAGAGCACGGCGCGTTCGATGATGTTTTGAAGTTCGCGGACGTTACCCGGCCAACGATACGCTTGCAACGCTTCGAGTGCCTCGCGGTCGAAGCCTTCGATCTTCTTGCCGGATTCTTTGCAAATGTCTTGCAGAAAATGCTCGGCCAAGGACGGGATATCCGCCGAACGTTCGTGCAGCGACGGAATTTCCAAATTGATGACGTTGATTCGGTAATAAAGGTCTTGTCGGAAGCGGCCGCTAGCGACGGCTTGGGCCAAGTCTTCGTTGGTCGCCAGGACAACGCGGGCGTCGACGGAAATCGTTTTGTTGCCGCCGACTTGTTCGAACTGTAATTCTTGCAGCACTCGCAGCAATTTGACTTGCATGCTGGGGCTAGCGGTCGCGATTTCGTCCAAGAAGATCGTACCGCCGTCGGCCTGTTTGAATTTGCCTTCTTTATTTCCGGTCGCTCCGGTAAAAGCCCCGGCGACATGGCCGAAGAGTTCGCTTTCCAGCAAATTCTCTGGCAGCGCGCCACATGCGACTTCGACGAATGGTCCATTCTTGCGATTGGATCGGCGATGGATAGCGCGGGCGATCAATGACTTGCCCGTTCCACTTTCGCCCGTGATCAACACCGTTGCACGAGTCTCTGCGACGCTGTCGATCATCTCAAACATGGCTTTCATCTGGCGGCAATTGCCGACGATGTTGTCCATGCCAAATCGTTGATCGAGCTGCGCTTTGAGGTTGCGATTCTCGCGAACGACTTCACGTTGATTCAGAGCACGCTTTATCGAGACGAGCAATTCTTCGTCGATCAATGGCTTCGTCAGCATGTCGAAAGCACCCGCGCGGAGGGCTTCGATTCCGGTTTCAACGGTTCCGAAGCCCGTCATCAGAATCACGGAAGTGGCTGGATATTCTTTGGTGCATCGGGCCAAGATTTCGAAACCATCGCCGTCTTGGAGGCGCACGTCGACTAGTGCCAAATCGTACGGACTTTGTGCGAGTAATTCGAATGCTGCATGGCAACCATCTGCCATGTGAACGTGCAAACCCGTGCTGGAAAGCCATTCCCCCATCGATTCAAGCAAATGTCGGTCGTCATCGACGAGCAACAATCTTGGTTGAGAACGGTTATTTTTCATAGTCCAAACGTAAAAAGGTGAAAAAAATCAACATTCGCGTATAAGTATTTAGGTTACAGGTTGCCCCCGGTCAATAAAACGCTCAAAATCAAGGTATCAGCGGAAGAAATACCAGACCGCAAAACCGGATTCTTGCGGCTATGCGGTATGGTCCCTATGATTCAACCCGATCTCGTAATGTATGGGCAACGAGCGAACGCGAATTTTCGCGTTTATGCGTAATGCTCTGCGATCATGGGCTTGGACTATGATCAACCCTTGGAACGGATGGCGGCACGGTGTTCCCCAATTGGTGTGTGCCAGTCGGTAACCACTCGTCTGCATTGGACTTGAAATTCCATGTCAATCAAAGTTCTTGTGATTGACGACCAACCGGTTGTCTGCGAAGGACTCGATCGCTTTTTTGCCGACACGAACGTGACCGTTGTGGGTCACGCCTGCGACGGCAAGCAAGCCAACGAGATGCTTGGTAAACTCCGCCCCGACGTAATATTGTTGGAAATTCGATTGGGAGAAAACGACGGTTTCGCGATTTTGGAAGAGATTGTCGATCGGGATTCGACGGCTAAAGTGATCGTGTTTTCTGGCCATGACACGCCGACTAGCATCGCTCGGGCAACGGCGCTTGGCGCAAAGGAATTTTTGCGAAAGTCTAGTGATCGGAGCGGCATCGTTTCCACGATCGAGGCGGTCGCGGCAGGTCAGCCAGTCGCTAACAGTTTGGTCGCCGAGTACCAAGGATCGCTTCGCCGTCGCCGATCTGGCGCTGACGAAAATTTTCCGCTCACCAATCGCGAAATTCAAGTCCTGCGGCATGTTGCAATGGGCCTGAGCAATCGAGAAATCGGGAAATCGCTCGAGATCAGCATCGAAACGGTGAAGGAGCATGTACAAAATATCTTGCGCAAGCTCGACGTTAACGACCGAACCCAAGCCGCCGTCTGGGCAGTGCGCCGCGATATGATCTGAGAGTCAATTCGATCGTTCCGTCTCCCCGGCTTCGAGCGAGACGTTTGGGTGAGGTGCGTTGCCGTTGAGCATTTTCGTGTTGCGATTTGCCTAATTCTTGTTCCCTCTCCCCGTTGCTTTGAACGGGGAGAGGGCAAGGGTGAGGGGCGGCACCCTGAAAAAACGCATTGCCATCATTTCGAATTCCTTAACGGCGTTAGGTGAGGGGCCGTACCTACGGTTTCGAGCGAAAGTTTTCGTAAAAGCGAATCATGCGAGTTTCCAAGTCGCGTATTTCATCGCCGAAAACCGTACTGAATTCGCTTAGTCGATGCTCGGCGTTGAAATTGGAAACAGAGCCTCGCTGCGCGGTGTGGCGCATGTACGATTGATACTCTTCGGGGCGGTTTTCCGCTAGAAAAAACGTCAAGCCCCAGGCCACCGCGTACGCGGATCTCGGATCGGCATCAAACATCTCGTCGTTGCGTACCAGCGATTCAATCTTCCCACGAAATGTCTTCGTGTCAATCAAATGTTGAAGATTTCGGAAATAATCGGCTGCCAAACGATCGCGTTGCTCAGGAAATTCCGCAGAGCTGTAAACGCCTTTGGCTTCGAACATGGTTGCGAGACCTTCGCTGACCCAACGCGGCAAAGGTTGAAATCTCGCATGGATGCCGGTGTTGTATGCGGACTGATGAGTCGCTTCGTGGATGACCGTTGTCAAGTTGTCTTGATTGAACCCCGGACCCGTCGCCAGCGAAGCTTGATCATACGTGACGATCCGATTGGATTGCATCGAATAAAAGCCGACCACGTTTGATTGATCGCGCAACGCGGTTTGTTTCAAATAGCGATCGAATTCAGCGCGAGTCTTGAGCACGACGGCAATCAGCGGGAATTCCGGCGACTTCATCGCGAAACTTCGGGCTTCGAAATAGTAAATGAATTGGCCATACAATCGCTCGAATGCTCTCGGCCAACCGAACGCCGAACTGGAAGGATACACCACGGCAAAATGGTCGGTGATCCGCACGGAATAGTCCTCCGAAAATTCGTTGATCAACCGTTTTTCCAACTCATGCGAACTATACGGATGGAGGGCCTTGCCCAATTCCACGACGCGATCAACATCCAGCGACGAATAGGTCGCCAAGGCTCCGTCGCGACGCAGTAACGTCAATGTTTCGGAGTCCCGAAATAGAATTTGGCCCGTGAACTTTTTACCTTTCACAACCAAGCCGAACATTTCGGAAGATTGTGCCGTTACCGGCGCAATCGACACGAACTGTCCAAGCAATGTCAGCACAACCACCAGCGCGGTCGCCAGTAATTGGTCGCAGTGCAGATAGGATTGGTCTTTCATTGACGGACCACAAACGCGACGAGTAGAGAAACGCAGGACAAACATACGTCGCGAAAACTGCATCCCCAGGCGTAAATTACTGATTTTTAGGGTGTGGCCCGGTACAATGGACCAAGGAATTACGGGGGATTTTGCATGAACTGCTTTCTCGTTGGCGGACTGATTCTACTTTCAGTCGGGGTGCAAGACGAAATTGACTCGGAACTTGTCCGCCAAGTTACCGCGATCCTTCGGAGGTTAGATACGGATGACGAAGAGCAAAGTCGCGATGCCGAAAAGTCGCTGCTCGAAATTGGTCCAGCGGCCAGCTCTTTTCTCGACTCAATTGTTTCTGATTTGCCGACCGAGACACAGCAAGTCGTCGCCCGCGTGCAAACCGAATGGGACAAGCAGCGCACGGGAAAAATGTTGCAAGCCACGAAGGTCAACTTGCGAGGGAAAATGTCTGTTGCCAAAGCCCTCGAAGCGATCGGAAAACAAGCGGGTATCGAAATCATCGGTGCCGAGCAGGTCGTCGGCGAAGTCGAGATGAGCGCTCATGATGTCGAGTTTTGGCGCGCATTCGATCAAGCTTTGTCGGGCACGTCAGTCCGGATTTATCCCTACGGTGCCGAAGCTGGAGGACTGCGCGTCGTCGCTTCCGAAGACGCACCATCCAGAGTTCCGCCACCCGTTTGCTACGATGGTCCGTTTCGCGTCGAAGCGATTCGCTGTGAGGCCACGCGAGATTTTTCTCGGCCATCCGCCAGTCAGCTCAGAGTCGTTTTGGGCCTTCAATGGGAGCCCCGACTGCGGCCGATTGCTTTTCAGCAACCGACGAACGAAATCGAAGCCGTCGGAGACACCAGCGAAATTAATCTTGTTCCGCAGAACAAAGGCGTCATCGTCGAATCTACGGTTCAGCCGGAAATTCCGTACGCGGAAATGACTTTGCCGTTTGAACTTGCGGCGGCGACGACGACCCAAATTTCTACTTTGACCGGTACGATATACGCGATTGTGCCCGGAGCGACCGAAACTTTTGAATTTCAAGAATTGGACGACAAGTCATCTGGGAAAGAAATCCGTAAAGGCGGACTCGTCGTTCAACTTGAATATTTCGGTGCCGAAGACACGATATTCGCGGTGCGTATTCGCCTCAAATTTGACAATGCGAACGGGGCGCTGGAATCCTATCGCGGTTGGGTTTCCACAAGCGAAATTGAATTGCAGGATGGCATGGGGACTGTTTACAAGCCGATTGGGAGTGAAGTCTCGTTGCTTTCCGAAAGTGAAGCGGCGATCAAATTGCTTTTTGCAAACGATCCAACCTCAAACAATCTCGTCGTTCGATCCCCAACCAACATCCACCGCGTGCCAATCAAGATCGATTTGCGAAATCTAATTTTGCCTTAGTCCGACATCGTTCCCTCTCCCCTGGCTTCGAGGAAGAGCCTAGGGTGAGGGGCGGCGTTAATCGTTCCCTCTCGCTTGGCTTCGAGGGAGAGGGTAGGGTGAACCGACTTCGTTCCCTCGCCCTTGGCTTCGGGGGAGAGGGTAGGGTGAGGGGCGTTGCCGTTAAGCATTTTCGTGTTGCGATTTGCCCAATTCTTGTTCCCTCTCCCCGTTGCTTTGAACGGGGAGAGGGCAAGGGTGAGGGGCGTTTGGGATATTCGAAAGCCAAACCACCAGGGTCTGACCCTCTCGCCTTGAAGTTTTTTTAATCCGAAAACCAATGAGCACCACACAAAAAACATTTCGTGCCAAACCGACACTTCAACGATTCCTTCTTGGAAATATTGTTGTTTACGCTTGTGGTATCGGACTGACCGTTCCAGCGGTTGCACTTCAACAGCCCGAGCCAGCGATCGCTGCCATCGTGGCCAATCAAACCGTTACCGTGGATGAAGCAAATGGATTTCTTGACCGAACCATCGATGACCGGCCGCTTCGAGATGATGTCAAAGGGCTTTTACAGGCCAAGGCATTAGAGCAGCTTGTCGGACAGCTATTTGTCCTGGAATACTTGCGAGCCGACAACAAATTGGCCTCGGACGAAGATGTTCAATTGGCACAGGAACGGTTAGAGGAAGAGCTTCACGCGGTCGAACAAACTTTGGAGCAACACTTGGTCGCACAGCGGCTAACGCGCACAGGACTCGCCAACCGAATCCGATTTCAACTTAGTTGGAAACGCTATCTGGATGCGATGCTGACCGAGGAGAATCTGAAAAAGCACTTTGAAAAATTCCGACGGGAACTGGATGACGGCCAAATGCGCGTCAGCCACTTGCTGCTAAAAACGAGCGATTCGGCACCCCGCGATGTAAGTGCAATTCACGATCAAGCCGATCAGATTCGACAACAAGTCGTCGACGGCAAGATCGCGTGGTCGGACGCAGTGCAGTCGCACTCGCAAGCCGCGACGCGCGAATCTGCTGGCGACCTCGGCTGGATCGGCCGCTTTGCGCCGATGCCCGAATCGTTTTCTGCGGCTGCTTTCAAGCTGGAGCCGGGACAGATTAGCTCGCCTGTCCGCACCGAATTCGGGTTTCACCTAATTCGTTGCGAAGAAATCAAACCCGGCACCCGCAGCTACGAGCAAGCCGAGCAAGACATTCGACGTCACGCCACGCAATATCTATTCGGATGGATCGTCGCGCGCCAAATGGAACAAACTCCACCCCGCTACACCAGCCTCTACCCGCACCTGGATTCAACAACCGGCCAAGTCATCGCCCCAACCCCACCACCCAAACCCTCGCGCCAATAGCTTCCTCAAGCAGGGAATACGCCATCGTCAAAATCTTCCTTTCCAAAATGTTCCCGACACCATCGTCCCTCCGTCTCGCGTTCCCATACTCGTCGAAACCGCCATCGGCCCGAATTGGTTCGATGCAAAGGAACGAGCGTGAAAAAAAAGTTTTAGGGCTGACAGTAATGTTTCAAGGGTCAAATAATTATTTTTTGTCCGATTCAATTACGCCAATTGCGTCGATTACTGAGCCATAGCGACCACAAATTCCAACGATAATTGCTCGATGACGTCCCAAAATAGTCTTCTCGACATGACCATCTGTTCCCCACAGACTAGTGAGATGTGTTTTGTCTGGGTTTTCGAGACTTACTAAATTAAGCCTAAGTCCACGAATGAATTGATCGTGATAGACCTCAATCGTCGCGACTCGAAAGTCGGGCTTGCATCCCATCGTCGCCGACGATTCTTTGCGACTGCCAAATGTTGCGCCGACTCGAGCATCACCCGTCAAATTACCGTAAACGGGGACAATCGTAGCAATGGTTTGCTTATCACGAAACCGCTCTGTTGCGACTTTTATGCCCGTTAGAAACCACCCTTCATCCGCGATCTCGCCAAACGCGAGCCCGCTACTTCCGCCGACGATCTTGTCAATTTCAATTTGATTCTTGCCGTCCTCGAACATCCTGATGCCATGAATCGAAACTCCGCGCTGATTTGTTCCAATGTACAAAGCATTGTCCGCAACTAGCCTGCATGAATCTAACCAATATCCTTTGGAAGCGTTATCGCTTGGCCAATTGAGTAACAGGTTGCTGCCACGAACGCTCCATCGGTTCGATCCGGATTTGTCGGAATCCACTTGTCCGTTTTCATCAAGCTGAATGATTCCAGTTTCAGAATTTCCCGCGAAATGGCGCCATTTACCTACAATGTCTCTTGTATCGTAAGATGGATCAGCGACGAAAAAGCTGGAATTCGGGGTCTCTGGGCCGGTACCCCAAACTCTAATCTCAGTAAGACCTGAACGCGCCTTCGGCTGATGAATCATCGTAACTCGCAATTTTTTAGTAGTTACGGCGGTCAATTGAATGACAGTCATTTCTCCACCAATTGGCGACTTGTCTAGCGCATGATTCTCCGTAGTCGTTAATTGCCACGTACGGCCATCCCAATACTCGACTGAATATCTTGCTGGAGTTTTCACACCACGCCCGTCGTCAAAAACCCCCAGCTCGACAGAATCGATCGAGGATTTTTGCCCAAAGTCAATTTCAAACCAGTCTTCCGAGTTCGGCGAAGTGTGGCACGTCCATCGATTGGATGGCTCGGACTCGAAATTGATAATACCGTCAACTGCCTCGTCAGCGCTGTCATGTTCAAAGGTAAAAGATGCTTCGACTTTTGGAAACTCTTGACCCATTCGGCGCAGGGCCAAGTTCCGTTTTTTCAAGGGACGAGACACAATAGTCTCTGTAGTCTCTGCCTTCCACTTGATTCGAAGTCTCGCTGACGAGTTGTTTTTGATCGTAAAGTGATCGATTGCTTGATTCGCTATTTCAATTTGTTCGGAATTCACGCTTTCAAACGTAAGTGTTGGCAATGTGCCAAATTGAACTCCGTAATAGACGTCTGTTCCCGTCTCATTTTTGCCCTTGGACGGCGGAATTGACGCCTCACCATGGTCCGAAGCCGTAACTTTACTAACTACCTCACCTTCTTTGTTCGATTTTTTCAGCTCATCGTCTTGGACCGCCGAATTGAAATTGAGTGGTTGTTCGCTTCGTTTCTGGCCGTACTGAGACGCAACCGATTGGGCTGAAACTGAGAAAGCCAAGCAAGTAAGCTGGAAAAACGCATGCACCGAAACACTCTTAAATAATCTGGCGAAATGATTCATTTCCGTCCATTCAATTGCCAGAAAGAAATTGAATTACGCCCTGGCGGTCAAACAGCCACCAAATGAAACCAGCTAAACCAATCTGGGCCAATACCGTGATCGTAATCCCTGCGAACAGCCACAACCGTCCGAGGGCTTGATGCGCATAAACCAAAGCTAAAAGCGACGCATTCGCATGACATGTCTGTAGCCGCTGGCGGTACCGCAACAAAAAATAGACGGCAAACTGACTCGTTACAGCAAGAGCCACACACATCACGCCAATTAAAATTAGTGACCAGTGTTGTGAAAGTAATCCTTGCCCCAAAACAATAAGGCCTCCCACGATGAAAATTATGGCCATCGCGGCAAGTACTGCTGCGACACAAGTAATCCAAGGCATTGGTTTGCAGGCCCGAAAAATGAGTTCGCTTACGAGATCGCCATCCACGCCCGCGTTCAAATTCGAGCTGTCAATTTGCGGAAGAGACGGTTCTGGCAACGGCTGGTGTGTCGATCTCTTGCGCCCTTTACCTGGTTTTTCCGGGAGCATCAATTCGGCCAATTCAGGCGCGTCTTGCAACTGAACCCAGTCCGCCATTCCTTTTCGCCAGACGAGCGAATTCGGTTTAAGCTCGCCGCGCCGAACCAACGCGGAAATTCGCGGGGCATCGACGGGGCCAACGGTCATATCAACGCCCCCGACAAACCAAACCGCGTTGGATTTGCCACCATCTAAATTAAGTGCTGTTTCGTTTTCGAGTTTCAATTCGGCATCGTCGCCGGATGCTAAATTCAATGCGACATTGGATCGAAGAGCGTCAACCGAATAAGCGAGTGGTGCGAGAGAAATGGGCGAGGAATCAAAAAGCTCCAACTGGCTTGAAGCGGGCAGCCAAGACTGTCCGTCGATCGAGATTTCATGCAACCGGGATAATTGTCCACGGCCAACCATTTGCTTGAGGCGCGCGTTATCATACGGGCCATAAACTCGCCCGCGAATTCGCACGTAATGCAATTCTGCGTTGTTTGTGTCCATCAAAGATTGCGACTCGTGTTTTGGTGGTTGGCAATCAAATTATTAATCGGTACCGTAACTTCGAGTTATTAGTTTGGCTTATTCTTAACGAACACTGGCCTGCCCGTCTGTAATCGTTGGCCTTGACTTGGCTGAGCCGTTACGTCTCGAAGTTCGCCGACCCGAACCATTTCATTTACGCCATCGATCGGGATTAAGCAGTAGATTTCGACCTTTTTAATATTCGATTGCTTTCCGACAATCGTAAATGGCAAAACACCCTGTTCGTCTCCGCAGGCAGGCAATTGGTATAGCCAACCAATACACTCGTAATCAAACTGCTCTCGCCATTTTACCAAAGCGATTTTGCTCGCGAATTGCGCCAGAATTATTCGTCGCGCTTTCGGCCAGCCTGTTTTTAGGTTGCTGAAATATTCGCCGGCCGACTGGTCATTGTTGGGCGGAATCCCAGCGGTTCCAAAATTGCCGCCACGGTTGGCGTTCGACGATTTTTCAATGTCCGACAATGCGTCTTGGATGGCGTCACTATTGGCCTTAAAATCGCTGTTGAGGTCCTGAACAATACGTCCGCGAATCTCCAAGTTTGCACCATTGTCAGGTTCGTTACACAAGCAGTCGATGATTTTGATATACATTGCCTCAATTGTCGCCAGACCATCGTCCCGGAGGATTTTTCCTAGGCTCGCCGCCAAATTGCTCGGTATTGCATTTGTATCAGGAGCCGAAGAACTCGTTCCGCCTTTTCTAGGTTGAAGTAAGGGATTTTCGGCCGATGAAGGCAACTGAGGGAGCAAAATCCGATTTATGTTCGCCAATGCTTTTCTTGGGACTTTACCGTAATTTTTGTGATTTTCCAGAATTTTTTCAATTCCAATAACAAGATTGTCAATCGCAGTTTTTTCGCCGATTAGATTTATTTCAGAATTCAGAATTTTAACTTGTTTAAGTTGATTCGTTAGATTTTCCACGCTCATCGTCGCAAATGCCTCAGGAGATAATGCGATCGCTATGTCTTGCGAGTCGCGGTACGCAGTCCAAAGTTCTGATTCCTCCGTGGAAAGCTTAAGATCAGTCCTCGAGTGAATCGATGATGGCAACTTTGCAAGTTCCCCAATGTCATCTGGGAACTCCTCGAGATCGGTAATTGGATTCGCCTTGGCTGCCGTCAACCCATTCTTGACGAAGTCAAGGACATCGTTGGCTTGCTTCAATTGGATCGAATTTAATTTAGGGGCAGTTTCGAAATCCGCACCGGACTTCGAAATGAGATCGTCAAGAATTTGCCTAATTTCCTCAAGTTTACTGACACTTTCCGGCAAGCGGAACATGAGCCGCTTGGCCTCTAAAGTACAGCGTTCTACGTCGGGATTCTCTTGATTGGTGAGTTTTTGCCATTTAAGGTCGAGGTTCTTCGCTAGGTTTGTTTGTATCGTTGTCACTGCCAGTTTTTGCAAGTTGTCCATTTGGGGTCTCGTAATCCTATTGAAGTCGGCATCTACCGAATTCTTGATTTTGTCGTACGCGGCGTCGAAAGATTTAATAGCGACCAATTTTGCGTCAATTTCTGACCGTAATTCAATTATTCTTTGAGTATTCGCAAAACGTGGGTTTTCAGTGAACTCACGCGCTTTGATAAAGTCTTCGGTCGCTGACAACTTTTCAATTTTCTCAATGGACGCACTGATTTCGCGCCGGTTGGCCGCGCTCCGGATAATTCCGTATAGGCTTGCAACAATTGCGGCGATTCCCAAACCGATTGCCGCAATGCGCAAACCCAGCTTGTTCCGCTGCCTGCGTTTGCACACGGAAAAATAATGTTCGGCTCGTTCGAGCAATGTTGCAGGAATGGGTTGGTCAAGTAGCTCAAGCGTATGAAGCCGTTGCTGAACGACCGTTGGTTTGGCCTTGAATGCGATCATATTCCCGATGGCTTCGACTTCAGCGGCGAATTCGCGATCAGCGTTGGCCTCTTGCTGTTGTTTCTCCAGCCATTGAATGTCTTCCGAAGAAGCTTGCGGCGAAGCGATAGTCGCGCTGCGAACTTGATCGCCCAACTCGCGCAACTGGTCTTGTGCGTCTAGTGCACTTTCGACATCTCCCGCCGCACGAGCGGCGGCGAATTGTGAAACGGCCGTGGCCATAGATGATTTGGATCGGCGTGCCTTTTCGTTCGCCAATTCTCGGCGCGATTGTTCGGTCAGTTCATCTGGAACAACCTGAAGCCAACTACTTTTGAGTTCCAGCCGAAGGTCAACCAGTTTTCCCAAATCGTGTTTTTGGGCGGCAATTTTTAATTCATTGGGAATTTGCACAAGTCTCTGGGTTTCCCAAGCCATCAGGTCTGACTTCCAAGCTGGATTGTCGGGTTCTCGTCGGCGGATTTTTCGGAGCACCAAGATACGACTTGACAGCGGCGCACGCGCCAACGCTAGCAAGCGATGCTGATCCAAAAGCGTTTGCAGCCGATGATAGTTCTCATGTGCGGCCTCAAATTCCTGTATGGCGTCCAAAGAGATTGCAGGGGGTTGCTCGAGATTGAGCTGATAAAGCAGGGAACTCCATTGGTCCGCGTCAGGGAAAGACAATTGCTTTGCCAAGGGAAGTATCGCCGGACTTTGGTCGGCCAATTGAATGGCTTCGCCGGTCAGACCCTGTCGCAATAGTCGGCTGATCTTGTGCAATCGTTGATTTGTATACGCACACGCTTCAGCGTACTCCACTGCAACATCCCGAACCAAAATCGGATCGGCGCTAAATCCCTGTCGGACGAAAAGTCGAATCTCATCCAATACTCGATCGAGTTTTGAAATCGTCTCGCTAGAAGCGTCATAGTTCATGATTGGTTCAATCTAACATCACTTTATTTGGTTTTCGCCTTGTCGGCGGGAGCTTTTGGCTCGTGCTTTACGCGAATGACGGAAACGGTCGACTCGTTTTCTCCAATTACGAAGTCGAACTCACATGTTTCAAGATGAGCGGCGATTTGCGTTCGAAAATCTTCTTTCAGTGCTTTGATCGCCTGCGGGATGATATTTTTAGTAGAAAATTTTATCTCGGATGCCTTGGCCTGCTCTTTAACCTGCCAAAATTCTTTCAAGTCTTTCGCGTTTGACTTCGACTTTAACTTTAATTCCTTTACGCCAAACGGGACGTTGTCCGCGATCGGTTCAGAAAATTCGAGAACTTCGTCAATGACCAGCACTGATTCTATTTTAGCCGGCGACAGTGTGTGGAACCAAATCTTGAGGGTCGGTTTGAGCCAAATTCTAAAGGGTTTGAATCCGTCGGGAACAACCTCTGTAGTAGACGTGGTCTCGCTGTCCGCGATTGGTTTCTCATCGACTGGCGTCATGACAAGTTCAAATTCAACAATTGCCTCACTAAATATTTTACCGCTGATGTATTGCTTTAGTTCGAGAATCGCATTTTCTTTCATCTTCGTATCGTCTTGTTTTTCACCAGGCACGACTGGAGGTAAACCAATTGTCGGCGCGTTTACGTCAAGTTTGAGCCTTAGAATTGCCTCATCCGGAGTTCGAAAACGGATTTGTTCGTGAATCTGTTTCCACAAATCGGGCGGCAAATCCTTCCATTCGAATCCATCCTTACTCAAGAGCTTTGCCAAGCTAATTGTTTGAGGTTTTCGAAACGCGACGGTAAATGAAGCATCAGAATGAGATTTGTCTGCAGAGGCGTTTGGCGAATCGGCTTTCAATGTAAATTCCATTTTACAAAACAAAAATGCCTGCTCCCAAACTGTCTCCCGCACGGTTTTGTTTTCCCAATCCTTGTTTTCCAATTCCCAATATATTTTCTCCGGATTGGAAAAAAAGAATTTGCCAAGCAATTTCTTGTCGTCTGCGGTTTCGCCGGCCACTTTCTTGGGTAAATACCAAATTTCCCAATATTTCGGTCCTTCATAATTGCAAAATGTCTCACTACGGTATTCGCACCTTTCCGAAAACGGATTGAGGATATGGATGCTTAACTCGCCTAGAATTTCGCGAGAAATGTTTTTGGGTTCCCATAGGGATCCTGGCTTATCTAGATTCCAGATAAGGGCGATTTTATCTTTGTTCAGTTTGGTTATTTCGTCGCTCAAATTCTGACGCGCCGCAGCCAGTTCATTTACCGCGTTTGTGGTGGCTGACGTAGGCTGAGAATCGGGACTCGGGTTTGAGTCCGAGCCATTCGTATTCGGCGGTAAAGACGCATTATGTGGTGAAGCGATCGGCTCAGCATTACCCGGTTGGCTAGAGTCTGGCTTCGGGGTGATTTGGTTTTCTTTCTCCGGTGCTTCTTCGAGCTGGGTTTCTTGCGAAGTTTTCGACAGAGGTGGAGCAACCGGAGGTATTGTTAATTGCTTCGACGATGATTGGCTTATCAGTGTTTGTTTCCGGGGTATCAAAGTGATTGCCACGATAATTCCACCTAACGCAATGCCCATTGCAAAAACGGCGGCAACTAACCAGCGAGATGATTTCGGTCTCATCCTCGTACTTGAAGTTTGGCTCTCCCGAGCGAATTGCGAGCTTGCTTGCGGATACTTGGGCGGCTCAGCAGTCTCCACCGACGTTATCTCGCTATGATCGCGGGCGGGCGAACGGGCCCTGGCAATTCCGGATGCAGTTTGGGAATTTTCGTTGGATTCGGCGACCAGTGTTTCCTTCGGCAGATTTCGTTTTTCCGACTTGCTCGCCCCAAAGTGTATGGCGAGTCCGTTTCGAGCTTCATTGGAAAGCCGCCCACGCGCTGGACCGAGTTTCGAGGTTAGATCGATTGCCGAATTAACATTCGTTTCACGCGCTAGGGCTTCAGGTGTATTTTGAATTACACAACGCCATTGAAATTCCGTACCCGCAACTGGTTTGGTGTAATACGTTGAAAAAGTTGTCTTCCATCGTTCCGAAGCTGGAAGCAGCGCAAGCGATTCGGCGATGAGGGACAAGCTGTCGACGTTGGGTAGGACGATCAACGTACACGTCTTGCCCTTTAAGACGGCCTCGAGGGGTTCCGTCGCCCAGCCGGCATCGCCAGTAACACTTTGCCATCGAATACAGGGCTTGGGATTCACCTGTGATTCAGGCAACTCGCGAGGCGATAAATGACGGGGTTGCCCAGACCAATGGCTATAGAAAAGATCGTCGCGCCCCAAGTAATAAGCCGGCCCAGCAGAATGCTCGGATGTTGCCTCAATTACGATATGGTGAGCGATGTGATTCGAACGGCCCGAATAATCCAATCCAGCATCGGCAATTCGCGACAAGATAAAATATGATTTTCCCTGGATCGAGACACAAGCAAATGATTTGCCAACTGGGTTTGAACTTCCGGGTGCGTTCAAGTGCCTATAGCCGCTCATTCGTTCCAGATGCTGCACCAACAATGGGTGCATGTTGCGGCTCATGGCAACAACGCAGAAACCGGACGTTCCGGGCTTTAACCCTTGAGGAGCCGAAGTATAGACAAGTTCGTACATCATTGTTCTTTTGCGTGATTCGGATTGCGAACAGCGTCAGACAAACTTGACCCGTTTGCAACGCCGACCAATCGCGATGATTTGAAGGCCAACGCAAGTAGCATTGGCACTTCGCACCAAACAGGTTTCAAATCGCGACAGCGGAATCCGGATTGGCCAGTTGCTTCGTTGACCGAGGATTCCGACCCCGTTGCCGAAACAGGTAGATAATACACGTTTTCGGAGAATGCTTCCGCCGATGTCACCAAGTCCGGAGCGAATTCACTCAGCAATTCGCGAGTTTTTGCCGACGCGTTCTTGATTAGCCCGTGATTCAATACGTGCAGTTGTTTGGTCGCCTTTTGATACGGCGAAGTTAATTTTAGGTCCAGGGTTAGTCCTGACCAAGCATCGAACTTGGTACAAACGACGATGAGTGGGCGATTCGTTCGCGATTGGCCAGTCAAGTTCGCGTGCTTGCGAATGCGGGTCAGCATGTCAAAGAACATTGGCTCTTGCCGATAGGTAACCGTGTTTTGGCGCGGCGCGGCCTTGTGGGTAGCGGCAATCTTGTCCCGCACATGTGGGTTTTGAGTCAAGTCATAGCAAAACATCCAAGCATGAGCCGAGCCCAAGTGCTGCGTCACGGCGTTATTCGCAGTGTCTTTTCCTGGTTGAAATGATTCGCCCGCATTGTCGTACCAACAGACAAGCCTAGCGCCACGTTGAGCCTGGTCGAATCGCGGATGGTCGCGAGTCGGAAGCGCGCTAAAGACAAACGGCTGCGGCAAAGTAACGGCCATTTGTCCGAACCGAACTGTGTTGTAATGGTCGCCCGTTTCTTGGGTTTTTGAAAGCGTAACAAACTGGTCGGGATCGCTGGCGTAAAACAATTGATTTTCGTAATTCGTAATCGTTCGATTGAATTCGGCGTCAGCATCAGCAAACTCCACATTGAAAAGTTTGGGCAAAACATGCCGAGCTTGCCAAGCCATCGCGGCCAAAAGGAACGATTTTCCGCTCGAGGGTGATCCTGCAATCGAAATGAAGCAGGGTTTCTGTTCGGCAGCGGCGCGAGGCAATCGAAGATGGCAGTTCGGACAAGCAATTTCTTTGCACTCTACACCTGCAGAGTCCAACGCATTCCCAGAATGCGTGAATCGCGTGGGCAAGAACCGCAACATCGCCTCCGGCCCTAATTGCGGATCGCCGAACAGGTCCGGATGCGCTGCAATCCACTCGACCCGCGCCGTTGGAAACCGATGCCAACAATGCGGGCAAGTTATTTTCGAGCGAATCTGAAGTCTAACTTGTTGACGTGGCATAGCTACCGACATTATTGTTTGCTTAGAAATCTGAACGCAAGGGTCTAGATAACGTCCACGATCTCGGTTGCTGCTTTATCCGTGACTTCCGAGACAACGGCGAAAAACCAGTCATTGCCGACGCCGCCTGTGAGCTGATCGCTCACGCCATCATTGGAAACGGTCACGCCAGCCTTCAGCATTGGAACTCCGGTACCATTGCGAAAGTTGTTAATTCGGGTTGTGTAATCGAGAGCCGAATCCCACGCCACTCGAATGGACAGCAAAGCAGGAATGTTGTTGTCGTGCGACGTCGTGCCCGCAATGAGCAGATCGTCATCGTCATCACCTGAAAGCACGTCCAAGCCCGCACCGCCAAAGACAAGATCGCGTTTTCCGCCTCCAGAAATCGTGTCATTTCCTCCCATTCCCAACAGAATATTGGAAAGTCCGTTGCCTGTGATCTTGTCATTCAAAGCACCGCCGCGCACACCGTCGAATGCTGCATTCGAAGCAAGCGTTAGTGTTAGAAATCCACTTGCGACATTTTGGGGCGACGTTGAGCCAAGGTCGATTGTTATCGCTCGACTTGAGGTGTTAATAAAGTCGAGCAAATCGACTCCAAAACTATCGCTCAGCGTATCCGAACCTTGTTGCTCGTCCGCGTCGAATACGTATCGATCGTTTGCAGCGCCACCGACGAGTATGTCGTTCCCTGGCCCACCAATAATTCGATTGGCCTTCGAATTGCCGGTAAGCATGTCGTTGCCGCTCGTTCCAGTCAGTTCCTCAAACGCCGTATCTGTTGAGAGCGTCAGCGAAAGATTGACATTAAGGGTTTGTAGTGATGCTGCTATTCCCAAATTTATGGTGACGGGCAGCAACGTGCCATCAGAAAATACAAGTCCGTCAATCCCATCAGTGTCACTCAGCAAATCAGCACCAAGTTGCATGTCCGTGTCAAAAACGTATCGGTCGTTGCCGAAACCACCGTTGACGATGTCATTTCCCGGACCCGGCGTAATTCGGTTTGCGCTCGCATTCCCCACAAGGTCGTCATTGCCGCTCGATCCGAGAATGTCTTCAAAATCCCCGTCGGATCCAAGAACTAGCTTAAGACGGGAATTCAATGTTTGCAGCGCTGTCAAACCAAGATTTAGGTTAACACCCAGCCCGCCGGATGTGAACACCAAAGCATCAATACCTGCACCTGGCAATTCATTTAACACGTCACTACCCAACGCGAAGTTCGTGTCAAAAAGGTACCTATCGTCACCCAATCCACCATTGAGTAAATCATCCCCAGCACCTCCGGTAAGGCGATTAACGAGATTATTTCCAGTCAACGAATCATTCCCACTAGTGCCGACCACGTCCTCAAACGCGGTCGCCGACGAGAGCATCAACTGGGTCGTCCCGAAGTACGTCTGGAATCCGGCCAATCCCAGGTTCAACGTGACACCGACCGTACCATTTGAGAAATTCAGCGTTTCAGTACCAGTCGAATCCACGAGCGTGTCATTGCCCAGTAACAAATCGGTGTCGAAGAAATACGTGTCGTTTCCAGCGCCGCCGGTCAGGTTGTTGGCCAGCGTATTCCCGGTGATCGAATCATTGCCGGTCGTTCCAACCAGATTCTCAAACGCCGTTGCCGACGACAACATCAACTGAGTGGTACCGAAGTACGTTTGAAACCCGGCCAATCCCAAGTTCATTGTGATTCCAACTGTGCCGTTCGAGAAATTCAGCGTGTCGGTGCCGGACGAATCCACGAGCGTTTCGTTGCCTAAGACCAAGTCCGTGTCGAAGAAATACGTGTCGTTTCCAGCGCCGCCGGTCAGAGTGTTGGCCAGCGTATTCCCAGTGATGAAATCGTTACCACTTGTGCCGACGAGATTCTCAAACGCGATTGCCGACGAGAGCATCAACTGAGTCGAGCCGAAGTACGTCTGGAATCCGGGCAATCCCAAGTTCATTGAGATTCCAACCGTGCCGTTCGTGAAATTCAACGTGTCGGTGCCGGACGAATCCACGAGAGTATCGTTGCCTAAAACCAAATCGGTGTCGAAGTAATACGTGTCGTTTCCAGCGCCGCCGGTTAGACTGTCGTTGCCGCCACCTCCTGTAATCACGTCGTCGCCTGCGCCGCCCAAAAGGGATATTCCTGACAATAAGCTATTGCTTGCGCTCAAAGTGTCGTTGTCGTCGCCGCCGTCTGCCGTCAGGGCCTTACTTGATGCAAGGCTGTTGATCGTGATCGCGTCGTTCCCGGCAAGCCCAAAGATGTTAATCGTCGTGACCTGTGCCGGGATGTATTGGTAAATGATCCCGTTCCACGAGACTACTAAACTGACACCCTCGCTGATGGCGATTGTGTCGGCCCCGATTGTTCCGTTTACGTTCAACGTCGTCCCAACTAACACGACATTGTTGAGGACCGTCACCACAAACGTCTCATTCGCGGACTCAACGCCATCGCTTACTATGACGGTGATTGTCGTTTCGCCGAATTGACCGTTAGAAGGCAGTACATTGATTGTTCGATTTGCGTCAGTACCCATTAGCGTAATATTGGCGTTGAGGACCAAGGCAGTATTAGACGAGGTTGCGGTCACCGTCAGACTTGCAGGGGCTGATTCGGTATCCCCGATCGTAAACGCAATCGCGCCGGTCGATGTGTTCATGGGAACCGTTCGATCCGAGATTTCCGAGATCGTCGGCGCATCGTTGCAAACAGGTGGCATAGAAAGGAACGGATCAAATAAAACTAACGGGCGAGCTGAGCTATCCACCTGATGAGTAATCTTCTCTTCAATTAGATTGACATCTGTGGTCCCCCAGTATTGGTTACGCAGATCGATCTGGGACGTATTGCTGCCATACGCCGTGACCGTCCCGAATGAAAAGTCATTTTCCGTGACCAGCACTGAAGAATTTGAGTGAATCAGTAGTTCAAGCTGAATTTCAGCGCAATCAACCAAGCCAAGCGAACCACTTAGGAACTCCAATTGATCTCCACTTACGAACGACTCGCCTCGTAGGTTCAGCCGTCCGGCGCTGCGAACATCAATGTCGGTCTCATTTCCGATGAATCTTACTCCAGTGGCATCCAGGGTCCCATCGATCAAAATATTGTTCAGAGAAAAGTCTGTCAAAATCTCTAGTCCGGGTTGAATTGTCAACGTCCGTCCACCAGTCACAGTGACATTGCCATCCAACAAGTACTGGGAGACGTTTGGGATAACTTGCCACGTCGCATTCGCCGTCGTCGCGCCGTACACCCGGAACGTGGCGGGATTCATGAATGTGTTGTCGTAAAATTCCGAAACCTGAGACGGATTCACATAAACCGGGTCAGTGCGGGAAAACGTGTTGTTGTTCACGGTCGCTCCGGTACTTTCCAACCGTAGTTTAGCGGTGCTGAACTGGCTGTCAGTGACGGTTCCCAAGCTGCCGCTACGAAAATAAACTTCGTCTCCTGACAGCGAGTTGCCGCTTATTAAATTCAAACTTCCGCCACTGCGGACTTCGATGTCGGTCTCATTGCCGGTGAAATTGACGCCTGCGGCATTCAACATTCCATCGATGTAAATGTTGTTTAAGGAGAAATCCGTCACAACCTCCACGCCTGATTGAATTGTAAGTATCGCCCCAGATTTTATGGTTAGATTACCAACGACGTGATAACATGGGTCGCTCCATGTGGTATCGGCCGCGATGTCACCGCTCACATCAGTGCACAACAACGTTCGATCTTCGAGCTGTTCAAACCACAACGAGTTTGCAAATTGCGACGATGTTCGACGTAATTTGTAAGCCGATGCAGTTCGCTTTTTCAAACGTAGTCGGACTGATCTAAGAAACGAGGGCAATGACATGTGACTGTCCTTAGGAAATGGTGACAGATGTTGGCACTTGACTTATCACGCTATTTGGGCGAACGAGTTGTCGCGAAAAAGTTTTCTTCGAGGGATTCGTTGATTTGCATTATTTCTATTGAACTGTGTTACCGTCTTGATCGAATTTGGTGATGTGGGGTTCGTTTTTCTCGTCTAGGCCGACGACGATTCGACGTTTTTCGTTTGTGTCCCAAATCGAAATGTGCGGGACGTCTTCGTTGTTGATCCCGATGAGAATTCGCTGGCGGCCTTTGGAATCCCAAAAGGTTAAGCCAGGTTGGCTTTCGTGATTCGTGCCCAGCAAAATGCGCCGAGGGCCTTTGCGATCCCAGACTTGGAAACCGGCGGCACCGGTGTTCATGGTTAGCATGTCGATTAGGCGTTGCTTGGTGACCGGGTCCTTTAATACGAACGAGTCAAATGGCGACGACGCCCCGGTAAAGGCCAGACAAGCAATTGTGACAAATAGGAACAAGGCACTCCATTGTCCGAACTTGGCCCAGCGCCGAAATGATTTGGCTTCCGTTTCCAAGCGTTTCAAACGATTAGTCACTTCGGTGTAGTCGGTAATGATCATTGTTGCTCGGACTCCAGAGGTGCGCCGGAAGGTCTTTTTTGGCTATTACTCTTACTTGGCGTTCCGTTGGTTCTTACGCAATTTGGCGATTTACTTAACGAAATGCCGCTGAAAAGAAATTTGCATGGTCGTCCCGGGTTTGAACGCGCACGCGAATTTGCGGGAAACGGTTGGGTTTTTGGCTGGATGATTGATATTCGGTGGGTGGGGATACAAAATGGGCGGGGGAATTGGAGGAGAGATTTTGTAAGAAATCTTGGCGGGAGGGGTATCTGTGGTAGTCGAGTCTATGGCAACTCGGGCGTCGCTGATTCTGCGCATTCGTGATACGGGTGATCAGGAGGCTTGGCGGGAGTATGTCCTTATTTACAAACCGAGGATTGAAAAATGGGCTCGGCGGTGGGTTCGCACGAATGACGTCGACGATGTCGTTCAAATTGTTCTCCATCGCGTGGCTCAAGGTGCGAGCAGTTTTATTTACGATACGGACAAGGGAAAGTATCGGGCTTGGCTGAAGACCGTTGCTCACAATGTGGCAAGGGATGTGCTGAATAAAGAATCGCGGCAACCGGTGACGAACGGCCAAACTGATGAATCGGATCCGATGGCGATGGTTGTAGATGACTCGGCGGGCGATTCGCTGCTGGAGTTTTTGGAAGACGGGGAACGAGTGGAACTTTTTCGGCAAGCCGAACGCCAGGCTCGAGACGAATCAAACGAACTTGAATGGCAGTCTTATCATCAGTCGGTTTACTTGATACCGAAACGGGAACCGCTGGAGATCGCCGAATCGCTTGGAATCAAAGTCGGAAACTATTACAAATGCAGATCAGTTTTCGTTAAGCGGCTGAAAGAGAACTTCAAAGAACTTGATCAATGAACGGCGAAGCAATATCTGAGGTTGACGGGTGCCTTTCAGAGGAAGCGATTACCAAGATTATTGGCGGCGATGAATTGGTTGGCGAGCAGGAAATTCAAACTGGCCAACATCTTGAAACGTGTCACCGGTGCCGCGATGTTCTGGATCAGCGATTGGCGGATGCTTTGGCGGGATTGCCCCAAAGGCCGCAGGAGCTTGAGGCGTGCGACGAGGAAAAAGTGGACGCGCTAGTCCAGAAGCTCATGGATTCCGAGAGGCGCGGAGAGCTGCAATTACACGACAAAGCCATTCGAGAGCATTTGGAACACGGCAATGGGCATTATCTGTTCGGCGATTTCGAGTTGATTCGGCATCTAAAGAGCGGCGGGATGGGAAGCGTTTACGAGGCGCGAGACCGGACACTGGGGCGACGCTGTGCGGTGAAGTTAATCAATTCGGGGATTTACGCGACGAACAGCGAGATTCAACGATTTTTGAGGGAAGCCAACGCCGCCGCCGTGCTGGATCATCCCTCAATTGTCAAAGTCTGGCGTGTCGGAGAACATCGGGACGCGGCGAATATTGACCGTCATTACGTGGTTATGGAGTTGGTCTCGGGGGAGAGTTTGGAAACGAAAATCGAGGCCAAGAAGAAAATTGGCGAGCGGCAAATTGCGATCTGGGTCAAGCAAGTCGCCGAGGGCTTGGCACACGCGCATGGCGACCCCCTCACCCTACCCTCTCCCCCGAAGACTGGGGAGAGGGAACTATTTAGCAGCACCTCGAAGCCTGGGGAGAGGGGACTTGTTGCAAGGCTCTCGCTTGCCTCTGCCCCGAAGCCTGAAGCCCAAGCGAAGGAAATCGGGGGAGAACCTTGGCCTCGTTCCCAAGCTCCGGCTTGGGAACGCATATTGGCGAAGCTCCGGCTTCGCGGCACAACGCGTAACGCAAAGACGAAGCAGGAGCTTCGAAAACCGTGCGTTCCCAAGCCGGAGCTTGGGAACGAGAAGTTACTGAAGCCTGAAGCGCAAGCGAATGAAATCGCAAGCGGGAAGCTTACGCCATCAGGGCGCGCTCGCGTCGTGCATCGCGACATCAAGCCGAGCAACATTTTGATTGACTTGGCAGGCAATGCGAAGATCATTGATTTTGGCTTGGCGAAGATCGAGGGCGTGGGACAAGCTATTACCCGCTATGACACTTTGCTTGGCACGACGGCGTATATGTCGCCGGAGCAAACGTCGGGAGGATTCGATAAGGTTGGCTCCAGCTCGGATATTTTTTCGCTGGGCGTTGTGCTGTACGAGTTGTTAACTGGACAGCGGCCGTTTGTGGGCAAGACGGCAATCGAGACTTACAATCTTATTTGCAAACACGAACCGACCGCACCGAGAAAATTGGATCGAACGATAGCGCTGGATTTGGAGACGATCTGTCTGAAGTGCTTGGAAAAGGAACCGAAACAGCGATACCCGACTGCCACTGAATTGGCGAACGACCTGGGTGCGTTTTTGGAAGGGCGCGAAATTAAGGCTCGACCGAATAGCCAATTCGAAAAGACGATGCGCTGGTGTCGGCGGAATCGACAACTTGCGACGGCGTTGGCGGCGATCGGGCTGATGGTCTTTTCCGGTGTGGCGATCATCGTATCGATCGTCGTATGGAACAATGTACTCTTCCGAATTCAAAATAAGGCTTTGGCAGAATCCAAAGGGAAGGTCGACGCCACGAACAAGAGCCTCGAAGCAATTAACAAAAATAACGAGCAGTTGATTGGCGAAAAATCAGCACAGGTCGTTATGAACGAGCGACTGAAACGGGAGTCGGATACGCGGTTGGCTGCTTCTGTTCTCAAGAGAGCACAGGATTCAATTGCGGAAGGCCGAACGGGCGAGGCGAAGGGCTTGCTAGCTGGCAGCGTCGGACTCGTTGAACCGACTTGGGAGACCCGACACTTGAAGCTGTCGGCCGAGAAGGAACCGAAATGGACTCATCGTCAAGCTATTGGCCTATTCGAAATTTTGGCGTGTGCGGTCGACCCAACTGAAAAACGAGTCGCCGTTTCGGACTCGCATGGCAATTTGGTGGTCATGTCCGCCGAGGACCTGCGGATCGAAAAGAAATACGGAACGACGCGAATCCGAGAATACAAAGGCAAAGAGTTCGAAGACATGCCCTTTCTTGTTCCGACCGTGTGGCATTTTCTGCGAAATCGCGACGACGCTCCGATGCAGACTTGGCCGGAGAATTGCTTTACGTCAATGGTTTGGTTGGCCGATTCGAAGACAATTATTGCCGCGTCGCTAAACGGGAGTCTGGTCTCCATCGATACGGAATTGGACACGCAAAAAGAGTTGGCCAAATTCTCAGAGCCGCTTTCGGCGCTGCGACTTCATCCGGCGGGGAAATACCTACTGACAGGAAGCCGTGACGGCACGCTTTGGCGAGTGGACTTGGCAGGCAAAATCGAATTTGAATCGAAGCGGCCTGGCGCGCCGGTTTCCACGATACTTTGGAGCAAGGCAAGCGGGTGCTGGTTCGTCGGGCTTGAATCGGGCGGCGTGTTGTCTTGCAACGAATTGCTTGAGGATTGGAAGGATCACTTTCGCGCGTCCCGAATCGTTTGGGAGTTGGCCGAAGTCAATGTTGACTCGCGGCAACTGATCGCGGTCGCGGCTAACAATGACCGAATTGCGATGTTTGATCCAACGACCAACACAGCGGTTTCGGGCATCGAGTGGATTAGCCTGCCGCAATATGACTCGAAGATCACGGATGCATTCACGGTTCGGCAATCGCGCGATGGCAAGCTGTTGTTTGCGGCTGACAATGCCGGGCGACTCAACGTGATTGATATTGCGCAACGAAAAGCTCGATACTCGCCAATGGTTCATTCCTCCAGTGGACACGCCTCCGGTGTCGCCGATGGTTTGGCAAAACAGTCGCCGCCGCGACAGTTGCTTGGGCGGATGAACGCGCGGGTTAGCTTCGTTGAGCCGATCGGCGAAAATCGTTGTTTGACTGGCGGACAAAACGCGACAATTTTTTCGTTAAGGTTGCCAAGCGAGACGTCGGCCGTTGCAATCAGGACCTTGCAATCAGCGACGGGAACAAAGCCGGAATTGGCTTTCGATGAAACGGACGTAAATCGATTGTGGGCATTGGACGAGTCCGGAAAATTGACGTTGATCGATGTCAACATGGACGTTGTCTTGGACTCCGTTAAGGCACACGATGGCGGCGCAGCGGGAATCGTGAGCACGGTCGATGGAATCGTTGCCACGGTTGGCGGAGATCGCTTTGTCAAATTCTGGGCGACCAACGGTTCGAAGATTACGACGGCCGATCGTCCAGCATTTGAGCTTGATGTACCGATGATCAGCATTGCGTTTAGCAGAGCCGCCGGGATGCTGGCGGGCGTCGACGAGCAAGCTCAACTTCGGTTGTGGAATTTCGAGTCCGGCCAGCAAATCGACCTTCCAACGTCAGATTCAGCGGAGCGACCGCTTACCGGGCGGGTTGCCTTCAATCTTGATGGATCATTGCTTGTCGCGGGCGGAGCGTCTCAAGAGGTAATATTCGTCAACACGAAAAAACTGGAACGCATTTCTGTAAGGACGGACATCGCGGGACAAGGGCTTATGGCGGCTGCGTGGAGCGGTCGTGACCCCGACGTAGTATTGCTTGCTGATCATCGACTCGGCAATGAGGGTGTGTTGAATTTGGTGGATATCGACCCGACAACGGAAAACTGGATCAACAACAGCGATCTCCTAGGTGGCGGTGATCGCTGGGCCATCGCCAAAACGTCGGATGGTCGCATCGCAGTGCTGGAATTCAACGGTGCACTCAGTTTTTTCGATGCGGAAAACTTTGTCCGCACGTTCGATCTGCAATTACAGGGCGGTGGGTTCTGTTCATTGGCGTTTGATCGAAATGACCGGCGTCTGGTCGTCGCGACGAAAGCCGGTGCGCTGACGGCTTTGGACTCCTTGCTTCCAAATAATATCGCACTGCCTGTCGAAAACGATGTGTTGGCTGGGCAACTCGAATTATTCGATTCGCGTGCTGATTGGACCGAATCGCAACTGGTTGGCCCTGAAAAAGATCGATTCATTTGTCCCTTTGCCATCGCCTTCAATCCCAAGTCCAACAAGTTTGCGGTGGGGACGATTCATGGTCGAGCCAGCCAAGGTTGGCCGGAGATATTGATTGAGACCGACGATGGAATGATTAGTGAATCGCCTAAGACTGGAAACGATACGTCGGACGCAAACGTACGAAGTGATTCTCTCAGTTTGCAATGGCGCGATGATGGTGCGTTGTGCGGTTGGTGGTATGGCTGGATCAGTGCGGAAGCGATGTACACTGGCAACTTGGTTTATGCCGTGCGAAACGCACCGAATGACTGGGCGATTGATCAAGTTGCTCAAATGAACGCGGGATTCTATCCAGTCATTTTCCAGCCGGATGGCGACAAACCACTGGAAATCTGGCACCACAATATGGGCGAGCTCTTCACGCTTGTGCGCTCCAGTTTCGATGCGGAAAACGGCTGGACTTCGGCTGGGATTGGAAAGGCGGGTGACGGGTTAGCTCTACGAGGCACTGCGGATGCCAATGGCAACCGTTACCTTTCGTGGGTTTCGCATCGGTTCAATGGGGACCAAGCACCGAATACGATTGGCGTATGGGACGGAGTCGAACTCAAACGAATCCAGGTTTCAGAGAATCTTGGAGTCCACGGTATGGCGATTGGACCGAGCGGACAACTCGTCATTTTCACAACTGATTATTCGACCGAACTAGGCGAAAACAGCGTTGGCTTCTGGCATCTTGAGGATTCGAACTGGAAAAAGGTTTGTGATGCGCCGCCAGTGATTGCCGACTCGTCGGCAACTGGAAAATTCGGATTTGATGCCGACGGCAATCTTGCGATTGCTCACACCGATGCAAGCGGATCGGACATTCTGTTAAGTACGTTTGCGAATGGACACTGGTCAACCGACCTTGTTTCATCTCTTTCGGCGAATGATCAAGTCTCCAAGTGCGATTTGTACTTTGACTCAGCCCACCAACCGGTGATTGCCGTCTACCATACTGGCCCAAATGCTTGGTGCAATGTGCTGCGCAAGAAAGAAATCGTTTCCAATTAGGTCGCTTAGCGACTTGTCAAATTTTCGAAGCGGCAAGGCACCTTGGCGCTGAACCATGACCATCTAGCCTTCAACCGACAACGACAGGAAAATTGCGGGCAGGACGATGGTGGCAGAATGATGAGGGCGAGCGTTTACTTTTCGTCGGTTGGATCAAGAGAAAAAACGTAGCGGACATCGCAGTTCCGCGCATCGATGGTTCGAACTCCATCGGTCGTCCGAATCACGTTCTTGCGAAGGTGCCGGCCAATGAGCAGCCAACGGCTCCCTGGTAGAAAGATCGGTCCATCAACGCGGATTCCAGTGGATAGGTGATCGTCCGCGCCGGGCAATCTAAAAATAACGTACGGAGCACCATTGATGGCGCTTTGGCCGATTGTCGCCACTTCGCCAAAAGCCACGAACCCGCGATCATCAACGGCCGATTCCATTGCCAAACGGTTGAAGTCGTCGACTCGTGCCGGGTTGGCTTCGTTCGCGACTTCTAATTCCTTTTGAAATCGATCCAGCGTTCCCTCCAAAAAGGAGCGGAGTTCCTGGCTTTGTTCGCTAGTTAAATCGTTGCCTTGCAACGTCACTTCGATCTCAAAGATTGCTTCAGCGAGATTGCGAAACGAAAGATATTGCTCGGGGCTTTTCGGAAAAAACTCATTTTGTGCGATGGATTGAACGGCTTGACTCAATGCGTCGGTCGTTGGGAACGCGGGCGAATCGGGCGAAGGCATTGACAGTGCGACGTCTGCGGCATCCGAGACTTTGGCTGCTATTTCGGAGTCGATGGGAAACGGCAGTGGGGTTCCTTCGCTCGTTTTGATCAAAGCGGGGATATCCGCGCCGGAGCACGCGATCCCATGCGACTCAACGGTTGCCGCCGTGAGCAAGCCGACTAGCTCGCCGTTGAGGCTAAAGATTGGGCTTCCCGGTACAAACCGGTTTGTCGGAATGGCACCGACAATCCAATTGGCTTGAGCGTCGGAATCCAACTTGCATTCCGTTATCGCATTTTGAAATTGAGCCAAAAGTTGGTCTAAAGGTTGAACGTGCCGAATCGGAAAATCTGCGAGCCAAATTCGATGTGGGTCCGTTGGAGGTGCGGCGACTATGCATCGATCACCGGGCAATGCCGAAGTTGGTCCGACGATTGAAACATTGGCAAAAGTCGATACGAACCGCCGATTGATTTGTAGAATGGCTAAATCGTGGGCTTCGTTTGAGGCGATCAATCCTCGCACGTTGTCCGACAACTCGCCAATCGCGTCGCCTGCGGCCAAAGCCTTGGATGAAGCGCGGACTTCGATGGAAACCGCGTCGCGAATTGCTCGATAGCTTGTCGCAACATAACCTCGCGAATCGACGATCACGCCGCCAACCGTGCGCTGAGCGCCGGCGGCGGTTTGAACTTGCAAGCGAACTAAATACGGGTGAATCTTGGTCCACAACGAATAGTATTCTTCGCGCCCAGCCGCTCGCAAATATTCCCAGTCCTGTTCCGGATCATCTTGTACCGCTGGTTCGGTTTTGGTCTCCGGTATGATCACGGGAATGACAACTGGAACAGGTTTCGTTGGCTCGATGGTCGTCGGGGCCAAAGGTACTATCGGCGGAAGCGACTGAGCGATGATAGCGGTCTTCGGCTGATTCAAAAATGTGACGAGGAATCCTGAACCCAATAGCACCAATGCCGCCAAGGAAATTCCGAAAAGCCAAACTTCCGCGCGACGCTTTTTGCGCGGCGATGATGCTACGTCGCGCGGCCATATAAGGGACGTCGATGGTACTTCGCAGACCAGCCCTTCGGCATTTTCCGCCGCCAGAATATTTTCGCCGGGATCAGCAATTTCAGTTCGAACCCGCCGAGCGGCGATCTTGCGTGGAACGGGCAACACATCGGCATGAAGCGAGTACGCTTGCTCAACGACATGCTCGCGAACCAATGCCACGGATGGTAGAAATCGAAAGCGGCAAAATGGGCACTGACATTCAGCGCTAGAAAGTTGGGCGATCGGAAATTCCGCTTCACAGGCGGGACATTCAACCAGTTGCGTCATTGACGATTCCTCACCAGGATCTGTTACCGTTCACGAGTTGGGGAATTCGCCGCTTGTTCGGAGGGGGTCAGACCCCGATCCGTGAACAGATTGGCGAAGCGGCATGTCGGGGGGACGGTTTTGAGACTGAGACTGGACGAGGATCGGCTCCTTCCATCGTATTTGCTTCGAAGCCTCAAGACAATGATCCATTTTTTGAACCTACGGTACCCAGAAATTTAGCCGTCAAGCTTTTTGGGTAACCAGCGGTTTGCGCCGTCGGGGAAAGCAAGCTTGGCAGATTGTGCACGCCCTACCATAGCAACCCCGTGCCGGACAGTGTTCGCGCCCATAGTAAATGATTTGTAAATGTAGTCGGTTCCATTGGTCCATCGGAAATAGCTTTTTTAGATCGCTTTCGGTCTGTCGCACGTTTTTTCCCGATGTCAATTTCCAACGCTGGGCCAAACGGTGGATATGAGTATCGACGGGAAAGGCTGGCACGCCAAAGGCTTGAGCCATGACGACGCTGGCCGTTTTGTGCCCAACGCCCGGCAACTGTTCCAGTTCGGAAAAGTTTGCGGGAACTTGGCCCCCAAACTGGTCAGCCAAAATGCGAGACATTGCCACGAGGGCACACGATTTGCGCGGAGCCAAGCCACACGAGCGAATCACGGTCTCGATTCGCGCGGCCTTAAGCCGGGCCATCTTGATTGCAGAATCAGCCAGTTGAAAAAGTTTAGGAGTGACTTGATTCACTCGCACATCGGTGCACTGGGCGCTAAGCACGACCGCAACGAGCAACGTGAACGGATCGCGATGCGTCAAAGGAATCGTGGGAAGAGGATAGAGTTCATTGAGCCGACGAGTAATGAAATCAGCGCGTTCTTGTCGAGTCATTTCAAATTGGCGATTGGAGGTAACCCGAAAATTCCGTTGCGATTCAAAACAAACCGGCCCGCGTCTTGTGGATTTGGGGCCGGTTTGTGTTTCGATTCAAGGATTAACGCGATGTTAATTACCGGATTTTTCTGTAGCCGCCGCATCGCCGACTTTGACAGGCTTGTACTCGTGTCCGCGATCGCGGACGACTTCGGCGGTCAGAATTTTGTCCGGCTCAACTCCTGGAATAGGACCGGCATTAGTTGAGTTTCGAGTAAGTTGCTCCAGAATATCTATCCCCGAAATCACTCGCCCAAATGCGGTATGGCGACCATCCAGGTGCGTAGTGGCGCTGAATGTTATGAAAAACTGCGAGCCACCCGTATCGCGACCTGAGTGAGCCATGCTCAATGTTCCAGTAAAGTGTTTTCGGGCATTCTTTTCGTAGCATTCGCACTTGATGCTGTACCCTGGATCGCCAGTGCCGTCTCCTTTGGGACATCCGGCTTGCGCCATGAAGCCCTCGATTACTCGATGAAATTTAAGGCCGTCGTAGAATTTCGCTTTTGTCAAGCTGATGAAATTAGCGACCGCATTAGGTGCTTCGTTTTCGAACAGCTCGATTACAATTTCGCCTTTGGTCGTCGTCAATTTAACGCGAGGCAAGTCGTCGGCTTGATGTTCCTTATGGCGAATCGTGATTTCCGTAAACAAATCCTTGCCAAACGGGCTAAGGCGATTTGATTTAATAGCAGGTTCGAAAATTTCTGCCGACAATCCAGCGTTGATCAGCGTGTCAGCCAGCTCAAGAACTTTCTTGTCGCCATTGGTCTTAAGACTGCCGTTCAGCATAATGCCCAGGAGTGCGTTTGTGGCTTTTTCGTCCACCGGGTTTGTTGAGATCGCAGCCACAGCACTGGACTGAATCTGTTCGATGAGTTTATAAGCTTGGTCGACTATATCCTTGTACGTGATCTTCGCCGCTTCGGATGCGCCATCAGCGCGCGCCGCAATTTCGGCTTCGCGAACCTTCTTATCCATGTCCGTCCATTGGATCAGCAACTCATCGAGCGTTTTCTCGCCGGCTGCCTGGACTGGAGCTGAAGCGTCCGGCGTTTCTTGGGCTGCCTGGTCTTGTCCATTGAGCAAAGGACAGAACGGTGCGGCCAAGCCAACCGCCGAAACTGCCCACAACGATGCAAGTAAAATCTTCGAAAACTTCATATTGTCATTCCGTGAAAAATTGAAATTGAACGGATACTAGCTGCCGGTCGCTGCGGTCTCGACTTTATGCGGTTTGTACTCGTGATCGCGCTTGCGCAAAACCGTCGCCTTGATTACTTTGGTTTTTTCCATTCCGGGCATAGGCGTGCGAGCGTTGTATTTTGCAATTTTAGCCAGAACGTCAATTCCCTCGACGACTCGCCCAAATGTCGTGTAGTTGCCAAAACTGTAAGGCGAGGATCGGAACATAATTCCATAAATACTTGGGTTGTCGTGCTCGTTTCGAACTTGCGAAACGAGTGACCCGCGAAAGGGAAAGCGGTGATTCGGTTTGTTGGATTCTGAAAAAATGCTGTAGTCGGGGCCTTGGTCGCGATCGCCAGTTATTAACCCATGGTATACCCCGACAGTCAAACTGATGCCGAAAAATGTTGTGTCGTCGTAACGTCCAGACTCGACGAGGCTAATAAAATTGCCGACGGTTTCAGGAGCTTCGTTTTCAAAAAGTTCATACACCATATCGCCAACGTCGGTCTCCAATTTGACGCGCGGAAGATCATCGGCCGCAGCTTCCTTGGCTCGGATGTCTTTCTCTATTTCCCAGGCCTTTTTCGACTCATCGAATTCGGAGACAACGGCGACTAGAAGCGTACGGCGGCACGGGCCATGAGCCATCGCCTTTTCAAAAAACTCAATCGATTCGACAAAATGTTCCGTGCAATATGCTGCGGCGGTTGCCAAATCGTAGATTTCTGCTGACTCGAATCCATGCTTTAGGAGATCGGTAGCATACAGGTATGCTTGCTCTAAATCGCCGTTCTCGTAAAGGATATCGGCCAACTCGTATAGTTCTCCACCATTTGCCTTATTCGGTTCGGCAATGAAAACTTTGTGGCAAAACTTGGCGTATTTTCGCACCGCTGGAAAATATTCGTTTTCTGAAAATTTCAGGAATTCAATATTCAACTCGGTTTCGATCTTGGCCTGCTCGCCGCGTAATTCTCGTATCAGTCTACTATTTTCTCGTTGCTCCGGCGTCCGCGGTGGTGGCGGCGTTGATCCGCCCGGATCCGACTCTGACATCACAATGGGGTTCTTTTCAAGCTGTCGATTTTGTTCAGATTTTTGATCTGCCGCCAAGGTTTTTCGCTTGATACTAAGTTCATTTCTCTTGGTAGCGATTTTTTCAAACTCGGTTCGTTCAGGTGATTGCTTTGGATCGGGAAAAACTGGAGCTTTGGCTGCCGATTCGTCTGGAGCATTTACGCTATCGCAACCAGCGAACGGTAGCAACAGTGCTAATAGGATAAAAGGCGTACGAACATGCATAATAAATTCCTTCTCTAATAATTGAAAATGAAGCGCAAAACTATTCCTTGATTGTCGTTACGGAATACTCATGATCGCGCTTTCGTAGGACTCTTGCGGACTGGATTCGCGCAAGAACGATATCGGGAATTGGTTTCAAGGTATTCTGAGTCTCGTCAGTAAAGTGTGTGCGGTTCAATCGGTCGAATATTGACATACCCTCCAGCACTCGGCCAAAAACGGTTGATCGACCGTCCAAAGTTGGGTTAGGTGTGAGCAATATGTAAAACTGGCTGCCCTCTTTGCCACTTTGATCTAGGTTGACCATGCCTAAAGATCCGCGAAAGTGCTTTCGCGCGCCAGGGCGGGAAAACTCACTGGCAATCAAGTAATTTGGTGTCCCCGTGCCATCGTCGTTCGGGCACCCGCCGGTTGCGTCGACGTGACTGACGACCCTAAAAAATGCTCGATCCGCATAAAACCCTTGATCGACAAGCGAAATGAAATTGGCGACCGCATTTGGCGCTTCGTTTTCGAATAACTCCAGGGTCACTTTCTCAGTCGTCCCAAATTGTTCAATCATCATTTCGACTTGCGGCAGGTCGTCGGCCTTTGCCTCTGCCTTTCGCAATTCAGATTCATGCTTCCAAGAAATAATTTGTGCATCCACGGTCGCTGCGATTTTCGCCAAGTCGGGTGTAATGGGAATCCCCAGTTGATTTATTTTTTCAATAAGGTCTCGACATTCATCAAAACGATTCGTCGCGAAGCTGCACAATGCGAGCTTCCCCAATAGGATGGCCATATTAGGCGCCACGCCCCGAATGGTTTCGCCGAGTTGGTGCGCGGCCTCGTAATCGCCGGCCTCGAAATGAAACTCCATTGCCAAAAAAATAAAAGCAAGGCTTGATTGGTCCGCGACCGATTCAGATTTAAGTCGTTGGATGCAGACATCAATCAGAGTCTTGAACTTGTCGCGACCGCGCTCGATTGCGTGAATCCAATCCTGGCGAAAGCCGTCAGCTTCATCCGCGTCGCAAATCAAAAATTTTTGACATGCGATGGTTGCGTCCTTGGCGCATTGCTTCCACTCAGCCAGCGATTGGTCGAACACAAGTTTGTGATCCGACTGAGCGCAAAGCGAAACTGAGGGACTGCAACAGGCGATCATCGCATTCAATAATGCTAGACTGGCCGTAATGACCGGAAGTCGAAATTGAAACTGAGAAAACACGGCCAGCCCAAATTATCAAAAGAGGTCAAATTCAAGCGTTTAATTATAAACATCCAACGCCCGTCGCGAAGGGCGCGGACTTGCCAAAAAAAATGAAAAAACATGCCAAAGCCCGCGATTCGGCGGCGAACCCCTCGACCCCGTCAAATATCGAACAGCGACTTCGCATCATTGGCGGAACGTGGCGAGGTCGACAAATCCAGTATTCGGGCGATCCAATCACCCGTCCGATGAAAGACAACATTCGCGAAGCTGTGTTTAACCTCGTCGGCGGGTGGTTACCAGGAAAACTCGCGCTAGACCTTTTCGCCGGAACCGGTGCTCTCGGTCTCGAAGCACTCAGCCGAGGTGCAGAACACGCGATCTTGGTCGAGCGTCATTTTCCAACCGCCAAGATCATCGAACAAAATGTTGAGGAACTTGCGGCCCAATCGCAAACCACGATCGTGCCCAGCGATACGTTTTTTTGGGTTCGCCAGTTTCTTAAACAACCACCGACAAACAAAATGCCTTGGGCCGTCTTTTGTTCACCACCATATTCGTTGTACGTCGATCGCTCCAACGACATGCTGAAACTAGTTGGCTCGCTGCTGCAAGCTGCGCCAGAGGACAGCGTTTTTGTCGTCGAGTCCGATGATCAATTCGACTCGCGCTTGCTACCGAATTTCGACAAGTGGCGTGTTCGAGAATATTCCCCGGCCATCATCCACGTTTGGCGTCCCGCCGACACAGGCCGCGCAATGTGATCGTTCGCTGCGACCCAGTCAACCCACAAAGTTTGCCAAGCGGATATCTCCAATAACTTTGATGGTCTCGGGCTGTTTCGCAAGCTGCACAATCGACAACTTGCTTGCAAACCGACGCCCTGTTGATTTCGTTTTCGACTGCTCCGATGAATCACAAATGGTGCGCGAACGGATGGAACCAATGGAACGGTGAGTCAGGGACGATGAAATCGACGCCGACATGGCCCGCAACGGGCATCCTGGTCTTGATGACGTCCGTTTTCGGACTTGCCGTCGCAGTTTGGTGCGGCGAACTCGATTTAATATCGGGCACAACTAAACCAAACCAGTTTGCCACGCTCGAATCGACCGCTACGACGATAGGCGAAGTTTCCCAGTCTGAAAGCCATCCTCTAATCGCCAGCAAACGGGCTACGGTCCCTGCGACAAACGCGAGTACTCGAAAACGGCGAGAAGCGACTCCTTCTGGCTTTAGTTTTCCGGGGATCCGAATCATGGAAGTGGCTAGGAACTCTTTGTCGATGACGTGGTCGCGCATTCGTGCGGCCGCCGACGAAGTTTACAACCAATTGAGTTCCGTCGCCGCCAGCGCGATCCGTAAAAACCCTGATCGCGTTGATTCCGACAATCCTGTAGTCGCTGTCGCTCGCGCGGAAACTCAGGACTTAGTGGCGTCAGTCGAAACCAATCCACTGGTAACGACCGAAAACGTGGTTGCTAAATGCGTTAGCAACTCGCTAAGCACCGATTCCTTTTGGCCAACACCTAAATATCTACTTGAAAAAATGAAGTCGGTCGAATCGCAGCCAGCATCGGATCGATGGAAGGCTCACACCCAACAATGTGTTCAATGTTTGAATCAATTGTCCCAAGTTCGCGACGGTGACCGCACAGAGTTGCAGCCGATTTTGAGCGAGCTTTCGGCGGCGGCCGATCGAATTTGGGATAAGGCTAAAGCTATTGCTGGCCCAAACGCAACGGCGGCAGACTTTACCGCAGCTGCCCAGCTAAGCCGACTTGGTTACGACATCCACCGCACTGTTTCCGTTTGGTCGGCCGTTCCTTCCTTGGTTGCCTTGAATAGCGCACGTGGCGCGACCGCCACAACACCGATTGAACCCGCAGGCTTTCAGCGATTGAATTTCGGCCAAGTCGATCCGCAATGGCGTGATTACCTCGGACTTGATCTGTTAGCAGAGCCCGTTGAAGTCTCATGCCAGTCTGCTCGAATCGTGTTGGGACGGCTTCATTCCGTTGTGTTGGACGCCGATCAGCAAAGGCTTGCGAAGCAAATTGTCGGCGACGAATTCGAGGAACAATTGCGGACACGCGCCGCGAAAGAAGTGGACGCCGCGCGGTTGCTTTTAGACTTGGAATCATTCCATCAGCGGCCCAACGGATTCACGGCGAATCGCTTGAATGATCACTTTCAAAATTGTATTTGGAGCGGGAGATCGGAATCGCTTTCGATGGCCCAAGTCCTTGACAATCATTACCGAAACGCCAACATTCGGATCGCGGTATCGGAGTCGCTTATCAATCGGATGCTCGCTCAGCCGCACACGGCAAACGAACCGGTTCAAGATCAAATCCTAGGCGCCAATGTTTTCGGACGTAGCCAAGTCACGAATCAAATCGGCGTGCAGTTGGTTCCCGATGAGCACCGTTGGAGTTTGGTTTTAACCGCCAGTGGAAATGTGCTGTCGCGAACGCAAGCCCACCGCGATGGTTTCGTCATTCACAGCATTGGCACGGCGGACGTATTTGGCTCCAAACGAGTCAATATTTCGTTCGATGGCGTTCAATCCGAATTGCCCCAAGTCGACGCGGTTACCGATAACCAAGTGATCGGCCTCGACTCACCGTTCGACAAGATTCCATTGCTTGGCTGGACGGCGCGACGGTTGGCACAGCGGCAACAGCAGGCGTCCTCGCCATTGGCTGAACAACAAGTTCGTTCGCGAATTCGAACTCGCGTGCAGGACCGGATGGAACAAGCCGTAACCGATGCACTGCAAAAGGCGCGCGTCGAATTGAATCGGCAAGTTGTCTCTCGCTTCGTTCAATTGTCGTTAGAACCCCAACCCGTCGAAATGCGCACGACAGAAAATGAGTTGGTGTTGCGGTACCGTTTGGCTGGTTTTGACCAAATGGCTGCGGATACACCGCGGCCAACAATCGACGACCAAATGGCCGCGTCGATGCAACTGCATGAGTCGACGATCAATAACGGTTTGTCGCGATTCGAGTTGGCGGGCAAGACGTTTACGCTCCCCACGTTATTGACCCATTTGCAGACCAAAATTGGCACTCACTTGGAGGCGCTGGACGAGAAATCGCATCAGGTTGAAGTCGAATTCGCGCCGTTTGACGCCATTCGCGTTGATTTCGATCAAGACCACATTGTCCTCTCGGTGAATCTTAAGCGTCTGCAAATCGAGCGGGGCAAAGACTGGCGGAACGTGACCGTTCAAACACGATATACGGTCGAGTTTGATGGATTTTATTTGACGCTGCAACAAGTCGGCGGCGTTCGGGCAGAAGGCAACCGCGTACGCGTCCGTGACGAAATGGCGATCGGTGCGATCTTCGATAATGTGCTTAAAGACGAATATCGTTTTTCGTTGCTGCCAGAGAATTACAAAACAGATTTCAGCCGGCTCGGAATTCAGTTGGTGCATGTCGGCCTAAGCGATGGATGGCTGAGCGTTGCGTATCACGACGCCCCAACGGCAAATGTTTCCCCGGGCCAAGCCAATCGCTTGTTGCCACGATTGCGCTAGCGATCCGGTCGCCACTCGAGGGAATCGCGATTGCTCTTGATCGCGGGTTCAGGCTGGACTTGAAACGATTCCGCTGGCTCGTCTGAGTGCTCCGCTGGTTGCTGTGCTATCCGAGTCGGTGCTTGAAACGTGACGGTCGAGAGTTTTGGATCCGGACCTTGGTCGGCGCCGATCGGGCTGGCTTGAAAAGGTCGCGATAGAGAAGCGTCGTTTGGATCGATTCGAATTTCCAAATCGGACGGACCTGTGGGAGCCTGCCCGGTTGAATTCGGAGCGGATTCTTCGGAGCGGATATATTCATCGCATGGTTCGACCGTTGCGAAATCTTGGCCGACTGCCGCATTGTATTTTGACTCAAGCAGGACGTATTTGTCTTCCAAAGCGATGAACTCGGCGCGCATCATTGCGATTTGGCTTTCGCAGGCCGGGTAAGTACGGCAGCCCAGCAGCGCCAACAGAGCCAATAACAGCAATGATCGTTGCAATCGCACGCGGAATATCCCCTCGAAATTAGGCGGGGAATATGTACGCGAAAGCTCAGCCCCGATCAACGGCAATCAAGCAGTGAAAAAGCCGTGGAGTCCGTCTTCAAGGTGCTTTTCCTGAACAAAACGAGCACGACCAAAGCGTACAACACGTTTTCAAATGCATTCTGGGGCTAGCGGACTTTAGCAGTCGGCGACCACTACCGTTTGGTTTCGGAGATATGCTCGACGACTTTGTCGATCAAGTTATAACCGCGAGCTTCGGCAGCCGACATGAAGTTATCGCGGTCGGTATCGGCTTCGATCTTGTCTAGAGAATGACCGGTGTGCTTGAGCAAGATTTCATTCAAGCGACGTTTGACCCGACGAAGTTCTTTCACGTGGATGTGAATTTCTTCCGCAGATCCTTCCATGCCCGCGAGTGGCTGGTGGATCATGATGCTGGCGTTGGGAAGTGCGAATCGTTTGGCGGCGGTTCCCGACGTCAACAACAGCGCGCCCATCGAAGCGGCTTGTCCCATGCAATACGTGGCCACGTCACACGAAACGAATTGCATCGTGTCGTAAATCGCCAAACCCGCAGTGACGCTGCCGCCGGGCGAATTGATATAGAGGTGTATGTCGGCTTTGGGGTCTTCCGACTGCAAGTAAAGCAATTGGGCCACGATCAAATTGGCCAACTCGGCCGTGACTTGCGTGCCAAGGAAGATAATGCGATCTTTGAGCAAGCGGCTGTAAATGTCGTAGACGCGTTCTTCTCGACCGTTGTTATCGACGACATAAGGAACCAAGGGCATTGCAGCAGACTCCGTGTCAAATATCTGTAAGTAAAACTCGGGGCAAGGCACTACGTCGGCTTGTCGTCATCGTCGCTCTGAGAATCGGGACGCACCGTGATTTCATCCACCAAGCCATATTCTTTGGCTTTTTCCGCGGTGAGGAAGAAATCTCGATTGATATCTTTGGCGATTGTCTCGTGCGACTTGCCGGTATGCTTCGCCAAGATATCGTTGAGCAGCGAGCGGCATCGCAGAATTTCTTCGGCTTGGATTTCGATGTCACTGACTTGGCCGGAAACCCCGCCGAACGGCTGATGAATCATGACGCGCGAATGCGAAAGGCAAAACCGTTTGCCTTTGGTGCCACCGGCCAACAGAACGGCCGCTCCGCTGGCCGCTTGCCCGACGCAATAGGTCGCCACCGGACAACTCAAGATCTGCATAACGTCGTAGATCGCCAAAGTCGCGATGACATCGCCCCCGGGCGAGTTGATGTAAAAGTGGACGTCCTTCTTTCGATTCTCGCTCTGCAGGTAGAGCAATTTCATGACGACTTCATTGGCACTGCCGGAATAGATTTCGCCTTGCAAAAAGACGATTCGATTTTCTAGCAATAGATCGCCCAACGTCATCTGGCGTTGGCGCTGATACTGCTGGTATGCGTACGAACCCCAAATCGTGTGGTCGGGAGGTCCTTTGCCGTGTTCAAGTCGCGGCCCGTTCGAATGCGAAACGTGGCCCCGTGAATTGTGGTCGCTCATGCCCATCCGTAGCTCCAAGAACCAAACACCGTTCGCCGAATCAAAAGACGCCCTGCGGTCAAACCACAAAGCGTCGCACGTCGGTTCAAACTTAACCTTTTTCCGACCAACCACAAGCGGGGATAAGTGGCCAACCTGCTGCCGCCATTACGAGCTAAGTGCGGTCTTTCTTTTCGCCAAATTTCTGCTGAAAAGTATCGCCCGACGTCGGGTCGTATTTTGCGTCTGGAATATCCGCTTTGGGCTGTCCAGCGAGGAAGACGTCTGCCCCGTAAAAGTCCGACGTGTCGGCTGAGTTATATGAGGTGTCCTTGAATTTGGCGTGTTGCTCGATCAGCGAGATGACTTTTTGTTCAATAATCATGTTCCTCAACGAGTCCATCGAACCCGTTCGTTCGAGCCGTGCTCGGACGCGGCGCGGCGAATCGTTTTTCTGTACTGCGATCCGCGAAATTTCCCGGTCATAGTCTTCCGGGCTGTCTTCAACTTTTGCCTCTTCAGCGATCCGCTCAAGAATAAAATGCTCTTTGAGAAGGTTCTCGGTCCGCTTGAGAACATTTTGCCTCAAGCTGTTTTCCTGCGCCTGGATTTCGTCCTCGCCGAAGCCGCTGGAACGCATTTCCATCACGGCTCGCTCCAACTCGCGACGCGATTGTCGGCGTAACAAAGACTGTGGCAAATCCCAGCCCGCCGATTCGGTTAAAGATTGGCTGATCTGTTCGCGGATTCGTTGTCGGCGTTGATAGTCCAGCCGATTCTCCATCGAATTAACTACCAGTTCGCGGATCTGTTCTTCGGTTTTCATCCCCATTCTTTGTGCGATATTGGCTCGGTCGCTTGCGTCAACTCGTTTGACTTCCAGCACTTCGAATTCCACGTCGACGTCTTTTCCTTGCAAAGCTTCGTTGTCGGCGAATTCGCTGATCTTAACCTTGACGGACTTTTTGTCCCCGGCCCGGGAACCTGTCAGCAGTTTTGCAAATCCGTCGATCGTGGCGTCAGCGCAGATCAATTTGTTCCGCAGTTGCACAGTTTCTTCATCGATCTTGGAAACCACTTCGCCGTCGTGGGTCGTGACGATTCGTAAAACGACGTAATCGGCTGCTTTCGCTTTGTCGTCAACTGGAGCCAAAGGAGAGAACTTGGCGAATAGCTCGTTGACCGATCGCTCAATTTCTTCTTCAGTGAATTTGTGCGCGGGGCGTTCGAGCTTTAGCCCTTTCCAATTCGGCATGTCGAATTCGGGACGGACCTCGATATTGAATTCGTAGGTTAGAGCGCCCTGATCTGGGAGCTTGATCGAATCAAAGTCCAATTCAGGTTCGCTGATCGCGGCGAAGTCGCTGTCTTGGCTGACCTGCGAAAGGCTGTCCATCAAAAGCGAACCTTTGACTTGGTCGCCGATCTCCTTGCGGAACTTGTTTTCGACAAGTTGTCGCGGCGCGCGGCCCGCCCGAAAACCAGGGATCTCGGCCTTGGGCGCAAGTTCATCAAACTGCTTACGGAAATAACGATCGATTTCTTCGCGCGGAATCGTCACGGTTACGTGTCGCTCGCAAGCACCCCGCTTTTCGACTTTGACGTCCAAGTTTAGTTTGGGTTGCTCCAACGCCGGTTCAGTCATTACATTTTCGCTAGTCACAAAATTCCCTTTGACAGCAGACTGCCCTCAAGCTGTGGCAACCGAGACAAAGCGGGTGATGGGACTCGGACCCACGACCTACACGTTGGCAACGTGTCGCTCTACCAACTGAGCTACACCCGCAATTCGCGGGACGACCGTCATCAAACTCGCGCGGCCCGCCAAAGACTGTGGATTATACGGGTCAAAAGGCTTGTTGCAAGGGTTCTTGGCAGCTCTGCAAAATTCCATAAAGAGAAAATAGTTGCCACTAGTCACCGTTATTGGTAGACTAGGCTCCCAAAGAACGCTTTTTGGTTTCGGCTTCGATCCTCCCGCAGAGCATTGATTCCGCGCCGCAAGATGTTATCCTCGTCGTTCGTTGCTCAAACCAATATCGTTCCACGCGACCCTGCCGCAAACCAAAAACTTTCAAGCCAATCAACTCCGAAGGATACGAATTGATGCTCAACGCAAAGTTGGTGATTGTCGGTGGCGGCGACGCCAAAGTTTCCGAGATTCAACTAAAACTGCCAACGACGATTGGCCGCTCCCGTGATGCCAAAGTCAAACTGCCGCATCCGCTGGTCAGTCGAAAGCATTGCGAACTCTTCGAACGGGACGGGCAATTGATCGTTCGCGATTTAGGATCGCTCAACGGCACTTACATCGACAGCAACAAGATCGATTGCGAGCAACCGCTTTGCCCAAATCAATTGCTGACTTTGGGCACCGTAACTTTTCGCGCTATCTACGAAATTGCAGTTGTCGTCGGTGAGCCGACCGCAACCGAAAACGGCCAAGTCGATTCGAGCGAGCGCCCCACCCAGAAAGCGCCGCCGAAACCCAAGACCATTTCCGAAGTCGAGACTGAAAACGATGTCGCCGCCAACGACACAGACACAAATTTGCCGACGCCGAGCGAAATTGATTTTTTGGAAATTGGAGTCGGCAAACCAGGAACTCCCGCAGTTACCAGTTCCATTTTCGACACAAGTGGCAAGCCCACCGGCTGCAGCTCGAATGTGCTAAGTGAAATCCAGCAACTTTCTGGCGCACACGCGGAGCCATGTGTTATGGGTGGTATTATTACGGGTGAACCTGTTGGCAGGAAACCAAGCCTTGGCCCCTCTTCGTTTCCCAAATCGACAACCGACGACGAAAATATGAATCAAGCCAAACCCAGCAAACGCCGCCCGCGATAAATCGTTCGCCGTTAGTGCTCTGATAATCCGGGCTCCTGGAAACTGCCGACGCAATTCGATAGAGTCTCATCCAGTTGGCCAATAGCAATCCGGTCCCGTTTTGCTCGATCGCGCATTTCACATGAATCCATCCTCGGAAGTCGACGAATTATTGATCAACCGGATTCGAACCGGTGACGAAGATGCTTGGAGTGAGTTGATCGCACGCTACGAAGGTCGCTTGCTGGCCTTTGCCGAAAGTCGCACGGGTAACCGAGCGGCTAGCGAAGACATCGTGCAAGAATGTTTCGTTGGGTTCCTCAATAGCTTGCCCAACTACGACGGCAATCGCTCGCTTGAAAGTTATCTGTTTTCGATCTGCTCGTACAAGCTGACGGATCACTTGCGTCGCGAAGGCCGCCGCCCCGCGATTCCGCTTTCAACTGGCGACGACTCCAGTGGCCAATGGAATTTGGCCGGCAGCGCTCGAGTCGCCAGCAGTATCGCGCGCAGCACCGAACGACGCCGCTTGGAGCACGATGCGCTTTTGACCGCGATGAAAGAGCAAGTCCAGCGCTGGCAGGAGCGGGGCGACTGGGCCAAGTTGAAATGTATCGAGCTGCTCATCGTGCGTGGCTGGAGTAACAAACAGGTGGCCGAGACGCTTGCTAACTCCGAACAGCAAGTCGCCAATTTCAAATTCGACTTCCTCGCCCGCATGCGCACTCTCGTCCAGCGCCAACAACTCTCCCCCGACATCTTTCCGGAACTCTATCAGCAGTCCGAGTGATCTGAATCACCCGCAGCGTACAAATCAACTTTGATTTTCGCGAGCCATAGAAACGAGATTCGGCGAGATGCGATAGCGCCGGGTGTTGCCTGGTGCGGCACCCCAATGTTTCATTTCGGCGATAAGTTTCGCGAGTCCTTGCCGGCGGGCCCAAAAAAGGAGGCCGCCGCGATGGTCGGGGAAACCGGCTCCGTGCAACATGGCCAGGTCGATTTCGGCGGAGTCGTTGACTACGTTTTCGGCCAACACGTCGGCGGCTTGATTGACCATAACCATGAGCAGTCGCCGCACGATTTCGCTTGACTCAAGTGCTGCCGCCGATGGCCGCGAGTATTGAGTAATGAGTGCGTCAAGTAGTTCGTTCGATTGCGGTGATCCATTGGTTGTAGCATACGAATAAAATCCGCGACTCGACTTGCGCCCCTTCCAACCGGCTTTGTTCATTGCGTGCAGCAACAACGAAGGCTCGGTTGGCGTCGTCAATCGTGGAATCAAATACGCGCCGGCAGAAAACAGCGTGTCCAAGCCAATTGCGTCCATGAATTCCAACGGCCCCATGGCAAAACCAAATTCTCGCATCGCATTTTCTATCGACGACAGCGAACAGCCTTGGGTCAGCAGATGACCCGCTTCGTTGAACATCGGGCAGAGCAGACGGTTGATAATAAACCCCGGCGCGTCACCCACCAGCAGTGGAATTTTTCCGCACGACCGAACCCATTCACAAACGGCAGCCATTGTCTCCGTCGAAGTTTGCGGTCCGCGAACGACTTCGACAAGTCGGCGGATTTTGGCTGGGTAACAAAAATGCAAACCGCAAAAGTTTTCCGGACGTCGCAAATTGGCCGCCAATTCGCCGATGCTTATGACCGAAGTATTCGACGCCAGAATCGCGGTTGAAGCCACTTGTTGCTCGATCGCAAGTAGCACCTGTCGCTTGGCGGACAAATCTTCCACGATCGATTCGATCACCAATTGGGACGGTGCCACATCGGCTAATTCGCAGGCGACTTGCGCAAGCGCGGTCACCTTAGGGCGTGAGTTGCAAAGCTCAACGACCTTGTTAGCCCGCGCAGTATCCGCGTCGTAAACTTTGATTGCTTGTTGCCCTGGACAGATTTGCGCGATGTCACCTCCCATTACGCCAGCGCCGACGATTCCTACGTATTGAATGGTCGCGGGAACGACAGAAGTAAATCGGCCTAATTTCTTGATTCGTTCGTTAATGAAAAATGCGTTCAGCAGCCCAGCGCTCGGCTCCGAGCCGTAAACCTTGGACATCGCCACTCCGTTCTTCGCACAAGCGACTTCGAACGGATCGCTCGCCGAGTCGAGCATGTGATGCAACGCAACCAGCGGTGCTTGTGGATGCAATTCGCGATTCGATTGGATCGCTGCCGTAAAAGTGGCTTTCAATTCTGGAAAATCATGGGCAGTTTCAGTGGCTTGTCGCCGTTGTTGACGTCGACTAAGAAACGACTGGCTTGCAAACAATTCGCGGACGATGGTCGTCGCAGCTTCGATCAGTTTGTCCGATTCAACCAACGAATCAACCAATCCGAGTACAAGTGATTGTTCGGCGGAAATCAATCGGCCCGTGGTCACCAAGTCAATCGCTGGTTGCAAACCGATCAAGCGAGGTGTGCGGACCGTGCCGGCCCAACCGGGAATCAAACCTAGTTTTACTTCGGGCAATCCGAGCAGCGTCTTGCGATCATTGCTCGCGACGCGCGAGTCGAACGACAGCGCGAATTCCAATCCGCCACCGACGCAGACGCCGTGAATAGCCGCGACCCCAACACAAGGCAAATTCGCCAGTCGATCAAACAAGCTTTGACCGCGACGGCAAAATTCAATAATCTGTTGCTGATTCCAATGAAGCGTATTCGAAATGGCGACGACGTCGGCACCAGCGATGTAAATGCCGGCTTTCGCCGACGAGATCACGATGCCTAAACTAGGTGGCGAACTCTCAAGTCGTCCGAGCAGTTCGTCCAGTTCCGCGAAAAATTCAGCAGTAAGAACATTGGCCGATTTATTCGGCATGTCCAAAACGATATGCTCAATTCCCGGAGCGACAACCGAAGTGCGAATAGCTTTGGATTGGGCGTTCATGCGATGCGATACGATGCAATTTAGTTTGCCGACATTCGAAAGAAGAGTGACCGATGATGCGTTTTCCGCGCCGATTTGTTTTTGTTTGTTTGCTTTGCAGTTTGCTGGCGACGGCTTCATGCCGCAACGATTCGCAAGCTTCCAAGCCGCCGTCGGACTCGAGCAAACTGGTCGAAGTCCAAATCGACTTTAATGGCCACGGCGAAAACAAACAATTCCCGGTGTCCTGGAGTTCTGGCCAAACCGCTTTTAGTTGTTTGAAACAGCTTGAAGCAAACGGAAAACTCACTGTCGCCAGCAAGGGCAGCGGCAGTCAAACGCTGTTGACGGCTATCGACGGACTTGAGAATCGGTGGTCCGCAGGGGACAATTGGGTTTTTACGGTCAACGATCGTTTAGGCGACCGCAGCAGCGCGGTGTTCGATTTACGACCGGGTGATCGACTGATTTGGCGGTTCGGAAAATACAAGCCCGATTGAAAAGGATTGAATTGATGAGCAAACCAACTTTGCAACGCGACATTTTCATTTTTTGCGCGTTGGCCATTTTTGGGATTGTCTGTGCGGCGTGGATCGACATTCACAACGTCAAGCCAATCGCAGCGATTGCCTTATTCGGCGGCGTCGTCTTTGGCCGAAAGATTTTCGCGGTCGCTTGCCCGTTGCTCTTACTTTGGTTTACCGTTTTCGGACAAACCATGGCTGCTTGGCCGGTGCAATGCTGTGTTGCGGGAGGTTTATTGTTTGGAGCTTGGGCGGGCCGACTTATCCGCGAGCAGTTGCACCGCGACGTCCGCAGGCAGAAAGTTCTTTCGCCGGCAGTGAAAGTCGCTGTTGCGAGCTCGTTAGGTTCGCTGATCTTTTTCATCGTGTCGAATTTCGGATGGTGGATGTTCGCAGGTTTTTATCCGCCGACGCTTTTGGGATTGGTTGGTTGCTTTCTTTCTGGAATTCCGTTCTTGGCAAATACGGTCTTGGGAGACCTTTGTTTTAACGCAGTGCTTTTCGGCGCGGCGGCTTGTTGTGTATTCCAGCCAATCAAATCGCCGATCTGGATGGCGTTCAAGGCGGCCCCTTTGCGCAACTGATCGCCACTGAGAAATAAGCACCAGCGATTCGTTCGTCCATCGTCACTCAGCGGCGCGGCAGGATCCGGACGAAAGCGGCCAACAAGTATTTCGTCCTGTCCCGTTGCGGCTAAAGGCGTCGGAAAGACTCCTTGCTCGAGATTATCGACTACGCGGAGTCCCGGTGCGCCGGCGTAGGCGGCATGCACCTCAGCCAAATTCGCCGAGGTGGCGAGCGTAACGGTTACGGCTTGACTATGTGCGCGAAAAACAGGAACGCGAACGCAAGTTGGCGTGACGGCCAATTCCGGGTCGGAACATATGCGGCGAGTCTCACCAATCATCTTTTGTTCCTCGCCGTTTAGTCCAGTGTTCGGATCGACCGCAGATTCGTGATTGAACACGTTGAACGCGCACGGTTCTGGAAACACAGAACACGCCCTAGGCTGGCCGGACAAATGAGCTTCCGCCTGATCTCGCAGCTCTTCGATGGCTGGCAGCCCAGCGCCTGAAACTGCTTGGTACGTACAGACGTCGATTGCTTTCAGTCCGAAGCGTTGCCGAAGCGGATTCACTGCGACGAGCAAGAGAATTGTCGAACAATTCGGATTTGCAATTAATCGGGGCTCCGAATTAAGCCCTAACAGTTCGGAGCCATTGACTTCAGGAATAACAAGGGGCACGTCTGTATGATGTCGAAAGCACGACGAGTTGTCGATCACGCTCGCGCCAGCTTCGACAGCATAGGGCAACCAAGTTCGAGCCACTTCAGCATTTGCTGCCGACAAAACCAATCCGACGTCATGAAAAACCTCGCGACTCAGCCGCATTACTGAAAGCCGTTGTTCGCAGTAATCGATTTCACGGCCGGCGGAAGTCTCGGATGCTACGAGCCGCAAGCGGTTTGCCGGCCAGCGGCGCTCGGCAAGAATCCGCAGCATTTCTTGACCCACAGCTCCGGTTGCGCCTAATATCAAAATTGCCGCCTGTTGTTGAGAATTCGTCATGTGCTCACCTGTTCCACAAGCAGTGGCTCTTGAGTGCAAATTTGGAATGGCGTTGACGCAAACGGTTGTGCAGCCAAGTCGAACAAGTCCGCCAAAACAGCTTCGGTAGTTGGCCATCGGCCTGCCCCTTTACCGCGCACGAACGATTCAAGTCCGCTGCTCGTACGAATTGACGCGCCGTTTTCTTGCCGCTTTAGTCGCGCCAATGGATGGCGTTTATCGAGTTGTCGAATCTCAACACTTAATTGAAATTGATCGCCGAACTTGGTCCACGCCGCGACTTGCCGAAAGCAAGGTCGCAGTGTTTTCCTTGGTCGGTTGAATCGACGTTCGTCTAACGGCTCGCACCGAACTTGAAAGGGTGCCAGCCATTTGCCGGTAAGCTGTCGATGAATGAGCACCAGTTTGTCGACCGCGTCCTGGCCGCTCAAATCGCGCGATGCGTCGGCTTCAGCAAAGCCAGCGTCCTGGGCTTCCGCAATTGCCTCGTCCAGCGACAAACCGCTTTGCCAACGATCCAGAACATAGTTCGTCGTACCGTTAAGTACGGCTTCGATCGCGACGTGCTCGTCGTGAAGTGGCAACTTTTCCAATTGTTCCAGAATTGGAACAGCGCCGCCAACAGCGGCAGACCAACGAATCGAAACGCCCTGCTCGTCAGCAAGCGATACTAATGTCGACCCGCTTTCGGCAATTACGCGTTTGTTGGCCGTCACGACGTGATTACCACACTGTAGCGCCAGACTCATCGCCCGCCTTGCCGAATCGCTTTCGCCGATTAGTTCAACGACCACATCGCAGGGCAATTGTGCCGCCTCATTTAAATCGTCCAGGAGCAAACCATCCGGAATTCCGCGAGCCCGCGACTTGTCGCGTACAGCCACGGCAACGATTTCAAAAAGCTCGGGCAGCGATTGAACTGCTTCAAAAACGCCTCGACCAACGGTCCCTAGACCGAGCAGCACGACGCGGCGCGACTTGGGCCGAGCTCGGTCCTCGCAGAATGCCTTGACGCGATCGCCGACCTCAGTGGCGGCCTGTTGAAACAACGCACCAACTTCGAAGGATTGCTTGCTTTGTCGCGCGAATTCAATCGCTTTGTGTTGAACGATTCCGCCATTGAGCTTGAGCGCATCGTCCCAACCCAATTGCCTGAATTTTCTTGGAGCAGTACCGAGTTGGTGTGGATCCCATTCGTAGAGCCCGTCGACATCTTTAACCAAACGACAACGCGCACCCAAACCACGTGCTAGAAACAACGCGCTACAGTCCGAACCGCCTCGCCCCAACAAAGTCGTTCGGCCTAGCGAATCTCTTCCAGTGAAACCCGGCAACACGATCACGGAAAATCGCGTCAGCAGACGCCGCAGCTTGGCGACATTGTAATGGATCGGTCGAGCATCCAATGCTTGACGACCGCGCGTGCGAAGCCCAATCGCCGCGACATCGAAAACTTGCGCTTCAATGCCTGCTCGATCCAGCGCCAGCGTCAGTAACGCGGCGCTCCGGAGTTCGCCCGTCGAAGCCAATAACGCGGTCGCCGACTGGTGCGGGATTTCATCCCAACGGTGAGCTTGGGCCAAGAGCTGGTCCGTTTCGCCATCCAATGCGGACACGACTGCCACGACACGATAACCTTTGCGTACCCAACGATACACTTCATGAGCAACGCGCGGTGCGTCTTCGGACGTCTTTAAGACCGAGCTGCCGAACTTGAGAACGATGATCGGTAACGATTTCATCCGCCCACCTCCGCCACTAATTGGCCGATGGATTCGGATCTTACATTGGCCTTCACAGCGTTGCCCGGTTGCCGGGCGCATTTCAAGGCTTGTCGTAAATCAGAGATGATTTCGCGCGGTGGTTCCAATCCAACGGACAATCGCAGCAAACCATCGCTAATGCCTGCGGCAATTCGCTGTGGTCGCGGGACGTCTGCGTGCGTCATCGATGCAGCATGTGTGACAAGTGATTCCACCGAGCCTATGTGCTCGGCAAGTCGACAGAGCTGCAAACTCTTCACGAAGCGAACCGCCGTCTCGTAGCCACCGCGCACCTCGAATGAAATGACATTGCCGTGCAAGCCAAGGTGTTGCGATTCCGCCAAGTCACGCTGCGGAAAAGATTCCAAGCCTGGATAGTTGACGGAATCAATCGCGTTGCGCTCGGCAAGCCACTCGGCGACTCGCTGCGCGGTACGGCATTGTCGCGTCAGGCGAATCCGCAGCGTCTTTAGTCCGTTGAGCGTGAGCCAAGCGTTAAACGGAGTTTGAATCGAGCCAACGCTCTTGCGGGTGAATCTAAGTCGATCCAGCAACTTTTCATCCCGTCCGACAATCGCCCCGCCCAGAGCGGTCGAATGGCCGTCGATCAGCTTCGTGGTTGAATACACCGAAAAATCCGCTCCAAAATCAAGCGGCTTCTGCAACCCGGGAGTTAGAAACGTGTTGTCCACAGCGACCAAGCAGCCTGCCTCATGACCAATCAACGCAGCTTTGCGTAAGTCGGTCAGTACCAGAGTCGGATTGGCAGGCGTCTCCAAAAACACAAGCTTCGTGCGCTCGTTGATCGCTGCGGCGATGGCCGTTGGATCGGTTGCATCCACAAAGGTTGTCGTCACGCCAAGCGGCTCAAGAAACTGTTGTAGCAAACGGATCGTGCCGCCATAGACTGCTTTTCCGCAGACCACGTGATCGCCGGCTTTCGTGAACGCGAGAAACAGCGCGGTCTCCGCCGCCAAACCTGAACTAAAACAGACGGCCGGAACGGTGTCCTCCAAATCGCCGAGGACTTGTTCGAGCGCCGAAACAGTTGGATTCCCAACGCGCGAATATGCGAAAAGATTGGTGCCGTTTAGTTGCTCTTGGATAAAAGTCGTCGATTGAACCAACGGTGTTACAAGCGGATTCGAATGACGTTCAGGTCCGCCGCGCAACAATCGCGATTGGAACGAAAGTCGATTTGAAAATAACTTTGTCATGCCGTGAACTCCTCACGGCATCAAAGCAGGTCGAAAGATCAGATGCGCTGGGCGGCGAACATCGCCGCAAAACTGCCTTTGACAAGTGCTGCATAGCAACAACCTTGCCCGCATCGGTCTCCGATTTCTCGGAGCAACCCCGGCACCGCGGCGATTCAATAAATCGCTCGGTTGCCGCCCGGAAACGCTGATCAGCGTCCCAGTACTCTTGATGCCAAGCCCTTAGTATCGGCGGCCAACGGCGTCGTGTCAAGCGTCTTTTTTGCCCGACATAGACCAAGCCAATTCCATTCCCTCAAGCCTTCCGAATTTGCGAAGCACGGGAATTAGTCAGTCGCAAGTTGTTTTGTTCATCACAATGAATTGCGAAAAATCCCCGGATTTATTCAAGGTTTTCGCGAAGATGGCTTTTCGTTCGGTCCAAACGACTGATCGCCGTAGGCGCTGCGCGGGGGCGGCTCGGTATCGCCAAATTGAACGCGCAATCGATCCAGTTCTTGGTGCAACCCTTTGACTGCGTCGGCGTAATCCGGATTGGCGTAGAAGCTCCGAGTCTCGCTCGGATCTTTTACTCGGTCGAGCAATTCCCAATCGTCGACATCGGTTCCGTAATAATGCACAAGCTTATAGCGATCTGTTACAACTCCGTAATGCGGACGAACGTGATGTGGTTCCGGATATTCGTAATAGTGGTAGTAATGACTTTTGCGCCAGTCGTCGGGCGTTTTTCCTTGTAACAATGGCAGTATGCTGCGGCCCTGCATGTCGGCTGGCTGCTGCACGCCAGCCACGTCCAAAAATGTTTGCGCGATATCGAGCAACGAAACCAAGTTCTCGTTCACGCCGGCCGCCTTTATGGATTTCGGCCAGCGCACCAACAGGGGCGTGCGGAGTGATTCTTCAAAAATCCAACGCTTGTCGAACCAGCCGTGCTCGCCCAAAAAAAAACCTTGGTCAGACGTGCATACAATCAATGTGTTCTCGGCGAGTCCTTCCATATCCAAATATTCCAAGAGCTGACCGACACTTTCATCGACCGCTTTGACGCATCCCAAATAATCGTGCATGTACCGTTGGTAACGCCAGCGAACAAGCTCTTTTCCGGTCGGCTTGTTCTTTTGAAATGCCTCGTTGCGTGGTCCATAGTAAGCATCCCACTCCGCGCGTTGTTCATCATTGAGCCCGCTCGGCGTACGCAACTTGGCATCCAAGTCCGTAAAAGTTTTTTCCAATCCCATGTGGTGATCACTCACTGCTCGACTTCGACCGACATACTCATCGAACAATGTTTCAGGTTCTGCAAACTGGCGATCTTGATTCCAGCCCAGATGTCGCAAAGCGGGCGACCATTCGCGATGCGGCGCCTTGTGCTGCATCATCAGCAGAAACGGCTTCGACTTGTCACGCTTTCGCAGCCAATCCAACGACGAATCGGTGATGATGTCCGTCACGTAACCGGTGTGCTGTGTCTGTTCACCGTTTTGAATCATCTGCGGATTGTAGTAGACCCCTTGGCCCGGCAAGATGTTCCATTCGTCGAATCCCGTGGGGTCGCTATTCAGGTGCCATTTGCCGATCATCGCCGTTGCGTATCCAGCAGCCTGCAGCAATTTTGGAAAAGTCTGCTGAGCCCCGTCGAAGGTACAGTTGGTGTTGTTGTAAAAACCATTGCGGTGCGAGTATTTTCCGGTCAAAATCGACGCCCTGGACGGCCCGCAGATCGAGTTGGTTACCAAACATCTTTCGAACCGCATCCCTTCGCGTCCAATCCGATCCATCGCCGGCGTTTCAAGCAACTTTCGCTGGTCGCCGTATGCACTGATTGCTTGGCAAGTCAAATCATCGGAGAAAATAAAAACGATGTTGGGCGGCGTATCGTCGTCTGCGGCGCTAACGACGACATCGCTGCCGACCAGACCCATACAAAAGATACCGGCGAAGATCGTGCAAATCAGAACGCGCATGAGACAACTTTCTGGTTAGACAGCCCATCGTTTCGGATTGTCATTCGTGTTGAAGTTGCTTTTGTTGGCGTGGACTCAACAATGCTTCAATGTCGGATGCCGCAACTTTACTATCGGCCAAAAGTGAATTAATTTTGACCGCTTGCAGTTCGCTCAATACCAACTTCGCGTATGCCGAATTGCGCAAATAGTATTTCTGCTCGGAGTCAGCGGCCGAGCGTGGATCAAAGTCGGCAGGCACAAGTTGGGAATGATTTCCAACCAGTTTTTTCGCAATGTCAAACTGTTCGGCGGTTCGCGCGTAAACAGTCGATGCGCACTCCATCGATCTAGCTTTTTCGACAAGATGGCCGTAGTCCAAACTGCTCGGATCGTACGTGATATCGACGACTTCTTTGCCGTCGACCCACGCCGCGCGCGTCGAGAGGACGCCGGAGAGTTTTCCCAATTTCGCTTCGCCTTCCCAATAACAGTGCATCGCAAAAGTCGCTTTGCCCAACTTGCTGGCTGCATCAGGAGCTAAGTTCGCGTCGGCAGCAACCAGTTTCACATATTCAGGCACTCCTCGATTGGCTGCCTCCAAACTGGCCACCAAACGCTGCGCCAGAGCCGGTGTTTGCCAAACGTCATCTTTCCGTTCAATCAAATCTTGTCCGCCGGAATTCAGAAATCGAACGACCGGGTTATTCCAAGCCGGTTCGCCAAATAACTTCAAGATCGCTTCATCGTCGGGTTTGTTGTTGAAAACCAAAACCGGAACAAACAGCTCTTCGATCGCTTCGACCATTAACGGGTGTGACAACGGACCGTTGCCAAAATCCTGACAAGTCGATCAGCCGGGGACTTCTTGAAACAAAACCAAAATCGGCTTCTCGGATTTGGCCGACTCACTTTTGGCCGCCTCCCAATCTCGATTCCAATCAACTTGCCCAAGTTCAACAGGCTGGTCGTTCTTCGTCGTGGTGTTTTCGTCCCATGTATAGGTCCAGCCAATCATGGCTGCGAGGCTCCAAAACAAACAAACGATCGCAACGATTCGTATCATTTTACGTCCTTTGTATAACCGATTTTCTGGATCTGTGATGCCAACCAAAGTGATTCATGTTCGAATTCTGATATTCGTTTACACGGACCGCATTCGCCGATTCCGCGATGTCGCTGCATCCAGAGGCCGGCGGTTGAACAAAGATCGCGTGACGAACTCAAACAGTTGAGCAACAGTTTATCACACGTTGCCGGTTTATTGAAACAAAAAAAGCGCGCCGGATGTTCACCGGCGAGCTTCGGTTTGAAACTACACGTTGTTTCGACTATTTGCCCAATTCGCTGGCGATTCGGTCGGCCCCATAGATATTGGAGAGGGCTTCACGAATTGCACTGGAATGAACCGAGGTCGAACGAGATTGCTTGTCGCTATAAAAATAGTTTGACGTCAACGATTGAATATTGCCGTCAAAGATCAGGCCGACAAGTTCAAGGTCTTTGTTGACGACGGGGCTACCGGAATTTCCGCCGATGATGTCCGCTGTCGACACGAAATTAAGTGGCGTCGCCGCATCGAAATTTTTGCGATGAGTGTGCCACGATTCGGGAAGCTTCCACGGGTCTTTGGCCTTGTGGGCCGCTTCGTGATCGAAGGCTCCGCCCATCGTCGTCCAGGCCGGAAGTTGCTTGCCGTTTTCTTCATAACCTTCGACCGTGCCGAAAGCCAATCGCAAACTGAAGGTCGCATCTGGATAAGTCGATTCGCCTTTCTCGGCGAACATCGCCTCGGAAATCACCGCATAGGCTTGTCGTTCCATCTCCTCGATTTCTTCGCTTTGCTTGGTGAAATTCCGATCGTCGGCGTCGATGAGTTTGGCCAAAACGATTAGCGGATCCTTCGAAGCATTGATGCCGTCTTTGCCGCCAGACGCCAGCTTTTTGCGAGCATCCACGGTGTCGAGTTCGGAGCCGCCGACCAGTTCTGCTGCGCGAGCTTGCGGGCTCTTCCCATCGAGAATTTTTTTCACAAGCTCATCGTCAGCGCCGCGCATTTCGAGCGCTCGAGCGATCAAGTCCGCCAAGACGACTTGCTCCAAATCCTTGTAAATCGGAGCAGGCGAAAACAAATCTTGTTCCAGCGATGGACGATTCGAATCGCGAAATTCGGTCAAGCGTTTTTCGCTCGGTTTGGCGTCCTCTTCGGCCATTTGCACCAGCGTTTGTGCGATGCCGACGAGCCGCGTGCCGAGATTCAGTGCTTTGCCGTGAATTTCCGCTCGGCGTTTTTGAGCGTCGCCGACTTGCTTCCAAGCATCTGCGAATTTGGCGGTTTTGGGATTTGATTTCAGTTTGTCGATCAGCGATTTTTCTTCGCGTTCTTTCTCGGCGATGAAAGCCGGATCCTGCAAGCCTTGGATCATGCCCGTGTATGCTTTGCGGGAATTTTGGACGCCGAAAAGCTCATCGCGAGCGCGGCGATCATTTTCCTCGCTTCGCTGGCTAAACAAAGTGAGCAACACCTCGCGCCGCCGCAAAAAGTCCATCACATAAGGGACTCGCTTGTCGCGTTGGAACTTGAGCGCGTCCACGGTGAAAATTCGGCTTGTCCGGCCAGGATTTCCCGCCACGAACACGAGTTCTTTTTCAGCAGCGCCGTTGTCCGACCACTTTAGAAAGTGCTCGATCTTCGCCGGCTTGCCGTCTTCGTAAACTCGAAAGATAGTCGCGTCGAGGTCAAACCGAGGATACTCAAAGTTATCCGCATCGCCGCCAAAGAATGCGATCGCCGCTTCGGGCGCCCAAACCAATCGAACGTCCGTGAAACGCTTGAAGCGATACAAGTGATACCGGCCGCCGCCGTACAGCGTGACCACATCGCTCCGCAAACCGGTCTTGTCCAGCGACTCTTTTTCGACCTTGGAAATTTCCGCGCGTCGAGCGTCGCCAGCTTCGGCGGCGGTCATCTTCTCGTTCACCGCTGAATTGATTCGGGACGTGACATCGTCAATCGACACAAGCTGATTCAACTCCAAGTCTGGTGCTTTGATTTCATCCTCAAAGCCCTTGGCCAAGAATCCATCGCTATAGTAATTATTCTTTTCGCTCGAAATTTTGTGTAGCGTGTCGGCCGCAACGTGATGATTGGTCAGCACCAGTCCCGAGCTCGAAACAAACGAAGCCGATCCGCCGACATTGAATCGAACGCACGACTTCATCAAATGTTCGGACCATTCCGATGTCGGTTCGAAATTGTATTTTGATTTCAAATGCCCAAGCGGCAAATTGTTGAACACCCACATCCCTTCGTCGGCACTTAGTCTCGTTGCGAAACTAACGCAAACCGCAACCGACAAGGCAATGCGAACACCAATGCTTGTACGCTTCATAAAACAAACCTCTTGATATTTGTACCTGAAAAACTCGTCAATTTGAGACCGTTGAGTCTATCGCCCCAAAGCCAAACTGACAACGATTGCAGAGGCGAACGCGTGCAGGGTGGAGCCCGCTGAGCTGCGACGTTATGCTGTTTCCGACGAGGGAAAACGAATGACAATGTTTGATGGCGATCCAAAGAAACGGCTGATCCTGCTCGATGGCATGGCGCTGATCTACCGTGCCCACTACGCGCTTATTCGTAGTCCACGGTTTACATCCGGTGGAATCTGTACGTCGGCCGTTTTCGGAATGGTGAATACAGTTCTGGACTTGCTCAAGAATTGGCAGCCGTCGCATATGGCCATCGCGTTTGACACGGCCGAGCCAACGCATCGTCATGTTGAGTTTCCCGAATACAAGGCTCAGCGCGATGCTCTTCCAGAGGACATCGAAAGCCAAATCCCGCTCGTCCAACGGCTCATGGAGGCGATGCGAATTCCGACGCTGGTCATCGATGGATTCGAAGCCGACGACATCATCGGAACGTTGGCTCGCCAAGCCGATGCAGACGGTTTCCGCGTGTGGATGGTGACCCCCGACAAAGACTTCGATCAGCTTGTTACCGACAACGTTTTCGTCTTGCGGCCCGGTCGGCAAGGCTCCGTTTTCGAAGTCTTCGACGTGGACAAAGTCCTGGCCAAATGGCAGATCGAACGAGTGGACCAAGTCATCGACATCCTCGGATTGATGGGTGACGCGAGCGACAACATTCCCGGCGTTCCTGGCGTCGGTGAAAAGACCGCTCAAAAGCTCATCTCGCAATTCGGCTCGATGGAAAATCTCTTGGCGTCGACCGAGAAATTGAGCGGCAAGCAAAAACAGCAAATCGAAACGCATCGCGAACAAGCTTTACTTTCGCGGCGGCTCGCCACCATTATGCTCGATGTCCCGGTCGAATTGGATCTGGACAAGCTTCGCTGCCAACCTATGGATGAGGAAAAACTCAAAAAGATTTTCGTGGAACTTGAATTCGACACTCTGGGCCAACGCATGTTCGGCAAGTCCTTTTCCACCGCATCCGCCAAGACAGCCGTCATTCGCGAAAAACGCGAACGGGAAATCCAAGCCCAATTGTTCGACGAACCGCCCGAAGAAACTTGCATTGGACACAGCGCACATGATTATCGAATCGTCGCGACCAAAGAGCAGCGTACGGAGTTGGTGAGGCTGCTTATGACGCAGAAATCATTCTGCTTTGACAGCGAAACGACGGGCCTAGATCCGCGAACGGCAGCTCCAGTTGGACTCGCGTTTTGTTGCCAGCCCGATCACGCTTTCTACGTCCCCTGTCCGGAGAATCGCGAGCAGGCCCAAGCGGTCTTGGACGAATTTCGAACGGTCTTCGAAAATCCGGCGATCGAAAAAATTGGGCACAACTTGAAGTACGACATGACGCTGTTGAAATGGAACGGCTTCGAAGTCGCTGGGCCGCTGATGGACACGATGCTCGCCCATTCCATGAAAGAGCCTGAGATGACTCACGGTTTGGATGATTTGGCCAAGCTGTATTTGGGATATCATCCGATCCCCATCACGCAACTGATCGGCCCGGAAGGGTCCGCCCAAAAAAACATGCGCGACGTCCCCGTTGAGCAAGTCGCCGAATACGCTTGCGAGGACGCCGACGTCACTTTGAAAATTAGCAAGATCCTGCGCCCCGAACTCGAAGCTCAAGGTGCTACGCGAGTTTGCTTCGAGGTCGAATGCCCGCTCGTTCCAGTTCTGATCGATATGGAATTCGAAGGGATCCGGCTCGATGCCGACTCGATCCGCAAATACTCGGAAGTCTTGGGGACTGAAATCGAACAACTCAAAGCCGCCGTTTTCGCCGCCGCCGGTCACGAGTTCAATCTCGACTCGCCCCGCCAGCTTGGCACGGTCTTGTTCGACGAAATGCATTTGATCGAAAAGCCAAAAAAAACTGCCACCGGTCAATACTCGACGCGCGAATCAGAATTGATGCGACTGTCGGCCAAACACCCGATCATTCGCGACGTGCTGGAGTATCGGAACGCAGTCAAATTGAAGTCTGTTTACGTCGATCAATTGCCCAATTACGTCAATCCAAAAACCGGGCGGCTGCATACTCACTACAGCCAGATTTGGACGGCGACTGGCCGGATGCAATCGAACGATCCGAACTTGCAGACGATCCCTGTTCGCAAGGAACGCGGGCGAGAAATTCGAGCCGCCTTCATCCCGCGCGATGAAAACTATCTCATACTTAGCGCGGACTACTCGCAGATCGAGTTGCGGATCATGGCCGAGCTAAGCGGCGACGCAGGGCTAATGGAGGCCTTTGACCAAGGCGCCGATATTCACACTTCGACTGCCGCTAAAATTTACAAAGTCGATCCGGCTGACGTCACGTCCGCCATGCGCGACAAAGCCAAAATGGTCAATTTCGGCATCCCCTATGGCATCTCCGCGTTCGGCTTGCAACAGCGGATCGACATCACGCGCGGCGAAGCCAATGAATTGATCAACAACTACTTTGAAAAGTACCCCGGGGTGCGCGAGTATATTGACCGCACAATTCTATTCGCCCGCGACAACGGTTACGTTTCGACGATTACTGGTCGGCGGCGCTACATTCGCGACATCAACTCGCGCAACAACGGCCTCCGCAGCGCCGCCGAACGATTGGCCATGAACAGTCCCCTACAAGGTACCGCCGCCGACCTACTCAAGCTCGCGATGATCAAGGTCCATCGCGTGCTCAAAGAGGGCAACTTCAAAACCAAAATGCTTCTCACCGTCCACGACGAAATCGTTTTTGACTTGCACAAGTCCGAACAATCCACCGCCGTCCCTCTCATCGTCGACAGCATGCGCACCGCCCTCCCCGTCCGCGTCCCCATCCTCGTCGAAACCGGCATCGGACCGAATTGGTTCGACGCCAAATGATGCACCGGGCCGATGCTTATTATTGTTTTGAAAGTTTAGTTTAGCATGACCCGTGGATCGCTCGAATTTTCTGGTGGGACGATAGTACTCAAGGGGTGGACTAAAACAGCCATCGATCAAGTCTTTCCGGACGACCTTTGGCGCTGGGATGCGCGCGTCGACGCTTGGCGTGGAGAAGCGTTAAGGTACGCGGAAATAATCTCTCAATGGCAAACGGCCCAAACGCTAAAGGTCCGTGATTTGTCCCTGGAAAACAATGTTCCAAACTGGATTCCAGTTCATTGGCCAAAAGTCGAATTGCCAACCTTGCGTGACGAACAAAACGAAGCGGTTGTGGCTTGGCTGAACAAGCAAGCAGGAGTTATCGTCATGCCAACGGGAACGGGGAAGACCGAAGTCGCGTTGCGGATCATGGTCGAGACCAATTGTTCTACCTTGATCGTCTCCCCGGTTCGCGATTTGATGTACCAGTGGCACAGACGAATTCTTCGCGGACTCGGCTACGACGCTGGCGTGATCGGCGACAATACGTTCAACGTGCGACCGGTTTCGGTGACGACCTACGACAGCGCTTCGATCCATATGCCGACGCTCGGCAATCGATTTGAACTACTGATCTTCGACGAGTGCCATCATCTACCGGGTCGAATCCGCAGCGACGCGGCGCGAATGTCGACCGCGACGAAACGCTTGGGTTTGACGGCGACGCCCGAACGATCGGACGGTCGTCATCAAGATTTGGAACGCTTGATCGGACCCTTCGTGTACAGCCTTTCGATCGCCCAGGTTCGCGGACGTTCGTTAGCGGAATACGATATCGTGCGAATCCCGGTGTATTTGAGCGATCGCGAGCAAGCTCATTACGATCAACTTGCACGCGATATCAGCCAATATGTTTACACGCGACGACAAGACACTCCGACGTTTACTTGGAAAGACCTTTGTGCCGACTCGGCCGTCGATCCCGAGTCGCGACGGGCGTTGCAAGCCTTTCGAAGAAAACAAGCGATCGAGAATCGAGCGACGGAAAAACTTCGCGTATTGGAAGACCTGTTTCGCCTTCATCAAGGGAGCCCCATGATCATCTTCGTGGGATCGAATGCAATGGCCCGCGACGTTTCGCAGCGTTTTCTGATACCATGCTTGCTGAGCCATTGCGGCAAAAAAGAGCGGCTCGATTATCTCGATGGCCTCAAGGATCATGCGTATCCGGCCATCGTGGCCAATCAAGTTCTCGATGAAGGGGTCGATTTGCCAGCGGTTAAGGTCGCAGTCGTCATCGGCGGAATGGCTTCAAAAAAACAAGCCAAGCAACGCTTGGGTCGCATCCTTCGCCGGCAAGACAATCAGCGAGCGATTCTGTACGAAGTCGTTTGCCAAGATACTACCGAATCCCAACGTTCGCGACAACGCAGAGACAACGATGCTTACGCGGGAACTCGCCATCGTCGCCTATGAAAACGGCCAAGCAATCCCCGATCGATTGCACCAACAGCAACATGCCCAATATCGAGACTTGGCCGAGCGAATGTTGGACGTCTATCGTCGGGGTGTCAATCGGGTGCGACGCAGCCTGCATCAGGATATTCATGCCATCTTCAGCCAAGAAATGGATTGCCCGCCGCGGCGCATCGATGCGTTCTGCAAACTGCTGGACGACGCCAGCGAGTTCGCCGGAATACCAGCGACGAAAGCCTCGAAGCTGCGGATGCAAGTCTTTCGACAGGCGGCTGCTTTGCACCCGTTAGTAACCCAAGCCGATCGGTGGTTCGAGAATCAAGAACAAGACGCAAAGCACCGGATCGCTGCCGAATTGGGAGAGGATTGGTCGAGTATTGAACAACGATTGTTCGGCGATCTGCTCGAATTTCATCGGCTGGAAAAATTCAACGACTTTGCTTCGCCATCCGCTTTGCTATCGCGTTACAACGTCGCTCAGACGCAAGTCGCGCTGTTTGATGCCCAGCGGATGATGGTTCTTGCAACCGAAGATTTCAAGTCGATCTTGCGCTACGCCAAGTTGGCGCGGCTAATGCATACGGTTCGTCGCGAAACAGAGGGGAAGTATCGATTCGATTTCGATGGCCCTTTGTCACTGCTTCACAAGACGCATCGCTATGGCGTCGCGATGGCGAGATTTCTACCTGGACTCCTCTCCTGCTGCGGCTGGGAACTTCGTGCGCTCCTGAAGCCCACGCGGTGGCAAGGACATATCACATTGTCGCTTTCTGCCAAATCGGGTTTGACCAGTCCTGTCCCTGCAACAAACGAATTTGATTCCCAAGTCGAAGCCGCATTTGCCTCGAAATGGGGAGCTGAACCCCGCGCGGGCTGGACGCTGGAACGCGAAACCGAAATCCTGCACGCAGGGCAAAAGGTCTTTGTCCCCGACTTTGTCTTGCGACACAACGACGGTCGCCGAGTCCTAATGGAAGTTATCGGCTTCTGGACTCCCGAGTACCTTCGAAGCAAGCTGGACACGCTGGCCGCCTTCCATCAACACGCGATTCTCTTGGCCGTCGCTCACTCGAACAAGCAGCATTTTGAAGCTCATTCCGCGTCGACGCTATTCTACAAAACAGCAATAAGAATCGACGACGTGCTCGCTATTTTGAATCCTCTGTCGGAGAGTCAACCGATCCCAACTAGCTCGCCGATAGGGACTCATCGTCGATTGCATAAACAAGGCCCTTGAAAAGACGGTCCACATTCCTCGCCGAAACCGGCATTGGATCGAATTGGTTCGATGCACATTAGAGCGCATTCAGCGAACTGGTAGCGAAACTCGCCAGAGTTCCGGCCTCAATTCTGGCGACTTCAGCTACGTCAACCACTACACGTTTGAGACACTCGTCCCAGCTCGCGTTTGTTGTATGTTGTTGACGGCGGTTGAAAATGGCGGCGCGCGGCAGTCGAAAATGGTGGCGCCACCAGAGCGAGGGACTCGCATGACAATTGATAATCGCGGACCCTACCCTACTTCGACACATCAGCCATCGGTTTGCCAAGACTCTCGTCGAGAAGTTTGAGTTGTTCTTTCGTAAGCACGTCTTCGACAACTTCGCGATGGCGTTTCCGTCGCAATTCATAAATCTCGCGAATCAGCTTTTCATCGGCCTTCGCCGTCTTTTCTCACAACCGCTTTTTTTGTATTTCTGTGAGCCCCATCATTTCCGATAGTTCTCCGGCCTGCAGCGCATAAGTGCCGCCTGAACATATTTCAGCTTGAAAGTGGATCAGCTTTAGCCGATCAAGTTGAAATGGGACGAGAATGTCTTTGGACACGTTCCATAGATCCTCCCAATATTTGCGATTCAGTTCCTTTGCTTTTTCAATCATCACCGGTGATCCGTCCCATTCCCGTTTAAGCTGAGAATTCTTTAACTGGAAGTCGTTAAACAAGGGCATAATCTGAGTTAAGAGTTTCTCTCTTTGTTCGGCGAAAAGTTCGAGGTCGCCTAGCACCGCGGGAGCTTTCAGCAGCCTAAAAAAGTCACTTGGATCCCCAACTTGGGACTGCGCCGCCGCCCCACGGACTACCGTCCCGTCATTACTAGTAAAGATTGGAATTGGATCTGAATAGTATGGATTTTCCTGAGACAACAGCGTGCTCGGCACGAGGGCAACGACAATCGCAAGCAGTTTTTTCATGGCAATTCCGTTCGTTTGATCGATGGCGACGCAAGCATCTTAATCGATCAAAAGGGATAAGCGTAAGTTCAATTCCGGCGAAATTGGCTACGTGTGTCGAGTGCTAATCCGCATCAATTCGTCGACAGGACACCTGACACGAAATCGAATCGCTTAATCCAAAACAATGACTGATTTCGCTGTCAGTGTGGGTGCCGAGATGTCCCCGAAATCGCCGCGCGCGAATCAGAGTTCCATTGGTGTTGACGGCCCTTGCAATTATGTTGCGTTGATCGAAACGAGTGACGACTTGGCTCTTGAACTATTACTTCGATAAAGCAACGAGAAACGTCAACGGCGACGAATCTTCAACATTGCGACAATCTGCCCCGCCAGCAAAAGCATGGTCGTGGTGTTCGACGGCCTGGAAGGCCGTCCGACGCTAAGATCAGTTTGTGACAAAGCGCTAGATTGCGATTTTCGTGGAATGCTTGGTCATGGCAATTTTCTTGCGCTTCTTCGCGACGGTGGGCTTTGACGATAGGCGAACTACGGTCCGAATAACCTTTCTAGATTTGCCTGCGATCGACGCGATATTGAGCTTGGGGTCACGACGCGTGAGGCGAGCTGCTGGGGACACGTCCGCGATCACGGTTACCGACGGCGAGGTACGTTTGGGCGAGCGAATTGCGGGAGATTGTTTGCGGCGAGATGCTGGCTGAATTGCGACAGCGGTATCCTTTCGGTTTCGCGAATTGCTCTTGCGAGGGCGGGTTGTCCGTTTAGGTGCGGCGTCCGGATGCTCGATCGCGGCGGCCGTAGGATACGGCGACTCGGCGATTAGTTCGATTCCGAAGACGTCGGCCAAGTCTTTTTCCTTGAGCCGGCGAATGGATTTCTTGGTTGTAGCGGCGCTGACGGCGGATTCGGCGTCGGCCAGGATGAGGTCTTCGTGATTTACCCCGCGAAGCTTGAACAATTCTTGTGGTGATTTATCAAGTCGTGCGCCGACTCCGTATAACACAGCGGCAACGTGTTTGCACATGTCGGCCCAATCGGGACAACTGCATTGGAATTTCATTTCGCCCGAAAGGGGAAATAGGCCGGACTTGTGGTCGATAACGACTTGCATCACATCTGCGGAAAGCTTTCCTTGGAGTAGAGCGATCAGCGAAGCGATGCGGCCGGAACTCTGTTGCTTGATCGCATTCCATTTTTGCAGCGCAAGTTTTTCCATGCTGATCCGCACGGTGTACAAGCTTGTGCCGGAAACTTTGGCGTCGACTTTACCGGGAGATATTGCCAGATGGCAGACCGAACCGTTTCGAACGTACGTTCGACCGCGCGGCAGGCGATTGTCAAAGTCGCAGAAAGACTCGATATGATCGCACCAAGCTTTGCCCCAAAACGAATCGGCAATTTTGCGGCCTTCGATTACGACGGGCGTGACGCGAGTTCCTTTTTTGGCCATCTGCGCCATTTCCCGAAGGGCCTTTTGTCGTCGGCGTGCGACTGGAACGTAGGGTGCCCATCGTGGGTAGTAACTCATGGTAAATCCTCCGTGCTTGACCCAATTTCCAATTGCTAGATTGCCCGTTCGATGTCGAGCGAAACCAAACTAATTAGGTCTTGATCGTTCATTTCGGTCAAGAGCACTTCCGCACCACCCTGAATGAGATCGTTGGCCAGGCCGGTTTTTTCCTCGATGAGCGAATCAATGCGTTCTTCCATCGTGCCGCGACAAACAAATTTCTGCACCAGTACATTCTTTCGTTGGCCGATTCGAAACGCGCGATCCGTGGCTTGATTTTCGACTGCCGGATTCCACCAGCGATCAAAGTGTATGACGTGTGAAGCTGCGGTCAGGTTGAGCCCGGTTCCGCCGGCTTTGAGCGACAGGATGAAGAATGGTGGCCCGTCGTCGCGTTGGAAGTGATCGACCAGCTTTTTGCGCTTCCCGACAGCCGTGCCGCCGTGCAAGACTAGCCCGCTACGGCCAAAGATGGTCTGTAGAAACGCTGCTAGCGGTTCGGTCATTTCGCGAAATTGGGTGAAGACGAGCATCCGTTCTTGGCGGGCCGAGATTTCTTCGCCGAGTTCTTTGAGCCGTTCGAACTTACCGCTTTCCGCTGGATCGAACTTGTCACGACCGAGTAAATGGCTGGGGTGGTTGCAAACTTGTTTGAACTTCATCAAGTAAGACAACACGATGCCACGTCGCTGGATTCCTTTAGCCTGCTTGAGGATCTCGCCCAACTCGTCGACCAATTTTGCATAAAGCACGGCTTGTTTCTTGCTCAAGCTACAAAAAGCTTTGACCTCCGTCTTATCCGGCAAGTCGTCGATCACCCGTCGGTCGGTTTTCATGCGCCGCAAGATATACGGCTGCACGAGCGAACGGAGCGGCGCGAAACGTCCCACGCCTTCATTCCCTAAACGCTTGGCAAAGTTATTGAACTGTTTAGTGTTTCCCAATAACCCGGGGCAAAGAAAATCGAACAGCGACCATAAATCTCCCAAGCGATTTTCGACGGGCGTTCCCGTCATGGCGATGCGGGCGCGCGAGGTGAGTTGTTTGACGGACGAAGTTTGTTTGGCCGCTGGGTTCTTGATCGCTTGGGCTTCGTCGAGGATCGCCAAATGCCACGGAAGTCGCGTCAGCCAAGGTTGTCTAGGCAACATCCCGTACGTCGTGAGAATCAAGTCATATTCGGCGGTTGATTCGGGCCGCGTTTCCCAAGCTGCGAGTTGCTCTACGGTCGCTTCCGACGGGTGCACGATTGCCGCGCGCAGGCTTGGTGCAAACCGTTCTAGTTCCGACTTCCAATTTCCTAAAAGCGACGCGGGCAAAACGGCAATCGAGGGCCGATCGACCTTTTGGCGTTTCAAAATGAGCAGGAGCGAAATGACCTGAATGGTTTTGCCCAAACCCATGTCGTCCGCCAAGCAAGCTCCCAGTCCCAGACTGGTGACGAACCATAACCAGTTCACTCCAGTTTGCTGATAACCGCGCAAGGTCGCGAGCAAATCTTTTCCGGGATAAGTTTCGGCGAGCGCGGTCGGATCGCGCAGCTTTTGCAACGTATCGCCCAACCAATCGCCGGCGGAAACAAACTGCCACGGGCGAATCGTGGTTGGTTGATCGTCGTTCGACGCCAAATCGCGCGGCGCACCGGCCAGCAGTCGCATCCCTTCTACAAAAGACAGACCGTCGCGGCCGACTTCGCGTTCCACGGCTCGCCAATGATCGAGGGCTTCACGCAAGCGGATTGGGTCGACTTCGACCCATTGCCCGCGCAGCAGCGCGAGCCCTTCATCCGCTTTCATGAGTTCGCGCCATTCCGCGTCCGTCAATGTTTCGTCCCCTAAAGCCACATTGATTTGGAATTCCAGCAAACCGAGTCCATCGGAGGATTTCTTTTTTTGCCCGCCGATGGAAACATTGACGGTAGGTCGCGGACGCTGCTGCCACCAATCGGGCAGACGAATCATCACGCCACATTGGTCCAGAATGGGAGCGTCTTGAAGAAACCGATACGCTTCGGCAGGAGTCCAAGCTAATGGCTGATAAATTTCACCCGAGTCGACCAATTCGCGAATGAGAGGGCTCCGCTGGGCCGCGAGTTCAACTGGCGAAAGCAATTTAACGAGCCCCGCGCGGTTCTTGGCACCGGCAAACTCGCGCAGCGCACCTCCCAAGGGCTGATGTTGCACGCGATGACTTTGCGAGAGCCCCGATGTGTACGTAGCCAAGAAGGCAAACGGCCGGTTCGGATCACGCTTATTTTCGGCCAGATGAAAACAGATGCGGCCAAGCTGATGCCACATCGGTGCGCGATGTTGTAGGAATTCGCCCAAGCCGCCTTGGGTCGCGGCGACTTCGCGGCGCACCCACTCGTCCAGTTCGCGCCATACTTGGCTGAGCACTTCGCTGGAAATGTATTCTGCGCCATACATCGGTGGCACGGTCAAAACCAGAGAATCCAATTCGGCAGGCGTCGGTGGCGAGATCGCCCCCGACAGTTGTTGGGTTTCCGAAAGAGGCGAGTGGCACAGTGCCGTCATAAACCGCGCCGCAAATTCTCTCCAGTAAGCGGCGGCGCTGGATAGCGATTCCTTGCAAGTCGTCAATTCAAACAGCCCCGCTCCGACACCGGTCGCGAATGCCTGTTGAAGCGAACGCTTGACTGCGGAGTTGTCTGAAATCGCGTCGACATGACTCTGTTCCGTCGCATCGTCTTGCACGACTACGATGGACAATCGCCCGGATGGGGCCATGACCAATCGGGCGTGTTCATCGGCAAGTCGAGCAGTAGGCGTCATGATTTGCTCAAGTACGGACAATAAATCGGCTCCGTTGTGAAGCAAGAAATGCGAGCATTGTCGCGACAGTCATTCCAATCGCGGGCCAGTCGCCCACGAGGATGTAAGGG
>JANNYC010000110.1:0-36246 GCA_031409895.1 Planctomycetota bacterium
ATGTTGGAAGCTTGCTTGTTTCGATTGGATTCCATTGCGCCCGTGCCGGAGTCGGAACAGATTCGGAGTTTGTTGGATGGCGTGCCAGAGGAATCGCGGCAGCTCATTTTGGTCGAGCTGATCAAGTGCGACATGGCGGCAGCCGCTGAACTTGGCGTGCCCCGCTCGATCGAATTTTATTTGCCCGCGTTTGCGGATTGGCTGCCGCGCGAGCAAGTTCCAATGGACTTGATCCTGGAAGAAATTCAATTACGCCGTGAAGCAGGTGAGGAACCCGATTGGACAGATTATCGCGCGCGGTTTCCGGGATTGGCACCAACGATGGGTCGACTGTTGGCTGTCGGCGAAGCGACTTCGCGATGCGATCAGCGTATGCCGTTGCCGGAACTGGCAATCAATCAGTCGGTCGATGACTTTCGAATCTTAGGCTTGTTGGGTCAAGGTGCTTTTGCGCGAGTCTACTTGGCGCGGCAAGAATCGATGCAGCGGCTCGTGGCGCTCAAAGCCTCGCTGCGCGGAAGCGATGAGCCACAAGCACTTTCGCAACTCGATCACCCGAACGTCGTGCGCGTTTACGATCAGCGAGATTGCACGTCGCCCGCGCTGAAGCTGCTCTACATGCAGTATGTTCCTGGCGGGACGCTTGCGGACTGCATTGAATTGGCACGGAATAAGCCGATGGCCGAATGGTCGGGACGGTTGATCGTCGAGTCGGTCGATAGGAGTTTGACGAGTGCGGGGCAGTTTTCACCGGAAGGCTCGCCGACGAGGGAGCTGATCTCTCAGCACGATTGGGCCACTGCGGTGACTTGGATCGGAGTTCAATTGGCCGAAGGATTGCATTACGCGCATTCGCGAAACGTGCTGCATCGCGACATCAAACCAGCGAATATTTTGCTCAGTAGCGACGGTGTGCCGAAATTGGCGGACTTCAACGTGAGCTTTAGCGGGCTGGCGGGCCGAGCGGGCGCGGCGGCGAACTTTGGCGGTTCGCTCGCTTACATGTCGCCCGAGCAATTACGGGCCGCCGATCCGACTGATTCTGCGTCGGCCGAGCAAATGGACAATCGTTCGGATTTGTTTTCGCTGGGCGTGGTGCTGTGGGAATTTTTCCACGGCGTGCGGCCTTGGAAGATGGTCGGCAGCTTCACGAATTGGTCCGCCGCGATTCAAGCTCAGTTGGCGGCTCGCCAAGAACCGTTGCCGACCGTACCATCCGGAAACGCCGTCGGTCGCGTTCTCGATCAAGTTCTTCGCCGCGCTTTGTCCTATTCGCGCGACGAGCGTCCGCAATCCGGTGCGGAGTTGGCGGGCGCGCTTCGACTGGCACTCTACCCAGAAGTTGCCGAACGATTTCATCCGACGCCGGGGAGCTTTGCGGAACGCGTCGTGAAAGTTCCCGTGTTGCTGTTGATCGTTGCCGTCACTTTGTTGCCAAATATAGCGGCTGCGGTTTTCAACGTCATTTATAACGGAAACCAAATCGTGGCGGGCTATCCAAGCCTTTGGAACAAATTCGTCAACTTGAGTCTGATCGTCAATGCTGTTCTGTTTCCGATCGGAACCGGACTAGTGATGTGGAAATTGTGGCCAGTCGCAAAAGCACTGCGTGAAGTCCAACGAAAGCATGAGCCCAACGAAACGAGGATCAACGCGGCATGGTCGATCGGACATTATGTCGCCTGGATCAGCGGCTGCATGTGGTTTCTGGCCGGTCTGATTTTTCCCATCGCCTTGTTCGTGATCGAACCGAATTATCGAGTGGCCGACGCCTTGCATTTTTTTATTTCACTTACGATTTGTGGCGGAGTGGCGATAACGTATCCATTTTTTGGGATCTCGCTGGTGTGCGTACTCTACTATTATCCGCAAATGATCCGGCAAGTAATGTCGGATTCGGGCTTTGAACGGCGACGTGAGGTGCTGCTGCGCCGCTCGCGAAGATATTTGGGGCTGGCGGCCGCAGTGCCGCTGTTGGCGCTAGTGATGCTTGTGTTGCGAGAGAATGCTCCGCGCGACATTTTGCTCGCGACCATTGCCACGACGGCGCTTGGGTTGTTGGCGTCTTTTTTTGCTTATCAAAAAATTGAAGAAACGCTGCGCCAAATGGCTGCGGTTCTCGCTCCGAAACAATCGCTGGCCAGAACCCCGAGCGAGTGAAGCGCGGACTGCTGCAGCCCATCGCCCTGATCAAATACAATTTCGAAGCTGCGAGTATTGTCGGAACCTACATTGTGGAGTAGATGATGCGCAAAATTACGTTTGGTGGGGCGATAAGCTTGGATCAGTACCTCGCTCGGCCCGATGGTTCCGTCGATTGGATCATGTGGAGCGACGAAGCGGGCGATATGATGGGGGAATACTGGAGCAAGATCGATACTGTTTTGATGGGGCGTAAGACCTACGAAGTTGCCGTGCGATCCGGGCAGTATTCCGGCGAAAGCAGCGGCATCAAGACGATTGTTTTTTCGCGAACTCTCAAGCCGTCGATGGTGTCTGGTGATGTTGAATTCGTTGCGGACAACGCAGTCGAGTTTGTGCGGCGGCTCAAAAACGCTCCGGGCAAAGAAATTTGCTTGATGGGAGGTGGTGAACTTGCCAAGCCGCTATTCGAAGCAGGCCTTTCAAAAACGGCAGCGTTGTCGTGACCTACAAGGTGAAACACTAAAACAAAAAGCAGAATTAAACACGGATTTCACGGATAACACGGATATGAAAGAGGAGACATCAAGAGCAATTGGGAAGCGAGGTAGCGGCGTTGAACTAATGAAATCTACAAGAAGAGTTAACTCGGCCCAATGGTTTGTCGCGACAACGTCTCTATCTTTCGTTATTCTTATCCGTGGTATCTGTGAAATCCGTGGTCAAACTTGCCTTCTCTTCGATCGACGATTTGTCGAGTGTGATTGCTGAAACGCGCGTGAGTTTTCTACAATAGGCCGCTCGAACTTTTCTCGATCAGTCCAGCGGCGATTGATTTTCAAGATTAAAAGGAACGCGATGGCGGCAAAGACGGCAACGGCGATTACTCCGACGCGAAACGATGATTACCCTGAATGGTATCAACAAGTCATTCGCGCAGCGGACATGGCGGAGATTTCGCCTGTGCGCGGCTGCATGGTGATCAAGCCGTGGGGCTATGCGATTTGGGAGAATATGCAGCGGGCCTTGGATCGGATGTTCAAAGCGACCGGGCACGAGAATGCATATTTTCCATTGTTCATCCCAATTAGTTTTTTGGAAAAGGAAGCCCAACACGTCGAAGGCTTTGCCAAAGAATGCGCGGTCGTTACGCATCATCGACTTGAGCCAGGACCGGATGGACGGTTGATTCCTGCCGGGCCGCTTGACGAACCGTTGATCGTGCGACCGACGAGCGAAATGATTATCGGCGCAATGTATGCCAAGTGGGTGCAATCCTACCGCGACTTGCCGATCAAGATCAACCAATGGTGCAACGTCGTTCGATGGGAGATGCGGACACGGCTGTTTCTGCGCACGGCGGAGTTCCTGTGGCAGGAGGGGCACACGGCGCATGCAACCGAAGCCGAGGCTTGGGAAGAGACGCGGCAGATGCTCGACGTGTACGCGGACTTTGCAGAAAACCACATGGCGATGCCCGTCATCAAGGGCGAAAAGACCGCAGGCGAACGATTTCCAGGCGCGGTGTCGACTCTTTCGATCGAAGCCATGATGCAAGACCGCAAAGCCCTGCAAGCCGGCACGTCCCATTTTCTGGGACAGAATTTCTCGCGAGTTCAAGAAATCAAATTTCAAGATCAAAGTGGCCAAGAACAATTTGCTTGGACAACGTCGTGGGGTCTTTCGACGCGAATGATCGGCGCGCTCATCATGAGCCATAGCGACGACAATGGTTTGTGTTTGCCGCCACGCCTTGCTCCCAAACACGTTGTTATCTTGCCGATTTACCGCAATGACGAAGAGCGGACGCAAGTCATTCAGTCGTGCGAGCAACTCAAGAAGGCGCTCGAACTGGTGACGTTTGGCGAAGATCGCATCGGCGTGCTTCTCGACGATCGCGATTTACGTGGCGGCGAAAAGAAATGGTATCACGTCAAACGCGGCGTCCCGATTCGCGTGGAAATCGGGCCGCGCGATGTGGCGGGGAATACGGTCTTCGTGGCGCGTCGCGACGAAGAAAAATCCAACAGCGTTCCTCGCGAGCAATTTTTGGCCGAGTTGCCGAAGACTCTGGAGGCGATGCAAGCCAACTTTTATCAGCGAGCGCTCAAGCTGCGGAGCGACCATTCGCGGCGCATCGATTCGCTCGCCGAGTTTCGCGATTACTTTACGCCGAAAGACGCCGATAAGCCGGAAATTCACGGCGGCTTCGCCGAATGTTATTTCGTCGATACGCCCGAGGTTCAGAATTTGCTCAAGGAAATGAAGGTCACGATTCGCGTCGTGCCGCTTGAGCATAACGACTCGGGGGGCAAGTGCATCTTCACCGGGCAGCCCGCGCCGCGCCGCGCGATTTTTGCCAAAGCCTACTAACGATTCGTCTGGAAACAAAACCGTGGGTGAGATTCTTCCAGTTCGCCCGGCGCTGCGCCTGATCGCGATCACCGCAGGCGACGAGTCCGCGATCGAATGGGCGTGTAAGCGAGCGGCGCAAGCTTGGGGCGAGTTGGCTTTGCGAAGTCCCGTGTTTGACTTCAATCAGACGAACTTCTACGAAGCAGAGATGGGATCGAATCTGAAAAAGCAGCTTGTCGCGTTTGGGCAGCTCATTGACACAGGCACGCTTCCGGACGCAAAACTTTTGTCGAACGAATGGGAGAAGGAGTGCGCGAAGTTGGTTACGGGACCAGTTTCTCGTCCGGTTAATATCGATCCGGGCTACCTGACCGAGGCGAAACTAGTTTTAGCCTCGACCAAGGACCGCGATCACCGCATTTATCTGCGCGACGGCATCTACGCGGAAATCACGCTGTATTTTAATCAGCGGCAGTGGCAGGTTTCGCGTTGGACGTATCCCGATTACCAGCAATCGACTTATTTTGAGTTCTTTACCCAATGCCGCGAATTTTTGCGGCGGCGGTTGGGAGAGGCGCAATAATCGCGACTGCGGCTGGCACTTAAGTGAATCGGGTAGTTGAATTAGAATAGCGTGAAACTTCCCGTGTCATTGAATTGAGGAACGGTTCCGGTGGAACAACGAAGAAACGAACGCAAAAGCGGACTGCTCACGAAACTGATGTTCGTTATCGCAATGCCCGCGCTGCTGGGCGTATTGGGCGGATATGGTTTGCACCGCTATTTAGCCAGCCGAATCCGAGAAGATTTTTCGCCCTATCGAATCGCGCAAGACACCTCCAAGAAAAACGATTTTAACAGCGGCACATTCGGGTTCGTAGCTACTCCCACCGAACAAAACTTCGGTGAAATTGACAACTACAAGCGATATCGAAACGAGTGGGAAATTAGAAGCACGGGCCGCATGCCTCTTGAAGTGGAATTGGTTTCAAAGACTTGTGACGTGGAATTCGATGGAGCGCCCATCGGCGAAAAAAGGACGATAAAAGGACAGGGTTTCGCCAAGCTTGCGCTGACATGGATCGTTGACAATAACGAGAGCAAGTTCAGCCATGAGGTGGTAATCAAAACGAATGACGATTTCGAAGAACGACAAACATGGCGCTTCCGCGTCTACGGAACCGTGAACACAGCGATCGAAGTGCAGCCAGCTTTGTTGGATTTCGGAGACTTAACGAGCGGCCAAACAAAGGAACTCACCGCGCGAGTACTCTGCTATCGCACCAAGAACTTCAAGATCGAGGACTTTACGTTTTCCAACGAAGCTACGCGAAGCGGGTTTGACGTAAAGCTTTCGCCCATAGAGAATCCCAAGAGCTTGGGGGGCGATCGAGTTCCCATCGCCGCATTGGAGATAGTCGTCACCGCCAAAGCCGATTCGTTGGAGAAAAAGAGCTACCATGAATCGTTGCTGCTAAAATGCAACTTGCCGCAAACGGAGGGTCTAAAGATCGGTCTCAAAGTCAATTCGCAATAGTTCACCGTAAAAATACTGCCAGGGTCTGACGCCAAATCGCGAAGTCTTCGGAGTGATTTGGGGTCTGACTCTCTCGGTTGGCTGGGGCGAAACCCCTTGAGATTGGCCGATTTTTCGCGATTTCTTTTTTTGCGAAATGCTGAAATAATTAATGCTCGGTGGACTGGCAATTCGCTGGGTTCAATTCTCGCCAACGTGCATCGCAAGGTAGCGGAAGAAAAAACATGAAGTATTGGCTGGCAGCTTTGATCGGTGGCTTTTGTTCCGCAAACGTGATCGTGATTGCCACGTCGAGGTGGCAGGACGAGCAGACGCAATCGAGCGCGAAAATCGTGCAGGGTCAAGAGCCTGCGGGCGTGAACGTCGCTGCGGACGAGAAACATACGGACGACCCCGACCGCGTTCTGTTTGATGGCTGGGAAAAGCCGGAGTTCGCACTTTTGATTTCGGGGCGACTCGACGGTTATATCGAGCCTTGCGGCTGCACCGGACTCGCCACTCAAAAGGGTGGATTACTGCGCCGGCACACGTTGCTCAATCAACTTATGATTGATAAGGGCTGGAGCGTGGTCCCAATCGATACGGGAAATCAAATCAACCGGACGGGGCAGCAAGCGATTATCAAACTAAAGACCGCGTGGCGTGGCTTGTTTCAAACGATGGGTTATCAAGCGGCTTCGGTTGGCGTCGATGATTTGAAAGTGCCAGACGTGGTGCTGATTGATACCATCGTAAACCTTGGCTTGAGTGATGGATCGCCATTTGTTTGCGCTAACGTCAGCTTGTTTGGCGATACCTTCTTCAAGCCCACGAAAATTATTGAAATCGGCGAGCGCAAGATCGGCCTCACTGCGGTCTTGGGCGATAATGAGGTCAAAGCATTGGCCGACGTCGTCGGCTCGGATCTGAAACTGATGCAAGTCGATAAGGCACTGCCAAGCGCGATCGCGACGTTGCAGTTGGCTAAATGCGATCTTTATGTTCTCATCGCCAATACGTCGCTCGACGAAGGGCGCAAGATCGCGTCAAAATATCCGGCGTTTGATTTAGTGATTTCGGCCAACGGAGCTGGCGACCCCACCAACGCACCCGAAAAAATCGAAAACAACGGCCATGTGACTTCATTTATCCAAGTCGGTCAGAAAGGAATGCACGTCGGCGTCGTCGGTTTTTACAATGTCGACGGCCGATTGGTCCCGCGATATCAGCGTATTCCATTGGACGCACGTTTTGAAGATTCCGACGAAATGAAAGTCGTCTTTAAAGATTATCAGACTGAGCTGGGGCACCTCTCGTTGAAAGAACTTGGAATCTCGCCCAAGCCACATCCCACAGGTCGAACTTTCGTTGGTACCGACAAGTGCGCGGACTGCCACGAGGACGAATACACGATTTGGGAAGAAGGGCACCCAGGACCGCACAATCCTAAAAACGTCGGTCCGCATTCGCGCGCGACGCTCGATTTAACCGATCCTGGTGAACGGACTTGGGTCACACGCGAAAAGGATCCCGAATGTTTGAGCTGCCACGTCACCGGCTGGAACCCACAAGGATATTTCCCATTCGAAACAGGATTCGCGAAAATCGAGGACGCAGAAATGCATGGAAGCGGATGTGAGAATTGCCACGGCCCCGGGTCCAAACATGTTGAAGTGGAGGAGATGCTTCCCCTGCCGCCGATCGATGTTCTCAAAAAACATCGCCAAGAGATGGTCGTCACGCTCGACCAAGCGCGCAAGGACCTTTGTTTCACTTGTCACGATTTGGACAACAGTCCTGAATTCAACTTCGATACATATTGGCCGAAAATCGAGCACACTCCGTAGTCACACCGAAGGCCGCAGCCGGGAGGCAATACGAATTTCACGCCCTGCTTGCGAGGGAAATTCGCGAGCGTTGTCAACGGGCGGGCGCTGCACCATACTTAAACGAGGCGCTAAACCAGTTTCTTGATTTTGACGCAGCCCGATGGACGTTGAACATTTTGATATAGACGATGCGGCGAACGATCTGACGGGTCGGCAGCTTGGTGCGTATATCTTGATCCGCCGATTGGGACGGGGCGGGATGGCGGATGTTTACTTGGCCGAGCAATCGTCGCTTCGTCGGCACGTGGCGATGAAAATTCTTAAACCGTCGCTGGCCAAAAACGACTCGTTCGTCAAACGCTTTCATCACGAGGCCCAAGCGGCCGCCGCACTGGTCCAAGCCAATATCGTGCAAATCTACGAAGTCGGTACTTGCGAAGGCTTGCACTACATCGCGCAAGAATACGTGCGCGGCCAAAACTTGCGGCAATATCTGAACAGGCACGGCGCGGTCGAGTCGATCGTCGCGGTCAATATTATCCGCCAAGTCGCTGCGGCTTTGCAAAAAGCGGCCGAGCACAACGTGATCCATCGGGACATCAAACCCGAGAACATCATGTTGGCACCCAACGGTGAAGTTCGCGTGGCCGATTTCGGGCTGGCACGGATCAACGATCCGCAACGGAAAAGCGAACTGACGCAAATCGGCGTCACGATGGGGACGCCGCTCTACATGAGCCCGGAACAAGTCGAGGGTCGTGCGGTCGATCCGCGCAGCGATATTTATTCGTTGGGAATCACCGCTTATCACATGCTGGCTGGCCAACCGCCGTTCGATGGCGAGACTGCTCTTGCGATCGCATTGTTGCACGTCAACAAGACTCCCGTCCCGCTGGCCGAGTTGCGTCCCGACGTTCCGCCGCAACTTGTGGAAATCGTTGAGAAGATGATGGCCAAAGTTCCGGCGGACCGATTTCAAGACCCCGCCGAGTTGATTCGTTCCATTCGCAAGATCGAAATCGACTTCGATCAGTGGGACGCACTCGTGGAAAAGTTGGCGACCGATACGGCGTCGCACGGCACGAATTTGACGAGCGTTACCGAGTCGAAGCACGCAATCACGCGGCAATTGCAGACGATCATGTCAGGTCAAGTCCGTTCCGAGTGGACTCGACCGCGCAACTGGGTCATTGCGGCTGGCTTGGGAGCGTTGGCATTTGCGACAGGGTCGGTTTGGGCGCTTGTTCAAGCACCGCCCAATCCGTCGGCGCGGACTCGCCAATTGGTCCCAAAACAAGCCAGCGCCCAGGCGCAATACAGCTATGCGTTTTGGCAACCGGAGCTTGGAGAAAAAGGTTGGCAAGCCGTACGTCAATATTTTTCGGTACCCGATGCTCCTGGCGAAAAGAGCGAGTCCAGTGCGATCGAATTGTATTACGTGCGATTGGCGGACGAGCGATTGGCCGAATACTATTTGGAACGGCATGACTATGCGCAAGCAGAGGCGATCTACAAACGGCTTGAGAATGTCGAACCGAGCAACGGTCACTTTTTGGCGGTGGCTCACGTCGGGCTAGCGATCGTTGGCGACGAGCTTTCACGTCCAGCAAGCGAAGTTCGGGATCACTTGTATCGAGTCGGCCAACTCATGATTCCCGATGATCGGCGACCGTTACTTGATCAGACGCAACTCAATTCTTTGATGCGCGATCATTTGCAGCGACTTAAGGACAAATATCAGTCGACCGATGTGGTCAATTGATCACCGGTTTGGCAATCCGACAAAGAACGCTGCTAGCGAGCCAACATTTGGCAAATCGCCGTCGCGACGACTATTGCTGAGCGCAATTGGTTTGACTATTATCCGCTCGATTTTGGCCTGGAATTTTTGATGTTCGAATACGATTTCAAACGCTTCAATCGGCGCTGTTCCAAAACCGACCAAGAGTTCAAGGCCGGCGATGTGTACTACTCCGTTTTGATCGAAGAGAATGAGCAATTTGTTCGCCTGGACATTAGCGCGGCGGCGTGGGACGGTCCGCCCGCTGCGGCGATCGGCTGGTGGCGTTGCCAAGTGGCCGCGCGGAATCCGAATCGCGTGTATTGGGCACCAACTGCCGTCCTGTTGGATTATTTCAGTAAGTTATCGGAGAGTCTGGACAAAGCGGAGTTGTATTATTTGATGGCACTTGTGCTGTTGCGTAAAAAGCTGCTGCAAATGGTGGAAAGCCGAACGGTCGATAGCAGTCCCGGTGAATTAGTGGTTCATTCGCTGCGGGGCAAGCGGGACTTTACAGTTCCGGTTTGCGAGCCGGCTCCCGAACGGTTACGGCAATTGCAAGAGGAGTTGTGCGAGCAACTTTTCACGGATCAGCCGATCGATTCATTGGATGAAGAACCGGTCAAGATCGCGGACGCGAATTAGAACTGCCTCAAGGCGAGAGGGTCAGACCCCAATTCGCTTCGAGGACTTCGCAAATTGGCGTCAGACCCTTGAGTTTTGAAGGAACAACCCATGGAAGGGAAATTCAAGTGAACGAACGGCGATTGCGTTTTTCGCAAATCATCGGCGCACTGATCGTGTTCCTTGTCTTGGGCAACGGCTGCCGAACGGTTAATTCTTTTCGTTCGTCGGGCGAAAGGGCTCCCGTCTTGTTCAGTACGGCACCGGATCTTGGCGGGCTCGTGAATGCAATCAACGCGAACACATCGGAAGTCCGGCAGTTGAGCTGCGATATACAAATTCGAATGGACGGCGTCCCGCCGCTTTCCGGTACGTTGATTGTCGAGAAGCCGCGCCGCATGCGACTGAAAGCCGGCTTGATCGGAATTTCCGAGATGGGTGTCGACGTTGGGAGCAACGACGAGGAATTTTGGGTTTGGAATAAATCAGCCTTCGGCGGCCAGGCTCCCGCGATATATTTTGCCAAGCACACTGAATTCGCCAAGTCCTCAATGCGTCAGTCGATCCCGTTTGAACCGCAATGGATCATCGACGCGCTTGGGCTGATCTCATTGGAACCAAATCGTTTGATCCAAAGCCCGTTGCCGCGTGCAGACGGGCTAATTGAACTGCGGATGGAAACACAGACTCACAATGGACCGGTGACCAAAACATTGGTTGTCGATTCGAAGACCGGTCTGGTGTTGCAGCAAGCGATCTACGATGCGAAAATGCAATTGATCGCATACTCGGTCGCGGGCGAACATCAGCATTTTAAGGAATTTCACGCCAGTTTGCCGCGGCACATTAAGCTGGTTGTGATCGGCCCGGACCGGCGTCCGAATTCTTTGACTGTTGATTTGGCGGGGCACGAAATCAATCAGTTGTACGGCGATCCAGATCGTCAATGGACGATGCCGCAACCCAGCGATGCGCAGTGGTTCGATTTGGCCAAGACGACATCGCCGACGAGTCAAACGCCTTGATTGACGTTACCGTGCTGCTGCATCTTGCGGCGGGCGTCCTGGAGCATGGGACCGATCGAAGCCGGTTCGATGCCGGTTGCTTGGCTGATTTGTTCAAGCGATTTTTGTTCCAGATGGAACATTCGCACTAGCGATGCTTCTTGCGGGTCCAAAACGCTTAGCATGGAATTGATCTCGCCAGGTGTCGCGGAATCCAAGTCGATCGCAAGTGGATCCGCGGACAGCACGGTCGGATCGTTCAACTGGACTTGGCTGCGATTCATGCGGACAAGCTTTCGGACGACGACGCGACGGGTCACGACTGTCAGATACGTCGCGAGGCTGCTCTTGCCGCGAAAGCGGCGCAAGGCAGCGAAGTCATCGCGCATCAGAGTCAAGAATACGTCGGAAACAATGTCGAAGGCATCGTGTTCCGTTAGAGTGATTTGTCGTCGTCGCGCAGTGTGCCGCACGACGAACACGATCAGCATTAGGAACCGATCCACGAAACTCTCCCAAGCGAACGGTCGCCTTTGAAAGCAGTGGGTCAGGAGCTTGCGATCGACGTCAGATAAAGGCACGAGATCACTTACCCTGTTAATGGCGATGCGACTGGACAAATTTGGCGACCGGCACGATTCATTTCTTTCGAGGCGAACGGCCCACAGCCGCTTCGGAACCCCGTGATCAATGCGGATTGGGCATTTTGGAACGCTGTTTATGGGCAACCGTCACCAAATAACCTTCGTCTTCGATTCTAATTGGGCCTGAAATGCCGAACAAGACAAACGGGAAGGGCGGGCGGGGAATTGCCCCGTGCGAATTGCTTGACAAGCATTTCTTGTGAGCCTAGGATTCAAACCAAGTTTGCCGACGTGCTGGGTTTTGGCTCGATTTTGCGCGTCCAGACGTTTGGCAAGTAATTTTTCAGGAGCAGCGGTTTTATGACTCATATCGTCGCCAAACCTTGTGACGGTTGTCGATACACAGATTGCATTGTCGTCTGCCCCGTGGAGTGTTTCTACCAAGGCGAAACAATGCTCTATATCAATGCGGACGAGTGCATCGATTGCGAAGCATGCGTTCCGGAATGCCCAGTCGAAGCAATTTTCCATGAAGATGATGTGCCCGAAGAATGGAAAAGCTACATTCAGCTCAACGCTGAAAAGGCACCTCTATCGCCCAACATTACGGAAAAACTGAAGCCGCTTTGCGATTAACGGTGGCGTCATTCGTCGCCGAATCGATCGGCACCCAGCCTACCTCTCGAAACGATCGTGGCAACACTCCATGTTGTCCAGCGGTCTTTCTATCGAATCGTGTTACGGCATGTGCTTGCGGCGATTGTCCCTGTTCGTTGGCCCGCCGTCTCAAGGCACCGCACACCGTCGCGGCGCACAGGAGCGGTACTTGTCAACCCTTGCGAATACTGTCGCAATACGTTGTGGCGCATTTTTTTTTAATTCGCTTGCCAAACCAACTTGAGACTGGTTAGCATAAGGCAATGGTTGGCAAGGAATTGCCGCGTCGCGATTCCGCAGACCACGCGTTTGTCAGTAAAGGATGTCGACATGATTCATCATTCGTGCGATCGTTGTCAAAAGATGATCGACAATGAAGTCGAAATGCGTTACGTCGTATGGATTGAAGTGCAAGCCGCCATCGATCCCGTCGCGGCGGACGAGGACGACGATAACTTGCTCGATCTGGATGAGATTCTGGAACGGTTGGATACGGCCGATTCCGAACAGATTAGTCAGGACATTTATCGGCGCCAAAGATTTGATTTGTGCGCCGGTTGCCATCGCCAGTTTCTTGAGAATCCGCTGGGCCTGGAAACGAAAGCATCGGTTCAGTTCAGCCAGAACTAGCTGGACGGAGCGTGTATGGTTCGGCGGCGTCCACGTTGGGGCTTGATCGGCGGAGTCGCGATTTTAGCGATTATCGGCTGGATTAATGTGCGCCGCTCGATGTCGGATGTCGGTTGGGGCCGAGGACTTTTTCTGCACGAAGGGCGTGTCGAAATCGTCAAAGTTGAGGACGCCGTCACAATGGTCGTGCGAGCATTGGATGGACCTGCGCAGAAATACAATGGCGACTTTCGCGTTCGCTTGTTAGGTATCGAACGGACGAAACAAGACGCAATTGCCGAACAGCCGTACGCGGCAGGTGCACTTGAGCTAACGAATCGCTTTGTTGATCGCTGCCCTCAACGGGTGGCCAAAATTGTTTTCGATCATCAAAGATTTGATGACACCGAGACTCCGATCGCGTTTCTGTTTTGCGGCGAGACATTTCTAAACGCGGATTTATTGCAATCGCGGTTGGTCCGGCTCCAACGCTATCCCGGAATGCCGACCAAATGGATGCGCGAACTGATCAAAGTGGCCGGTGATCAATCGGAACAGCGCACGCCATGACACTAGGGCAAGCGTTGCATGGGCAAAGGATTGGCATGGTTGAGAGATTTCGCAGACGCTGCTAAAATCTCGGTTCGCTCGACGAACCATTACTTGATATTAACTATGACGAAAAAGACCATGAAGATCGCCGTCATCGGCGGAGACGGGACCGGCCCCGAAGTTACTCGCGAAGCGCTCAAGGTGCTCGAGGCGGTTTCGAAATTAGAGAAATTCACTTATCAGTTGACCGACTTGGACTACGGTGGCGAGCGGTATATTCGCACCGGTGTCGTCTTACCGGATGGCGCGTTGGATTTGCTTAAACAGCACGACGCGATTTACTTGGGCGCGGTCGGCCATCCCGACGTTCCTCCCGGAGTCATCGAAAAAGGTTTGCTCCTCGAATTGCGATTCAAGCTTGACCAGTACATCAACCTGCGACCCGTCAAATTGTTCCCAGGCGTCGAGTCGCCACTTGCCGGCAAGCGACCAGAAGATATTGACTTTGTTGTGGTGCGCGAGAATACCGAAGATTTGTACGCCGGCATCGGTGGCTTTTTGAAAAAAGGAACCGCCGACGAAGTCGCGACGCAAATGGCCATCTATACGCGCAAAGGCTGCGAAAGATGCATTCGTTGGGCGTTTCAATTCACGCGCAAACGAAACAACCCCAAAGGAAAAAAACTCACTCTCGTCGCCAAAACGAACGTATTGACGTTTGGCCACGATCTATGGTGGCGGACGTATCAAGACGTTGCCAAAGAGTTTCCTGACGTGCAAGCCGATTACAATCACGTCGACGCCTGCTGCATGTGGATGGTCAAAAACCCGGAATATTACGACGTGATCGTCACGACAAATATGTTCGGCGACATCATCACGGATTTAGGTGCCGTCATCCAAGGTGGCTTGGGTGTCGCGTCGGGTGGCAACATCAATCCCGATCCAGGCGGTTGCAGCATGTACGAGCCGATGGGTGGCAGCGCGCCGAAATATACCGGACAGAACGTCATCAATCCGATCGCTGCGATCAGCGCGATGTCGATGTTGCTTGAACACACGGGCCAACCCGCAGCTGGGGCCCGCATTATGAAGGCCATTCAACATGTCACCGGAACCAAAATGAAAAGCCAAGCGGCCGGGAAGATGGGCTTCAACACGCAACAAGTTGGCGATCTCGTCGCGCAAGCCTTGTGATCGACCGCCATGTCGAACTCGACTCATTCTGCGGATGATCAACGCGCGCTGGCCGCGAACCTAAAAAACTCAGGGGCTATCGTCGCGCTCAGTGCCGGGGGCAAATTGCTTCGCGTTGACTTTCGGCCAATCGCTTCTCAAGTCGACGATGAACACGTACGGTCTTTGGCGGGATCAACACGATTAAAGGAACTTCAATTGGCCGGTGCAAAGATAACATCTGCCTGCGTCGATAGCCTTTTAACTCTGGATCGCCTACGTCTCTTGGACTTGCAAAACACATCGCTCGACGATGCGGCATTCGAGCGACTTTCGAAACTACCCGAACTCAGCATGTTGCTCGTCCGAGGCACGTTAGTTACTGCGGCGTGCATCAAGGAAATTCGCAAACGCTTGACCAAAGTTCGTATTATCAGCTAATAACATTTTGACAGTGACTTGTCTTTGGGATTCGGATTCGACTTCTTATTGGAGAGCTGTTAGAATCATGTAAAAGGAGACCGTTTCGTGACCAAATTGCTTGACGAAGCCTTTGCGAAGGCTGCGACGCTCTCGCCTGAGGAGCAAGACGTTTTAGCGTCCCGGTTGTTGGCCGAGTTAGCGGCGGAAAACGAATTCGATCGTGCGATTAAGGAATCGGCCGATAAACTTGCGGGCCTCGCTTGGCAAGCATTGGACGAAAATCGACGCGGGCTTACCCAAGAGCTTGATCCGGACCACTTATGAATTCACGCACGACGCGAGGGTTCCGTGAATTGTTCTCGGCGCTTCGGGCGCAAGTCAAGAATCAAGCCCGTGACGCTTATCGTTTGTTCCGACAGAATCCGGCGCACCCAGGTCTGCACTTTAAACAGGTTATTCTCCGTCCGCCGACCTATTCCGCGCGTGTCGGAATTGGCTACCGCGTGGTCGGAGTCCTGGATGGCGACACGATGGTCTGGTTTTGGATCGGAACGCATGCCGGCTATGATAAACTTCTCAAACGACTCTAGGTTTCGAACATAAATATTCCCTGGACCCGACGTAACGATTCGAAGCATCTATTGCCAGTACACGAGGTTTGGATTTGAGAGTGGAGGTGTGGTCGGTTCGCTGGTTGTCGATACGGCTTTACCACCCACGATCAAATACGGATCATCGGTATGCACGTCGTTCGGATAGCAAAACACAGTTGGAGACGGCGTGCAATGCGGAAACGGCATGGTCGCCGGATTTACCAACTCGGGGCCAGTCGTGTCGGTTACTGTCGTGCCGTCAAGATTGAATTGCAGCGAAAAGTTCTGCTGCGGCGTGCCGGGCGCTAGAACAAACTCGGTTTTGATCACGTAACTACCTGGCCGCAAGGCGAGCGACTTGTTCGTGCGAGTTTCGCGATCGATGGTTTCCGAATCGCAAAAGCGTTTGGTAGGTAGGTTTCCAACTCGTTCGGCGATTCATTCACTGCGTTGGATTTGGTTCTACAAGTAAGAGCAGTAAAACCACGCAGCATCCGCCAAACAATATTCAGATTCCGCAAAAAAATCGGGAAATCTAAGGTGAGAACAGTATGCCGTCGTGTGTCATCATTTGTTACCCCGACGGCTTTTTGTTCCCCGTTTAACCGCCCGGCATCCGGGCGCTGGAGGGTTCACGCGGCCCGAAGCGGTCCGGTTAAACAAATGCAGTGCAACGATTTTGAATGTTTGCGAAACAGTTAGTCGCAAACAAATAGGAATGCAAGCTATTTTGATCGCTTGGAGGACCATTGCTGGCTTTGCATCACGACGCTTTCGGCTGGGCGATTTTGGCCAAGTCCGAGAAATGTTTGCTTTTGCCGACTGTACGCGTTTAGCGCGATCGAAATTTCGCGCGGTAATTTCGCGTCCTGGCCGGCGGGCTTCGCTGAAACAGAATTAGTGACTCGTTCAAGCCATTCGGGACTCACACGAGGCGTCTGGTCGAGCTGAGTCCAGCGCGTGACTTCAGCCAAAAAGTTGTTTGGTTTGGCGCGCTTAATGCTCGCGGTTGTCGCGGCGAGCAATGAGCCTTCTGCATCGCGGATGGCTCGTGCTTGAACACGCGCGGTTTCGTCCCCTTCGATGAAAACCGGAATCAAGAAGCTTCGTTTGCCGGTGGAGCGGAACGATGTCTCGTCGAACAACGAGTCTTTGCGCAAGACGGCTTCGCACTCCATTCGCAAGAATCCTGTGCGCCATTGGCTCGGCATTCGCAGTGTAAGACGAATCGGGTGCGTCCCTTCCAAAGGCTGTTGCGACGTTCGGTAAAGCTTGATGAAAAGCCCCGTGCCGCGATCCGCCAAGCCGCTCGACACCTGCAATTGCCGTTCGGGTTTCTTTTCGAAGCGAACCGTTTGGCCATTCTTGCCACCGATGGAAGCGTTGGTTGCGGCCTGCCAAGGTAAGCCCGCGCCTGTGTTGGCTTGAATGCCCAACGCTGAATTCGATTCGTCTGTCTTTTCAACCGCGATCACGCCCGCGATTTCGGAATCGACGACGTTGCGCGGACAAAAATCGACGATCGTCACGTCGGGTTGTGTCGTATGCAGCTTGAGCAAGATTGCAGCGACGTCATCGGACGCGTCAAATCCGAAATCGGCGGCTAACTCGACCGAGAAATTGACAAGCTTTTCGCTTGGATGCAATGCTTGGAATTCCATGTCGGAGACTTCGCGCCCTTCCGCAAGCCCCGGTACATCAAAGCCAATTGTCTGTCCCCAACACGACGAAATGCCGAGCAGAAAGCCCGTAGCAACAAAGGACAACACACACTTGCAAGAAGTCATTCGACGCTCCATGTAAGGGTCGAACTGGTCCGTCGTGGTCCAATTTCGAAACGGGGCGCGAATTCCAATCCGTGGATCTTCTATCAGCCGGAACGCGCTAGCGTCCGGTTGCTGCTTCTACGGACGTGGCATGCCTTGAGTTCAATATTTTTGTTAGCCGGAACTCGCTAGCGTCCAGTTTTTGCGGGCTAAGCGTCTGCAGCAGCGAAGAAACCGGGGGCAAGCGCCCGGCGGCTGATGCAGCGCAAATAAACCAACCTACGACAGCACCGTCGGCGATTGTTGCAACGGATTGGGCATTGCGGAAACCGGAACCACGCTGGCAACGGCTGCCACGGGAAGTTTAACCGTGAAGCTCGTCCCCTTTCCGACAGTGCTTTCCACTCGAATGCGTCCGCGATGCGCTTCGATGATTTGCCGACAAGCATGCAGGCCCAACCCCGTGCCACCTTTGCCGGTTTCATCCGGTCCAGATTTCGTGCTGAAGTAGGGCTGGAAAATCTTGCGCAGCCGATCTTCGGGAATTCCCGGCCCATAGTCGCGAATCGTCAGGTCGACCATTTTGCTTTTGGCGTCATGTGCAAGGCGAATGACAATCCGCCCGCCGCTGGCCATCGCCTGGCGAGCATTGATCAGGATGTTCATCAGGACTTGTTGGATTTGATTGCCGTTTGCCAGGGCCAGTGGCACGTCGGACAGTTCCAACTCCACGTTGATCCGATATTTCTGCATTTCGCGTTCCAACAAGAACAGCGTGTCGTCAACGATCTGCCGCAAGTCCGTCGGTTCAAGTTCACTCGAGCGATTGCGGGCCATCGCCAAAATCGAGTTCGTCATCTTCGCGGCTCGCTGCCCCGCCGCGAGAATTTTCTCAAAGGCCTTCGTGCGCGTCTCGGCGTCCTGATGCCGCATTCCCATCTTGGCGTAATTCAGAATCGTCATCAAAACATTGTTGAACTCGTGAGTCGTCGTCCCAACCAGTTCACCCAAAGCACTCTGCTTTTGTGCATGCAGTAATTGTTCCTGTAGCGACAGGATGCACTGCTTCAGTTCAGCGACTTCGGATTCTGACTTGCGTTGATTCACGGTAGTTGAAAACCAATTTGAGGATGATATCACTAGGTCTAAATTGCCTGTTTTCACGAAAATTGCAGCTTGGGCTATTTCGGTATCCCCCAAAGGCAATATCGCTCTATTGGTATCGACAAATCGACCTAGGGATCACGAATCGCGCTACCTATAATCGTTCGCCGTTAACTAGCCTTCCCGAAATCCCAATTGGGCCAATCAAAGAGCCGAAATTGTAAGCGTTCATGGGTCGGGGTCTGACGCATTTTTCGGTCTATTTTGATTGACGTGGAAAAAACTTGGATCCGAAAAATGGGTCTGACCCCCTCGAATCCCGTGAACGGTTACACAAAATTGAGCCTAATCGCAGAGCTTGACAGCCTTATTCAAAAAGCCCGCCAATCGGGTTTTGAAATCCGCTACGAATATCTCGGCGGAAACGGCGGCGGCATTTGCGAGTACGCCGGCAAGCGTTGGCTATTTATCGACTTGGCGCTGACCGCCGAGGAATCGTGGGAAGTCCTTCGCGACGCCCTCCGCGACGCCGCGAACCATTCTCCAAGTTCAGTTCAGCTTGAGGACAACAAACGCTTTCATTCAGGATCGGATCGCAAAGTCGCTTGATCGGACTCGGTCAGCGTGATCCCATCGACTGTCTCTTTGAAAGAAAGCTTCTCGTTCAACTTTTCGGCGACCTCATTGTTTTCTGAAGGCAAGCCTATTGCTCGGATCTCTAACAGCAACAGCGCGACCAGGAAAAGCAACGAAGCCAATACGGCATGGACGGCAAACGTGCGCAAGTCCCGGAAAGCTTCGGCAGTGGATTCGGTGCCGTTATTCTGCAAAGCTCGAATCGTTTGGTTCGTTCCCACATCGACAAAAAACAAAGTCAGAAAGATCGAGCCCAAGATGACTTCGACCCACAAGTACCTGGGCGAAATTGGTAAACGACAAGTCCGACAGCGGCCCCCATTTCGTAGCCAGCCAAAAATCGGCATGTTCTCCCAAATCGACAGACGCTGACAACATTGAGGACAACTCGACCGTCCCAAAATACTTCGCCCACGCGGTAACCGAAAAGCAACCACGTTGAGAAAACTGGCGATCGAGCTGCCCAACGCAAAAACCCAACAGCAGATCAACACTTGAATCGACCACCAATGGACGCGTTCCAACGTGTCGAACCATTTCCGCTGCCGTTGCGGCGTTAATAGTTCGAGCGATTCAGTTACTTGAAAAAATATCGGCGAGAGGAACAGGAAGGCCAAAACCAAACCAAACAACGAGCCCACTATGGCCAATAAATTTCGGCCCAACCACAACTGCAGTCGCAGCCATCGTCTCATGCGATCGACCAATTTCGGATTAGATAAACTGAATTGCTCCGACAGTTATTTAACGATAACTGCAACGGCGGGGCGTCACCATTGGGCTCGCGATTCGCCAATCGCTTTGATAAACTGCGAGGAGGCGCAATTGATGTACGACTTTTAATGAAACAAGCATGAACAGCCCATCGACTAGCACGCGACGCACCGTTTGGATGCACGTCCATGTGCCCAAAGCAGGTGGTTCGACACTGCGGCACTTGTTCCGCCGAAATTTCGACAAGGGCTACTATAACGCGACGTCGCTGCTGGAAACGAAGCAGTACAAGCGCGAAGAAGTCAGTGAAATCGTCCGCTGCCATCCACAAGTGACTTGTTATTCCGATCACAAAATTTCGCTCGACTTACCGTACGAGCATCGTGACGCCGATGTGTATGCGATCTGTTTCGTTCGCGATCCGGTCGAACGATTCATCTCGCGATATTTTTTTCACCGGCATTTTGAAGAAGTGCAATGTTTGGCACAGACCATGTCATTTCGCGATTTCGCCGAAGTGGAATTGGTACGGCAGGACGCTCCGCCGTCGACCAATAGCCAAGTTTATTTTTTGAACGGCGGCAAGTCTTTTACAGACTTATCGCTGATCCAATCTGCCATCGGCACGAAGCGCGCGTTTTTGTTTCCGGTGGAGCGGTTCGACGAAGCCTGTATTTGCCTGGAGCAACTTTATCCCGAAGCTTTTTCTGATCTATCGTATGTGCTTGTCAACGTATCCAAAAAAGACGATCCGGTTTCGCAAGAGGATCGCGAGTTCATTCGGCCGTTTTTGGAAAAAGACAATCCACTGATCGAACTTTCCAATCAGCAGCTCGATCAGCTTTTGCATCGCGCTTTTGCGAGCGAAATGGAGCAGCAAACTTTGTTGGCCGAATTCCGCGACCGATGCAGTCGCCGCTTCGACAATTTCTATCCCCCACGCCCCGTGGAGACGAGTTGACGTAGTTGAATTCTTCTGACGCTGACCGCCGCGAGACTTGACGAGAATGGTTCACCATGTTGCCTTTGCGAGACAAGTTCGTCGAACAACTCCACGCTTGGACCAAATCAGAGTCACTGCTCAAACACTGTCATTCCGTCGAAATAGTCATGCGGGCCGCCGCGAAGAAGTACGGCGGTGAAGCTGCGGACGAAGAGACTTGGGCTCTTACCGGCCTAATTCACGATGCCGACTACGAGCAATGGCCCGATGAGCATCCGCAGCGGATCGTCGATTGGCTAAAGGAAAACGGCGCTGAGGAAATTGCTTATGCGGTATCTGTGCACCAAACGCTTTGGGGAATGCCGCCAAGTTCGCCGATGGACAAATCGCTTTTGGCTTGCGATGAACTGACAGGCTTTGTGATCGCTTGCTGCCTTGTTCGACCTGAGGGCATCGGTTCGCTTACGCCACAAAGCGTTGTCAAAAAACTTAAAAACGTCGCATTTGCTGCCAAAGTCGATCGCAAAATTATCCGTGACGGCGTCGCTGGCTTGGGCGTTGAACTGAACGATCACATCCAATTCGTGATCGATGCCCTCAAGCTCCATTCGCTCGAGCTAGGGATCGGTGGCACAATCGTTTAACGAGCGGGACGTTGCCGTCGAAAATGAAACCATCGAAAGGCCGTCGCGATGAAAATGAATAGCAACGTCCCGACGCTTGATATTGCGCCCCAGAAAAAGGCGCGCGGGCGATAGACAAAACGAACGTCGAATTCGCCGCCGTGGGGGAGTTTTACGGCGCGGAAGATACCGCAAAAGCGTTCGGGTTGACGAACGAAATGCTTTCCGGTTTGACGGTCGCGAATGTCCGCGCTCCAGCCGGCGTCCCAATAGTCTTTCAATACTAGCCAGCCCGCAGATAGGCAACGGAGGTGGATGTGAACTTGATTGGCAGTTTCGTCAATTAGGTGCGCGGTTGGAAAGTTTCCAGGCTCGGCTGAGCGGCCCGCGGCGGGCCGGTTAAACGAAAGAGGCGCAATCGGTTCCCCGTTTAACCGCCCGGTTTCCGGGCGCTGTGACCCCGTCGCGCGGCCCGAAGCGGGCCGGTCAAGCGAAAGAGGCGCGATCGGTTCCCCGTTTAACCGCCCGATTTCCGGGCGCTGTGACCCCGTCGCGCGGTCCGAAGCGGACCGGTTAAACGAAGAGTGGAATCGTGCGTCAGCTTGCGCGAGCTGTTCTAAATCGCGTCGGATCGCAAAGATGAAATCCTGCTGTTGGTCCGCCCGCAAACGTGTCGCGCGCGAAAAATTAGGCGGCGTCCAATCGGCTAAAAAACTTATGCGCGGCGAAGCGGGTAGCGATTCTAACACTAGATTTTGCAAGTGTTGAAAAAGGTGTCTGGAACTCTCTGGCAACTTGGTTATGGCCTCTTTCTCGATCGCCTCTAAAGTTTCAGAGACCTTTTCCAACGGCGGATTGAAAAACATGATACGATTTTCAATCGCCAAGACTGGGTCATAGGCGGCACCAACAAATTCGTTGAACCAGGTAAGGTCCAGAGGTTCGAGGGCATGAAACGATCCGATCAAATCGACTTTGTGCGATAAATGAAATTTCGGAAACAACGAAGCGCGCTCGAATCGAATCACTTCTTCCAGACGTTGGACGGACATCGTGAATCGCCATGACTCTGGTTGGACTTCATCCAAATAGAAACGGCGAGTTCGCGAGAGACTTTTTTCCGGGGACAGCTCCTTCACGACGGATTCGGCGATTTGCGTTGTAAACGATTCGGCGGGAACGCCGACGATCAGCCAAGCGTTGGCAACAACGAGGTCTGCAACCGTTAGGGCCACGATTCTGCGCACGGTCGACGATTTGGAGATTGACGCATTGCGATGCGGGCGCAAGATCAACCAGAGTAAGCCGGACACGATCGACGCATGTGCGAACGCGATTCGTAAATCTTTAAACGAACCGGCTAAATCAAACGGCCCAAAGGTTGAGTCGGCTCGAATACCTAACGCGAATCCTCGGACTTCGTGGAAAAAAGTGGCACCCAACATCAGCACGCTCGCGACCAACGTTACGGCCGCCCAAACGCGAACTGACTTGGATCGCTCGCGATTGAGCCGCGACAATTGGTGGCCGGCGAGTAAACTTGCACCGAGAGTTGCGACGACAAAAAGTTTGGCGGGATAACGAAAACTGACAAAACCTGGCAACAATGTCACCATCCACCAATAAATGCCAAATACCGGTGAAGAAAAATCATCAAAATACTTCCACCCAAAAAGCGACCCGATTTCCCGCGCGATCCAGCCCACGCCATACCAGCCACATGAACCCAAGCCAAATAAGATCGTCAGCCAAGTCAGCCCGACGATGAGTTTGGAGCCGCGCCATAACCGCGCGCCAAATAACGCGAGCAATGCGACCGCCAATCCGAAATACAACGAAGGAGTCCATACACGATCCGCAGCAGGAATCGCGGATGCCCAACGGCGAAAAGTTGGAAATTCTTTGCCTGAGACGTTCGGCCAAATCAGTTCGGCCACCGACCAAGGAGGTTGGCTGAATTGGTAAATGTGTTCGCGGTGCGCTTCGGTTGCGCGAAGGCTTCGCTGGTGCCACTGCCACGAAGGGAGCCATTGAACGGCTGAAAGAGTTGCCGTGACAAGGACGATCGCACCCAAGCGAATAACAGAGGCGAAACGAGTTGGCGTGTTCGTAATGCTTCTTGGCCGTCGCATCGCGAAAATCGCGGTCGCACCGAGAATTAGCAAGGCATGATAGGCCGACTGAGGATCGCCGCCCAAAATCATGAACGCGATGAAGACAGCGCAACCAACGAGGGCGCGTGGCGTGCCAGTTCGCAGTGCCGCCCAGCCTGAGGCCAAGGCCCACGGCAGCCAAGCCGCACCGACGAGATAAACGACGTTGCTTGTTTGAAACAACACGGCTCCTGAAAGTGCAAAACCGCTTGCGGAGAGAGCGCTGACTGCGGGCGAGAATCGTAGGGAACGGGCCAGAAAATAGGTTCCCCAAGCAGTGATGATCGCGTGAATCGAAACATAAAACGCGAAACGCACGGCATACGGCAACAAGGTCATGAAGAAAATCGCTTTGAGCGGATAGAACACGCTGGAAACGCCGTCGGCCACAAGTGGTTGCCCGAAATCGTCTAACGGATTCCAAAGCGGAATTTCGCCTTGGCTCCATTGATTCTGAATCCACTCGAACAGTGGATAATAAAGATGCGCCGTGTCGCGATATCCGAAACAAGTCTGTCCGATCAGAAACCGGCCAAACAAAAACAGCCACACCAAAAGGCTAGCCGCGAGAAACAGCGAAGTCGAACGTCGCTTGATCAAAGGGGTCAGGAGTCATTGTTGGGGTTGTCAGCGGGAAAGCGGACTTGGGGGCGACCGCGGGGGCGAAGGGTGGACGCGAGCCCAAGCTTGCGTGCGGTCGATTCTACCCAGCGCGACGCGCCAAAGGGACTCCCTCGGTTGACCGAACAACGCGACGATTCCAACTCCTGCTCCGTCAGCGGTTCGTTCACGCGTTCGACCCATCGCGACGGCCGGGCCACGGGCCATTTCGAAAGTAACATCGGATCGGGTTCAGGCTTCTGCAACCAACGCCACAGCGATCCCCAGCGCCAATTTTCCGCTTTGCGCACCAATTTCGCACGAAGTGCATTGCGTTCGACGTATCGACAGACGGTCAAAAAATGTTCGTCGGCTTGAATGGGAAAGCTCTTGAAGCGGCCTTGGTAGACGTGGCCTTGACCGGAAGTGCGATAATGTGCGTGGTAGCGCATGGTGTGCGTGGCGGTTACCCAGCGCAAGAACTGGCTCATCGCCCCGTCTTGGCTGGGGCGCAGAATCAAATGCCAATGGTTGGGCATCATCTGGTAAGCGAATAACTTGACGGGGTATTTGGCAAGTCCATCGGCGAGAAGTCGTTCAAACGATTCGTAATCGGCGTCTTTCCGAAAGATATCTTCGCGTGCATTCCCACGATTCAAGGCGTGGTATAATCCACCCGCTTCGTCAGCTCGTAATGGTCGTGGCATGCTTCAAATAATAATAGCGTCCGACCCGTGCGTCAATGACTCCTGACCCCTTTTATTCGGAGTAAAAACATGTCGCGTTCACGCAACTTTCCAATTTGTTTTGTTCTGCTGATTGCGTTGTCCGCACAGATCAATTTGGTTTATGGACAAGATAAGGCCGTTTCATTGTTCAACGGCAAGGATCTGACTGGCTGGCTTACCAAAGAGGGCAAGCCTGATGAAACGCTCAAAGTCGGCACGGCTAAAGTTGACCCGAACGACCCGAGTGAATTGGTTCTCGAACCTGACGGACAGGACTTGATCAATTTCAAAGGGGGTGGCCGTGACTTTTACAGCGAAGCCAAATTTGGGGACGCAATGATCGAAGTCGAATTCATGGTTCCTAAAGGTTCGAACTCGGGTGTTTATGTGATGGGGGAATACGAAGTTCAAATCCTGGACAGTTTCGGCAAGGAAGAAGTTGAGGCGAGCGATGTCGGCGGCCTATACGGTGCTCAGGCACCCCGCTTGAACGCCTCAAAGGCTCCAGGGGAGTGGCAGAAGTTCAAAATTCTCTTTCAGGCTCCCAAATTTGACAAAGACGGTAAGAAAACGGCCAACGCACGCTTTTTGGGGGTCACACTCAATGAGCAAGTGATCCACGAGAACGTCGAGATGAAAGGCCCGACCCCTGGCGGCATCAGCGGCAAAGAAGTTCCCGAAGGTCCCCTGATGTTCCAAGGCAACCACGGTCCAGTCGCTTATCGCAACATCAAAATCACACCGCTTAAGCTTGTTCAAGGCACATCGAGCGGCAGTGTAGATTTCTAGCGTGCCTAGAATTTCACTCTGGGCCAGCCGTCATGTAATTATCAATCTGAAATAATTCCAAGCCAATTAGGTTGTCACGCATGCAAGTAATGCATCACTCGCACCAAACCAAGCGAACCCGTCCGCTTTTTCCCTAATGCACTTCAGCAAAATAGCATGTCCTCGATATCCTCCCGACGCATTGCCGAAGCGGTAGTCCAGACGGGAGATCTGGCGGACTCACAATTTATCTTGAATGAGGTACGCCAAATTGCCTGTCTGTCGGATTAGGTGCTGATTTCCGCCGCCACATGTTTCGAGTCACTCAAGAATTGCGGCGTCGTAATGCCCATCGATACATAGATGCTCATGAGTCCGTCGACCGACATATCGGCAGGTTTGACACTTTCCACCGGCATAAAAACCAGCGCACCTCCGAAGGGCACGGGCGCCGTGGGGATGATCACGACGTTGTAATCGCGGCCGGCGATGTGAAATCGTACCGGAGAAGGCATCAAGGCCAATACGCCCGCGCCGGCTTCTTTGCCGAAAAAGCACCACACCACACTCATCGCCTTCAATTCAGCTTCGTTTTTTTGATCAAACATCGCGACCAACTGTTTCGACGTCCCATAGAGTCCACCGACCAAGGGGACTCGCTTAGCAACTGCGTCGAACAGGCGCTGCAAAAAGCGTTTGGCGCCCATGTTGACCAGCAGGCCGAGTCCAAACACGGCGGCCAGCACGAACGTCCAGCCAATCACATAGGCGGCCGCATTATTCGTAACAAAATGGAGCCCCAGTGATCGCAGGCCATTTCCTAGCGGCGTGCCAGGTCCAATCAGACCATGTATAAATCCCGCGACCCAAGCGACGATCCCGATCGTGAGAACTGCCGGCAATACGACCAGCAGCCCCGCGAGGAAAACACTTGCAAGCCTTTTGAGAATACCCGTCGGCGCGATTTTCATGTTTGGTTGTCCCTTATCGAAAAAATAACATCTGTTCTATTCGTGCACCTCGTTGACCTGCTTTGCTTGAGCAAACCACCCGACTGGTGGCTACCATGCAGGCTGACAAGTCGAGCAATCAAAACCGCCAGGTACAACTGCCCGGTGATCGATTCGATACTTGCCAGTCCGCGCAATGGATGGTGAAATGTCGCCATACCCCACAGTTGCGAGCGTGACAAAGATGACGCGAGTAGAGCGTCGCAACGCCTGCAGATGGCGTTTCAATACAAATTCTAGATCGCGCCTCGTGAAGCCGTAGCGGAACTCGCCATTCCAGAGCGGGTCGCGACGGTCTGAATTTTGTTCTAGGCCACTTGGCGAAGAATTTGCCAAATTCATAGAAGCGGTTTCAATACATGCACGACGCGCAAGCGAATGAATTCATTGATTCGTTTTCCCTCGAATTTGATTCACTCGCTTGCGCGTCGTGCGTGTATTTCTGGTTTTGAAACCGAATCTAATTTCGCCATGCCAGGCGCTTTCGCGCTCTCGAGCGAAAGCTTCAATAATTCGAATCGGCTCCCACAATCGCATCTATTCTTACTTCGGTTGGCTATCGGCCGCCGGCGCGCTGGTGGCCGCCTTGGGATTCTCGACGTGCAACATCAACCACTGCTGAGTCGTTCCATCCTTGAAATGGACTAAGGCGCGAGTTTCATTTTCCGTCAAGTTAGCGATGCCCGTTTCCATGATCGGCGTGCTTTTTCCGCTGATCGCCCAAGCCGCACGTTGACTAACCTTGTCGACCATCCCCTCGATCGTATCGGTTTGATCGGTCGACTTGTTCTGCAACGTGCCGGCGATAATTCCTTCCTTGCTGACCGCCAATTGCAAGAACAGGACAGGCGTCGCGTTAGCATCGCCGTCTTTAGTCAAGGCGAAAACGCCCAAAGGAAGCCACTCCAGCTCATCCGGTTTTTCCACCTCCGGCGCGCTAGTGGCAATCGTTTCGGCTTGCGCCGCGTATTTTTCAGCCGGGATTTGTTCGCCATTCGCAGTTACCGTTTCGCCTTCGTAATAGACGTCTCCTCCCGTACCGTAGTCGTAATATGGCGCGCTCGCCGGATACCCAGGCATAAACGCGCCGATCGTGGCGGCCGTGGCCCAGGTCCAAAACACTGGGTTTTGTTGGAATTTAGCGTACGCTTGAGGATTATCTTTCCAAAAATCTTCAAACAGATGATTTTCATCGAATTCATTTTCCAAACCGTCGCGAATTTTATCGGCGTTGTCGCCGAGCTGTTGCTGTCGTTCCGAGCGGTTTTCCGAGCGGCCGTCAGCGAGACCTGACCGCATTTCACCGCGGTTGTCGACCCGTGCAGCCTGGCTATCACCACGATCCGAAACGCGGTTTTGTCGATTGTCCGAGGCGAAGTCGCGATTCTCTCCACGCTGATCGCGGACATCGGATCGCGCGTCGGTGCGGCCACTGATCTGGTCTGCGCGACCCGCTGCGGCAGCCCCGCCGCTTTGCGCCTGCGGTGCTTTTCCTCCAGCTTGCAGGAAATCGGACACGGCCGAATTGCCGCCTGCCGGACGGGCCGCAGCCGCACCGCCAAACGCACCGGCGCCTGCCGCGCCTGCGTTCGAGAGATTCAAGAAGTTGCCAACGTCCCCGCTACTCGGTCGATTACCAGCAATATTGCCGGCCCCTGTTGAGGGACGAGCGCCAGTAGCAGGTCGCGCCGCGCCACCAGTCGATGGTCGGGCTCCAGTCGAAGGTCGAGCACCGGCACCGCCTTGAGCCAAATTGCCACCGCTTGGCCGGGGCGCTGGGCGCGAGGCGGCAGATGGCGTTGACGGTCGGCTCATCGAGGGACTGCGATTCATCGAAGGCGACTGCTGGGACATCGAAGCCCCACCTCCACCCCCACCTCGCGACATTCCCCCTCCACCTCCGCCACGACCGCCACCACCTCCGCCACGGCCTCGTTGCGCCGAAGCTTCACCTATGCACGAGGCGATAAACGCCAATGCCAAACAAATAATGAATAGTTTTCGGATCATATGATTAGCTCGAGTTGTTGTGACGTTCATGGTTCTACTCCGCTGTTTTTTTGCGAACGATGGTGACCGGATCAATATTCGGCAAGATCTCGCCGTCCACGGCGCGTCCCGTCGCTTCCCATGAAAACGAATTTTCGCCAAGTATCGTCATGATATTGACTGATGAAGAACGTCGCCCGTCAGGAAGCGTTGCATTCGAATTGACGATCCAGCGATTCTCCTTGTTGGTCCAAAAGGCTTCGCCAAAGCCGCCGTCCGAATCGAACACCCAGGAGCGAATTCTTTGCTTAGCGGGATCCCATCCGATCAGTTGGATTCCGGACATATCAATCTGTCCATCGATCGAGACGGCAAAGGCCCGATTGATAAAATTGTGATTCTTCGTCCAGGTACAAGTTGTTTCGACCACGGCCCGCTCATCCGCATCAACCCAAGTCCCAATCATCCACTCCAAGCCGTTGAGCTTGTCGAAGTTGGACAAAACCACGGCCACAGGTTGTTCAGTCATGCGATCGATGAGCCACTGACCTCCGCTCTTGATATGCACCGCTGAATAGGTCGTCTCGTCCGGTTCCTCCGAAGGGCGCACTACGCGGGCGGTTCCCTGTTCGATCGCTACGTTGGGGGAAACGAATTGGACCGACTCGACCGCGACCTCCAATTTGGAGTCTTTGGAGTCGGCGAAGATCGCGGCTAATTCAGCCTCGATCGCTTTCCGCCCCACAGTTTGGTCGCCGGTTCTTGGATTGGTATAGATTGCCTCGACTGTCCATAGCGCCGCGATTGCGGCGGCGTCCTGTTTATTGAAAGCCTCCGCATACTTGGCGGCCGAGAGACGGATGGCTTTTTCATCGTCCGACTGCCGAGCCAAAACAACATTAGTCGTTAGCCACAAAGTGGCAACGATGGCTACGCATCGGGTTACAAAACTGGTGCTCATGTTCCGTTACCTTCGCTATTACAAAAGACTTGATTCTGGGTCGGCGCACCGAGCCGCCGACGTTCGAAACTCCCCCTTAATCTAGTGAACAACAAGGCACCTCCGCTACCGGCCAGAAAATTCTATGTTTCGAGTTCAGTTCACAAAGGTGCTGTGGATGACGGTCCCGTTTCCAGGGCTAAAACAGCGTCTGCTTGGCTCTTAACAGCAGCCGGTCGACGGGATTGAGGGCTTGAATCTCTTCCATTTTGGCGCGCATGCCTGCCGGATCGTCGGAAATAATATTTGCGATGCCAGCGGCCAGCAGCGGCCCCTGAGACGACCGTTTTTCGTTTTGTTACAATATCGGAGCCCGCGCCTCCAAGTACTGCGTGCGGGCATTATTTTTTGCTGATTCTCATTCCCCAAATACAAGGAAAATTCAATGCAATGCCGCGCCAAAATTTTGATCGGAGCAGTCGCATGTTTATTGTGCCTAGCTGTTTCCAGTTCAATCGCTTATTGCCAAGACGATCCGACCACCGCAGAAATCAGCGCCGTATCGGAAAAATTGGCGGCAGCGTTCAACGCGGGGAAGGCCGATGAAGTTGCCGCGATGTTCTTGGCCAAAGGCGAGCTCATTGACGAAGAAGGGACCGTGTATCAAGGACAGACAGAGATCAAAGACTTGCTGGCCACTTTTTTTGAGAAATTTCCCGGCACGCAAATGAAAAACGATGTCGAGTCAGTGCGTTTAGTCGGTCCCGTCGCAATCGAAGATGGAACTCGAATCACAACTGCCAAAGACGGAAGCACGGCGCGGATTCGTTACGTTTCCGTCTTTACGAAAACCGAACAAGGCTGGCGGATTGCCTCGGTTCGCGACTTCCCCGATGAAACTTTGCCAACTTCGGGCGAGCTACTACAACCCTTGGAATGGTTGGTCGGCGACTGGATTAATGAAGGAGCCGACGCTCGAGTAAAGATTTCCTACCGCTGGTCGGAGGACAAGAATTTCATTTTGGGTGATATTTCGGTTGCCAAGAACGACCAAGTCGTGATGAAAAGTTCGCAGCGGATCGGCTGGGATCCCCTGTTGGGCAAAGCCCGCTCTTGGTTGTTCGATTCCGATGGCGGCTTTGCGGAAGGGACCTGGACGCAAGTCGGCGATACGTGGGTGGTTCGTTCATCGGCCGTGATGCCAGATGGCCAGACCGGTTCGGCAAACTTGACCATCGCGCCAGGAGAAAACGGTCGCTTTGTCATGAGCGGGACCAACCGGATCGTGGGAGATTCGTTGGAAGATGACTATGAGATTACCGTGGTCAAGCAACCCCCTACGGCCGGCAAATAACCAACCGCAATTCAAGGAGCAACACGATGCGACATTCCAAATATTATCGGATCATTCTGGTGGCGACGGTCGCTCTGGCGGCTGTAGTCCTTTGCGCGCCGGCCGCGCAGGCACAACGAGGTGGCGGTGGCGGCAGAGGAGGCGGTGGCGGTAAAGGAGGCGGTGGTGCGAAGCCTTCGATGGGTAAAGTGGGAGGTGGCGGGGCTCGGCCCAGCGGCGGCGCACGACCTAGCGCCGGTCATGCAAACATGTCGAGGCCAAGTCCCTCTCGGCCTTCGATGGGCAATGCAAATGCTCGCCCGTCATCCCAGCGCCCGGGTGGCTCAACTGGCGGACGTCCATCAGCGGGTGGTGCGCGGCCATCGTTGGGAGGCGCAGGTGGTTCACCCAACATGACACGGCCCTCAAATCCTTCGGTCGGCAATCGACCCGGTGGTAATCAGCCCAATATCAGTCGGCCCAATATCAGCCAGCCTAATATCAACCGACCATCTTTTCCGACAGCTCAGAACCGACCGTCGGTCAAGCCACCGAGCTCGTTTCCATCGGTCAATCGTCCTTCGACAGGGATCGGACAGAATCGCCCGTCGTTGCCGACGGGTCAAAACCGACCTTCGACGCGACCGTCACTTCCCAACGGCGGTGATCGACCCTCAGTCGGCAACAACCGCCCAGGTAATGGCGACCGACCCAATTTGGGGAATCAAAATCTTCCGTCCACGCTACCTGGAAATCTGGATCGACCGGGCATCGGTAACAACCGCCCGGGCACTGTCGACCGACCCACCTTGGGGAACCTAAATCGGCCTACCACGTTGCCAGGAAATCTGGATCGACCTAGTGGCAACAATCGACCTGGCATTGGCGATAACCGACCGGGCATCGGAAACAATCGACCTGGCGGCAATAATAACATCGTCAACCGACCAGTCATTGGTGGAAATCGTCCCGGCTTTGGCAACGACACCAATATCAACATTGGCAATAGCGTCAATGTTGGCAATCAACTTGGCAACAATGTCGGAGGTCGATATACGAACCGGCCGAATTGGGATGTGGACCCCGGTTATTCGCGGCCTGGTTGGGGATTGAATGGTGGAGATTGGCACAATCATTACCACGACAACTGCATTAACCACCACCATAATTGGTACAACGGATGTTGGCACGGTTATTGGGGGAGCAACTGGTACGCTCCCGTCGCGTGGGGCGCCGTCGGTTGGGGACTCGGCTATGGTTCGAGTTATTACAACCCTTACTATGCTGAGCCAGTGGTAGCACAAGCGATGCCCTACGATTATTCGCAACCGGTTGTGGTCAACAATTACGTTTCGTCTGACGCCGACGCTCAAGGAGGCGAAGCGCAGGTGCCCCAGAGCACTCCGGAAGAACAGCAAGCTCTTTCGTCATTTGACGAAGGGTTGGCTCAGTTCAAGGCCGGCAACTACACCCAAGCCTTGTCCAATCTAAATTCCGCGCTGAAGCAATTGCCGGGAGATGCAGTCGTGCACGAAGTCCGCTGCCTCGCGCTATTTGCGAACGGGGATTACAAAGCGGCCGCTGCCGGTTTGAACTCGCTGCTGTCGGCAGCACCGGGCATGGACTGGACGACGATGAGCGGGTTGTACGGAAATACGGACGACTACACGGCTCAACTTCGGAAGCTGGAAGAATTCTGCAAGTCCAATTCCAATGACGCCTCGGCCCATTTCGTTTTGGCTTACCAATACATGGTCACAGGTTCGAAGGATGGCGCGATTGACGCCTTGCGAGTGGTTGTCAAAAACCAACCCAAGGACGTGACGGCAAAGAGAATGCTCGATGCGATGGCGCCTCCTGAGGCACCGACTGAAGCAGCACCGACTCCGACTCCATCTGCTCCCAAGAATGACGCAACATCCGAGACGGACTTGGTCGGTTCGTGGGCTGCTCAAGCGGGTGATACCAAAATCGAGTTGGCGATCAGCGAGGATTCCAAGTTCACTTGGAAAGCCAGTTCCAAAAGCCAAGGTCCTGTGGAATTGAAGGGCCAACTCATCGCGGCCGCGGATGGAATCGAATTGGAGACCGCCGATCAGGGAACCATTGCTGGGACGGTCCAATCGAAGGGCCTTGATGGATGGCAATTCGCGATCAACGGAGCGCCCCCCTCGGATCCCGGCCTGAGCTTTGCTCGGGTCAAATGAGCCGGATCAAAGGAATCAAAGGGGTCAGGAGTCATTGATGTGGTTCACGGGACGGGAAGCTGTAAATTCTCGGCGACGATTGCAAGGAATCGGGTCGCGGTGCTTGTGCGATGGTCGTCCTGGATTGTCGGATACGCATGTGGATACGCATAACCCGACCGATGCCAAGACGGGATATTTGGCAAGTCCATCGGGGAGGATTCGTTCAATCGCTTCGTAATCGGCGTCTTTCCGCAAGATTTCTTCGCGCGCATTCCCGCGATTCAACGCGTGATACAATTCGCTTGCTTCGTCAGCATGGTCATGGCATGACCCTGATAATTCCAGCCTCCGACCCGCGCGTTAATGACTCCTGACCCCTTTGATTCGAAAATCGAATTCGCTTCAATTAGGAAACTGACAAGGTAAGGAAATCTCCGAATTCTTTTTACTCGTATCTCGCCCAACACCGCGGGGTAACTCTCCGGTGATTGATGGATAAGATTCAGAGCTTCCTCGACCGCATTTAGAAAATCATCCGCCAATGAGTCGCTAATCCGTTGATAGTAGAGGTGGCCAGCCGTAATGTCGGACTCTGCGCCCTCCTTGAGCAGCAACTCGAATTTCATCAACCACTCTTCAGCGAAGCTTTCACTTCGTCCCATGATGTTCCGGTGCTCGGGTTGGCGCGATGTTCAGCCAAGCGCGCCTCGAGAATGGCGTGCTGTCCGGGGGACAGTTTTTCCACGGCGTCATCGGAAATACTATCCCAGATTTTCGCCACCAAGGCGATTCGATCTGGCACCGGCATGGCTAAAATGTCGTCTGGTATTTCAGCTTGGCTCATGAGGTATCCCAATTGGATTTTCGTATGAACGACCTACGTTTCATTATAGTGCGTGCCCAACGGTTGAAAGCGGCCACGCGATAAAGTTTTCATTGGACGCCAGCGGATCGTCAATCGCCGCAGGAACGAAACGACTCTGTAGGTCGAGCGGTCGGGTGATGTTTTTAAATCAACGGTACGCGGACTTGGGCCGGTGCCGCGATGCGTTCAGGAATTGTCTTGTTTGGGAATAACGACGCGAAATAATTTCCGCAAAGGGGGTCAGGAGTCATTGATACGCTTCACGGGTGGGAGAAAGTCATTTCTCGGCCCCGACGAAAATGACGGGTCGTGTAACCGTGGATCGCACTACTTGCTGGCGATTTTCAGTTGCGCGCGGGATTGGGCGATGGAACGGAGTCGTAAGGCTTCTTGCGCGGGATCGGTGGTGTCTTGGGATTCGGCGGAGTCCAATTGGCGCTGTATGTCTTTGACGTTGATGTCGCCGGCTGCGACGGCGCGACCGGACAAAACGGAGACGACGTTGTCGGCGATTTGGGCGAAGCCGCCGTCGACGTAGTAGCGGCTCGTCTTGCCGCCCGACTGAATCCGCATTTCGCCAAAGGCCAAACGGGCAATTAATGGCGCGTGGTTGGACATCACGCCCAACTCGCCGTCGATGGCAGGCAATGTAACGTAATCCGCCATCTGATCGAGGGCAGTATTTTCTGGCGTGACAATGACGACTTGGAAATCGGCCATAGGTTTTTCCATTACGAACGGGAAAGGCAAACAACCGGACGCTAGCGCGTGGCGGCTGACTAAACACTAGCCGCCATTTTCTTGGCTTGTTCTTCGGCTTGTTCGATGACGCCGACATACATGAAGGCTTCTTCGGGGAGGTGGTCCCATTTGCCGTCGCAGAGTTCTTCAAAGCTGCGAATCGTTTCGGCCAGCGGTGTAATTTGACCGGGCTTGCCGGTGAAGACTTCGGCGACCAAGAACGGTTGTGACAAGAACCGTTCGATGCGGCGTGCGCGGTGTACGATGAGCTTGTCTTCTTCGCTTAATTCGTCGACGCCAAGGATCGCGATGATGTCTTGCAATTCGCGATAGCGCTGCAAAGTCGTTTGGACACGGCGTGCGATCGCGTAGTGCCGATCGCCGACGTATTGCGGATCGAGAATGCGGCTGGAGGAAGCGAGTGGATCGACGGCGGGATAAATACCTTTTTCGGAGATCGAGCGTTCGAGATAAATGAACGCATCGAGCTGGCCGAAAGCGGTTGCGGGTGCCGGATCGGTAGGATCGTCGGCTGGAACGTAGACGGCTTGGACGGAAGTGATCGCGCCTTTGCGAGTGGATGCGATTCGTTCTTGTAGCGCACCCATTTCGGTCGCCAACGTCGGTTGGTAACCGACTGCGGATGGCATACGCCCGAGGAGCGCGGAAACTTCGCTACCGGCTTGTGAAAAGCGGAAAATGTTATCGACGAAGAGGAGCGTGTCCTTGCCGGTTTTATCGCGGAAGTATTCGGCCATCGTGAGCGCTGAAAGTGCGACTCGAAGCCGAGCTCCTGGTGGTTCGTTCATCTGGCCGAAGACCATGCAGGTTTGCTCGATGACGCTGCGGCCGGTGTCGCCGATCTTGGCTTCTTGCATTTCGAGCCAGAGGTCGGTTCCTTCACGCGTGCGCTCGCCGACGCCCGCAAAGACGGAGTAACCGCCGTGGGCACTGGCGATCCGAGCGATCAACTCCGTGAGAATGACCGTCTTCCCCAGACCGGCGCCGCCGAAGAGTCCGGCTTTACCACCGCGGACGAACGGCGTGAGCAAGTCAATAACTTTGATGCCCGTCTCGAAGAGCTCGGTTTTGGTCGAGAGGTCCGTGACCGGCGGCGCGTCACGATGGATCGACCAATAGTCGTCAGCAGCGACCGGGCCGCGACCGTCGATCGGCTCGCCAATCAGATTGAAGACGCGCCCCAGCGTCGCCTTGCCGACCGGCACGCGGACCGGGAAGCCGGTGTCAACGCACTCCTGACCGCGGACCATGCCTTCGGTGCTACCCAGCGCGACGCAGC
>JANNYC010000111.1:0-45802 GCA_031409895.1 Planctomycetota bacterium
GATGAGCTCCGAGCGTTTTCCTCCAACCTTCAGACTGCTCTTGCCCGCAATCGACTCGCTTGAGTTTCTCATTATGGTCTTCGATTCATTTCCCCCAACCAAAAGCGTTTTGTTTGCGCCGATCTTGCCAATTTCGTTTGCACCGATTGTGAAGTCGGAGTTGATGCCAATTTTCTTTGTTTCATGGGCATCCGTAGTTAACGCGAATCCCGCTGGTGGATTGGACTTGTCACCCATTACAAGTTTCGTATTCGATTTTGGCGAAAACATGGCAATCTGCTGGACACCATCTTTACCCTCCATGATTATTTCATTGCCGCCGTGATCCCGTATCGCGCTTTTTGTTTTACCGGCTGGAAGATCAACCGGTGGCATAACCTCGGCGTTGTAGACGCGACCAGTCACAATCGGTTGGTCAGGATCGCCTTCAAGGAAATCGACGATCACTTCCTGACCCACATGGGGAATAAACATTCCTCCCCAGTTCTTACCTCCCCAGTTTTGCGAGACGCGAATCCAGCACGAACTATTGCCGTCCTTTTTGCCTTCGCGGTCCCAGTGAAACTGGACTTTGACACGACCGTATTTGTCGGTGTGTATGTCCTCCGGTCCGACCACCACTGCGGTTTGGACTCCCGAAATCTGCGGCCGGGGAGTGATCCGTTCAGGTCGGAACTGCACCGAGTCGGGGATGCAAGTGAAGCGGTTCTGGTAATGCTCTGGGCCTTCGTCGCCCGTGTCGTCCGTCGGCTGGCTCGCGTTGTGCTCCACCGAAGTCAGCACATACGACTTGCCTTGTTCCGATACCGCATCCTCGTCGTGATGCGCCGTCAATTTGAACTTGTGACCGGCAGTGAAAGTCCGGCAAAGACTCGCGCCGTTGACCACGCTGTACGGGACTTCTTCCTCCTCCTGACGAATCTTCGCGTCCGCTTCCCCGTCCCCCTTGACTATGTATTCGCCCGGGTAGTCGTAGATCTCGTACTTGTCGTTGTGAGCCAGTTCGATCGACGGCAATTTCGGTGCATTGACGCTCAGCGCAGTCGAGGGTTTCTCAAAGTTGTAATCGGTGTGCGACCACTTTCCTGATACGAATTCGTAATCGTGCTGCCAGTCGGTGATGTGGTCCACGGCGGATTGGCCACCGGTTACGCCCGGAAAAAACACCTCCGCCTCCGCGCATTTCGGATAGTTCTTTTTCAGGTCAAGAACGAGCGTGTGCTTGCCATCCTCGAACCGGAAATAATAGAACACGCCGTAGCGCTCCATCGTGCGCGAGATGAAATTGAAATCGGTTTCGCGGTACTGCACACAATGCTTGACCTTGCGATTTTTCAGGTCGTTGATCCCTTTGAGGTCATTGACTGGATCGACGTGCAAATCCGATTTGGCTCGGGCAAATACCGCCTCAATGACTTCAAAAATGGACTTGTCTTCCTTTTCCGGAAAGAACAGGAAGCATCGGGCGGTTTGCGTGAGAAACCATAACCAGGGGACCATCTCGGCGCGGTAATGCCGATACTTGTGCAGGCCTCCGTCCTTGCTTACCACTTGGCCGGCGGCAAACCGATTGATGTACCCGTGGAAATGCCGCGGAGTCAGCGGCTTTCCGCGATTATCGCGACGGTCGAGTTCGATCGCGACTTCCTTGCCAATGATTTCACCGGGCTTGAGGTCAAGCTTGGTGGAAATAAATTCCAGCCGAAAGCCAAACAAGCGAGACATTTCCTCGCGCCCGGAAAAACCGGTCATGACAACTTCGTCGGGACCTAACGGTCCCTTGGTCATTCGGATCAATCGACCGGTCTGATTCAAGGCCATGACAATACTCACTTCAACGTTAATAGGGAGTTGTTCAAATCAATCAAGCATCGTCGAGCGGGCCTCGATGAATTGTCGGCAAATCCATTTTCGATGCGGCAGTCCAAAAGATCAACCCTTGATCTCAGGCATAAACAAAAGCGGGATCGAAGCCTGCTCCGATCCCGTTTTCATTCCATCAGCTGTTTGTCCAAAACGGTCGATTAAGATTCGCCCTCTTCGACTTTCCATTCAAACTCAACATTGCCACCCTTCGCGCCATCCTTGCCGTATTCGGTAAAGGTGGTTTTGTATTTCTCGAAATTCAGCGTCATGCTCAAATCGTCGGTCGCGGCATTATTGTCAAGCACGCCGAGTTGATAGGACGTTATTTGAACATTCTCCAGTTCGACGGCCAAATAAACTTGTTCACCCGCGTCGCCGTAGGTCGCCGTTCCATGGATTTCAACCTTCTTGAAAACTTTCCCTTTGACGGCTGCCTCTAACAGTTTTGGCGTGGCCTTGTCGCTGATGATGCCCATGCTGATGTCTTCCAGGTGCATCTTGCCACCCACGCGAGCGACGCCCGTGCCACCTCCGCCCGCCTTGTGACCACCCATATTGACTGACGCAACATTGCACCATTTCTTGTGATCCTTGTGTCCCGCACTGCCATCGACTCCGTCAAATTTTGTGTACCAGGCCATGATAATCTCCAGTTTCAACAGAAGGGATTTTAATCCGTTTTTAAGCCACTCACCCTACGTCAGGCGAAAAATTGTGCTTTTGTCCGGGATTACTGATGTTCTCGACGCAGGAACTGTTTCGTTGCGTTAATTCAGGAAATTTTGTACTGAAATGATCCGTCATCGCCCAACGTGACTTTTGCGGCCGCGATGGAGAGTCCGTCCGCCATGCGGGCCAGGAATTCCGCCGACATTTCCGGTAACAGCGTGCGAGTAAGAATGTAATCGATATTTCGAGCACCGGTATCGACTTCCGTGCAACGTTTGGCAATCGTATCCACCAATTCCGGCGAATACGAAAAATCCGCCCGATAGTGTTCCTGAACACGTTTTCTGATCTTGTCCAGCTTTAGCACGACAATTTTCTTTAATACGTCATCGGAAAGAGGGTAATAGGGAATCGTGGTGAGTCGCCCCAAAAACGCCGGCTTGAACGTCTTCAGCAGTTCCGGAAAAAGGGATTCGACCAAACCGGTTGGGTCCGGTGTGGTTTCCGGATCGGAGCACAGACTTTTGATCAAGTCGGTACCCGCGTTGGTTGTCATCAGGATGACCGTGTTTTTGAAATCGATATCACGCCCCTCGCCATCCTTCATCATCCCCTTGTCGAAAACCTGATAAAAAATGTCTTGGACACCGGAATGCGCCTTTTCCATTTCGTCCAGCAAAATTACTGAATAAGGTTTGCGGCGAACGGCTTCGGTCAGGATACCGCCTTCGCCATATCCGACGTAGCCGGGAGGTGACCCCATCAAGAGCGAAACCTTGTGCTCCTCCTTGAACTCCGACATGTTGATCACGGTCATGTTTTGCTGACCGCCGTACAACAATTCGGCAAGGGCGATAGCCGTTTCGGTTTTACCGACGCCGCTGGTACCGGCCAGCAGGAAAACACCGATGGGTGTTCCAGGATCGGCAAGATTGGCGCGCGATGTTCGGATCGACTGGGCAATGCGCTCGAGCGCATGGGACTGGCCGATGATCTGTTTTTCCAGAAGAGTTTTCAAATTTAATACAGTCTTGATCTCATCAGCCATCATTCTTCCTACCGGAATCCCCGTCCAGGCGGCGACGGTTTCGGCGATGGACTGCGAGTTCACTTCCGGATGCACAAGCGGAAATTGACCTTGAAGATCATGAAGCTTGCCTTCGGTTTGCTTTAGTTCAACCAGCAAACGAGCGCGCTCTTCCGGTGACATGGCTGGCGGAGAGCTGCTAGCGTTCACAGCGTTCGTTGCATCCCCACCCGGTTTGATGGCGACCTTGTTTGCCTCGATGGCGGACGAGACGTCGACGACATCGAATTTACTTCGCAATTCGGCGATTGTGTTAACCAACTCCTTTTCATCCTGCCAACGTTTTTGAAGTTTTTCCAGTTCGGACGAAAGCCGGGTTCGCTTTTCCTCGAGCAATGTGGTTTGTTCTAAGTGGTCGGCCCCTAACGCGGTTTCCCGCTTCAACATTCCGACGGTAACGTCAAGTTGTTCGATACTGCGCTGGCAATCTTCGATCAACGGCGGTTTTGACGTTCGACTCAAACCGATTCTGGCGCAGGTGGTGTCAAGCAAGCTGATCGATTTGTCGGGCAACTGCCGACCGGAGATATAACGACTCGACAACTTAACGGCATCAACAATTGCTTCATTCAGGATTCGGACATTGTGGTGTTTCTCAAGTGTCGCCGCGAATCCACGCATCATTTCAATCGCGGGTTGCTGGTCCGGTTCCTCGACCTTGACTACCTGAAAACGCCGGGCAAGTGCGGCATCCTTTTCAAAGTACTTTTTGTACTCGGCCCAGGTTGTGGCTGCGATTGTGCGAAGCTCTCCCCGAGCCAAGGCGGGCTTGAGAAGGTTGGCTGCGTCACCTTGGCCCGCACCTCCGCCTGCCCCGATCAAGGTATGAGCTTCATCAATGAACAAGATGACAGGTTTTGGCGACGACTTGACTTCCTTGATTACCGACTTGAGCCGGTTTTCAAATTCGCCTTTTACGCCCGCACCCGCCTGTAATAGTCCCAAATCAAGCGTGCGAAGCGAAACGTTTTCCAACGATGAGGGAACATCCCCTTGGGCAATTCGAATGGCAAATCCTTCGACCACTGCAGTTTTCCCAACCCCTGCTTCGCCAGTGAGAATGGGATTGTTCTGGCGACGACGTGTCAGGATATCAATGATTTGTCGAATTTCGGAATCACGACCCAAGACAGGATCGATCTCACCCGCCCGCGCCCGCGCCGTCAGATCAATTGTGAACTGGTCCAGCGAGGGAGTCGATGTTGGTCCTGAGGGGCGGCCGGCCGCAGGTCCGGAATCTCCAGCGGCATCCTGAGGGTCACCTGACTCGCTGGATTTTGCCATGATGGCTGCCATCTCGCTGCGAAGCACATCCGGAAGTACCTGTTCAAACTCAGCGGAGGCATTGGCCGCCAGCCGCGCAAGCGAATCGTCACTCAAGAGTGCATAGAGCAAATGTCCAGTGCGTGTCGCGCGTGAACCGAAGTCGATAGAAGCAGTCAACCATCCTTCGCGAGCCAGCATGACCAGGTCCGGACTCAACGCCGGGGGTCGTGAATTTCCGGTTTTGAACTTGTCGATTGCGCTGGTAAGGTCGCGAGCAAGCCGCGACAAATCGACATCAAAATGCCGAAGCAGCACAACGATGTCGATGTTCGATTGTTCAACCAGCTTCAGGAGCCAATGCTCAATTTCAACATTGTAGTTTGTGCGTGAAAGGCATAGCCCCGCGGCGGCTTCAAGTGAATTGCGGGACACATCGTTTAGTTTTCCCACAAGTTGCTTTAAGTCAACTTGACCCATATCTCAATCCCCAAACGACATGTCCAAAACCAGATGCGGTTTCTAATTCCGCTTGCAAACCATCTTATTGTCGGATATCAGAAACTTCAGTCAAGCAATTAAACGAGATCTCGAAAATTTAATCATCGATCCGGCGAACCATCCATATTGAATACTGCATCGTCAACGTTGGATGTGGCAGGTGCACCAAAAAGCCACGTATTCCAGCCCAATTGGGCCGTTGTGTTCCGCCCGGCAGTGCAAGGAGGGATTTCTGCTTTGTCCAAAACCAGTTGAACGTCGAAATCAAAGGCTGGACCAACATAGGTTCGGGCAAGTTGTCCCAACGACTCAAATGACCCTTCTCCCGGAATGAAGTCCTGAAATGACGTATACGACAAGGGCCCCAGCCGAATACGGAATTTGTTTTCGATACTCCAAATCCGTTCCCCGGCAATTGCGGTGACCCCTAAACGGTTGTTGTCCGGCAAAGTCGGATCGGAGGTCAGTCGAGTCTGATCGGATGAACGAAGGTACATCCATTGTCCTTGAAATTGTTGAATGTTGACCGGAACATTCAGGTAGTCGAAAATTATTTGTTCAAGCGAAATCGCTGTTCGCGGGGAATGGGCAAAGTGACCGGCATAGTAAAGAAATGTTTCGTCGGCAATTTGCTGTCTGCCGCGCAGTCCAGAGGTACCCAGTCCAACAAGGCAATACAAGGCACGAGTGAACAGGTCCTCGCCGGCAGGCGAACTGCCTTGGGCTATTTCGTAGCCCACGAAAAAGTGACATTTGTTCCAGGCGCGGAAGAAATGGGAGATCAAACGGTGGTTGAACAAGTCAAGGAATTCCCTGAATGCAAAATCCTTGGCGCGTGTGCGATCGATCAACAATTGCGTGTAATGGTCCGGCAGTACGCCTCCGGCGCCGGCAAGTCCCATGAACGACACCGTCAGCTCGGGAACAGAATTTCGCTGCCCGTCTCCGGGAACCATAAGTGAGGAAATCTGTCCCGAAGCAAACGTATTTCCAATGTCGGTTCGGAAGCGAACCAGTTCTTCATGGGGGAGCCAATCTTCGCCGACCGGTCTTTGCGATTGTCCCGTCAACGATGTTTCGTCCCGTCGAGCGGACCACGATAGCAATCGAACGGCCTGAAAAAAATCGAAGTGATAAGGCCGGCGAATTAGCAATTCCAGTGGAGAATTAGCATCGAAAGAGGGAGATCTCGCAAGTTTATTCGATTTCGGATCCATGGTTTGAGCGGTCTAAAGAAATATCTTGTCACCAACTCTCGGCGACCACTGGCACAATGGCCGGTCGTGCCGATTGGTGAGGATCGTCGTTTGGGTAAATGAGTTTATCGAACTATACAAACCGAGAAACCGTTCCAAAACTGCACCGAATAGATAAACGCCGTTGCCGCTGAATTTATCTTCATCAAATTCCAGAGTGACTTCCAGCCCGCGGCAAAATCCGCCAGATACCGGCCCTCCGGGTCGTCCAACCACCCGTTGGGCGCGCACGGAGATCAACCCATCAATCATATTGCGAGTCTCATCCGAGTCAGCAAAGTCGTAGAGTTTCAAAATCTCCTGAAGCGGTTCTGCGCTTCCATCGGAGCTAAAAAGCGAAAGGTGATTGAGTGAAAGGTGTGAAATCAATCGCCACAAGGTCCCGTAGCCAAGCGACGGACGGAGGGTTTTCGAGGGAGGTGTTAAACATACAATCCTTTGCAAGGGACCTCCTTCGGACAGAAACAAGCGCGGTTGGCCCCCGCCAAACGGCAAGCGGCCTGGCAAGTCGCGATTCAAACAGGTTGTCTCCACGTCGATTGTCCAGTCCGCAGGCGCAGCCGGATTGAATTGCAAATCCACAAAGGAAAGTCCGATTTCGGTTCCGTCATCCGCTTGGCCGGAATCCTGATTCGCCGGCTGTCGCGAGGCATACCAGAAACGACTGTCCGGCCGATTCCTCGCACGATGGTGCTGAAACGAATAGAACGGAGAAAATTCCAGTTCTTCGTTTTCCGGATTCAGAGCCGTTACCCTGTCAATGGAATAGACTTCGTGAGAAAGTGGTCGCCGGGCGTCGGGAATAACGCGGTATTCGGATTGATTGTGGGTCAACCGAATGGGTTCTGCGCGCTGCCGAAAAAGGTTGATCATCGGGCAGCAACCCAGTTGAAAAGTCTCCGTTGTTACATACCTTTCCATTTCCTCCTGATGCCGATTAAGGAAAATATAGATTGACACGGGTTTCGGCTTGTCAAAACCCATCATCGCTTTACGATCGAGACCCTGGATATCAAAAAACAGAAATTTTTGAGGAAACGCAAAGTACTCTGTCAGAAGTTGGTAGCCTGGAAAGGATCTTTCCGAATAGTCGACGAGGCCCTGGTCCCGTTCAAATCCAACCGGTTGAATCGAACGTGCCCCAAGCACCAATGGGTTCCGGTTATCGGGTGAGTTTGATACTGCGACACCAATCGAGTTGTTGAATATCAGCTCGTATAGTTGATGGACGTAGGGAGAAGGAGCGTTCAGGTAGAACCGGAGACTCCCCAAATCAAATTCACAGGGTGCGATTTTTGGACTAAGGCAATTCAGTTCGAGCTTTACTACGGATCGCGATTTGGATGCAAAGGACACGGAGGGTACTGGAAATGGAAAACCATGGTAACCAGCGGATTTCAATTCGATGGGCCAGATCGTAACCGGAAAACTCGTTCGGAACCGACAGGGGTCACCACCGATGGGTTCGCTTTCCAGCATCGAATGGCGGGGGATGGTGAATCCTGCGATCAAGTCGGCCTGGTCCGGCTGCAGGGCAAATTTTACAATGGCGGTCGATGGAAAGGGCGTCAGGTAATGGGGGTATAGAATCTGCAAAATCGCCTGGGTGATTTCCGGAAAATCATCGTCAATTTTTCGGCGAGTTCGCGCGTTCAGAAACGCGAACGCTTCGACCATCCTGGAGACATGCGGGTCCTCTATTACATCATCGGATATACGCAGTCGCGCGGCGATTTTCGGATGCGCTTTGGCGAAATCGGCCGCCATCCGACGAAAAAAAGTCAGTTCACGGTTGTACAACGACAGCAGTTCGTCGGTCATCTCGGTGATTTGATCTCTATCGAAGTCGTAAGCGGTTCCAGTTCCGAATCAAACGTGACAGGTTCCGGCGCAGGCTCGGTGCGCAACTGGGCATTAATTCGGAATCGAAGTGTTCTGTCAAATTCGTCAACATTTCCCAGGATGGCGACGGCCACATTTTTCAATCTGGGTTCAAACCGGCGAATTACCCGTTCAACGACGGAACGCAAGTTTTCCCGCTCCGACGGCACACTCATATTGATGCCGGTGAAATCGGGAATTCCGTAGTCGACAAGCGAGTTTTCCAGCTCGCGCATCTCCGGTGGCCAGGATTTGCAGCGCCAACGGGTGTTCAACAGGTTTTCCAGATCGCGACGGACACATTGTTTGAGTGCGCGCAGGTCCATCCCTGACGAACGTGGTTGTTCCCTCGGGTTGCCGGGTTCATCGTCCAGCAGTCGATCGAGCACCGAAACGATCAGCGCGGACTTGTTGTCACTTTTGGCCATAACAGTTGTGGGAGGTCAACATTTTCCAAGGCTGTAACACGGGGCTAAACCGCTGCCTCGTTTATCACCAGACGGTTTATCGACATAATGGATTTGTCTTCTTCGTTAATCAGAAACATCCGTTGGCCAATTCCTCGTGTTGGGCCATTTTCATTTTCGATCCATTCGGTACTTCGTCCAATGCGCACTTCCGGTTTGTCGCTGAAATGCGATCCCGCATACAGGACCGGAACATAAACAACAGCATCGGGACCGTGGCGGATTACCATATTGGTGGGGCGCCAAATCAGGTCGCGTAATTGTCGCGGTTTCTGGAATTCAAGCGACTCGATTTTCTCCAGTCCGACCCAGTAATATTTTCCGGTGCTGGTAAGTACTTCAAGGAAAGTTGATGTCAAATCGTCGAGGTCACGAAGTTCGTTAAAACTTTGGCCATCACAGGTTCCCGCCAGAGGTGTTTGCGCTTGTTCGGCCTGTTCCAGAAGTTCCCTGGCTTCAGACAGCGAACCCTCGCGCAGTGCGATCGATGCGCGCAAATGAAGCTGCAGAGCGGCCGAAACATCCTCCATAAATTCGGGTATCCGCCCCTGTTCATAAAACTGTTTTCGGGCGGTCTCGGCACGTATCAAGTGTCGGTAGAGACTGACACCAACCGTTAGCTCGGGATCTTGTTTTGAGATGACATCGAGCTGTTTATCGGCCCGCTCGAAATCGTACGACAAACAGAGTAGATCGCACAACAACAAACGCCCGTTGACATCCGAAGGTTTTGACTTGACTCCCTTGATTGCCAATTCAATGGCGTCATCGAGTTTCGCTTGTTGATAAAGTTCGTAAGGTGTCATCGAATTCTTCGTTTCCAGCAAAGCCGAATTAAACCCGACTCTATCCAGCTCGAGGTGGTGAGATTTCCGTGGTGAGTCGTACCGAAGCCGACAGGCCATCCAGTTCGTAATGCGGAACCAGATGGATCACGCAGTCAAACGACCCGGAGCTTCCCGGTTTGGGACGTACTTGGACTTTGGCTTCGCGCAACGGGTATCGGGCCTTGGTTTCGGGAGTCGCATCGTCATCGAGTACAACGTAATGCGTCAACCAGTCACCAAGAAATCGTTCAAAATCCTCGCTGCGTTTGAACCCGCCAACACGATCGCGTCCAATGGCCTTAATGTAATGAGCAAACCGGGAGACGCATAGCATATACTGGATCATTGCCGATATTCGGGCATTCGTTGTCGGCGCGGCTCGATCATAGGCCTTAGGTTTTTGAATGGAGGGCGCAGAATAAAACGCGGCGTATTCGGTATCTTTGCAATGACAAAGGGGACAGAAACCCAATTCGCTTAACTGTTTCTCCAGCTGATCGGTAATGACAACATCGGTCGTGCTTTTAAGTGCGATGCCCGTTCCGTCGGTTCCAGATTCGTGAACGAAAAGTCCGGTGACCAGCCCGCCGCTTTCAATGCCTCTTCGCACGCCGCGAATATCGGCGGGCCAGCCGGAATCGGAAAAAGCGCGAAGTATTACGGAGCCCATGGCAAAGGCCGCCCCGCCCCACAGGTATTTATTGTTGTCCGCACCGCGCGTATCTTCGTTGAAGGAAAATCCGTCGACCCTGGAATTGTCAGCGGTATAAGGCAGCCGCATCAAAATCCGGGGTAGGGCCAGTGCAACGAACCGCGCGTCGTCGGATTCGCGCAACGAACGCCATTTGAGAAAATCCAGCTGGCCCATCGTTCGGGCGTGGTCCAGCGTATGTTCGAGTCCGGCAAACTCGTCCAGGCCAAACATCGACGGGTTGACATTTGCGATGAACGGACAGAACGCTGCGGCCGCTACACCCGAAATGGATTCAAGGATTCCGAGGTCATCGTGGCGATGTCCCTTACCCAAACGGGGATGAATCTCGTAATCCCCGATCAATAAACCAAACGGCTCGCCACCCGGCGTACCGAATTCTGTTTCGTAGACTTTTCGATAAAACTGGCTTTGATCGAATTCAATGGCCCGATCAAAATCGCGAGCTAATTCCGACCAACTGACAGTTAAAACCTTGATTTTAACAGACGGGTCACCGTCTTCATCGGCGCGGCGAGTCAAAAAATCCAAACCCCGCCATGACGCCTCCAGCCGCTGAAACGCAGGATTGTGGAGAATGGCATTGACCTGATCGTTGATCATTCGGTCGATCACGGCAACATCGCGATTCAAATGGCTGGCGAGTTGTTCCCGATTCCGGATGGACGACGCCCCGAGCCACATTCGGATGGCGCGGGGAACGGAACGCTCGGAGAGAAACGAGTCGAGAAAACCGGGTTCACGATTTCGCGTCGCGTGAACCAGTTTGTCGAGCAAGCTATCGGTGGTCGAACCAGACGACGTCGACTTTTGCGATTCAGGTGTAGGTAAAGCGGACTCGCCGGTCATGGCTCATTGTTTTCGATACTGCAGGAAGGCATTAGCCTCCACCAATTTGCGGAATTCGCGAGACCATTCGCATCGAGGCGGTTAGTTCTTCGAGTTGCAACCATGGCCGCAGCCAGGCAATTGCCTCATACGCCCCCGATTGTCCGGGCACAGCTCGCACCTGGACCTTGGCCTCTCGCAATGGGTAGCGCGCCCGCACCTCTTCGCTGGCACCCGGATCCGCCGAGACATAGTTGTGTATCCAGCGATGAATTTCCCGTTCCAGGTCTTCCGCTTCCTTGAAACTGCCGACCCAGTCACGACCAATTACCTTGAGGTAATGTGCGAAACGGGAGCTCGCCATGATGTAAGGCAGCCGGGCGGAGATTTGAGCATTTTCCGTAGCAGCCGGCCGGTCGTATTTCTTGGGTTTCTGGGTCGTTTGGGCTCCAAAGAAAACCGCATAGTCCTTGCCCTTGTAATGATTGAGCGAAAGCAACCCCATGTCGCTGAGTTCTTTTTCACGACGATCAGTGATTGCAATTTCTGTCGGACACTTCAAATCGATATCGCCTTCGTCGGTTGAAAAGATGTGTGCTGGCAAACCTTCAACCAGACCGCCGTTTTCGTAACCTCGAATCGCGGTGCAGAATCCGGTTTTGGCAAATGCATCGGTGAACCTAGCACCCATGACGAATGCGGTGTTCATCCAACAATACTGATCATGGGGAACGGCAATCGATTCACCTTTTTTCCCAAGTGCAACTTCCTCGTATTCGAATTCCTCAACGGTCAAGGTGTTTTTTCCATACGGCAAACGAGCCAGTGACCTGGGCATCGTCAACACAACGAACCTGGAATCTTCGCTGTTTCGGAATGAACTCCATTTGGTGTATTCGACCGAGTCAACGATCTTTTTCAAATCTCGCGGTTTGGACAATTCCTGCCAGCTGCCAAAGCCCAACATTTTTGGGGATGCGGCCGATAGAAATGGACAAAAAGCCGCAGCGGCAATACCCGAAATGTTCTCGAGCATGCTGATGTCTTCCGGATGGTTCTCAAATTCAAAATCACCGATCAGCGCTGCGTAAGGAGCTCCGCCGGGCGAGCCGAATTCAGTTTCATAGATTTTTTTGTAGAGCTGGCTTTGATCGAATTCAACGGCCTTGTCCAGATCCTTGAACAGCTCGCGTTTGGAGCAATTGAGAACACGAATTTTGAGCGATTCACCCGTCTCGGATTTATCGACCAGATAGTGCAAGCCACGCCAAGTACCTTCGAGCTTTTGAAACTCCGGTTTGTGCATGATGGCGGCAAGCTGTTTTGAAATCACGGCATCGATTGCGGCAATCCCGGAAGAAATCGTCTTCATGACGTTTTTGTCAAATGAAACCGTACCCTTGAGCGCTTCCTCGGTTAACGTCCGGATCAGTTCCTTGGCACGATCCGGTTTCGTGACTTTGGTTGCACCAATGGCAGCTTCGAGAATACTTCCCTTGACTTCCGTGTGCGTCGATGCCTGCTCTTGTTTTTTGCCCGAACTCATTGTGTTTTGCTCTCCTGCTACGCGTCTGTCAGATTATCAAGCCGGGTTACCATCACCGCCGCTGGTGTCACCACTTGCAACCGGGCCAGCCGGCCCAAGTTCGTCAGAAAGTTTTTTTAAATCGTCGGTGTTCTTGAGCACCTGTTCCAGAATGTTTTCAAGATCCTGGCTGCGATCAATTTTCGCGACAAGGTCGCGTAACTTATTGCGAGTTTCCATAAGTTTCTGAAGTGGTTCGACCTGCCGCACGATGGCGGCGGGTTCGAAGTCGGCCAACGAATTGAATTCAAACTGGACACCCATTTCACTGCCATCGCCGGCAATCGTGTTTTCGACACGCATATTCAACCCGGGCGTCATGCGCTTCATGACATCGTTGAAATTATCGCGGTCAATTTCCACAAACTTTCGCTGTTCGAGAGGAGCAAGCTCTTTCGTAGGGTTGCCGGAAAAATCACCAACCACCCCCATCACAAACGGTAACTCCTTTACGATGCGAGCCCCTTCGGTCTCAACATCATACGTAATATGAACACGAGGCTTGCGCACACGTTTCAGTTTTTGTTGAATGCTCTCAGCCATGGACTTAATGACCTCCACCAATTTCGGGTGCCGCAAGTTGTTTAATTTGACAGCGCAAAGCCAACGGGAGTGTATAAACGCCCTACCTGTATATTGTTACGCCCAATAAACATGAATCGCAAGTGTCAAACCGGCAAAATAAACTGAAAAGAAATAAATTCATCCGTAACGACCTGTTTTTTGAATCATGGCTTCAACAAATGTAGTGTTTGACTACTTGTCCGGTTCCCGGGAAACTTCATTTATACCGGTTCTTTTAAATATCTCCTGCCGGGTCGAGTCGTCGGCGACAAGTTCGGCCAATAATTCGGGGAGCTTCATTCGGCCCCAGCGCACCGCCTGCTCAACCGCATAGGAAACAGGTGAATGAGGTTCCGTGCGACGAAAAAAATCTGAAACTTGCAATAACGCGCGAAACGCGTCCTCTCGAGTTTGCATGCGCGAGGCAACCACGTTGGTTCCTGCGCCGTCGACGACCATTACGGAAGTACTCCCCAAACCCGTTTCGACCCCGTTACCCAACACGTCCCGTGTTATGACTTTCAGCAGCCTCAGACATTCATTGAGAGCCTCCTGAATACTGGATGACGGTGGTGCAAATGAAGCGCCGTTAGGCGTACTCTCAAGTTTTGCTCGAACTTCGTCACCAAACTCCTTGAAAACTTGGATCGCCTGCTCGAGATCCTCGAAGAGGTTTTTAAAATGATCCACTCCGGTTTTGTTGACGGCACGAGCAAACATATCCGCCGTCACGGTACCATGACCGATTCGTTGAACGCGGATTGCATCGTCCCTGGATTCCAGGTTCGCGCCGTCCAGATAATCACCAAAAGAATAGCGACCGAATTCCGTGTCACTCGTAACCGGAATCTTCATGATGGGAACAATCAAAGTGCCATCTGATTCAATACCATTGAGACCGGCCAACTGGGCGAAGGTCGTTGAGAGATCGTCGGATTCATCGGGTTGGGGGTGAACTTGCCCCCAAAATTTCCGGCAATACTCTCGGGCCAAGCGATAACCGTCACGCAATCCCGCGAAACCGTGTAATCGGGTTAACGACTCAACCAGCCAGGCAGTTATCCAAAGATCCTTGGAGTTTTCCAGGGCTTCAACGGCAAGTTCGCGGACGGCAACCCAATTGGGTGCCTCCGGAATCCCGGGTTCCTGTTCCTTCTCTTCATCAGTCAACAGCTCGTACATTCTAAGGCGACGTTCGGAATCGCCGGCTTTTTTACGCGCATCCCTCACGGCGTAATACAGTCGCTGGTCCTCTCCCTCGGCCGCGCGAAGTTCTGGTCCTGCCGAATTATTTCCAGGAACAGGTGAAAGCAGTCGTTCAAAATCAATTACGTTGGGACTAGCCATAGTTTGAACAGCGAGTGCTAGAAATCCAATTGACCGTGCCAAAAGTTACTTTGCCGTTGCAGCTACAGTTTACCGATAGCCGACCGATTTCGCGATGCGTCAGCCAGAAAACTCGACAGAAAAACAGCAAGGAGTTGGCGTAATCCGGATCATGACGGAATTCCTGTTAGCGCTTACGTCACCGGTATCACGTATTGAAAAGGCAATTTCGCATTTCCGGGGTCGTGTTCCTTGCCGTTTAGTGATCGGCACCCATGGAGCGCAACGACTTCGCCAGTTGTTCAAGTATTTTTGCGTGAATACGACTTGCCCAGGACTTGCTTATCCCCATGCGCAATGCGGCTTCATTGAGAGTGCAGCCGTCAAAGTAAATCGATCGAATAAGAATTCGCGCCTGGTTGGGCAATTCATCGACTAGTTTTACGAGTCGATCGGTCACTTCACGCCGGGCGACCAGGGAAGGTGCCTGTTCGGTCCGATCTTCGAAGACTTCGTCTACGTTTTCGACCTGACTTGCAAAATAAACGACCGCCAGCTTGCCTGTTATGTTGCGAAACCATTGGGCGCCCGACTCGCAGGCTTCGTCCGAAAAATGGTTGGTTGAATTCGAATCTTCCTCCAGTACTTCGCCGGCCATTCGGTGAAATCGGGCACGGCGATAGGCCGCCCGACTAGTCCAGCTCATTTTTGAAACACCATCGTAAATGGCACCCTGAATCCGGTACCAGGCAAACGTTGTAAACCTGACGCCCTGTTCCGAATCAAAATCCCGAGCCGCTTCCCCCAAGCCAAGTTCGCCATAGGAAACAAGATCTTCAAAGTCAACTCTAACCGGAATATTGCGAAAGATTCGAGTTGCTAGCGAGTAAACCAGAGGCTGGCCTTCCTCGATTAATTTGTGTCGATCCAATTGCGAAGTCGTCATTTAACCGAATCTCGCAGGCGGTCCCAGAAATTGTTCAATCGTTGCCGGAGAGGCGGAGCATCGTGTAAACAACTCGCAATTTCGCGAGAAATGGATTCCTGTTCGCTTTCGTCGCGCGACGGAAATTCAAACCGTTTTTGCAACAAAACCCGAACCAGCTCGATCATAATCGGATCATTATTTAGCGCCTGGTTTTTGTATCGTCGGGCAACTTCGCGCAACGCATCCATTTCCGGCCTGGTGATCTTGTCATGTGAAAGCGAATCGAGAGTTTCCCTGAGCACCCCGTCAAGAGCTGCCTGATTTTCGCGGGGAAAGATTTGTTCGCCCAGTGCCGGGGAATGTGAAACGCCATCCCGGAGTTGGCCTTCGCCGCCGGTAGTTTCGCGTTTGGTCGACACCGTTCGGCCCCCTTACTTCATGGGCGAAATCAATCAACGCTACCAGTCAAACCTGATTGTTTGACGCGACCCGCCCTAACCGCACGATTGATGATAAATCTCGCCCTGGCAAAGGCCTTTTGAGACTGCGCCATTAAGACCATTAAGCCAACGCTCGATTTGGTGAATGCGACCTCGTTTTGGTCGACAGCCTTTTCATTTGACTGGAACGGCTGCCCTATTTGCAGCCTGTTGCCGGTAATGCAATAATGTTCGCTTCAGGCTTATTCGCAGAGTTCAGGCTAATGGTTAACCATGTTCATTGCAACAGGCGGTGATCCATTCGCGGCCGAAGGTCAGTGCGTTGCGTTCCTGTCGAACCGGAATTCCTGCGGTTGTCGCTGAATCTGCCTATCAGTCAACCTTATTTTTGAACCACAATGCGTAATCAGGCGATTAACTGGACGGAGGGCATGTTCCTGCGCCCCCAACATTTCCAGGCTTCGGATCGCCATCTGATCGAATTATTCTCGACGTCCAATCAGCTGGACCATGCCTGCAATTACGGATTTGTCGAGATATTGATCAACGAGAAGGCCCTCGCGAATTTTCAGCTGGAGTTGCTCCGCTGCAAGGCCCGCCTTCCCGACGGAACCATCGTCGCGTTTAACACAGAGCACGTTGACCGCATTGACTTAAGAAATGCTACTCGGGGATCGAACGGCCTGATCAAGGCCTTTGCCGAGAACGAAAACGTCACAGTATTCCTGGCCGTTCCGAAATACGTGGAAGGGCGTCCCAATGTGTCGACGGGCAAGGGAGAAATGCCGACCCGTTATGTTTCCTTCGAACTGGAATGCGATGACGAGTGTGCCGGCGGCAATCGCCAAGCGCTTTCCTTTCGAGATCATAATGTTCGCATCCTGCTGTCGACGGACGATTTGCAAGGCTTCGATTGCCTGCCGGTTTGCCGGCTGGTTCGCGCCCGAGATGGCGAAACACCCATGCTCGATGCCAAGTATTTCCCTCCTTGCTTGTCGGTCAATGCATGGCATGAGCTGAGCATCAATGTGTTTCGTGCAATTTACGACCTGATTGGAACTCGCGTTTCGCACTTGACAACACTGTTGCGGAACAGGTCGATCGACTGGTCCAGCCAGCGTCCCGGCGACCTGCAGAAATTGTACATGGCCGGAGCCTTGAACGAGGCACTTGGAACATTGACTTGTCTGTCGTTTGCACAGGGAGTGCATCCTTTTACCGCCTACTGCGAATTGTGTCGCATTATCGGTCGGCTTTCGATATTGGGGCCTGACAAACGTTCGCCTGAGTATCCGCGATACGATCACGACGATCTGGCAAGTATTTTTTGGTGGGCGTTACGGGAAATCGAAAAACTGACCCAACTGCCAGACGAAGCGGTCGAACAAAAATGGTTTATCGGTGCCGGGCGGGTGATTCAGGTTTCCCTCGATCCAAAGTGGTTTACTGCGGAATGGCAGTTGTTCATCGGCGTTCATTATCAGAGTATGACCAAAGAAAAATTCATCAAAATTTTTAGTGACGAAGCACCTGATTGGAAATTTGGCAGTGTGGATCAGGTCGAAGAGATTTTTCGCCAAAAGAAACGCGGCGTTCGGCCAACCCCGGTTCGACAGGTCCCCAGCGAGTTATCCGGTCGAGGCAACTGGTTGTTTTTCGCCGTGCAGGAAGACAACGAATATTGGCAACACGTAAAAATTAGTAACAGTCTGGCGATTCGAATTCGCGACGACCAGATTTATAATCTGGCTGACCTCGAGGGCAATCGACAGATCATTCTGCAATTGGCCGGTCAGTTGGTTAATCTGGAGCTGGCAATATTTGCCGTGCGAACAACTCGCTAAACCGGTTGCATTGGCAAGAGTAGGTTAATGACTCCGGATTTTTCAAAAATTGTCGACCCGATCATCCTGAGCGGAATTGCATTGTTGGAACGTATCGAACGAAACCAGCATGAACCGATCACGATCGAATACGAGAACGTCAAGAAACAGATCGATCGTGGGGACCAGCAATTCGGTGCAATGTCCACGGACTGGCAATTGGCAAAATACGCATTGGTCGCCTGGCTGGACGAACAGTTAATCAGCTTTCCATGGGAGGGTCGGGAATGGTGGACCAATCACATTCTCGAACGCCATTATTTTTCAGGGCGGCGCGAGGCGTTTGAAGACTTTTTCGTGGACGCCAACAGGGCCGCAGCCCTCTCCAACAAGAACGCGTTGGAGGTATTTCATACGGTCGTTCTGCTCGGGTACCGAGGACTTTATTCGAAACCGCTTGATAGTGACAAAGCCCGCGAACACCAGTTGCCAAAACGGCTAGAGGAATGGGTGCGCAATACTTCTGGAATGCTCGATCGCCGTTCCACACTGGAATTTGAAAGCGCGCCCCAATTAGGGGATGGTGCGAGGCCCATGGATGGGCGATTGCAATTCATCACCATGTGCATACTTGGTCTGATCGGGTTGGTCGCAGCGGCAAGTTATTATTTCCTGTTGTTCGATCGTTGGCATTTGGAATAGTCGAATTTGATTTTTGACTTTAGACACAAATCGGTGAGTCATGTCATTGTTCGTTCGCTTGATTAATATCCTCTTGATGCCGATTCGGGCATTGATGCTGTTTTTCTCCCGGCTTTTGCCCGGTCTGAAAAGGGTCACCAGCATATCTGTCCCCGCTCGTTTGGCCTGGTTCTCCTTTTTTGCTCTTTTGATTACCGGTATCACAGTTCTGATTCACTTTCGATTGATGTCGGACCGGTACAAGGACTGGCCTGACTGGTTCGATGACTGGAGATTGATCCTGCTTGTCGTCGCCTGCATCCTCGTTGTTCCTAGCTGCATTTATTTTGCAGTCGAACTATTGATGAAGGGTGATATTTCGAAATACCCGGATATCGATGACGCATGGAAAGCCGGCATGCAAGCGCTGCGCGATCAGGGGATTGATATAACAAGGACTCCGGTGTTTCTGGTGATCGGTGCCGGCTCGGAGAGTTTCTCGAACCAATTTCACGCGGCGGCGCGCCTGTCCGCGCTGGTTGAAGGAGTCTCAAGCGGGCCACGACCGATTCAGTGGTTCGCAGACCGTGACTACATATTCCTGCACGTCAGCGGCGCCAGCAGTCTTTCCCAACTGGCCAAAAACCGCCTTAGCGTTGCCTCCCCCGCGTCACCGGGTGGCGGCAAAAGCGAGCCGCACTACATGCAGACGATGCGTGGCGACAGTCCCGGTTCGCCTTCGCTGCCTCAAAACCCTTCCAAGATCAGTGCCAGCTCCGCAACGTCGCCAGCAAAACCGGCTCCTGCCAATTTCTTGCGGACGCTGGTTCCAGGGGCCAGTGATTTGCCTGGCGAACCAGCGCCGGTTAGAGCTGAGATTACCCAGCATGAATTGGACATGTATGCGGATCGACTTGAATACGTTTGCCGACTGTTGCGCAAAAATCGTTATCCCGTCTGTTCGATCAATGGTGTTGTGACCTTGTTGCCTTTCGAATCGGTGGAGCACTTTCACGACCAAGCGCAATTGGCATTGCATCAAGACCTGGAAACGATCAGTAGACAGACAGGAATGCGTTTCCCAGTAACAACTCTTGTTACCGAGATCGAAAACGAAATTGGATTCAAAGAGCTCATGCGACGGTTTTCCCCAGAGGAAACGCAACGGGGGCGACTGGGTTCCAAATACGGCAATGGTGATACCGACGTCTGGACGCCGGTCACCACGGAGCGAGCAAGACATCTTGCCAAAAGCGCATGCCGCAACATTGAAGATAATATTCGACAGTTTTTTGGACGCGAAGATGCCTTGCAACGTCCTGGCAACGGCAAGTTATTTACGCTGCTGAGCAAGATTCGTGGAGCGTTCGGGAATCGGATTGAGACGTTGTGCAGCAATGGGCTTGTGGAATCAAGTGCCATGGTCGTGGGTTGTTATTTTGTGGCCATTGGCAATCCGCCCAGCCCACAGGGATTTCTGGAAAGTGTCGTCCGTGAGAAAGTCATCGGCAACCGAGGAAAGCTTGCCTGGAATTCGCAAACGATCAAGGAAAATCAGGGCTATACAATACTCTCCAGTTTGTTTGCCCTCGTCGCATTGCTTTCCGTTGCCGCCCTCGGTTTTATGCTGATCAAAGACATTTTTATTAATTGAGAGTTGTAGCCCCGGTGCAAGGCCAATGACATCAGTTGCACTTCACGTATTAAACGGCCCCCATGCCGGCCATCGCCTGTGGGTTCGACTTGAGCAGGTCCTTCACGTGGGGTCAACGGACCAGGCGGACGTAATGATTGCGGCGGAACCGGGGGGCGAGCCGTTCTACTTTTCAATCAGTCATTCGCGCGTCGGTTGCTTTGCCGAATGCCTCAATGATGAATCGCTGATGACGATCAATGGGAAGGAGATGCAACGGGCCCGCTTGCATGACGGCGATATTCTTGAGGTCGGGAAGATCCAGTTCCGGGCTCTCCTGGAATAAAGTGACTTGCGTTTTGCAAAACGATCACATTACTTCGATCGCAATTTCGAAATCGGTTTGCCCCGCACAAACTCGATCTCCGTGATGGAGCGGCGCGATCAGGATTCGTTGCCCGTTCAGAGACGTCCCGTTGCAACTGTTCAAATCGCGAATCAGGCACTGGTTGTCCTGAATTTCGATTGCAAAATGCCGATTTGACATAAACGGGTCCAGCGGACAGGGAAGATGCGCAGAGGCGGCACGACCGATCACCGCTTTCGAATTCTGACGCGGATCCATGACCAGCGGGGCTGACGGGTCGAGTTGCCCGGCAATTCCAATTACGACTTGAACGATTTTGCCAACGGGCGCCTGACCGATAATGATCTGGGTCTTTTCCGATTCGTGTGTTTCCTCTTCCTCGCCAAACGCATCGGACGGTTGGCCGGGTGTTTGCCGATCCTTACCCAACGGATGCCCGGCGTCCCCAGCTTGTCCGGTTACAGGTTCCTCCTCGGCAAACAAACTCCAATTGATCGAGTTTCCGGAATCGGTCGCCGCAGGAACGGGATGGTTCGAAGAAGTAAAAACGGGTGGTCCCGGTTTCCTGGTTAAAGGTACAGGAATCGCCGGTTGCGTTTGCTTACGGGGTGTCGGTTGAATGGGCTTGGGGGCCGGTACTCGTTTGACCTCTGTCGACCGTTCAGCTGGTGGGGTCGGATCTGCCTTCGAAGCTGGAACTGGCGCCGGTTCGATGCTGGTTTCAGGCCTGGGCTGTTCGTTGATGAACGGTGGGACGAAGGAAGGATCATCGAACGTGGAAAACAGCCGGAAAATGAACTCCGTTTTTCCGCAGAGGATTCGGTCACCATCGCCGATGTTGATTTGTGTGATTGGCCGACCGTTGTAAATCGTCTTATTCGTACTATTTTGGTCGGTAATGGTACACGCGTCGTGGCTAACAGCAACCACGAAATGGAGACTGGAGATTTCCGGGTCATCGTTCACAACCAGGTCGGCAGAATCGGTACGCCCCACGCCGATTCGCTGATTTCGTGCGATCCTTTTTGTCAGGACCACTTGGTTTTGAGGTAGCCGACGAGCTTCAATAATTACGTAATCAAGCATCGATTCGTCACTAGGGCGTGTTTGCTGGACGCGTGATGCCCGGACACTTCGACTAGGTCGAGCTGGCACGCGTTAGTTTTTGTCAAAACGAAAATCAGCAAAGTCTGACTTCCCAAAAATGCTGTCAATTCGCCGTACGGTGAAACTGATCGGCAACGCATGATATCGGTTGTCTAGAAAAAAAGTATGCTCTGCAAATACCGGCGTCGAATCGGTGTTCCCAGCCGAATCGCTTGCCAGTACGGGTTCGGCAAAAACGCGATTGATCGCAAAGTCAACTCCGTACCGGGCCTTGCTCGGTGAGTCTTCGACCAATAGATCAACGAGAAGTGTTCGAAGTACTCTTGGATCGTTGGAAGTGAGCCTGATTGTAATGCTTCGTGCCACCGAGTCACCCCAGGCTTCGATCCCAACTTTGTCGTCGCCAAACTGCTGTTCTTGTTTCAAAGCCCCCGTTCGCCCATTCAAATGACCGTCAGCCAAACTAAATTGCCCTGACGGAGAGTCTCTGTTTTCCTGAAACGGTTGAGTCCAGAGACGCAATTTGTACGAACCCGGTGCTAATTTTGGACTGGCGAATTGAACGACGGGCGCGTTCTGATCAGATTTGTTGACAAATCGATAATCCTGCAGCAAGTACGCCGGCGCCTCGGCCGAAGGGGTTTCCGGGAGAATTTCCAGACATGCGCGATTGGGTCGAAAGCTGAATTCGTTTTTCGCGACCCGTTCGAACAGAAACTCAAAGGGGATCATGTCCGGTCGTTGCAGATTTGGCTGGTACAGCGCAATGGAATATTCGTCCCGTCCCAAAGAATGTACTTCCGAGCCGATGAAATTGGCGCCGGAAGTTCTGCTTTTGGCAAAATTCAAATTGCTGCCGTCGAATCCCAGAGTAACGAATTCTCCATCTTCCAGCCAAAGCCTTTTTGCTGCATCCGAATTCTGAATAGAAATATCGTAAAAGCCTGGTTCAAATTGTTCGCTCAGTCCAGCGGGCTGCCAGACTTGATTCAGTTTCTCTTCCGCAATCGTTTTGTCATTGCGAGAAACCTGGAACTGGCGGGCGCGGGCAATTTCGTCCAGGTCATTTTTGAATTGCTGGATCTGACTTGAGAAGTACGGTTTCTTTGCCAAGGATTTGATTTGATCAAGGCGCTTATCGAAAAGGCCGGGTTGGACTCTATTCATACGGGCTTTTTGTTCCTGCCCTGATTTGCTTTGATCATTGGCAAGGTCAAATCCAAGAAAGAAAACCTGGATCTTGTTGGCAGGCAGGCCGAGCCTCAGCGCATCGTAATTTTTCACTGTGTACGAGTCGGCGAGTTCCGGAACCTCTCCGTTGAATTCGTAAACTTCTTCGACTCCATCGGAGATAACAACCATTACTTTTGTTCGGTTGTCTCCACTGGCATTCAACATTTCAGAAGCCCTTACCATTCCCGCATACAGGGGCGTTTGGCCGAAAGGTTTGAGATTCTTGATGGCATCTTCGATGTCTTCCCATTCGCGGTCTGACCAGACTGCCGTGGATGTCAGATTGGAAAGGATCCGCGCGTCGTTGTAGGGTCGAACGTTTTCGGCCTCCCACTTTTTTGCCTGATCCGCATCAGAAAACACGAGCTCATCGAACGACGTTGTCCCAACTTTTTTGAATGTGACGCGACTGCCGATGGCAACGATACCGACGCGGTTGAGCTTCGATGTTCGCATTTGGCTCAGCCGGTAGACGATGGCGCTTTTGAGAAAATCGAATCGCGTTGTACCCATGGCGGCGTCGGGTCGAGAGCCGTTTGAGGCCACTGAATCACTTGATCCCTCGAGCTCACCGGCACCGAATTCGCCACTCATTGAATACGAACAATCCAGAACGAATACGACATCCGTGACAGCCCGTTCATCGCTGTTGACCAGGACCGTTGGGGCTCGCCAAATGGATGGCTTGTGAGCCAACGTGATCGTCGGCATAAAATCGGGTGGTGGCCGGTTTTGGGCACGAACCTCAAACAGGGCATCCGCCAAGTGTCCTCGAAAAGACAGAACCGCCTGGACATTACCCACGTCCGGTAACAACTTAGGAGAAAAATAAAAAGGTTGATTCGGGAGATCTCCCATTCTCAACTTATCAAGATCATAGGCGAGTCGCCGTTCTGCCAATTTGCCCGATTCGTTGCTCGTATTGATGGGCATGGGGTCATGCGACAGCCTCCGCTCGAGCAGCTGAAGCTGGGCAACGGCAATCGGACCCAGGTCCTTTCCGTTAACATGAGCCCTCTGGTCCAATTCGGCATTGGCACGAACTGAAAATTCATGCGGCTTTTCTTCCGCTTCGTTTCGCAGATACTGATAGTCATCACAGGCGATTTGAAACTCGCGTGCGCTATTCAAGCGACTCGCAAATAATGGTTGAAGCGTCGCGTCAAGGAGTTTGCGATGATCATCGGCATCATCACCAAGCCGGTCATAAATCTTCATGGCGACTCGCTGAAAATAGGGATCCGTCGGATCAGCCATGCGGTTGTTGCCCCAAAAATCCGCGAGAATTCGTTCGATCTTGAGATTCGTATGCAGTGACTCCTGAACACGATTTAATTCGGCTCCTGTTCGCCCCCACACGCTGAAATGATCACTCGGCTGATTTCTGGAACCGGCAAAAACGCTTTGATAATCGGCAAGTCCCGAAGCGACGCAGCGTAGCCAGTAATCGGAGTTTTGCAGGTCACTGCGCTGGTTGGGGAGTGATTGTGCCGAATCCATTTCTTGCGCAAGCAGTCGCGCAATCTCTTCAAAAGACGCACTTGATATACGTGTCGTTTCCCAATCCTTGCGATAGGGTCTGGCGAAAATGGACCGTTGCAATGGCGTAAAAAAGTCTTGTTGATTGACCAGTTCAGCGGAACGCAGGAATTCCTGGAATTTTTGTTGAGGTACATTCGTGTAGGGAGCATTGACAGATTGAACTCTTCGCCCCGAACCGACATCGGGTACGATCATACCTATTGATTTAAGGTAGCGAGCCCGAAGGTCTTCGCGGCGGGTCGTCACCAGCGGACTCAGCAGCAAATCGGGGATATATACCATCGCCTGAGTATCGTCGGTCTTTATGTCGACCAGATAGTTGCGTTGCTCTCCCACTTGTCCTTCGAGAAAATCAAGTGAGGATTTAACGTCGCGAGCCAGGTTCAGGATGTTCTCCGTGTTCCTCAGGATCGATTCCGAAGTTACGGCTTCGTCGATCACTGCGGACGGTCGCCACAACTGATAGGCAAGCTGGTGATTCAGTTGGGCGAGATCGCGCCATCGATCCCGGAGCTGGACAAAATCAACCCCCGATGGAACATCCTTGCCCGTTGTTTCGTTGCGCAGGATTTGCCGGGCGATCAACATGGCGAAGTAAGGTGATTTTCGAGCGACTTCATTTCGAACTGAAAATGCATCGGCCAATGATTTTGCTCGACTGCCCAGATTTCCGGACTTCGATTCAGCTAACTGTTCTATGACCCTGTCGAATAACTCGACCGATGTATCAAACCGATTGGCAAACAAATAGTCTTCCGCAATACGCCGGGTGTCTTCCAGCCCGCGAAACTCGGCGGAAACCCAAATCAGGACGCGTGGATCAAGATTGATCGCAAAGTTTTCGCAAGCCCGGCGACATTGAACGGCGCGCCGAACCGCATGCTCAATGATCTCCGGTGAATCCGAATTCCAATCCACATTTTGCAACAACAGATGGAGGAATTTCATTTCGATGAATTCGTTGATCGGAAGGCTACCAGGCAGGGGAGCACTGACCCCGTCCAGTTTTGTCAGCCAGTATTTGAGATTGACGAGGCTCGGCGAGAAATCGTCATTGCGACAGGTGCCGTCCCATAACATCGCCGCAATCAACCATGGCTGACGTTCAATTTCCAGCAACCTTTTTTTAATATCTTCGGCTTCAACGATTGCTAGGTTGAGTACCGTGGGATCGGCCTCAGCCGATCCAGGCTCCGGAGGCTCGTTTTCGCCCTTGGATTCAACCTTGCCAGCTTCAACTCCAGGCGAGGCAACATTACCTGTTACAACCGCCGGATCGCCTTTCGGTTTTTCGGGCCCGCTTTTCTGCAATTTCACCCAACCAGACAATGAATGTTGCAGGGACTTTCGTTCGTCCCCGTTCGGAAGGTAGGCCGGGTTACTATTTCCGGGAGTTCCCGGTTTTGGCTCCTGCTGATCCAGCCACTCGGCCTCCGCCAGGCTGACCGGTGAAAAGGATTTTGGTTGACTGATTGACTTGATCAATTCCGTCCATTCGGTTTCCAGTGCGACAAGTTCATCGGCATCGATACCTAATTCGCAAACCAGTTGTTCCATTCGTGACAGCAGTGCCGCAGCCCTTCCTGCCAGCAAGGGCTCGCGATCCAGTCGATGACTCGATTCCAGATCCGCGTAGGCTTGCCACTTTTGCGGCAAATGATAATTCTCGACCAAGCGCGAAATGCGTTTGCTGGCATCCTTCGTCGAATCCGCAAGCGACGACGACGGTTTGCAATAAGTCAGCGCAAGTTCACTCGATTTGTTTGTTTGGTTCCCTTCCGGTATTAACGACACCGGTGCGAGGATCATTGGGTTCTGCGTGGCCATCCGATACTTGACCACATGTTCCGTTACATGATGCGCCAGATATTGACACAATTCGTCGAGCGTGATTTTGTTGTCTTGTCCATCGCCCGATGCTCCGTCCGCGGCTCCGAGCAGGGCCGCGCGCGTAAAGTAGCCAAACACTGAAGAATCCAGTTCCGGCGCAGGCCAATTTCGCTGACCCGGCGAATGAGAACTAACAATAACCAGGCGATGTGACGGGTCATCGTCGTTCTTGTACTTGCGTTCGTACAAGTCATGAACGGCCTGTGGAAATCGATCAACTAGCAGTCCCGGATTCGACGGAGTCGACAGTGGGTGGGAATCGATGAGGACAATCTTCGTGCCAGGTTCCCCGGTATCACAGGCAACGATTTGATCCAACAGGGCCTCCAGTGAATATCGCTTGATTTCACGATCCGAATCAAACGGGCTCACATCGGCAGGAAGTGTGCAGGCAATCAGATTGATTTCTTTTTCATCATTCACGTCGGTCGCGTATGCTACCCCAACCGCGTTGACGTAAAAGACCAATACCTGCCCGTCGGGACCACCGAACCCTATGGCGTCGTTCCGATGCAGTTTTTCCCAGTCATCGGAAGCGGGATCGAGTAAATCAAATTCGTCAATTGGTTTCAAATTCTCTGCGTTGGAAACCAGGGAATCTCGCGTTAACGAGTTCATGTAGGGAGTCGTAGCCAGCCAACTTGCGTTCAACTTGCCGGGTTTGATAATCACAAGAAAAGTATCTTTGCCCCAGTCGATCCACACGAAGAGCAGAATTCCAGTCAGGGCAATCGCCACCATTGCGAGACCGGCAAGTTTTGTGCGGTGGCGAACTCGCATCCAGTTGACAGCGCGAGTTGGAAAGTGGCTCCACGATTCGTGACTGTGCGGTTGGGCAGGACCCGTCCCGGCAGATTGCCCAGGCATCCAACTATCCTGGTCAGGTTCATTTGAGCGACCAATGACAGGTGATTTTCCTGCGCGAGGAGTCTTGGGTTCGTGTTTGCCTTGCCACCCGTCCATAATTCAATTTGCCCGCTAATGACCGACAGGTTCCGCTGCAGAGAATGTCAATATTCTATCCTGATTCTATCCTGGGATTGACAATCGAAGCAAATCGTCACGCCTGTCTGAAATATGAGAATCAAACTGATGGGTGAATCCGTTCGTGTTTTTTTGGTCAACTGAGTAACGCTATCGCTACACCTAGCGGATTCAAACGGAATTTGCAGCGGATTTTCGGAATTCGCAGAAACGCTTGCTAGAGAGAATTTCCATATTGGCAAAAAAACCGCCCGGTGCGGGCGTCTAGGTATGGCGGATTCGACTGCCGTCGCGGCGTTAACCGAATGGTTCGCGAGGCAGGAAACGATTGACCGAGTTGCGTTTATCTATTGTTCGACGACTCAACCGTATCAGAAGGCCGAACAATTATTTCAGCCTTTTGCGCAGCGTCCAGCTCTAATGATTGGGTTGCCGTCTCGAATTGAGCCGGATTTTTGACGTCCAAAATGAGTCGGCAACCCAAGTTCTTCATCGTGATACGACGCTAGTTTTCCAGGATACCGACTTGTACGGCGGCACCAACGATTGCTGCACCAGGCGGGTTGGACGAATCTAGTCGAGCACCAATCTGACCGACATTTGAGGACGAGACAATCAACTCAAGTTCCGAACCGCTTTGCGTTTGAGCCATGATCCGGGCACCAACTGGCAGTTTGTAGGCACTGGCAAATTTGATGAAAACCAAATCGCCGAGCGATGATGTAATCTGCCCCGAAATCGTTGGTAACTGACTTGGTTGAGCAACTCTGACGAGGCCATTTTGCGGATTCGAGGATGTGTTGAATGTACTTTTGCCTGAACCTTCGGTATCTCCCCCCCCTTCAATTTCAATTTTGGGAGGCGTCACTTTGGCAGGTTCAGGTCGGCAATAGCCTAACAGGGCGGCAGCAGCTGAGCGAATTGAAGGAATGGGTTCCAGCCAACAGCCGTCGTCGTTTTGTTTGTAAGCCATTTCTTCGAGACGTTTACAGATGTCTTTTCCGAGACACGAACAACAGGCAAACGGTCCGCCTCCGCAGGAGGAGCAGGCGACTTCGCCGCAGTTGCCACAGTCACCTGCGCAGAGACGGCAACCCCGGCCACCGCATTTCTGGCATTGTTGCTGCATCCGGTAGCCGCGTGGCAGCTCGCCGAAGTTTCGCGGGTCGCAATTCTCACGCTGGGCGTTGAATTTCTTCGCTTCTTCGTTGCATTCGTTGGCCGTCATGGAAAGGGCCTCAATTGCAGCCTGCCGGACACACGGTGTGCAGTCATTCAGGGCGTCCAAAAACGCTGCCCGAATCGCTCCGTCCTTGTCGTAGCAACAGCAGCCAATCATCCCGAGATATTTCAGTGCCTTGATCTTTTGTTCTGCCAAGTCTTCGGCCGTCTTGATCTCGGCGGCAGCTTTGACAGCAGGGTTTAGCGATTCAAGATTTTTGGGGTCTGCGATCCGCAGTTTCGGCGGCTTCCATTCCTTGAGGGGATTGTTTCCAAACCGGTTCAGCTTACTGTCCCGAAGGGTGGTGAATGCCCCAGTAATTCCCATTTTGTCCCAGCAAGTGGGAATTGGCGGTTGAATCGCCTGGCAACCGCACATCCAAAGGCAGGATGCCAACGAAAAACCGAGGACAGCAAGGCGGCTATTGCGATTCATGGATCGATCCTGCTAAGCGGATTTTGGGTACAAACATCCAACATGTTCCGATCGGCGGATCATGCACCATCCAGATATTCGGCTTTTCCGCGCAATGCATTACAAACGGCCTTTGGCCATCGACAAACTTTGCGCATCCTGCCGAGATTTCCATGAAATGGCAGCCAGTTGAGAAACGCAGAAACGCGCTGACCGAAAGCCAGACCGTTGAAAGACAGGGTCAAGGGACTTTCGGGGGATCTTTCGGGGGATCCTTGATCACGTCCAGCACCAATTCAACCGCTTCCGGTGCCTCGGTCTCGGTAATGATGACTTTCTTTTCGGCGCGCAGATTCTGCGGCTGGCCGGTTGCCGTGCGATGGCGGAACTCGCTGACCAGCACGTATTCCCCCGGGGGAACTTTCAGTATCCGGAATCCGCCCTGTTCGTCAGACTTGACCTCGTAATGCACTTCTTGGTCACCGGTCCCGACGATTTTCGGTGCCGTATCTGGCAACAGGATTCGCTCCTTTAGCGCGTTGAGCCGGAACGAACGAACATTGATCGTGAACTTGGGAATTTTTTCTTCGGCGATCATCGTCAGTTCAGCGGCGGTCAGCTTGACGACAGTCAGCGTGAAGGGACCGATCGGGCGCTCCATACTGGTGGCGTTTCCCAGGACATCGGCCAGAACGACATGGATCCGGTTTTCGCCGTATTGAAGCTTTTTTTCTGCAAGCTGGCCTTCGATATCAACAGCAAAGTTCCAGATGCCGATTTTTTCGGTTGGTTTCGCGGTTCCTAGTTCCCGGTCCTGGTCCGTGATCGCGAGATCGTTGTCGCCGTCGACGAAAAGTCGAACGCTCCTGGTCCCGGTAAGGTCTCTCGACACAATCTCCAGCTGTACCTGTTTTTGATTTTCCTTGATCGTTGCGTACAGTTTCTTTTTATCACCGTCGATGACCCAGAACATCTCGTCCACCACCGGGGGCAATCCGTCAATGTGCAACGTTTCTTTGAACGTCGTTTGCCCCGTTGCCCGATTGGATTGATTTTCTTTAAAGACAACGCGTCCGATCAACTCGCATTTACCACTGACGTCTTTGTCGGGCGCCCATTCGAATATGTGATCCTTCACCGCGGCATTTAGATCGAGGCCCCCGTTCTCCTCGTTGATCTTTGCCAGGTAGTCTACTTTCCTGTCCCCTAAACGCGGCGACTGTGGTTCCGGCACCGTCCACTCTTCGCGTTTGATGTCAAGCAGGATTTGACATTCATCGGAACTGCCATCATCCATATCAGCGAGAACTTCGAACGAGATCTTGTCCGGCGGTTTGAGCGCCCAAAAATCTACTGTTTTCCAAAACTCGGACGGCTTCTGGTCGGCGGTTTGGGTAATGACCCGTCGAAGCACGAGAAAGTTGTTGTCTTGGCGAAGATTCTCCAGGGTGCGTGCAGGCCCCCGAAAATCCGCTTCGCTCAGCTTATAAATAAACACTCCCCGATATTCATTGACGTTGACATACAGAAGGACGGGGTCGTTCAAGGCCAGTTCTTCCGGACTGATTTTGAACTGCAATTCGCCGCGATTGTTTTTGTCATCCAGCTTTGCCAGGCCTCTCACAATATTTGCAGCGAAGTCCCAACTGTTGCCGGATTCCAGCACGCACTCAACACCTCCCGGTACGGGACAAGGTGTGTCAGCGTTCCATCGTGGTTCAAGTTCAATGGAAAACAGCTGATTCAAGGGATCAAATTTGGCGGTCGCCGCAACCAACTCTTCGGAGGGTAACGGTTTGATGTCAAACCAGAAATCGCGAGTTGCTTGACGACCATGATCCACGTCGGTTTCGCTCAAGCGACAATAGATGCCGTTGCTGAAATCTACTAGAGTTTCGGATTTGGGGGCGATCTGACCGGGCGGATCTTTCGCGGGCGGGTCCGACGCAACAGCAGGTTCCGCTGGCGCTTTAGGTTCGACTGGCACTGGTCGAAAATCCAGTGGATCGTTACCGTCCGGAGCCAATTCGAGCTCCTTGCTAGTCGCAAACGGTGGCTTGGCAAGCGTACTTCGCTTGAGCGAATCCAGTTGCCGAGTAATTGCGACTCGATCCTGTACGGCTTTACCGACAATCTGCCCCGGGAGCACGTCAGTTTTGTCGAACGAAGCGGGTCGCACTACAGAAAACAACTCGAGCTTGAATTTCTTTTTTCGGCCAGAATGGTTTTCAAGTCGAAAGTCGAAATTGCGAAATCGATTTGGAAACGCCAACAAATTCGCGCTGTGGTCGTAGTAAGTGTACGAGCCCACGCTGGTTTCCGCCGAAATAGAGAACTTCGAAAACGATGAGTTCCTTACCATCAGGTCGACGCGATCCTCCCTGGGTAATTGGACGGTTAATCGCAACGACTCGTCTTCGGCGACCTTAACGCGCGCTTCATCAGAGCCAACGAAGCCAACTAAACTGAGTTTGATTCCCACCTGCTGCCGAGATTGTCGAGCATTTGCCGGAGCCGATCGGACCGTCAGATTAAATGGGAGAAACTCGCCCTGGGCATCGCGAACAAGCGGAAACGTAAACGGTTTGTCCAGATCAATGATTCCCAGGCCATCGCCCGCGAATTCGAATAGATTCGCGAATTCTTTTTCCGATTCGTCTATCGAAAGCTGCAAGTCAATGCTTTTGGCGTCCCCGCCTCTTGTTGAAAAATAAAACTGTCGCTTGGTATTGGGCTGATCGAGGTTTACGATCGTTGAATCAAGCTTCCCCGCGCCAGTATCAAACTCGACCACGACGGGCTCGACGATTTTTTCGATTTGTGGAGGCAAGGCGACGAACAGGGAATCCCGGGGCTGCGCCATCGTATGAACTGTTGTTTTGTCCAGCAGGATTGCCAGAGGCCAGGCTTGCGGGTCCCCTGCTTTCGAATTATCAATCGAATTCGCAAACGCCGACTGGGTCATCGAAATCTTTTTTCCGGAATCTCGAAGGATTCTCAAGCAGTTCGATACTCCTTCCTCCCATTGTTGAATAGTTGCCCGGCTTCGATCAGGTAATTGACATTCGTTGAGGGCGTCAAATCGAGTCGACTCATCTCCAAGCTTCAGAAACGCCTGGGCAATTTTCATTTTGCCTTGCACAGCGTTGATATTTTTCTGATTGGGCGCGATCCACAATTCCGTCGCCCAATCGAATGTGGGATCCTCAGTTGGTGGCGGCTGAAGATTCTGCGCCAACAAGTTGGCAAACGATTCGTTCAAGGATTTGCGGGACAGGTGGTGAGCCACGTAGACCGCAGATACTTGATCCAAAGATCCAAGCGGCGGCTGGAAACTCAACAGGGGAGAATCAAGCAGGGAATTGAATATTTGTTCATATCGGTAGACGTCACTGGCAGATCGATCCGTTTCGGCGTTATTTAACTCAGCGACCTCTGAGGCCACGAGCATCCAAATCCGTTGTTCATGAATTCGAAGTTTTGCGACGGACGCGTTTAGCGATACAAGGTCGGCTGATTGTATTGAACTATTGACGAACAGTGGACGGATTCGCTCGAGTTCAGCAATCAAGGCCAGAAATTCTTCTTGCAGCTCAATTGAATTCGGGAATGCCGGCATTCGGGTCCATTCCAGATAGTATCGGGAGCGAAAGTAAATATCCCGACAAGCTGCGATGTCCTGGTTCATGGAAGTTCCAGCGGGCACGCTGGTAACAAACTGATTCCATTTCGCGACCAATCGAGCGGATACGTCCAATAGGTTGTTTCGGTATCGCACGTCGTCGCTGACTACATTCTTTGTCATCAGACTTAACAGAAGCCGCAAGTCTTTTTCGGTGTTGTCCAGTTCCTGAGATGCAGGATCGCCGCCCCGGCGTTGCCGTTGGTCAAACAGAACAATCTGGTCGTTGATTCTCAACCAGATCTGAGGGGCAAAATCGATTGGAGAATAACCCTGCCCCAACTGACGGTTTTGCAACTGGTCCCGCAAATTCCAAATGCGTTCGAGCGCGGTTTCCACGGCCGCTGGTTTTGGTTCGACTGGTTCTTTTTTTTCGGCAGGAGTATCGGCAACGGCTGGCGGATCGGCCGATTCTTTCGCCTCCGTTTCCGGGGGAGTTTCCTCTGCAACGGGCTCGGCGGATGGCGGCCGATTCAACTGGAGCGGATAGATTACATTTTGAGCGATCGCCTTATCGCGGACTTCCAAATCGCTGTAAAAGACGATCCCGTGTCCTCCTTGCATTAGCAAGGGCATCTGCGCAGGTCTGTCGTCTTCCATGGTCATGGCGGCACAACGCTTGCAAATGGATTGATATAGCTGCCCCAACTTTATTAGTTCGTTTGGATCACCGTTCTGGCAAAAGTCTCTCAGGGAATCGGCGACAGAAACTCCGAACACGGACCCGCGCTGCGTATGTGAAAGCTGGGACGACTGAAACAGTCCGTGGGAAATGATAACCCAAAGGCTTTCATCGTACGTGTTTTCATCGCCGGATTTGGCCGCTAATAATCGGTGCAATGCAAAAGGAAATTCGTTTACCGATTGACCATTTAGGTAGTCGTCGCTGACTTGACCCGCGTCAATAAAAATAAGTTTGGTGCTCCCGGAAATTGTCTGAATCTGCGACATCAGCTCATCAAGCCGATTGAAGTTTCCGTCGCTGCTCAATAACCCGGGTTGACCGTTGCCGTCAACCACGCCATTAGCCGCAATATAAAAGATGGCGATGTCTTTTGATTTGCAGGCGGCGAAATTCTTTAGCCTTTCGCCTTGCAACTGCTGGTCGGTCAACGGAGCACCTGACGTGACGGCATATTCGTTGTAGGCCGAATTGTTTCCGCCCGGGTCATCGGGGGACTGGAACAAATCGCGAATGCGCTGAATGTCCTGTTGCACATAGGGAGAGTGAGCGACCAACTGATCGTAGTCGGGAACATACATCGACTGTACGAATGGACGAGACACCGATCGTCCGCGCATCGTGATTGCAAAAACAACAACAGCAATTGCTGCAAACAGGAGCAAGAAAATCGCTATACCGATTCGCTGGGCTTTCGTGCTTTGGCCGGCACTTGCAGCCTGCCATGCCTCGCGTGAAGGAGGGCCTGCGGTCATGAAAAATGGCTCGTTAGGTTGTTCAAATTATCGATGGTCTCAATTCATTACGCGCCGAAAACGAGTTCAATCTACGGGCGTGGACAACATTTTCACGGCCGAATAACAAATCGTGTCAGCGTGTTATCCGTGCCCCGGCCAGATTGCCGAACGTTGCTACGCTAATGACAAAACAAGCGAAATCGGTACGACACGTGCCGATTGAAATCAACGCAAGCGTAAAGCTATCAGGTTTTAAGGCAAAATCAATAAACTAGCGCCTGGTTACAAAGTTGACTAAATATCAACAAATGACAACTGAAAGAACTTTCCAAATATCAAAAGCTCTGCGGAACTCCCGTGGGACGGCATTTTACAGGATCGACATATCAACTTCTTAACCCTGAAACGCCATTGGATCCAGATTGCACGCGAAAACGACAAACGAATTTGGCCCAATTCCGTTGAGATCAAAATCAGGCTTCAGGCGACCCTTTACTGCGATGGAAGTCTGACAGCAGGTTTTGCGGAAATGGCTCTCGCGGCGACGCCGTGTTCAGTTTTAAGGAATTCATCTACAAAAACGATCATGGACCCTGCGAAATTAGCCGAATAATCCAGACAACACGAAAATTCTGCAAAACACATAAACTGTGCATATTCCGTGCAAGTCGACTTTGGGGGGTGGGGTAATGGGATCTGGACTGTCGAAATTCGCAAGAACAACCAAGTTGGTAGCGCTGGCAATCGCGATCTCTGTTTGCGGTTTCAGTTCCACTAACGCCCAGCAATATTTCAACGAGAGACAAGCGCAACCGCAAAGCAGTTGTCCATCGTGTCGGTACAATCCTTGTCGATGCAGGCCAAGGCTTCAATTCGTCAATCCCAATCAATTTTTGTGTGAGCCGCAATCGCAGGATCAGTGCCCGCCCAATGCAGACGGCACCGTCTATCCACCATCCGGTGTCGATCCATCAAATCCACAACCGATGGCTGACCAACCGGATGCGCAGCCATTGAATCTACCCGATCAAGGCGCGATCGATTCCAATGCGCTTGCCTTCGGCCAAGGTGGGGGTAGCGAAGGAACTGGATTTGGTGATGCGCTGATTGGAGATTTTTTCGGCGGCGGCAGTTACCTGATATGGTCAGACGAGGACGGCGGCGAAGAAACGTTTATTTTGCCGGTAGCGGGTGGCGATCGCCGATACAAGGTCACGGAAAACACCAGTCCCATTCCGACTGATCGCTTTATTTTCAATTACAACTTTTTTGCCAATCCACTGACCGACGCCAACGGCAACGTACTTGACCTCCACCGTTATGTTTTTGGTCTAGAACGGACCTTCCTCCAGGGCAATGCATCGTTAGAATTCCGAATTCCTTTCGTGAATGGTGTAAACTCCGAGCAAATTGCCGACTTCGGCGGACCTCCTAACCGCCATAATGAATTTGGCAATGTCAGCATGACCACCAAGTTCTTGTTGACAAACAGTGATGGTTGGTCGAGCACATCGGGACTGGGAATCATCTTGCCGACCGCCGACGCCGTAGTGTTGACTTCGCCCTTTGAGGCCCTGAACGTCGAAATTGCCAATGAGGCATACTTCCTGCAGCCATTTTTTGCCGTTCAGCGAAGGCCGAATCAGTTCTGCTGGATCAATTTCTTAACGCAAGTTGATTTTGCGGCGCAAGGAAACACGGTTACCGTCACCGACACATCTAGTTCCGAACCGGTGATTCTGTCTTCTGAAATCTACAACGATCAACATTTGTTGTTTCTGGACCTGTCGATGGGCCGGTGGCTCTATCAAGCCAATCGGCGAGCCACCCGCCACTTAGATGGAATTGCGGGAATATTTGAGTTGCACTACACAACCGCACTGAATGACACGGATGTCGTTGCTGCCGGCGACTCCACCGAGGATACACTGAGCAATCCTGCCAATCGACAAGATGTCTTGAATGCAACGATGGGCCTTCGCTTCCTGCTGAACGGGCACTCAACGTTAACGGTGTCCGGTGTTGCCCCGCTGAGTGAAGGCGATGATCGCTTGTTTGACGGTGAGCTTTCAGTGCAGTTGAGTCGGTACCGATAGTGGAAACGCCGGCTTTGCCGAAAGTCGACTCGCCTACTTTTGCAGGTTGCCAATGGAAGTCATTGGTATCTCCGCAAAACCAAATAACTCAGCCGGTGTTGCCGTCGGGTATTGGCGTTGTCCTAGTCGGTTAATCTGTCGCGGAACACTTTCCTTGACATAGCGAACGACTTCTGAAAAATCGACGCTGCCGTTTTCGTCTCCACCGTGGGCCTGTTTGTCGGCATCGCCCCTTAACGCCTGCAACAAGGCGGCCGAAAAATAGCTCATCTGTTGTTCTGTTGATTCAAACGCTTCCTCGTTACCTTCCGATGCCGTCAGGGTAAATATCAAGTCGTTTTCCAGCGCGCGAACAATGGTCTTCAGGTTGCTTTGCGACAGCGCCTGGACAGCACCGCTGTGGCATGTATCCAGGATTACTATTTTTCGACAAGGAATTTCGCTGAATTTTCCAAAGTCCTCAAGTGAAATACAATCGGCATAGCGACGACCCAGCAAGTCGGCATGACGCGTGGCGGCCGTAAGATAAAAATACTGTTCACTGGCTGGGTCTCTGAAGCCGTGTCCGGACAAAAACACAACGAGCAGGTCATCCGGGCGCGCTTCCTTTTTGAGTCGATCCAGAAAACTGTCCGTTGCTGCGGACCAGAGCGATCGACTAACACTCTTATTGGCAAGTAGCGCCGCCTCGGTTTCATAGAGCCGGTTGTCAGGCGACGCGATAACGTCTTTGATGGCAGTTACATTATTCACGGCAAATTCGAGTTGCGGGATTTGGCCGTCATCGTATTGGTTGATTCCCGCGGCAATCAGGAACAGCCGCCGTGTTGCGGATGATTCAGCGACGCCACGTGTGACATCAATATGAGCGACATCCGCTGATCCATACTGGGTTGACGCGAAGACCTGAACGCGAATGTTTTTTTCGTTCGGTAACTGTGCTTTCCATGAATAGACCTGGCGTTGCTTGCTTCCGTCGTCTGTCGAACCTTCAAGCTTCAATTCAGTGGCGGGAACGCCGTTAGCAAATGCTTTGGGCCGTGCCAGGTCGATTCCCGAAGGCGATTCAATAACCGCTTCGATTCGGGCTTCAGCTCCCGTTAACAAGGAGCCGGCTGCCGGAGCCTGAATTTCAACTCGAGGGCGAAGCCTGTTCTCGCTCGCAACGCGATTCTGAATATCGGCCGGAACGTGGTGATTGAAAGCCTGGAAAGCATCCTCAATATTGCCCGCGACCAGAAGTTTTTCCATGAGTTGTGGTTTTTCAAGCTCGTTTTTCATTTCCGATGCACGAAAAAATTCGGGCGGGCTGTCGATGCCCCGATTGACTTGCCAGCCAAACATTTTGTGTCCGTTGAACGATGCATCGTAGTATCCGTAAGGTGTCCAGTACGCCCATTCCCGATCTTCGGCGACCACCAGAGAAGCTATGGGTTGCCAGGCAGGAAACAGATAAAAATACGGCTGCACTTCACCGCGACGGCTAAAGTAAAACCCAAGCATTTGCCTCCAGTCGCTGTTGTTCAGCGTGCTGAGCATTTCCTGAGGTGTTTGTTTTGTTTCGATCGTTCCCCGTGAGTTGGGCACCGTAAGTTTGTCGATAATGTCATCCTCACGAAGTCCCCGAAAATAAAGCGGACCATCGGGCACCAGACTCTTTACGACAAGTTTGTCATTTTCAATCTGAAATTCAGCGCCCCAACGATTCGTTGATTCCATGCTCGGCCGACCGGAAAGAGCATCCTCGAGCTTCCAGATGCAAACAGTTCCATCCTGGGAGCTTGATAACAAATATCGACGGTCTTGGGAAATTCCAGTCGAGTTAACCGGCGCAGAATGTCCCCGGTACTGACGGATCAAGGAACATTCGCCGGAATCGGCGATACCAAAAATGTAAATGTGGTTGCGCAAACTGGTACCAACGATGATCGCAACGGGACGATCGACATTCCGCGGGTCGAAGATCCAGCTCGCGCAGGTGACGGAACCATCCAACTGAAGATCCAACGGAATTTGGCCTTTTCGAATGGAGTCGATGGATACGAACCAGTTGAGGTTACCGAATTTATCTTCCGTCTTCTCCAGTCGCCATCGTTGCGGAAAGGGATTGCTGGCGACCCATTTGTCCGCTCTGGACACGTCGACGTCGGCGAGTCGCGGACGCGCTGTTTCAAATATCAGTTGGTGACTCGGTTCCGTTGCGACTTTGGAGGAAATCAGGATTCGATAATCTTCATTTGCATTTGCCGAAAATTGCGCATTGATCGGAAAGTGCAGTTTCCCTTGCAGTACCGTTGCATTGCCTTCTAGACGATCGATTGCCCTCACCTGCACTGAGTTTCTCAGAGTATACGCAATCCATTTTTCATCCGGACTGATATTGCCAGCCAGCACATGGTCGTCGTGTTTCCACGAAGCAAGCAACTTAAATTGACCATCGTCATTCCACTGCCACAAGGTTCCTTTGGCCAGACCACCGTTGTCCGTCCGCGATTTTTCGGTCCCGATCAGAAGCAAATGACCTGAGGGCGAAACCGAAATCGTCCGAATCGGAGCATCCATATCAAATGTTGCAGCGATTGGACTTTTGGAAAGATTCCACACGAATGCTCGCCCACGCTGAGTTTGATCGGCAGATACGATGCGATTTCCATCCGCGGAAATGCCGATCGCCGTCACGGTTCCCGAATGAGGCTCGGCCGTCTTTAACGTCGTTGTTTGATTGGATTCTCCAGAACGTCGCACCAGGTTCCATTTTGGAAAGTCGTCTCCGATCTTGAATGGAGTGGCTAATTCCTGATAAATCAGATCGCCGTGTTTTGATGTCGCAATTGCACTGCCAACGAGACGAAACCTGTGCAACTCCCGGGCGATGGGCCCATCAAACAATTCGCGGTCACTCTGCCGCAAAGTCGATAACCGCCATTGGCCAGTATTCGTGTCCCGGTTCCATGTGACAACACGGCCTTCAACATCAATCGACGAAACCCTTCCCGATTCGTCGACGGCGAGGCTATTGATGTAGTTTCTTGGACCAAGCTCTTTGTCAAACAGCGATCCCTGAAATCGAAGATCGTCGGGATTAACGAGAATGAGTTCGCCCATGGAACTGGAGCCACCAACGCCAGCGAATGCGATTCGGTTGGCATTGACGTCAATGGCCCTGATAGCGCCACGAGTTCCACGTCGAACCTGCCACAACACCGGGTTTGCGTATGTCCAGACTTTCACTCCCGACGCATCGTCAACCAGAGACCAGACGTGCAACGCCTTGTCGTCGCCGCCCGCGAGGAGGTGTTTTGAATCGCCGGTAAACTTAAGCGCTTTCAACGGAGCGGTCGGCCCTCCCACATTCAGCCTGAGCCACGGGTGATTTTGATCGAGCTTCAACTGCTCCGCAATTTCCCCGCCGTTCGGTTGAAGCAACGGGTCGTTGGGGGATACTTCAGTTAACGGAGAGTCCGTTTTGACATCGTTGCCGCCCCAAGTTGGTGGCAGATCATATTCAGCCGGGTAATCCGTAACGGTGTGGCTTCCAGAATCGTTCGCTTCGGGAGTTGAAGAAACGAGCGGGAGTTGATCGGGCAAACTGGATTCGTCGGGCAAACTGGTAACCGCCTGGCCGGGCAAACTGGATTCGCTTGGCAAATCCTTTTTTGATCGCGTCGGGTCGGGCAACCCCTCCTGTTGCGCTGCATAACCGGGAATTGCCAGGAACGCGACCAGGATGTAGTTTGCGAAAGGCAACAAGAAGTGCGCTGTCATGACGTTGTTTGACCAGGGTAAACAGAAAACTTGTTTTTCGTCTGGAATTTACATTAAGATAACATTGCCAACCAACATCATATACACTCCAGTCGAAACAATCGGCGAAAATAATTCAAGTCATTGAACAATCCCGAAGGTAAAAAATGCGATCCCGATTCACCCGAACAGTGCTTGCTGCGGCCTCGCTGTTGTTGTCGTGTTCCATGGTCATTGCTCAGAGTAAAAGCGAAAGCTCGACGGGGATTGCGTTGAGTTCCATGTTTGATGTTCAGCGCGCCCCAAAGGCCAAAAGCATGGGCCTGTTTCAAGCCAATTTCCTCGACTCGCTTAAGACGGCGCGACGCTCGTTGCAACTAGCTGTCGTTATCGATTCATCGGAAAGCATGTCGAACGAAATGGAGAGTATTCGCGCCAGTCTTCCCGAGCTATTGTCGGACTTGAGTCGATTCGAGGATGGGAAATTGGAAACAACAGTGGTGACCTACTCGGATGTCGGAGCGTCGGATCGGCCCGCGACCATCATCAGTCCTGGGTTTGTCAGCGAGGCATTGCAAATGACGCAACTACTGGAAAAGATTTCGGTGGCATCGGGCAAACCATATTTTCCCGAAGCGGTTGATCTGGGCGTCTTCACTGCCATCGACCAATTACCCTGGTCCACCGACGAGAATGTCGAAAAATGGGTGCTGTTGATCGGCGACGCTCCTCCCTACGATCCCGGGTTCCTCGAACCGGAAACCAAAGCGCAACGTTGGTACGATACCGATTTTTTGATTGACCTAGCCAATAAAAAGAATCTCAAAATCCATTGTCTGTTGTGTTCAAGTCGCGAGGTCGAGAAAAAGGCGTATGAAGATTCCCTGGTCAAGACTCGTCGATTCATGAGCCAGTTGGCCGATGGAACGGGCGGCCAAATGCTGGACCTTTCTTATCCGTTTGTTCGCGAGCGACTGGTGGAAAACGCATCGGCGCGAAAAGCCGAATACAGTCGCATCGGTTATATAACCCAAACCGAAATCGATTCAATTGCCCATCAGCATCGGGCTGCCGATTCCAGCAATGACAACATAATCCGCATCGCAGTTTTGCCATTCTTACCTTTGGAATCGATGACCTTTCTTTATAAAAAACCTGAAGTTCAAATGGCAACCGAACTCCGTCAGCGACTTCAGGCGTTGCCAAACGTGCGCACCGTTTCGCCGCGCCAGGTTGAGGAAGAGATTTTGCGGTTACAAGGCGAGGGAGGGCCAGTCAAAGATTGGCCGAAGGCATTGAACATTCGATTGCGTACCGATTATTTGTTGCACGGCAGCATGCGCATGGCCGATAGCGCTTTCATTGAAGCCGGTGTTTTTGGTCGCGATGATTTGGAGCCGTTGATTCAGATGGCAACGAGCGGCGCGATCGAGAGTTTGGCAGGTTCGCTGTTATCGGATTTGAAACAAACGAGGCAACGTCCGGAAGCCTTGCAGCCGTTACTGCAGCGACTGGCAACGATTGAAGATTCGACGGGTGGCACGAGCACACCCATTGCCATGTTGCAAAACCTTAATTCGGATGAACGCACCCAACTGCTTGGGGCATTCGAAGCACTGGAACAGTCGCTTGGCTATGCATTGGGGGACGAACTTGGCGAAGAACTTCTGAATAAGGCCGAGTTGGAATTGGCGAAACTGCTCACGAGCCAGCCGGAACATGCATTTGCCCACGGGCTGCGGGCAAGTTGTCTTTACAATCAAGCCAAAATCCAGGAAGGTCGCGGGAAACTGGACGAGGCAAAAGCACTGATTCAGCGATCGAACGATGCGATCAAGGACGCCTACCGGCTGCGCAGCCAAATAGTTGATCGACTTTCCCGACTGGAAGTCGAAGCGGATTACGCATTGATGGTGGCTAAAGACTACCCGGGCGCGATCAGCGCGTACGAGCAAATCGTTAGCTTCAGCGAAGCGTCTCCGGTGCAAACGGCGTTGCGTGCCCACTGGATGCTGGCAGGAATATATAACGGTGCCTGGGACATCGCGAAAAACGATTCGACCGTTGCCAATCCAGAAAAGGCCAAGCACCACATTATTCAAATCCTTGCCTTCTGGCCGGAGAGTGTCGAAGCGACATCCATCAAACGATTCTTGCTCTGGGACGATCAGAAAAACAAAAGTCGAACGCCGTACTTGCCGATCGAAAGCGATCTTTTGACATCCAACAAATGACTCGATGTCGACCGTCTAACACAACCGGTCGTTATTCCGGGCTGAGCCCCGGAATCCCGGCCCACGGAAGGAGAACTGCCAAGCAATCGCTGAGTTGACATGTCTTACTTGTCCACAGATTCCGCCCGAGGGACGCTCTCGCCTCAACGCCTTGGCTCACGAATCGTCTCAACATGGGCTAATCCCCATCCTTAGAAGATGGATTCCGGGACTCAGCCCGGAATGACGACTGCGTGGCTAATGGCACAGTGGCATCGCAAACCGCGCCGTCTGAAAAGGCAATGATTGAATTCCAGGACTCCCTCACTCTGTCGAACCTGCTTGTGCATCTAGTGCAAGCCAACACCGCTGAAAATCCCAGGCGTAAACCTTGCTGCGTCTGGAACCCGGGAGGTTCATCACGGCAATCAGGTAGCGCGAGCCAGCCGTGAACCCAACATGCTGCACGTAGGCGTCGTCAAAATTCTGAAAGTCAAGCAGTTTGGGTGACGGTCCTCTGAGATCCAGGAGCTTGAAAGCTCCTTTCGTAGAAGCTATTGCCAGCCATTTGCCGTCGGAACTAAAAATTGCTTCGCCAATTGCCGAGAATTCCTGAGATCCGATGCTGATTGCAGGTTCTCGATCGCGAAGATTCCACAGGTAAGCCGACGGATCGGACTCCGTGACTACCAGAAACCAGCCACCGTTGTCAGATGCCCGCAATAACGAAATGGTGGGTCTGTCCAGTCGTTTCCACAATTCGAACTTGTTGTCGGGACTCGCAACATCTCCCTGACAGACGAACACCAATTGTTTTGTTGCGACGGCGGTTGACTCGTTTCCGAGAAGCGCTGTGTCGACAACGATCTGGTCACTTGTTTCTAAAACTGTGTCCAGGGCTCGAACCTGCAACTTGCCGTCGGAGGGTTGCGAAATGGTGGCATGATACATGGGCAGGCTCTCGCAGACGATTGTCAACGAATCTTTCTGACCACCAAATAATAGCCGGACAATCTGTTGATTCATCGGTTCACTTATGGCAAACGGGCGCCCATGGACTTCGCTCATTAGATCGAGAACCTGAATGGTGTCATCGAAATCATGAACGGCCAGCCATTTCCCGTCGCCAGAAACAACTCCCCCCATCCAACGTTGCGCTGGCTCGGAACCGGTGCTGGGCGAAATCAGCGTAGACACGGAATCTGATTCAAGTTCCCAGCGTTCAATAGATTTCTCCCGAAGGACAATGAGTTGCTTATCCTGATTGGTGAAATACAACGATTTGATAAACGAGCGATCCAGGTCATGTGTCGGGGGCAGATGGGGAACCAATCGTTCGTTCTCTATCGAAAAAACTACAGGCTGGACGTCGCCCGAAGAATTGCGGCTAGATAAGGCGAATCGGGATTCGTTATTCGCGATTAAAAATCGATCGATCGATCCCTCGAATTCGTGAATGACGGGAGCGGGCAGAGACTTTAATGCAGCGTCGAACTTCGCACCGTTGGCATAAACTCGACTTGCCTCGTCCAATTGCCCCGACTCCAGCAACCGGTCGATTTGCTTCTGCCATTCATCCTTTGAGATTTCCGGCAAGGCGACAATCCAGTTTTGTTTGGCAAGCTCGTCAACGCGGTACGTCTGATCTATGGATTGCAAAAAGGGACTTGCCGAATTTGCCTGGACCGTAATCAGTTCACTGCCATCGAGTTCAATATTGTTGGCGCCATGTAAATTACCGGAATTGATCAACTCCTTTGAACTACCGTTTTTGATTGCCAGTGTTCCGACAACATCCCCCGGCGTGATGGTCAGTACATAATTTTTCTTTGACACGACAGGCACAATCACTGGCCCAGGGCCTGGCTCGGGTTTTTTGAACCATCCGAGGGGGTCCAATAACAGGACTGCAATCAAGCCGATGGCGGCGACAGAAATGGATGCAGCGATTGCGGGCGCCTTGGATCGTTTTGCCGGCGCCGTCTGCTGATGGCACTCGTATAACGAATCGTAAAACTCCTTGCAGGAGCCAAATCGGGATTTCGGATTAGGAGAAGTTGCTTTTCCCAGAATTCGTTGTTCCTGAACAGGGACCTTGCTGAAGTCCAGCTTTCCGTCGTTATGGATCGAGATCAGCTCATGTATCGACACATTCGGGTCGTAAGGCAGATCGTTGGATCGCAGCTTGTAATAAGTGATCGCGAGCGCGTATTGATCCGATGCCTGCGACGGTTTACGGGAAAACGACTCGGGTGCCATGAACGCCATGCTCCCCAGTGCCGAGGTCGCGGTGGCATCGAATTCTTTCAAAGTCGTAGCAACGCCAAAATCACCAATGACAACCGTGTTACCCATCACAAGAAGGTTAGCTGGCTTGACGTCCCGATGCTGGATGCCAACTTTAATTCCGTCCACAAGATGAACTGGCGAATTCAAAAAATCCAGACCGATGGCGGCCTGTCGCATGTACTCCAGGAGTTCCGGCAAAGGGATTCCGGATTTGCCTGCTCGAATGGCTTCATCGAGAGTGTCTTGCAAGTTGCCGTCGGCCAGCGACATACAAATCGCAAGGTACGCCGCCGACTCGCCTAATTTCGCCGCACCTGCCACTAATGTCTTGTCGGTTTGACTTTTTGTTGCAGCCGCAATGGCTCTTCCAAGCGAATCGCTTTCCATCACGCGTCCGCCTGTGTCGAGCAGCCAGATTGCATGGATGGGAACAAGATTGGCATGCCGAATCAGCTTGACGGCCTGAATCGACCGAAGTTCCACTTGGCCTTTTTTGTCTCGCAAAGGAATGAATTTGATCGCTAGGCGAGTTCCGCCTGGCCCTTCACATTCCCAAACTTCACCGTATTCACCCTGCCCAAGGATTCGCAATAACGTATATCCCGGAATCGGCGAATCTCCGCTTTTGAACATCTGCGAATACCCTGAAAAGGAAAGTTGACCCTTCCCGATTATTGTACCCGTCCTTGCGAGAGAATCGGGAGTGATCCGCCTGTTGGGTCGGAGTGAAGGTCGTAGCCCTCAACGACGCCGCAGTAATCGCCGTCGACAACACCCCGCTCACCAATGATTTAGTTTGGACAGCGTAGACAGCCAATGTCTTTCTCGAAAAGGTCCTGTGAGGCCGTCTTTGGTTGTACTCGATCCGCCGTTGGTCGAGAAGCATTCGGGGGTTCGTCACGCTTGGAATAAGCTCGCGTCTATGGACGGCGGTTGAAATTTGCAGCGCGGTCGAATTGGTGCCGCCAGGTTGATAAAGGTCTGCAAGGATCAGGTGAGTGTGTTTCGGAAAGGCTCAATTGTTCCGTCGTCGCTGGTGTATGGCGTCCTGTTTCTTGTAAGCGCTTGAGTGTAACCGGATGGCGAAAGGACATTCAACCATCAATCCAGCACCTCGTTTAACGCAATACCGTTCAAGTTTTCATAAATCACGACTCCTGCTAGTGTTGCGTTTCGTCAAAAACCAATACCAGCAAGGAGTCGTGACATGAACGAGCAAGGATGCTCAAGATTGGCACCCGATGAATCGGGTCGGATTTTAGA
>JANNYC010000112.1:0-54836 GCA_031409895.1 Planctomycetota bacterium
TCACTGGCTGGCAACCCACCCTCAACACCGCTGGACCATCGCCGACCGCCGCGCCGAAGAACGCACCGCGAAATCCGCCAACTAACAAAATCCCGCACCTAACCACCGCTATCACCGACCGCAGTTGGCCGTGCGCTCACGTAATTTCACCAAAAGCAAAACGGTTTGCTGGGGCCAAACAAAAATGCAAATGGCTGCAGTAATTGCCACAAGTCCGCGTATCAGCATCGCCAACCAGATGTTCCCAAACTTGTTGCTCAATTGATTTTTGACTTTTGTGGCGGCGGAACGAATTTGGTCGTGCGATTCAGTCATTGGGATCTCCGTTGTTTTCTAAGTAATCAACACAATCGATTGGACTATTGCTGATCAACCAATCGCCAGCAGTCACGACGAGTTTCCGACCCCGGCAATTTCACAGTTCCAACGGGTCGCGATATTCACAATACTGATTCTTCTCCGGAAAAACAAGCGAAATGCCTTGTCTTGGTTCATGTCAGCCTTCGACGCACAAAGCTTTACGTCGTCACTGCGTTCCGCGTGAACCTTGCAGTCAGCTCCTCCTTCTCCACTGCTGTCGCCGAGTGTGCCATCATTCACAAGTCGCACTTACCGAAACACCACCGGCGTGATCCGAGTCCGTCTCCGCGACCGTTATTCCGCGCGAGTCAAAAGCACGGCTGGCCACTCCGCTTTGTGCGTCGGTGATCATACATTGAAAAGCACGCGTCCGCCTTGCACTTTCCATCAATGACGCCTGACCCCTTTGTATTTCTCGTGCTCCGAGCGAGGATCCGGTAGTTGATGGACTCGCTGAGCTACTCGCGGGGGATACGATCGGCGAGGGTGAAAAGAACCGGGGGCCGGATTCGATCAAAACCGTAATGACAGGCAACTTAAACCGCCGTCAATCTTTCGAAACTCGGACATTTCAAGTGCGATCGTCGGATAGCCCAACGCCCTTATTCTCGAATGGGTTACCGGATAGCCGTCTGGCACCAGCACGGTCCCATTGATCCACACGCTGTTGGCGGAATATCGCTCTTCCGGATCAACTTTGATTCGATTGAACTTGCGAAAATCGTCGTGGTCAGTGAATTCGCCAGTGACAAGCAAGTTGTTGTTTTCGAGATATGACAAGCCTGATTTGAGATGTAACATCTCCAAGATTGCCACTTTGCTGGCGGATTGACCATGTCGTTCAAGGATTGAAATCATTTGGTCAGCGCCGGCGTTATTCGTGCGGCTTGAAAGCCCAATATGAAAATGCGATCCAACCATCAGGATGTCGCCCGCATCAACCGTGCCTGGAGTTGCAATTGCGTCAACGTGTTCAAATAACCCTGACAACACTTCTCGCATCGCCGTTTTTTCACCATTTCGGGATGGCGCCCCTGGATTGGTCACGACCGCAAACTGCGCAGTACAAAGGGCAACGTCTTCGACGAATGTCGAATCGGGAAAATCGTTGTCGGCGGGCAAAACTGTTACGTCCAGGCCAAGGTCCCGTAACGCCGCGACGTAGGCAAGGTGTTGAGCGATAGCCTTGTGATAATCTACCGGTCCGAGGTCAGCCGAACTTATTCCTTCGGAAATCCGTGGACAAGGACTACGGGTGATGGCCTTTGCGAATTTGAGTGACATGGATCGTTCGTCATTTCCAGGATGTAATCCCTTCCCCGTCTGTCTCTGTTTTGGATGGTCACCGATTCAACGTCGCATCAACAAAAACAATTTTGACTATCTTCAAGCGAGCCAGGCGGATACGGTCAGTTCGGAGAAAGCGGCGACGACGAGCGTGGTTTATTTCTTGGACGGCCGCCAACAGAAGCGGACGGATGCGCGGGGATCTGTCGAACGTGAACGTGTCGCTATCGGCGATCGCTGCCGACGGCGAGTTGACTTTCAGGCGATAATCTCGTTTGAACATTCGGCCCGCCAAGGCGTAATTGAATGTCATCGAATTGTCGTTCTGATCTGTCTTCAATTGCATCCGCATTGGTTTCCATCAAAGACGCTTGACCGGTTGGCTCGGACCACTAATAACGGTAGCTCTCGCCAATGTTGAGTATACTGGGACACGGAGCGGCCCATCGCGCGCTTCTACAGAATTAGGCCTCGATGCGAATACTCCGTGATCGCCGTCGTTCACCAAAATGTCCACCAAATACCTTGAGAAGGAGAACCCTAATGAACCGATTTATGACCTTGGCACTTTCCACGATCGCTTCCGTCGGCTTGTTTAGCTTTGGGATACACAATGTCGGGAGCGGTGGGCCTGGCCGTATGCATGACATGCCCAATATTCAGCCTGCGACAACAAGCGACACAGCGTTTCTTGCTGCTGCGGCGAACAACGGCAATCTATTCTCGCTTGCAACGATGAAGGGAAGTCATGGATTTAGTTATAGCGGGGATCTAACGGACATCGGCCCAATCGCAAGTGCGGGTCCGATCATCTTCGACGGCAAGGGAAATCTTTCCGCGACCTACAATGTGACGGTCGATGGCACTTTGTATCAAGGTACATTTCTCGGCACCTACACGGTGAACGCAAACGGTACCGGCACGGTCGCGCTCAATCTAGCCGGACTGGGAATTCAAAGTCACGGAAGTTTTGTGATCGTCAACAACGGCGACGAAACTTTTTTCACAAGCACGGACCCTGGTCAAACCGTAACCGGTGTCACAAAAAAAATGCGGCCCAACAATTAGCGGCGCAGCTGGCAGTTGCGATTCCAAGGGAATTCAAAAGGGGCTGGCGTCGTTGATCGCAGATTACCGTATTTTGAATCGATTGCTCGCCGCCGCATTTTTTTTGGCGCTGAATGCTGAATGTTGTCCCGGCGCTATCTCGACCCATCCCCGTTTTTTTCCTACGCCAAGTCACGGTCTTGAAATAGCAAAAGCGACAGCAGGAGCATAATAGTGCCATATAGCAGCGTGTAGAGTGCGGTCCATGCGAGATAATTGAACGGCACTACCGTACTGGTCATTATGGCAGTCGAGGCATCAAAGTGATCCAGAACCGGAAAGATGATCGAGATCAATCGGCCGAAGAAGGCGACTAGTTCAATACTGCCGACTTCCTTTGAGGCCACGAGACTCGCGGTCAAGTGTCCCATGACATAGATCGAAAAGCAAATCAAAAAGTTTGGCAAAATTCCAACGCGTGTTGAAATCGCCACGCTAATCGAAACGAACAAAATACATTCAAAGAAGATCAAAATGAGCGCCGGGATATTGGCAACGACATAACCAAAACAGACTCGCCAATTGAAGACGCGTTCGGCCGTTTCAACGGTGTCGTAAATCGGCTTGAATGCAGTCCAAATAGTGAACCACAAGCCCAACAACAGCAAGAGCAGGCCAACGGTTCCCAGAATGCCGAGGAACTTTCCAAGCACAAATTGGACACGGCCAATTGGCTTGGATAAAACCGTAAGTGCTGTGCGGCCTTCAATTTCTTCCGCGATTGATTTGCTGGCGGCCCAGATTGCCAAAAATATTCCCAGAACGCGAATTACCGTTAGTCCAGCATCCTGGTACATCTTGATGTCTTCGCCAAAGGTGAAGTACGGAATGAAGACCGAGGCCAACATAAATATCAGCCCGAAAAGTACAAGGATCAAAAAGATCGGCTGAGACGATTCTGTCTTGAAAGTGGCCAATGCCACTGCCGTAATTTTTGGTGCCAGCGCAACTAAGAGCATGACAAAAACATAAATGCAGGCTACAAAAACTGCGATCATTGGAACAATCGCGACCTGTAAGAATTCCGGCTCGGTGTGCCACCAAACCCGGAGTCGAGTGGGACTATCCCCCTGATTTACAACAAAAAGTTGTTGGACTGGCCCTTGAGGGATTGGCGTTTCATAATTCATGGACGCTTGGGTTAGCCACGGCCCACTCGTTCCCGTAGCATGTCGGTAAACTTGTAGTTCTGGCAAATCTTTAGTAATTGCTTCTGCAGCGATAGCAAGCGGCTGTTCGGATTCAAACTGGATCCATCGAATCTCAGATCCGTTAAACGATACGTCGATCGTCGTACCCGTATCGTCATCCGCAGAGACTGGGATTTCAAAATATTTAGAATACGTCCCCGCACTCGGCAGTCTAACCATCGATCGCATGAACTGGTCTGGTTGATCCACAATGGTGAAGATTTCCAGTCCACCGGTACTCCAAAGGCCTATCCCCAGCACCGCAAATAGGGCCGAACCAGCGCAAATCCAATTTAGCCAATACAGTGGGCCGTCCCACGGGGACGACAATACTTCGTCACGTCGCCGCGCGGAGGCAATCGCCACGAGCCCAAATCCTGCGAAAGGGCTCGTCACGGCCAAAGCAATTATTGCCAACAAAAGGCTATACCCTGCTTCGGTTTGGCTGTCGACACGCGCCTCTGGGTTTGCACTGGCCACAACATCCGTCGAGAACCAACCAAGCTGATTGGCGAGCCACATTCCGAGCGCGAAAAAAACTCCGGTCAGCAACAAGCCAACTCCCAACCGAGCTGGTTTCGATTCATTTATCCGATTGATCCCGGGCACTCGTGTCAAAAAGTAAACCACGAGCCAAAACAATCCAAACAACAAGAATCCACCAACGAAACCCAACGCCACAAGCCAGACTGGCGTCAACCAGTTCGATGTCTGTTCATTGGCGAGAAAAAGTGCGTTGAGCATTTGAAATTCACTGGGCGGAAGGTCGATGTTGATAGAGTCAACGGGAACGTGAACCATTATGAACTAGGTTAGGGTTGCTTCAAAGGGGCAATCGAACTGCTTACCTTGTGTCCCACACGACTCGCGTTCCGGCCAAATAGTCGTGAAGGCTTTTGCCTGTTCGGAAAAACAACATTGTGCCCAAGTCTGCCAAAAGCCAAAGCAACATCAACAACCACAATCCGACACTGAGCGGGTTTGAAATCGCACCGGATTCGCTCGCCGCCGGCACTAACGCTAGAAGCCACAAAGGGAGCATGCGGAGAACGGTGCGAGTGGCCATTAGGCGGGTCGAAGGTGTCAATCCAAATCGATTGACGACGCGCAACTGCATCAGATTTCGTCCGACCGATTGTTTCCACGTGCTCACCATAAACGTATAGGCCAATAGCGTGAGCAACGTCATGAATGTCGCAAGCCAACTGACGGCCCAGTCCCAATTCGCGGCGAAAGTCCAGCGGAGCGGCCGCAGTTGCATGAACACCAGCACGGGGATCCACAGCAAAAGAATAATTAAGAAATCGAGTCCGGCCGCGACGAGTCGAGGAATCCGCCGCGCCGACGGGTTGCGTTGCGGTTGCAATTTGTTCAGCCGCGCGAGGACATCGCCGTAGGTGGCATAGCGATCGGCGGGGGACTTGGCCAACAATTTTGACAAAAGCGTTCGCCAACCGGTCGGAATATTTTCTGGCCAAGGCTTTGGAAACTCCAGCGATGAATTTTCGTGCGAGTTGATCCATTCCTTAAACGTCGATCCTGAAAGCGGCACGGGGATGCGGCCAAACGTCAGTTCAAAAAGCGTCACTCCCAAAGCATACATGTCCGACTGCACCGACGGAGGCTCGCCTTGTAGAAGTTCGGGCGCCAAATAGTTGGGCGTGCCTCCAAAGCCTGGTTCGTCGTCTTGCGACGCGCTACGAGCCATACCGAAATCCGACAGTTTGACTTCGCCCGATTTTTTGATGAGTAAGTTATTCGGTTTGATGTCGCCATGAATGATGTCGAATTGTAACGAGACTTTAAGGGCTTCGACAATTTGAATCGCGATCGCGGCGATATCGCTGAATGGCAGCGGACCATCTTTTATTTTCCCAGCCAACGTCCCGCCATCGACAAGCTCCATTGCCAAAAAAGGGTCCCCACCGTCACGGCTGACGTGGTAAATCGTGGCTACATTCGGATGGTTCACGCGGGCTTGGGCGATGGCTTCCTGGAGCAGCAATTCGATTTGCTGATCGGCGTCGTTCGATTTTCCGCGATGAAGGACTTTCACTGCGACGTACCGCTGCAGCGCGTGGTCGAGCGCCCGATAGACTTGGCCCATGCCACCCTGCCCCAACGGCTCGATGATTTCGAAATGGCCCATTCGACGGCCAATCCATTTCGGCGCGGTCGAATCAACGGCATCGGCGTTGGCCGCATTCGTTTGCAACGACTGGACTTGGTTGATTGTTACGGACAAAGCCGAATCGAGCCGAATTTTCTCCGGCGAAATGTGTCGACCGCATTTTTCACAAGTCCCGCCCAGCGACGGATTCACCGGAACTTCGTTCCCGCAAAGGCAACGATACCAAAAATTGGGATCGACCCCCAACTCGCGAGTAGCATCCAGTGACATGCTTTTCGTAAATAAGAATGACAGTGAATTATCCGAACCAACACCATTCTATCACGGCGACGATGGGTTCCTGGTTCCCAGGCTCCTGCCTGGGAACCGGCTGTTTTGCTGGCTCCGCCAGCGAGGCGGAGCCTCTTGTGCAGTGCGTTCCCAGGCCGGAGCCTGGGAACGAGATATGGCGCGGCGACGTTGCGGAAAAGATGCCCGGAACTAGTGGAATCGTTTCGACAGCCATTCGGAAATTGCTTTTAAAGCCACTGGGGACATGGTCTCGTCGATGGTGCGATACTCGCTGGGAGAGCCAGACTTCGCCGTTTGGAACAAGTGATTCAAGCCAGACAACTCTACGACTTGCACATCGGCGTTGCCACTGGCGGCGAAGGCTTTGCGAATCTCTGGCAGATTAAGTTTCGGATCGACTTGCAAGTCGAGTTCGCCGTTGAGCGCGAAAACGGGACATCGCAACTTGGTCAAAGCAGGGCGCGGATCATACGAAAGGAAATAACGAAACCACGGCGACAGCATGGGTGTCACCGAGCTTTCAAATATGGCGGGCGACATTTCTTCGCGATGCGCTTCCGAAAGTTCTTCTCGCAATTCAGCAAATTTCGAACGCAGCGTTGTTTTGATCTCGTCATTCGTTTTCGTTGAACTCATTTGTTCCAAAGCAGCCATCAGGAATTCGTGGTTGACGGCGCGGACTTCGTCGCTGGCCCCTTCGGCTGCTTCGATGAGCGCGGTTTGGTTGAGGATAATTTCGCGTCCGGTGACGCCGGGACCGGCCAACATCACAACGAATGCGACGTCGTCGCGTGATGTGGCGACGATTGGCGCGATCAATCCTCCTTCGCTATGGCCGATCAAGCCAATTTTGGTCGGGTCGATTTCAGCTTGCTGTTTTAGAAAATCGACGGCAGCGGCCGTGTCGCGCGCGAAGTCACGCGAATCAGCAGTGATGTGGTCGCCCGTTGATTTGGCGATGCCGCGATCATCGTATCGAAGCACAGCAAAACCTGCTCGCGTCAGATGATCGGCCAGTACAAGGAACGGTTTGTGTTCGAGCAACGACTCGTCGCGATCTTGTCCGCCCGATCCGCTGATCAGAATCGCGGCGGCGTATTTGCCTTTTTTCGTTGGCATAGTCAGCGTGCCACTCAAGGTCGCTTTGTCGGCGGCGTTTGTGAATGTCACTTCAAGTTCGCGGTACGGATATGGCTTAGTTGGATTCTGTGGTCGCTTGGTTGGCGTTATCGAACGGGTTTCCTCCAACGCGACCTTGTCAAAATTCAATTCGAATTCTTGGCCAGATTGCTTCCATTTCCCCTCGATCCGGTCGCGGCTTGCGTTGAACTTGCCCTCGTAAACCGCTTTGGTGATCGGCATGTCAAAGGCAAACGATTGTTCGTCACCGTCTTTAATGTCGATTGAAAGTTCGCCCAACTTTTCCGAGAAACTATCGAGCTTGCCGTGCAGCTTCGATTTTTCGTCTTTGAAAATTCGAATCTGCATATCAAATTCGCGTGGCCCGGCCTTGAAAACGCCCTTCCACGTCTCGGTGTGCTTGAGGTCCTTGGGAAGTTCCATTCTGGATAGTTCGAGCGGATATTCAGCGCCTTGAATGAAGGTTCCGGAGACTATGGAAAATGATTCGTCAAACGTGCCGGAATATTCGACCTGAAGCTGTTCGCACGACAGCTTGAGCGAACGGTCTATGATCTCGACGGAGTCTAATTCGACGACCGCGTTGCCTTGATCAACGCTGATTAGCTTGCCCGAATATTTTCCATCTTCCTGCCGCACCAATTGAAGCAGGAGTCGAAGTTTGGCAGGGCCAACGTCTAAGGTTCCTTGCCAAGTCGAATCCTTACCAGGGTCGGTTGGCTGCTGAGCAATTCCGGTGCATGTCGACGACCATTGAGCCAAGATCGCGACGAACAGGAACATTAAGCAACGGAACAAGAGCATACAATTTCCTTTTTAAGTTTTACGTTGCGTGCAACCAGAGAATTGAGACTAATGACTATCTTGGCACGTCACTTGGGAGTATCCAATTGTATTCGCTGCCGCGTTGGAAACCTTGGGACGAGAACGACTATGGAACTTTGGAAGGAGCTGAATTAGGCGCTGGACTCGGATTGGGATCGGCCCGAAGGAATCCGGTTAGGGTGCCGATTTTCTCAAAGCCCTTGAACAAGTCAAACGAGGGGAGCGTCGAGTCGCTAGGCGCCTCGTTTCGGTGAACATCTAAGATAGCATGAATCACGAATTGGTCGTCGGTTTGGATTACGTCCGCCGACAAGCCTCGAAACCAATTGAAGATCGCGGCTTGGTATTTTTCGGGCAGTAGCGGAGTGTCCGGATTCGGCCAAGCCGTCGAGTACCATAACGATCTGCTGGGCGAAATCTGCCGCATTTCGTAAGCGCCACCCAACGGGCAAACCAGTTTTGCCCCCAGCAAGTGTTCGGCGGCCAACCAAGCTTGTTGCGGGTCGAGCCCGAACTGCTGCGTCAATTGATTCACCAATCGAACATTTGCCAACGAGGATTCCCAACTTCGCCAATAGAAATACGTATTCGCCAAGCCGCTCAAGTGCGATTGCGAAAGGTCACCGACGCGAAGTCGAACTTGGGCCATTCGTTCACCTGGAACCGTATGCCAAAGTGACTTTGTCGCGTCAAGTCGCTCGCGATCAAAACTCAGCGCCGCGTAGTCTAGAAACTCCAACCGCCACAAATTTAGCATCCGCGAAAACGTGTAGCCTTGTTCGTCTGGCCGCCCGCGAAAACCGAGTGGAAGACTATTCAGTATGCCGGGGTTCGGCCAAGCAACTAGATAACCCGGAATCTGCTTGAGCGAATTTGCGGTCTTCAAGAAGTCGCGCGGATCGAAAAAGTTAAGCGTGAAGGGCTCGTTCTGGATTGCGGCGAACAACTGATAGAAGTTCTTGTTGCGTTCCGGGCCGAATATATCTTGTTGCAAACTTACTTGCAGACTAATGGCATCGTTTTGCGAACCAACCAACTGGTCGGCGGTGGGCGGACCCAGCAACGTCCCCATCCAGTCGTACTTGTGCGGAGAAAACGGCGCAATCCGCGCGTCGATGGCTAACCGTTCTCCCGAGTCGTCGACGGCGTATCGTTTGAGCGCGATAACCAGCGGATCGAAGCGGCCAATTTTTTTCGTAAAGTATTCGGCCCGGCTGCGGAACCAGGCCTGTTCGCTGGCGGTGATCCGATCAATCGCGACATCGGCCAATGGAAGTTGCGTTTGCGCGGCGGCGGCGGCGATGTCCGGCACGTCGTTCAGGTAAGGCTGCTGTCGCGACGAGTGACTGGGCAATCGGAAATTTGCCGGCAAGAAACCGGCTTGAATTAAAGTCGCGGGATCGACCGAAGGCGTTCCTTCGCTGGAGGCTGCCCAAGTCGCACATTGCCAGACGTTTTCGGCGGCTTGTTCGTAGGCGCGACGACGCAATTCGATCTGATTTTTTGGTGAAAGTAGGTTGTGAAAAAATACTTCGGAGACAAAAAGGAACATCGTGTCGTCACGGCCGACTGGATTGACTCGCCGCGCATTGCGAAAGCTTGGTTCGTCGGACAATCGTCCATGGCCGTCAACCGTTTGTAAAAATCGCCGTGCCAAAGTCTCTGACGTTGTCACCAGATGAAACTGGTCGCGCGAAACAAAAAAGGATCGGACTTGGTTGTTCGGGGATTGAAGTAACGTCACCGGATGTGAGTTGTATTGCATCTCTTGCAAGATGACGCCCTCTTTGGAATGTTCGTCCGCGAATTGGGCGCGGCGTTTGTTCAAATTCTGTTGGAACAATCCGTTCTTGGACTCGAAAAGGATTCCGATCGACGCACCGTCCGCAACATAGGTGTCGGTGCCGATCACGGCGATGTCTTCGATGACTTTGCCGCCAAATAGGTCGTCCCACTTGGAGGGCTCGAGTGCCAATTGATCCAACATGCGATCCGAACCTGGCGATTTGTAACCGCGCAATTGAATCAGGCGACTCAAATCACCACCGTATTCGGCGGTCAACTTCTTTAGCCACAGTTGGTTTTGCCAATTGCCGAACCGCAGATAAAAACACTCGGCGGGAACAGCGGTCGCCAGTGGCTCCACTGCGATTTCTGCATCGCCGACCAATTGAGGTGACGCAGTCCAAGCGATAGGTTCAGGCAGGAGAAACAAAAGATCCGTCGATTGGGCATCGTCGGTCATGATGTCAAACATCAAATTGGATTTGAGAGATTCGGTATCGAAAACCAAATCCAAAGTCTGACGCAGCGGGTCACGCTTGGAGGCATCGCCGCTCAATCGTTCGTTCTGCAAATTCAGCCGTTGCGCGAGCATCGCGACCATGTACGATTCGACCAGCGGCGGCAACTCACCCGAAGCCGTTTTTTTTTGGGCTTCCGCTGAATATTCTCGCCACCATTGTCGAGCCAAGCGGCGCGAGGCATTCGGACGAATCTTCTGAACGTCCGCTTCAAATTCGATAGTTTCCTTGCCAGCCAACCTCAGTCTTAGCAGTCCATCGCCCCGCACCAAGAACCAAATTGTCAATCGGCTCGCTTGGCGTGTTTCCCCGGAACCCGTCGCGTCCAAAACACGATCGAGGAATCGTTGCGACATAACTGGATAGAGAACACGATGTTCCGTGTCGCTCAATTGATAGCCGTCGACAAGTTCGAACAAAGTTTCGCCTTGGCCGGGTTCAAACGTGACTTTGCCAACTCCAAAAGGTTCCCCGGCGACGATTTCGACATTGGAAATTCGCAATCGGTCGTCGGCGGGCGAGGCGGCAGGTAGCACGCCCGAAACGAAAGTTGTAAGCAACAGTAGCCAAACCATGTTCATAGTCGATCTCCGTCGGTCCATTTTTGGTTTTCAAACAAAGTCGGCGACCGGTTCGGAAACATCGGTGAGCATCACGCGAACCGTCCAATCCGAAAACGCAAGTCCGGGTTCGCAAGTGACGCCGGGTTCTTCCTCTGCGTTGACCAGGATTTCCGTTTCATCCGCCCGGACAATCACGTAGTCCAGCCCGTCGGTTTCGATTCGATGAAGCTGTCCAAGCACTGGATGTTCGATGCTCAAAATCGTCGCCACGCGAACTTCGCAATTGTCATCCGAAAGAAGTTGATTAAAAAAGACGAATTCGTTGTCGTCCGCAGCGGGACAATTTTCTGGCGGGTTTTTGAAAAACCAAAAACGATCGCGCAAGCCAACGGCAATCGGTTGGTCGAGTTCAAACCACGCGGGAATCCACAAAGCGTACTTCGGAGTCGGATCGTGCATACGGTATTTTTTCGGGAAATGACCTTGGACAATCAATTCGGGCAAGCAGACATTGTACGAATTGGGTCTCTACCGGGGAATCGACGGAACTATTTACTGGCGACCTGAGCATCGACTCAGTAATTCATGCGAACGCCGCGATGGGACAAATTGCTAGCCAAATCGCGCGCTGTGGTAAAGCAGACGGCGTCGATGCCGCAGCTTTTTGCGCCTTGAACATGTTCCGGCCGATCGTCGGTGAAAAAGATTTCGTTCGCTGGGCAACCTGCCGAGTCGATTGCCGCCATGAAGAAACGTGGATCGGGCTTCATTGCGCCGAATTCAAAGCTCAGCAACCGATGCGAAAAAAAATGTTTGAGTACCGCGAATCGCTGCAAGGCAAAATCCCAATGTGCTTGGCAAGTGTTCGACAAAAGGCCCAAACGAAATCCTGCTGCGGCAAGCTGTCCGACGACGGTGATCACCGGCGCGTTCAACCAGAAAATATCGCTCGCAGCTTGAATTAAAACTTCGTCGGTGACTTGGGAACCAGTGGCGGTGCGAAACGCGGAACAAAATTGGCTCGATGTGATTTGGCCGCATTCTAGTTGAGTTTGCAAGGAACCGTCGAAGACGAACCCCCAGATTTGCTCAGTGGATGCACCGCTGACGGCGGCCATTTGTTCAGCCGCTCGGCGATGAGAAAAGTTGAGCAGCACATTTCCAAGATCGAAATAAATGAACTTTGGTTGGCGTGCCATGAAGCGTCGTTGGATTGGCTTGTCGATGTGAAGTCGCAAGTGCCAAGATAGCCGTCGCTCGGCGATTGAGCGAGATGGTCGTATTCTGCGAGAAAGCAAACCGACGCCAGTTAGTTGTCGGTTGAACGGCTGGTAGCGAGCGTTTCGGTGTCATCATACTGGCGGCGGCTCAATGGCTTTTCCAATTCGCGCCGTGATATTTCAGATTCGTTCAACCGCTGCTGCAAAACCAGACACCATCCTAACAATCCCAACGTGATCAACGGTAGGATTGCCATGGCGAGGAAAAACATTAATCGATTTCGTTGGATCCAACGTCGGGCCTTTGTCAAAATGTGATCGCGGAAAATCGAAACCGGCTCATCGGCCAAGAACCGTTCGACGTCCGTCGCGAGTTCGGCGGCGTCTTCGTAACGATCTGCGGGATAAAATGCGGTCGCCTTGGCGCAAATCGCGTCGAGTTGCGGAGGAATAAATCGGTTTATCTCGCGAGGGCGGCGAACCGGATTGAGCCTCGCTTCTCTCAACGTGGCAGAGACCGTCGATCCGCGGTGAGGTGGCGTCCCTGTCAAGAGCACGAACAGGGTCGAGCCCAAGCCATAAACATCGGTCCGTTTGTCGATAATTCCAATTTCAGGTTTGGTCTGTTCGGGAGCCATGTAGGCGGGCGTTCCCAAAATGGCACCGACGGCAGTCCGGCTCGTTGCGTCTTCGCCGCTAATAACGATTTTGCTTGATCCGCTGTCGCTCGAATCTTCGTTTTCGTCTGGTGGGTCGCAGATGGTCTTGGCCAATCCCCAATCGAGGACAACGACTTCGCCATATTTTCCTAAGACCACGTTTTCGGGTTTGACGTCGCGATGAATAACGCCACGAGAATTGGCGTACGAGATCGCTTGGCAGACGCTGACGAAGGCATGCAGCAGTCGTTGCATTTCCAACGGGCGCTCGATACCCGCGCTGCGCCCTGCGTGGTACTCGTCACATGCTTTGCGCAGGGTTTTTCCTTTGATCAGGCGCATGGCGTAGCAGCAATCGTTGCCATTGCCGGTGGGCAAAGACAATTCGTAAACCGGAACGATGTGAGGATGTTCCAACTGTCCGGTGATTTGAGCTTCACGGCGAAATCGTCGCCGCGCGCTGACATTGCCTGCTAACTCCGCGCGAAGTTGCTTTAACGCGACGTTGCGATTTAATTTCTTATCATGTGCAACCCATATTCGGCTTAATCCCCCTTCAGAATAGAGACGCCCTAGATGAAAGTGAAAGTCGGGAGCAAGCGTCGGAGCCAAACCGTCGGTACCATTGCTCGTTACTGCCGCAGCATCGACTTCAAATGAATCGTCGTTTGACTGTTTAGCCGCCATTCTGTTTTCCCGAACCGTAAGCAAACTGGTTTTCCGATATGGCGCTTCCGCTTCCGCAACATTTCTAATTAACTCGACCGTCGATTCACCGCTCGATTCTTCCAAATCGACATCGGGCTCTTCAAGCAGTTCGTCAATGAGTATTTGCCGAATGCGCTCGGCATCCGCAATCGAGATCCAACCCATCTCAATTAGCAAAGCAGCTACCGATCTATCGGGGCGTGAATTGCAGAGATTGGTGGCCTCGGCAAGTTGATCTTCCGAGAGCAGCCCCATTTGGACTGCGATCAAACCGAAACGAACCTGCAATTCTTGCATCGGTTGCCCCGAAATCGGATTGCGACAAATTTCTGATTGCGGCAGAACGCCCAACTATTGTATTGCAATGCGAAAGTTGCCGCGTTCTTTGTTGGCCGGATAAATTGCGCTTATAGGCGCATTTTGACGCTTTACTCTAACGCGATCTGCGTATAATGCGTTTTACAAATCATGAAATTCGCCGCAGGAATAGAGACGCAATGCAAACGACTTCGGAATTGGCAACCAACCTGGACGAACTTGTCGAGTCCGGCTGGGAATCGAAAACTGTCAAGCAAGAGATTCGTGATAATTTATTGCGGTCGCTCGCTAGCGATGAAGAACTTTATCCGGGAATCGTTGGTTACGAACACACCGTTATCCCGGAGATTAACATCGCGGTCTTGGCCGAGCACGACATGCTGTTTTTGGGTGAAAAAGGCCAAGCCAAAAGCCGCCTCATGCGTTCGTTGATTCGCTTTCTCGACCCGCAGATTCCCTATTTGGATTTAGCAGATTGCGCCTTTCACGAAGACCCTCTCAAGCCTCTGAGCGCCGTCGCAAAAGATTTCCTAAATTCGCGTCGCCCCCGCGACATTCCGGTTAAATGGTGGGAGCGCAAGGACCGCTACGGCGAACGACTCGCTCCTGGTACCAAGTTCGCCGACATCATCGGTGAAATCGATCCCGCTAAATTGATGGGCGGAAAAAGCATGTCGGCCGAGCAAGCGTTGCACTTTGGCTTGATCCCTCGGATGCACCGCGGCATTTTCGCGATCAACGAATTGCCCGAGCTTGACGAAGCGGTCCAAGTCGGCTTGTTCAATATTTTGGAAGAACGCGATGTGCAAATTCGCGGCTATCCAATTCGCTTTGACATCGATGTGCTGATCCTGTTTTCGGCGAATCCGTCGACGTATAACCGGAGCGGCAAAGTCATCCCGCAGCTCAAAGACCGGATCGGATCGCTCATTCAAACTCACTACCCGCGCGAACGCGATTTGGGAATCCAGATTTATGAACAAGAAGCGACAATTGATCTGGATGGTGACTATCCGGTTCGCGTGCCGTACTTCATGAAGGAAATTTGCGAGCAGGTCACAATCCAAGCCCGCAAAAGCAAATACGTCGACCAGCAGTCCGGCGTCAGTGCCCGGTTCAGCATCGCCAACTATCGGACGATGGTCGCCAGCGCGCGGCAGCGTGGCGTGCTTTTGAACGAGCGGCCAGCAGTCCCGCGCATCAGTGACTTGGCGCACTTGCGATCGTCGTCCCTGGGTAAGCTTGAACTCGATTTGATGGGCAGTCATCAGATGAGCGAGCGGCAAGTGATCGACGGGATCATCGCCGAAGCGATCTCGGTCGTCTTTGACGAATACGTCAGCAAACATGGCTTGGACCAAATCGCCACAATTTTTGGTAAAGGGGTCAAGATCGAAGTCGGCGATATGATTCCGTCCGGCCAATACGCGGAACGCCTCGCGCGCGTGCCGCCCGTCTGGGAAAAAGCGTTCGAAGTCAATGCCGCAACTGACTTGGCCATGCGCGCTTCGTGCGTCGAATTTGTTTTGGCGGGCCTATACGCCAAAGACAAGATTTCCCGTTCGCAGCACCACGGTATGACAACATTTGAAACATGAAAAAGCGAAAAATCGGCGGCGTTCTGCACACGTATCAAAAATACGACCCAGTGCATTTCCCGAGCCCAACAGCCGAACCACCTGACGTCGTGTCGCCGCTGATGGAACAAATGCTGAGATTTGGGAGCCAGCGAAAACTGACGCCCGAAGAACTTGCGCGAGCGGTGCATCTCGATCCCAGCCAACTCGCTGGCTTGGGGCCGAGCATCGACTTTATCCGCGCGATTTTGCTCGAACGCAAACGCAAGCTTCTAGAGAAATACGAAACCGATTCGGTCCAATCGCTGGCCAAACGTGAGTTCCACGACCGAATCGATCGGGCACTTCCACCGAAGCAGTCCGCGAAACCTTACGCCAAGGCGACGCGGGAAGAGCAGCTTTACGATCTGGAACAGCTTTGGTACGCCCAGCGCGACGACTCGAGCGAATTCGCGCGGCATCTGGTCATGCTGATGGACCATTTGGGCAACAAGTATCAGGTCGACGAGCTTGCCGCAAAATATCAGTTCACGGGCAAGACTCCGCTGACGATCGAAGAAGCGCTCGAAGTAAAGCGGCTTCTCGAAAAGATCGACGAGCTGTTGAAGCAATTGGACGAAGCCGAACAGAACGCGCAAATCGGCATCATCGACATGGACGAACTGGCCGAATTCGTCGATCAAACGGACATGCAGGCTTTGGAAGAGATGCAGCGGATGATCGAAAACTATGTTAAAGAGCAGGCCGAACGGCAGGGGCTAGAAAATCGCGACGGAAAACTTTCGCTCACGCCCAAAGCCATGCGGCTTTTTCAGTCGAAGCTGCTCGATCGGATTTTTAGCGAATTGAAAGCCGGCCGCTCAGGTCGTCATACGGGGGAAATCGTAGGCGAAGGTGCCGTTGAATTGACGCAAACCAAGCCTTATGAGTTCGGCGATTCCATCGGCAATATCGACGCGCCCCAATCGATGATCAATGCAATGGTCCGCCAAGGCGATGGCTTGCCGATTCAGTTGAAGTCGGAAGATATCGTCATTCATCGAACGCGCAACAATCCGAAATGCGCGACGGTCGTCGTGATGGATATGAGCGGCTCAATGCGCTACGACGGACAGTACATCAACGTCAAGCGAATGGCGCTGGCCCTCGATGGCTTGATTCGCTCGGAATATCCCGGTGATTTTCTGGGATTCGTCGAGATGTACACGTTCGCGAAAATTCGTCGTCCCGCTGAAGTTATCGACTTGATGCCCAAACCGGTTACTTTGTTTCAGCCGGTGGTTCAGCTCAAAGTCGACATGAGTCGCGACAACGTCAGCGAGCACATGGTCCACCCACACTTTACGAATATGCAGCACGCGTTGCGGCTTTCGCGCCAATTGCTGGCTGGCCAAGACGCCGCGAACAAACAAATCATCGTCATCACCGATGGCTTGCCGACCGCGCATTTCGATAAACAAGATTTGTACTTGCTCTACCCACCGCACCCGCAAACCGAGTCGGCTACGATTCGCGAAGCGCTCTTGTGCCAGCGCGAAGGCATAACGATCAATTTGTTTCTGATTCCCAGTTGGTCCCAAACGGAAGACGACATCCGTTTTGCATATCGTCTCGCCGAATCCGCCACCGGTCGCGTTATCTTCACGTCCGGCAACGACCTCGACCGATTCGTCATCTGGGACTACGTCAAACACAAACGCGAAATGCTGGGGTAGTCGCGGCACAAAAACGACGCGCAACCGCAATGGGAGGAATGAGACTTATGGGATCTATGTGTCCTTTTGGTCGTATTTGTCCTATTCGTCCCTTTCCTCTTTGCGACGCTGCCACAACACCTATCCCAGCATCATCGGCAATCCGGCCAAAATGAGCACCGCCAGCGGCAAAGCGATCAGCGAGACACGCCAGCCTCCGAAAATTACACTGACGACGAGCAATAATCCGGCGATGCCTGCGTTGAAGTTGCTGACCCAATTTCCAACGATCGGTATCGACAATGGCTCGCGAGGTTTCCCCGAGCTCAAGCCAACTTGGGACGCGACATCGCCAAGATTGCCACCTCCCTGCTGCAGCGAACTGGCGGCGGATTTTACGCTTTCGACGGTTAGGTTTGAAAAGATTCCGTTCTGTCGAATCCACAGCACGCAGCCGACGATCAACAGCGCTCCCAAAATTAATCGGACGTGAGCACCGAGAAATGTGTCGAGCGGCTTTTCCAACGTGGCCAGCAAACTCGGTGGCCGGCGACTGGCACTGCTGCGCCCCTCGGCCAAAAGGGCTTTGACGCGCGCCCGTTTTGCCAAGACGGCGGCTTGCGGATCCACAGATTGGTTGGCTTGGTAGTTTGCGGCGGCGCTGCGCCACGAGGCGGCTTCGTGTACTAAAAGTTGTGACACGCGGTCGGCTTCGGCGGCGGCTTGCGCTGGAGGCATCCCGGATGCGATTAGGGCCTTTTGCTCGATCGTTCGAAGTTTGCCAACGTCTTGTTCTTTTCGTTGCTCGGCTAGTCGTTTGTCGATCCGGGCAATCAGTGCATCCCGCCAAGGTCGAAACCGCTTGCGCCTTGGGCCAGTCGCGTTACCGACCAGTTCGATCTTGGCTTTCTGCAAAGCATCATAGCCAAACAAATCCTCAAAATATTCCTCCCAATTGCTGCCGCTGTATTGTGAAACGAAACGGCGCAGCGTGTCTTCATCGACGCCTGCGACACGTTGGTCGCGCAGCATTTGTCGAACATTCGCCAAGGATTTTTCACGCTCTTGCGCAAGCGATTGCTCGATGACAAAGAAATAGCCGACACCAAGTCCAACGGCGAGCAGCGTCGCGACCAGCCACGGTCCCAAGATTCCCAGGGCGAATAAGATCGCCAGCAGAACCGTGCCGATGCCGATCGCCGTGATCCATCGCTTCCAGCCGCCGGACATCGCAAGTTCTCTTGCTTTATCAAACAAAAGGCTTTGCTGCCGAAATCCCGCGACGACAAGTACCGTCAGCGGCGCAACGAACAACGCCGACAAGCACGCCAGCGCCCAAGGCCAACTAAAGAAAACGAGTACGACGGTTGCGAGCAGGCCCAACCCAAGGAAAATCATCGGCAAAAAAGTTCGTGCTTGAGCTAACGGTTGACTGTAATAGGCCTTTTGGCTTGCTTCGAGTTGTTGCACTTGCGTTTGGCTCGGCGCGAACGCACTTCCAGAAGCGATGCCCAGAAAAGTTTGAAGGTCGCTGATGAGAGTGCTCAAGTCTTGGTAGCGATTCGCCGGCTGTTTTTCCATCATCTTGACCACGATGTCGGAAAGCCGTCGGTCGATGCGTGGCACAATTGTTTCGGGACGAGCGACTGGCTGCGATTTGTGTTTCTCAAGAACTTCCTTGGCGGAATTACCTTTGAAAGGCGGCGAGCCAGTCAGCAGAGCGTAAAACGTGCAACCGAGCGAATAAATATCCGCGCGATGATCGACGTCGGAAGAACTCGCAGCTTGTTCCGGAGAAATGTAATTGACTGTGCCGACGGTCGCGCCGACGCCGGTCAATTGGATCGAGCCCGAACCGAAATCACCGGAGACTTGATCGACCGGTTCGTCCGCAGTGTCGGGGAGTTTGACCAATCCTAAATCGGCGACTTTTACGACGCCGTGTTGGTCGAGCATCAAGTTTGCGGGCTTGATGTCGCGGTGAACCATGCCTTGATGATGGGCGAATTGCAAGCCACGCGCGGCCTGCAAGATGTAGCCAGCAGCTTGTCGCGGCTCAAGCGGCCCATTCTGTTTCAAGAGGTCCGACAAGTTCTGTCCTTGCACGAATTCCATGCTGAAAAAATTCGCTTCGCCATCTTGTCCCAAGTCGTAAATCTGCACGACATTGTGATGCACAAGTTGGGCGGCCGCATAAGCTTCGCGGAAGAATCGGGATATGGCTGTCGAACTTTTTGCGACCTGCGATTGAATTAACTTCACCGCGACGTTGCGATTGAGCGAAAGCTGTTGCGCGAGATACACCACTCCCAAACCGCCGCGCCCAAGTTCTCGCAGCATTTTGTATCCGCCCAATTGGGCGGGAAAGCCGTCCGAACTCGCGGAACCGGCCGTCGCGAAATCACCAGCCGTGTTGCGAGTATCCGCGCCTGGTGCTTCTATTCGCGTCGCATCGTCGCGAAGTCTAGTAGACGAAGTTGTCGTTGTCGGTTTGGCAGCAGTCGCCAGCTTCTCGGTCGCACTGTCGGTTTTAGTTTCCGACAAGACATTGCGAACGGTGAACGTGGCCAAGTCCGCTTCGATTCGCAGCTCAAAAGCTTTTTGGCAGCCGTTGCACGTCGGTCGGAACCGCCCGGCCTTGGGTTGTTTGATCGTTAACGCATGTTGGCAAAGAGGGCACTGTATTTTAAGCATGGCGTGATCTTGAAAGGAATTCGATGGATGATTCCATTGTGATGACCTTCCGCCCAACACGCAATTATTGGGAGCGGCTCCGACGGGTTAAAACTACTATGAGCATCGTCAAACCCAAGAATCGGGGTTGGAAAGTTGAGCGGCAGGGCTCTAGCCGCCGATTTTTGGCGAAGAACCGGCGGCTAGCGCCGTGCCGCTCAACCCGAAACTTAAAGCTTGACGACGCACTAGCTCGGTTGAGAAAGAGGTGCTTGAGCTAGATTGGCAATCGCTTTGCTGGATTGGGAATGACCTTGATCGGCCGCCCGCTGATACCAGCGAATCGATTGTTCTAAATTTTGAGGGCCACCTAATCCGTGTTGAAGACTCATGCCCATCATGTACTGTGCGTCCGACAAACCTTGCTCGGCGGCTCGTTGATACCAGATTAGGGCTTCGCTGAAATTCTGCGGAAGGCCAACGCCAAAAGCGTGAGACATCCCCAATTTATATTGAGCAAGCGAGTGCCCTTGCTTGGCGGCCTTGGCCATCCACTCCAGAGATTTTGCGATACTCTGCTCGATTCCCTGACCGGTTTCCAAGCAAAGTCCGAGCAAGTATTGAGCATTGGCTTCGCCCGCGTTGGCCTTTGCAATAAAGTATTCCACCGAGCCATCAACTAAATCGCCGCGCGCACTGTCAGGAATTCCGGATTGGAAGGACGCCAGCGCTTCCTGTTTGTCGATAACTATTTGAACCAAATCGTCGAAGCGAACCAATTTCAAGACTTCATAATTCCGTGGCGTGATGTTGCAGAGCTTAAGATTCAAACGATTATTGTCGCAGCGTTTCTTGAGCAATATCAGTTGGCCGATAAAAGCCGACGGCATGAACGACACATTGACAAGGTCAACGAGAATGTTGGAGACCGGAGACCGATCGACGATCGATCTCAATTCTTCCCCAAGTGGAGTCACGGGCTGTCGATCCAAATCAATTTCAACTAGTTGCAACACCAACACCCCATTTTGCTGGCTGACTTTGACAGAGTTCATGGCGGGGATCCTTGGTTCGAAGGAAAGCATCTGTAAGATTAAATTTCCTAGATTGCTATTGCGAGTCTTTGGTCAGTTCATCGTAATCTGCATTGGATTCGCTACTGGCATATTCAAAGCGCTGATCAAGATTTGGAATTCACCCGTCTGATACACTTCCCAACCCGCGAGACCGTTTTCTGCGGAGCTCAGCGAGTTTCCCAATTTTCAAGAAAGCGGAGGAGAAACATAGAGGTCACTTTTTCCTCTTCGGCTATCAAAATGTTCAAACACAAGTCTCCTTAGTTATACTCATGCCCCGGTTTTTCCAATAGCTGCTGCAATTCGCTTTGAACCGCGTCGGCGGCAGTCTTGAGTTGCGAGAACAACTGGCTGCCGTTCGACAAATCATTTGCCAACGCCGCGCGTTCGATGTCGCTCGCAGCGTTCCAAGCGTCGATCGCGCAGAAATTCGCTAACATTCCTTTAATGGTGTGCGCGCTCTTGGCCACTCCCGACGCGTCCGCCGCCCGAAAACAAGCCGCCAATTTCGCGAGTTCGATTGGACTCTCCTCGCGAAGAATCGCGAACGCCTCACGCAGCAATTCCCAATCGTTGTCCGTTTGTTCCAATAGCTCTTTAATATCGATCGCGCTCATGTTGAATCGCTCGCAGAAGGATTGGCTTCCGTATGGGGTGTCCCGCTGAAGATCCGATCCATTTCTTCAAACAGCAAGTTGACTTTGATTGGCTTGGAGACGTAACCATCCATGTCGGCAGCAAGGCATTTTTCCCGATCGCCTTTCATGGCGTGGGCGGTCATCGCGATGATCAAAGTCCTTTTACTATCGGGACGTTGCAGTTCTCGGATGCGGGCGGTGGCTTGGAAACCGTCCATGTCGGGCATTTGTATGTCCATCAGTACCAAATCGAAGTTATTATTCTGGCAGGCATCGACTGCTTCGTGACCGTTTCGCGCGAGGGTCACGTAGTGGCCGCGTTTTTCCAACAACCGCGCGGCGAAGCGTTGATTGACTTCATTGTCCTCCGCCAACAAGATTCGCAGGGATCGACTTGGTCGGCTTTCGGTGGAGATTCGTCCATCGCTGCCGATTGTTTCAGGAATCGGCAGCGTTGAACGGAACACGGATCGAACGATGGCGTCGAACAATAACGATTGCTTGACGGGCTTCAGCAAATGGGCGGCAACTCCCAGTTTTCGGCAACGCTCCAAGTCTCCAGTGCGATCGGCCGACGTCAGCAATATAACTTGGGCCCCGCCTTTGCAGATAACCTTTTCGGCGAGCATGAACCCGTCAATCACTGGCATATTTACGTCAGAAATCAACAAAGGAAATGCCGCCCCTGCGTTGGCCGCGCGATCCAATTCGGCCAACGCGTCCGCAGCGCTTACACAGCAGGTCGGACGCATGTCAAAATTGTTTAGAACGCGTTCCAGAATTCTTAAATTGGTTTGATTGTCGTCGACGATCAGAACCCGCAAGCCGCAGAGCTGATCGATTTCGTGACCTTGGTGATTCGAAACGCTGGCCGAACCTAATTTGAACCGCGCTGTGAAATGAAATTCAGATCCTTGTCGCGGTTGGCTGTTTGCCCAGATTCGGCCACCCATCAATTCGACAAGTTGCTTGGAAATCGCCAAACCTAAACCCGTGCCGCCGTATTGCCGCGTTGTCGAGCTGTCTGCTTGTTCGAACGGCCGAAAGATCATTTCGAGTTTATCCTGCTCTAGACCGATGCCCGTGTCCGAAACCGTAAACTTGAGACAAACGTCCGAATCGGTTTTGGAGTCGATCACGACGCGAACGACGACTTCGCCGGATTCCGTGAATTTAATCGCGTTGCCCACCAAGTTAACGATGACTTGTCGCAAACGATTTACGTCACCCATCAAGTTCTCGGGCACGTCTGCGTTAGCGTCGAACGCCAATTCAATTTCTTTGACGTGCGCTCGCAACGCAAGCGAGCTGAGTGTGTCGCCGATATTGTCGCGCAAGCGGAAATCCTCGCTTGTCAATTCCATTTTGCCGGCTTCGATCTTGGAAAAGTCCAACACGTCATTGAGTAAAGTAAGCAGGGCATCGGCTGAAGCCTTGATCGTCCCTACGTAATCTCGTTGTTCTGGATCCAACCGTGTATCGAGCACCAGCTCGGTCATGCCCATTATGCCGTTCATAGGCGTACGAATTTCATGGCTAATGTTCGCGAGAAATGCACTTTTCGCACGGTTGGCGGACTCTGCAGCAACCATAGCCGTTTTCAGTTTTTCCTCCGCTCGCAGACGCTCGATTCCAACCGCAATGCTGTGGGCGACCGACGCCAGCGCGTCGAGTGTCTCTTTCGAAAGCGGATGGCGGGCGAATAATGCCATGACACCAATCACTCGGTTTTCGATTACCAGCGGGTGCCCGGCAAAAGCCACCATCCCTTCGCGCCGCGCCCATTCCTTGTCTCCGACGCGAGGGTCATCGCAAACTGAATTGGTGAAGTGCGGCTTAACTTCTTGGGCGATTAACCCAATTTTGAATTTGCCAACGGGAACTCGGCCGTGGGGACCGTCCAAGTGAGTGTACAATCCAGCGCTGGCCTGCAACTCCAAAACATTTTCCTGCTCATTAAGTGTCCAAATGCGCGCAAACGCCGCATCCAAATGGCGGACCATGGCCTCCGCACAATCGTGCAACGTCGTTGGTAGGTCATTCCCTCCGATCAATCCTTTGCCGACGTCGGCTGCAAAGGCCGCTAAACGAGTTTGTTCGATCTGCAACCGTTCGGATTCCTTGCGGATCGTGATATCGCGAATGATTCCGGTAAATCGTTGTTCGTCGTCCGACTGCGACTCACTTACTGATAGATCAATCGGGAAAGTGCTTTGATCCCTACGAATTCCCTCGACTTCGACCCTCCGGCCAATAATCTTGGCCACACCGGTATTCAAATACGTTCGCATACCGCGATCATGCTCTTCGTGAAATTTTAGCGGCATGAGCAGCTTGATGTTGTGGCCGATTAGCTCGCCCGCAGAATAGCCAAAGATCTTCTCCGCCGCCGGATTGGCCGATTGAATTAGCCCCTCGACGTCAATCGTAATGATTGCATCGGCAGCGGTATTCAGGATCGCCCGAATCGACTGTTCGCTGCGGCGCAAGTCCCGTTGGCTGGCGTTCAATTCGGCCGTTCGCACGTGAACTTGGGCCTCGACAAGTTCGTTGGTGGACTCGAGCGCCGCTTGTTTATCGGCGATGCTTTGAATTTCTTCGGTACCCTTAAGGCATGACCAAATCAGAAATACGTTCTCAAAAACGACCCAACCCGCATGTTCCAGCCATCGCCACGGGCTCGCAGTTAGCTCGCCAAATACCGATTGTGGCCAATAGACGCCACGAAGAAAATGGTCCAGCGTCACGACAACCGTTGCCGTCACAAGTACTTTCCAATCGCGGTAAAACGCCAAGAACGCGAGCGAGCCAAAGACATGAAAATGAGTCTCAATCCGCCCGCCAGTGACGTGAATCAACAGCGCGGACATCAACATTTGTGCGATCGCAATAATATGGCGAGTCAGCCAATGGCCCGGTCGATACTTTGCAGCAAACACGGGCAAGCTACAAATCAATCCGCCCAAAATGACTGCGGCCCATACATGGATATGAATCTGACTGGTCGCGCCGATCCACGTGTTGGGTGAGATCCAACGCGCGGCCGCGATCGCGCAAGTCCATTGAAAGACCATTAAGCCGGCAAAAAGGCTATCCGTCCTTCCATGCAATTGGTGCAGTTGTTTTGCAACAATCTGTTTGGCTCGCGCGGAGCCAACAGCGGTTTCGGTACCATTCGTCGAAGGTGCGATCATCAGTTCACTGCCCCGCTCGCAATTTCGGGCTGAACCAGCGTGCAGCCAAAGGTCGGAAAACGTTGCGCAGTGGTCGAAGCGAGAATTGTTTGGGGAGGCGTTCGCAGCAAGGAAATGACGGAGGACTTTCCGTAACTCTCGCCGACATGCCCACGCGACGCCGTGATACCTCCGTTAAACAACAACTTACCGGTTGTGCTAAACAGCATGACTTGCCCAGAAATCGTTGCTCGAAATCTTTGCAATTCTTGGGCGTTGCAATCGAAGAAAATAGCAGCTTTAGATAATTGCGCCGCTTGGCGGACAAGACTAGTTTCTTTCCAGTTAGCATCCGTCAGATTGGGGCAGTAAAATACAATTTGAACGTCAACACTCCCTTGGCATTCCGATACGATGTCGGCCAGCTCATCAACGCTCGCTCGCGAGCAAGGACAATGCGGATGTGCAAACATGATGAGCGTCGGGTGTTGGGCACTTCGGCTGAGATGTGTATCTGCTGGCCATTTCGATGACGCATCCATCGTCGCGCCCGGTTGGGAAGCGTAATGAATCAAAATAAGCGAACCAGAAACAACGAGCGCCAACCAAGTCCCGACCGAAACGATGGAGAGAATACCGTGACTATAAAGAAAGCGTTGCCAGGACATTTTGGCTTCCAACGACGCTACTATTCTTGTCAAAAGAAGTAGGCAGGGGGCGGGGGAAACTTGCCGCCAGCATACCGGAATGGCCTAAAAAGTCAATTTTCCGACACCTAAACGTCGAATTGACAACATCTGTGGAGCAACCATTCCTGCTTGTGTTCGCCAGAATTTTCTTTGAATCTAAAAATGATCTGGACGCCAGCTAGAAAAACAGCGACATCTCACACGGAAGCAGCATATTCTCCCACGATCCTGGCCCCAGGCCGCCCTTAATTGCAACGTTTCACAACGGTGTAAACGGTACTCAATGCGCACTCATCAAAATCGCCGCTTTCTGCGACTGGTGACCTATGCGCTGATAGGACTGTGCGTTGCTTTCAACGAAGGTTGCTCGCGACAATGGTTTCGACAGAGTGCGGATGCAGACGCCTACCACTTGATCGATTCGCGCGAAATCGATCCGCAATGGGAAACTCCCGATCGCGCTGTTGAAGCCGACGTTCGGTCTCGGATGGCTGATCCGTATTGCCCCGATTGCGAACCACGCCCGCCCGACGATTCGGCGGCAGCAAATTGGATGAACGACCTGCATTGCCGTCCCTTGAATTACTACGAAAAAATCGAATGCGCACCCGCGATCGAGTCGGAAACGTGGCTCGAGTATTTACCGCGCACAACCGAAGGAAAAATCGACATCAGTCGCGAGACCGCCGTCGCACTCGGGCTCCTGCATAGTCGCGAGTATCAATCGCAAGTCGAGCAGGTTTATTTAGGCGCGCTGGGCCTAGCCGGAAATCGTTTTGAGTTCGTTGTGCAGTGGCTTGGCGGCAGCGGACTCGATTACACGGCAAACGGATCGGACCTCGGTCCGCCAAGCGGTTCGTGGTCCAACAGTCTGGGTGTGTCGCGAAACCTCGCAGCGGGTGGCCAGCTTGCGGCAAACCTTTTGAATTCGTTTACGTGGACTGGAGGTGGCGGAGCAACTTCGACCGCCAGTAGCCTAGTGCTTTCGCTGACGCAACCGTTACTACGCGGCGCGTTTCAACACGTTCGGCTGGAAGGCCTGACGCAGGCCGAGCGTGGTCTGTTGTATCAAGTCCGCGACTTCGCCCACTTCCGCCGCGAATTTTATCTGGGCATAACGCAGTCGTACTTGCGGCTCTTGACGCAGATTCAATCGGTCCGCAATCAGCAAGCGAACTTGGAAAACTTGGAGCTCAATCTTCGCGAGCATCAGGAACTTTTCGCGCGTCAGATGGTCTCGCAAATACAAGTCGATCAAGTCTTTCAACAATACCAAAGCGGTCGGATCGATCTTTTCAGCTCGGAACAAGGCCTTGAAAGCGCGTATGATTCATTCAAATTTCAACTTGGTTTGCCGCCGGACATTGATCTGAAGCTTGACGAATCGCTGCTCAAGTCGTTTGAGTTGACAGCGCCGGAACTTGAGAAGCTGCAAATAGACGTTCAAGCAAACTACCAGGAACTGGTGCAATACTTGCCGCCGCAAATTGCGCCAATCGAAAAGCTAAACGAGATTACGGAAAAGTTCCAAGAATATTCTGCGGCGATGGAAGCAATGCTTCCCAACGTCGAGAAAGACCTGGAGCGATGGCAGACCAAACTGAAGGCGGGCGCTCCGGCAAGCGCTTCGGCGGAAACAAAATTGGATTGGGAACAACAATCCGGTTTGGCGAAACAGATAGTCGCTGTAATGAGCGAACTGAAAAAAGAGTTGGCCGAGTATGCAAAATCACGTGATCGCTGGCCGGAAGAATTGCAGCAGTTACCCGAAGCGGATCGCTGGGACTGGTTGTCCAAGGACAAAGGCCAACGGCTGCGAGAACAGGTCGGGACGCTGTTCGTCATACAAACCCAAGTCCGCTTGTTCTTGCTCGATATTCCTCGATTCGATTTGAAGCAAGCGGCGGCGGTCGAAATGGCTTATTCCCTGCGATTGGACTTGATGAACCAGCAAGCTGCAGTCACTGACGCTTTTCGCGGCGTCGAAGTGGCGGCTGACGCACTCCAAAGCGGCTTAGACATTGAAGCAGGCGCGACACTTGCGACCGAACCTGGTCACGACAATCCCATCGCGTTTGATTCGTCGGCGGCGCAATACCGCGTCGGGCTGCAATTCGACGGCCCGCTGAATCGCTTTGCCGAAAGGAACGCTTATCGAGCGAGCCAGATCGCTTATCAACAATCACGTCGCGATTACATGGCCGCCAAAGACGCGCTGGCCAACGGAATTCGGTCGAATATTCGGGCTTTGAGGGTCAATGAATTAAATTTCCAAGTCACTCGGCAGCAGCTTATCACGGCGACTCGGCAAGTCGAAGAAGCACAAATTAACCTTCGAACCACGAGGGAACCGAATTCGAACCTGACCCGCGACTTGTTGCAGGCATTACAAGGCTTGCTCGGCGCAGAAAACAATTTAATATCAAGTTGGATAGAATATGAAGTAGGCCGGATACAATTGTTCGTCGACCTGGAGATTTTACAGCTCGACGAAAACGGCGCTTGGATCAACGAAAAAGAGAACCCCGGCGAGGCAAATGGCGACTCAATCCCCGACACCTCGAACGAACCCGTCGGACCCAACGGTTCACCCGGCCCAGTCACCGAACAGCCCTCGACCACATTTGAGTACGACGATCTCACCGCACCAGTCGGCCAACGAACCTACGAATCCCATCCACTCCTCGGATTCAACCAGCCGGACGAACTTCCGCCAATTGTCAAAGAGCCGCGCCGGTAAGCGGCATGTCGCCAAGACATTAGGTTGGGCCGTTGGACTTGCGATTGTTGGCCTCGCAGTTTTTTTCGCTTGGCGTCTCATGGCAAATCGAGGGCCAGTCTCCACTGATGTCTTGACGCACACGGTAACGCGGCGAACCATCAGCGATTCGGTCGTCGAGCAAGGGACTTTGGAAAGCCAGGACACGGTGTACGGTCGCTGCGAACTTCCCGGTTGGCAAAACAAAATTATCTTCATTGTCCCCGAAGGAACTCACGTCAAAGCCGGCGACATCGTTGTCCGGTTTGATGCGTCAGAAACTCAGAAAGAGGTCGACCAGCAAAAGGTCAAGGTCAACGAAGCCGAAGGCGAAGTCGAACAAGCCCAGCAAGAGGTGCAAGTCCAGGATAACAAAAACGAAAGCGACATCGCAGCTGCGGAGCTTGCCCTCACCCTCGCCGACATGGACGTCAAAAAATACCGTGAAGGCGAATTGACGATGACCCAGGCCGATTACGAAAGCACGATTGCGGAAGGTGAAGCCGAATTGGAAAAAACGCGCGACGATTTTGAGAACATTCGTGCGCTTATCAAAAAGGGCTTTCGTTCGCCCGAGCAACTTCGCGAACTGGAACTTCGCAAAGACAGCGCCGACTATCGGGTCGAAAGCAGCAAACGAAAATTGGAACTGCTGCTGAAATTCGAATCCCCGCGAAAAGTTGTCGAACTGGAGGCACAGGCGAAAGAATCCGCACGGAAACTAGATCGATCCAAGACCACCGCCGCAGCCGAATCCAAAAAAGCGCAATTGAAACTGGCCAACGCCAAAACTAGCCTCGACTTGCAGAAACAGCAGCTTGAACAGATGGAAGCAGTTCTCAAAAAATGCGAAATCGTCGTCGAAAAAGAAGGCACGATCGCTTATGCCAACCAACCCTGGTATGACGCCGAAGATCGCATAAAGGAAGGCGCCTCGGTTCGCCGCGAACAAAATGTTTTTTACATCCCCGACATGACGAAAATGCAAGTGACGACGAATGTTCACGAATCGGTCATCAACAAAGTCAAAGAAAAACAGGCCGCCATCGTTCGCGTCGACGCCTATCCCGATCAAGTTTTCAACGGCACTGTGCAAAGCGTTTCGCAACTTGCGAGTTCGTCATACCGTTCCGAGGCCAAGGTTTACCAAGTCCTGATTTTGATCGATCAAATTCCAGACAACGTGCGGCTGAAGCCCGGTATGACGACTGAAGTCGAAGTCTTGGTTGGAACTTACGAGGACATCGTTGCCATACCAATTAACTCCGTGACGGAACACTTTCAGATGTCGTATGCCTACGCGCAGGTCGGAACCAAATTCGAACGTCGCGTTGTCGAAATCGGCCGCACCACGCAGTCGTTCGTCGAAATTAAATCTGGGCTCGAGCCTAACGAAATCGTTGCGCTCGACGCGCATCAACGAGGCATCGCAGACTTTGGCGAAGAAGAGCGAAGTTTGCAAAAGCCCACGCCAAAACCGAAGGCCAACGAAGTGGCCCCCGTTGCCGCACCGGCGGACGGCAAGCCAACTTCCGAACAAACTCCTCCAACCGCGGGAGTCGTTCCCGCCACCGACGACGATCTGTTCAAGGACAATGCCGTACCGGCCGCCGCGCCTGCCGATTCGAAATCAACTCCCGAGCCCGCCGCGCCTGCCGTTGAAACACCACCAGCAAAAACCGAATTACCCTCGACCGACAAGCCCAAATAATCAGTCCGATCTGTCCGATCCGACTGATCCGTCCGATGCTCACTATCACTTCGACCACCAATGACCATTTTCCTCACCATGTTTCGCGCCGCCGTCGGCAGTTTGCTACTGCACAAGCTGCGGTCGCTGCTAACTGTGTCGGGGCTGGTGTTCGGCGTGGCGTCGGTGATTGTGATGTTGGCCGTCGCCCAGGGCGCCAGCGAAAAAGTTCAATCGCAAATCGCGTCGTTGGGAGTACGCAACGTCATCGTCCGCAGTGTCCGGCCGCCGAGCAGCGGTGACGATCGCAACTCAGATCAATTCATTATCGAATACGGGCTAAAACGAGATGACTGCAAGCGAATTCTGGACACGATTCCCAGCGTGACCGCCGCTACCCCACAACGCGAGTTTAACTACGAAGGTCGTTACGCCGATCAATCGCTCAATATTCGGCTGGCTGGCGTCGAATCGGGATACTTTGAAGCCAATGGGCTTAAAATCGTGCGCGGCCGAGCGCTCGGCGAAAACGACGCCAAGCACTTTACCAACGTCTGCGTGATTGGTGCCGATGTTGCCGAAAAACTTTTTCAGCACCGCAATCCTCTTGATCGCTCGATCCAAATCGGCAATCGACAGTACTTTCAAGTCGTAGGCGTCACCGGCTGGCGGACGCCGTCGGCGGGGATTGGTTCAAGCTTGTCGGCCCAAGACTACAACTTGGACGTTTACATTCCGCTCGCGACGGACCATGCTCGGATGGGGACCGTTTTATACAAGTTCGAAAAAGGATCGTTTAGCCAACAAGTATTGGAGTTGAGTCAAGTCACTTTAGCTGTGGACGATGTGTCGAGAGTCAAAGCCACAGCCTCCGCTCTGGAAGGTTTGTTGATGAAGTTCCATCCGAAAAAAGACTTCAGTATCACGATCCCGCTGGACTTACTTGAACAAGCCAAAGCCACTCAGCGAATATTCAGCATCGTGCTCGGCTCGACTGCGGCCATTTCATTATTGGTCGGTGGGATCGGCATCATGAACATCATGCTCGCCACGGTTAGCGAACGGACGCAAGAGATCGGAATCCGCCGGGCTTTGGGGGCTAAACAAAAAGACATCGTTCTACAGTTCATGTTCGAGACGCTTCTTCTTTCCACGATTGGGGCGGCAATTGGTTTGGCACTTGGAATGTGCGCTCCCGGAGTCGTAACATGGTTTTCGGGACTGCCCACCCATATCTTGCCGTTCTTTCCGCTGGTGGCCGTCGGCGTGGCAATCGTCGTGGGTGCAATTTTCGGCATCTATCCAGCCTGGCGAGCAGCCAAACTAGATCCAATCGAAGCACTTCGGCGCGTTTGAATGCCACCACCAGCACATCGCGTGTCCATGGATTCTATTGGTTTGACTTGTCCCCTCAATACGCGACAATGTTGCGACTTTTGAGTTTGTGCCGAAATTGAAAGAGAACAAGGGAAGAATATGGACGCAATTGAAATTCTCGGCGGCTTGTTGGGACGAAAGACCAGCGACGGCTCTAGTAAGGGTGGCAAGATTCTCAAGGACATTCTTTTTGGCGGGGCAAAAAAGCCTGAGCCCCAAGCCCAATCGCCCGGCTATTCGCCAGGTGGCCGAAGTCCTGAACCGAGGGACATTAATTCACAAGCCAAAGAGCTTGAGGATTTGTTGAACGTGGCAAAAAATCGCGGATCCGGACGGACCGTGCCAGCCCAACCCCACACCCATCAACATTCGTCGCCTCACTCCCAGCCGCAGTATCCTTACGCCGAAAAGCCTGATCCGCGCTTCGAGACGACGCGAACTGTTCCGGCACCTCGAAATGCGCCCGCGCCGACGCGATCCCCCGCACCGCCGCAGAATCAAAACGATCAAGCACTCATCATGATTCGGGCGATGATCAACGCGGCCAAAGCCGACGGCGAAGTCTCGCGCGAGGAACAGCAAGCCATCATCGAACAACTCGGCAGCCAAAACCAGGAAGCGATTGACTTTCTGCGTCGCGAGTTTTCGACGCCGCTGGACGTGCGCGGTTTCGCTTGGTCAGTTCCCCAGGGATTAGAGCAACAAGTCTATTCTATTTCGCTTCTCGGCGCGGAATTGAATACGGAAGCTGAAGCCAATTACTTGTTGGACTTAGCTCACGGATTGCGCATCAGCCCCGACTTGCGACGCCAGATTCACCAACACTACGGCGCGCCTCAGATCGAAGGTTAATCGCGAATGCGTGAGGCTTGAGTCGATCGGCTTGAGGGCGAGTAGCCAACGACGGAAAAGCCAATTGTGTCAGCGCTACCTACTTGCGTCGGTTGCTTGAGCGTTTTCAGGCCTCAAGACTATCGCCTCAAACCTAATCTTAGAACTCAATCGTCGCTAGATTTTGGCTTCGGCGTTTGAGGAGAATCGGAGACACCGAGTATTTTTTGTTGCCGACTAAGTCGCCGAGAAAAAAATAATCCTTTAGTTGCCCTGTTGCAAACTTGGGGATCTTAACATCCTCTGGTCGAATGCCCAGTCGCGAAACGACGAGAACGACGTACGAACGCGGGCCGCGCAGCGACAAATCAAACTCGCCGTTCTGATCGATCCGAACCACCCGTCCTCCGATCGCTTCGATTGCGGAAATCGACAAGTTGTTGAGGGGCTCAAACTGATCGGGGCGTAGCGGCTGTAGATCGAGTTCGCTTAAATGGCCGTTCACTGGCAAAACCAAGACGACCGCCCCTTGGTCAGGAACTTTTTTGCCGTCCGCTTTGACCATGACATGACCCGTCAGTTGGCAGTCATACATCTCCGTCGTGCGAACTTCTCCATCGCCCGAATTCTGATTGATCATCATGCCCAATAGGAAAAACGTCGCTGCAACGACCCCCAGCAAACCTGCTTGGAAATAAACGAGCCATCGTGGAAATGAAATGAATTTTTCTCGCTCAGCCAATCGTTCGATTTCCGCTGCAAGTTCATTGCCTTGAACGTCTTTAGTGCGATAGGCCGACCCTTCCACTAGCTCGGAGTTAATCGCCCGTTGTCCCATCAGCGGTTCATGGGAATGTACGTTCTCGTCGAAAGCTTTCGTGACTGCTGGCCGCGATTGCTTGATCGGTGCGCTATCGGGAGCTTCGCCAGAGGCCGCAATCGTTGGCGTTGACGCGATAACCGGAACTGCTTTGCCGAGAGTGGCGGCCGTCGCCTTGGATTCAGAACGATGGGCGGGCAATGGAGGAGGAGCGTCAGTCGTCGCGTCGAGCGGAATCGTGATTTGCTGTCGACAATTCGGGCAAGGCGACGCTTGACCGGCTTTGCGTTTTGTAACACTCAAGCGGACATGGCATTTCGGGCATTGGAACCGGATAGGCATGTGCGGCGTTCCGAGAGAAAAACACAGTGCGTTGAAGGAAAATCCGAGTGCGCCAAACGCGTCCTTCTATTCTTTTTACAGCATCGCGACTTGGCTAGAGCAAAAAGGGATAAAACGTCAATCGCATGGCTCTCCCAAGTACGTAAATACTCGTGAAATCGCGACGAACCTCTGTGCCAGCCTCTCAAATCGCACTTTCGAGCGATTGGCCCAGATGTCATAGTAAAGGCATGGTGGCCGCCACCCAACCCGATTTCCTCGGCCAGCGCCCTGGGGGCAAGTATTCGTGTGCGGTGCGGGTTCGCCAATCTTTGGAAGCTATTCGGAGTCGGACGTGATGAGGCCAAAGTACGTTGCGCGGATTCTTGCGGTAGGTGTCGCCATCGCGGCAAGCTCTGTCGCTTGCTCCGCCAATGCACAAAAGCAAATCCTCACGCTTCACAACGGATCGGAGTACGAAGGCCTCTTTACGACGATTCCTGAATTCAGCGAAAAATTCGCGCCGGGCGATGGCGGACTAAACGCAATCGCGATGGTGGATGACGGGCTGCGACGAGTTTTTTTTAACTATCATCATATTGCCCAAAATGTTCCAGCCGAGAGTCCTTTTCAGCGGATTCCAATTTGGCAAGATTTGGGAGCCGGTCAATCGATGACGTGGCGAGATGGAAACCTGGTAAGAGCCGGGCCGTTCAACGAAATGGGTCATCGCGAAGTGAGCACGAGCGGTACAGCAGGCGGTGGCACTTTCGTTCAGGCGATCACCGAAATCACTCCTACCTATTGTCGAGTCGTCGCGATTCGGGATGAAGGTTGGGAAATGCGAATCGCCACGTCGACCATTCCCAGCGACGTCTTGATCAAACTTTTGCGGCGTCAGATCAACGACCCCAATAGCATCTCCAAGCGTTTGGAAATCGTCGATTTATTGTTGCAAGCCAAACGGTATTCGGACGCCAACTCCGAATTAAAGTCCGTGCAGACGGATTTCCCGGACCTTACGGAGGAAATATCGGCCAAGCGACAAATTCTCAGTCAACAATTCGCGCGCCAAGTCTTGGCGGAAATTCGGCTGCGAATCGAAAACGGACAAACGGCCATTGGTTTGGCGATGACCGAGAAAATTAAGGGCCCCGACGTTTCCGCAGAAATCCTGGCCGAAATCTTGTCGTTAGAGAAAGGCGTACTTCAATCCGCAACAGACCTGGAGTCAGCCAAGCAGTTGCTGCGACAACAATTGGATCTGCTCGTGCAGGAAAATAAACTCGGGGCTGAGGTGACCGCGACCGTGAACTTGACCGTCGACGAAATCTGCAATGAACTTAACTCGAACAATTTGCCGCGATTGGCGACTTTCGTTCGGTTGGCAGCGGACTCCGAACAAACTGCGTCGCAAAAAATCGCGTTCGCGATCAGCGGATGGACGATCGGTAGCGGTGCTGCGGTCGATAACTTGGCACTTGCAGTTGCCATGGTCGAAGCCCGTCGGTTGGTGATCGAGTATCTGACGACGAGTGAATTGGAACGCAGGCAAAGCATTTTGGTTGAGTTGGGGACACTTGAATCCGGTGACCCGAATTACTTGGCCAAGATTATCGAACACATGACGCCTCCGCTGGCTCCTTCGACCGAAGTCAACTTGCGTGAGCCAATCGAATTGTTCGTGGAGATTCCAGGGACTCCCGCCGAACCCCAACCGCGAAAAGTTAAGTACATTGTGCAATTGCCGCCGCAATACGATCACTTTCGTCGTTATCCGTGCATCGTTGCTTTGCACGCGGAAGGTCAAACTCCCGAAGCTCAACTCCAGTGGTGGGCGGGTGCTTACAATCCGCAATTGGAAATGGCGATGGGTCAGGCCACGCGACACGGCTACATCGTGATCGCCCCTCAATGGAGCCAAGCTGGTGAGCGAGATTTCGCATTTTCCGCAAACGAACATGTCGCAGTCCTTAAGTCACTTCGCGATGCACTTCGTCGATTCGCGATTGATACCGATCGAGTTTATTTGGCCGGCCATTTCGCGGGCGGGGATGCGGCTTGGGACATTGGACTTTGCTTTCCGGATTTGTGGGCTGGCGTCGTTCCAATTTCCGCGGCGGCCGGACCGGGAGGCAAATACGCTTATCGGTGTCACGAAACCGCTGCTAATATGAATTTGGCATTCTGTTTCGTTTCCGGCCAATTTGACTTGGGCCGGATCGTCGACAACAAACTGGTTTGGAACAAGTGGCTACAAGGTCGCGACTACGACGTGGCGCTGGTTGAATACCAAGGCCGGTTGGCCGAAACATTCGCGGAAGAATTGCCACTTGTCTTTCAATGGATGGCGCGGCACAAACGCATTTTCGCGGTGGAAAAATTCACGGGCGGCACGTTGAGGCCTTGGGCAAGACAGTTTTGGTGGCTGGAAGCCGATAGAATCCCGCCTGAAGATATTGTGCTGCCGGTACTTTGGCCCCCGAAAGAGAAAATCCTTTCGGCAAACTTCAACGGCAAGATGCTCGCTCAAAACAAGTTCGTCGTCAGCGTACCCAAAGGGACAACGGCAACCATGTGGCTGTCATCGGAGCTAGTCGACTTTTCCAAAAACATCGAGATCAGCGGGCGAGGAAACGATTTCCGCGGCGCGGTCAAGCCCAGTCGCAAAGTCCTTTTGGAAGATGTCCGCCAACGGGGTGATCGCCAACATCCCTTTTGGGCCAAGATCGTTTGCGAAAAATCAACGTGGCGATCGGAATAGAAATCCATTTCACCGACCGATTGCCGAGCCGAAACCTGTAAGCCACAATCAGCGACCAACTTTTGCGAATGGTAACGAGGGATCGCTGTTGAACAATCTTTTGCCAAATTTTTCCGACCGCTTGGCCGACGCCATACGTGCAAAGCGAACGCCGTTGGTTGTGGGACTAGATCCGCGATGGGATTTTTTGCCGGCAATTGTCCAAGGGCGGCGGTCTCCGCACGATCCCAGCGACGTAGCAGAAGCTTTCGGCGAGTTCTGCCGCGCCGTAATTGACGTGGTCGCGCCAATGGTGCCGACAGTCAAGCCGCAATGGGCGTTTTTCGAACAGCTTGGTGCGTTTGGACTCGCGGCGCTGGAAAATGTTATCGCACATGCGCGCGAGAAGGGACTACTCGTGATCGCAGATGCGAAGCGTGGCGACATCGGCTCGACTGCCGAGGCCTACGCCGAAGCATTTTTTCGGCTTGCTCGAAAAGCTCCTTATTGCGACGCGCTCACAGTGAACCCTTACATGGGCGTGGATTCTTGGCAGCCGTTTGTGAATTTGGCCAAAGAGCGCGGTAGCGGAGTCTTTTTGCTTGCGAAAACTTCAAATCCGGGAAGCGGTGATATTCAAGATTTAACCACAGGACATGCACGCATTTACGAAATCGTCGCCGATCAAATCGAGCGGGCGGCGGCGCAAACCAAAGGCTCCTGCGGGTACGGAATTGTCGGTGCGGTGGTCGGTGCGACTTATCCGAATCAACTCTCGGAGCTTCGCGCACGAATGCCGAGTGCTTGGATTCTGGTCCCCGGATTCGGAGCCCAAGGGGGCACGGCCCATGATGTGGCAGGCGCTTTCGATCAACGAGGACTTGGAGCGATCGTCAATTCATCTCGTGCAGTTCTGTTTGCGCATCGCGACCCGAAATTCGCGGTCGCAGGAAATAATTGGCAGGCGTCGGTCGAAGCAGCTTGTCACGACGCGATTGAGCAGTTGCGTTCGCAAACGAACGCGAGCAAGCTTGGTTGAAATTTTTGGCACGCGTCAAGCTTGCGAGATTGGCAAATATCGGTAGGGCGAAGTGAGGACTAATAACGACGCCGCCGTGCAGAACGTGCGGCTCGTAATGCAGTGATGGCCGGTCCAACTTCCATCCTTGTTTTGCACATCGATTAATTTATCGCGAACGACTGGGAACCAATCGTTCCATTCTTTGCCGCCCCGCTTGAGCATCGTTTCGGTGATGAGATGAAAAGCCAAAAATTCCTCGCCACCGGCTTGGGTGAACGGCGTGTTGTCCTTTTTCACGAATCGCAAAACGTCATCAAAGGCTTTTTTCGCCGTCTTGTTCTCTTCCATTTCCATCTCGTACAAGACGCGAATCCCAGACGCGTTCTTGTATAGTTCATGCATCCAACCCTGAGTTTCCACCAAGCTCCCAGACATTTTTTGAATTAAGTGCTCGGCGGTTTTCTCCGGAGCCGTTCCGACCGATAAACCGACGGACGCCGCCGCCCGCAGGCTTACCCATCCCATTACCGTGCCCAACGTCGGTGCCCATGATTCGCTTCCCCAATCGCCATCCGGTCGTTGAGTTTTGACAATCGCATCGGTGACCTTGCGCAAAGCAGCTTTGACCGGTGCCGGGTCGGCTTGTTCGCCCAAAGATTGGCTCAAGTACAACGCGGCGAAAAACGAATGGGCTTGCTGACCGATCTTGTTCTGCAATTGAGTGCCCGAAGCCGAAGTAATATTGTTCGGCGGCATTTGCTCCGTGCGGTTCAAAATGAATCTGAGCACGGAACGCAGATCGTTTTGATATTCCCCTTCGAAGCACGTCCCGCCCGCCGCCATCATCGCCAAGCCGACCATGCAACTGCATCCGATATCCGACTGCTGGTTCAAATCAACGCCGCATCCACCGTCCTTGTTGAACACTTTCCGCAGCCACCCCAGCGCCCGCCTCACCGATCGCTCCGACGCATCCGTAACATTTGCCTCAACATCATCAGCGCCTCTCGCCCACCCCCGCACCAGCGGCGTCGCAGCCAAAGCAATGCACGGAGTCCAAGCCAAAAACTCGCGTCGACCAATGTTTGTTTTTTCAGCCATTACAAATTCCTTGGTTGGCTCCAAACGTCACATTCATCTTACCGAATGACATTCACCAAAGCCAGATTTTGAGAGCGTCGCCAATGTTTTTTATCGATTGCCGAACGTCGAATCGCTGAATTCATCGTAATAACTCTTGATTACCTCGCGGTCGAAGTTGCCTTGATAAATCGCTAATCGATACCGCAATTTCAATTGATTTCCTTTGGGCAGTTCGAAGTCGCCGCTATTGGCGGGTTGGTTGAGGAAGTCGTGCAGGCCGAAGGGATTGGCGGCGACGAGGCCGTAGTCGCGGGCGTGCCAGGTGGTTGGGTGACGCAAGTTCTCTGGATGATCAAAGATTGCGACTCCCATTTCGACGCCTTCTATTTTTCCAAAATAGCTGACCCATTCGGCGCGCTGGCCCCAAATCGTTCCGTCGGTTTGGCCCGCGCTGTTTTCGGCGTGGCCGACCGGCAATGAAGCGTCATCACGCTTGAGCTGCAAATCGGGATGCGTTCGAATCGCAAAAGTTCCTTCTTTGGTGTCTCCGAATCGCACGTCGATTTGCGCGGTCAACAAGAATTCGAAATCGACAAAACGAACGTCGCCACGATTTGCAAATCGCAAAGTGGCTTGTTCCGACAATATTGGCGTGTCGCCATCGAGCCAAGAATGTTTTGTCACAAACCCTGGCCAATTGTTGGGTTCTTCGTTCAGCAATTGAACATCGTGGTTTGCAATGCGTGCTTTCTCGCTCCAGAAATCCAAGCCGTTGACGTCGCCGTGTGCAAACCAAACGGATTTGTGATGCTCATGATCCGACGATTCACCGGCCACGCCTGCGTTCATTGGATAATTCCGCGTGACGGCGACGCCTCCCGGCCCGCAAAGAGGATAAAGAATTGGCTTGGCGTAATGCTTGAAATCATAAGTGGCAAATGGTTCGTTGCGTGTTGTGATCGACACGACACCATCGCCCGTTTTGATTTCGATCGGCTCTATTGGAAAAGCGTCTTGAGAATAGGCTTCGGGCAAACAGCGAGCGGGAAACAGGCACAACGAACAGAAAAGAATGGCTTGCCACGAAGTAGCGGCATGAGTTGGCATTCTTGGACCGCTGAAAAAAATAGAGAAAAAATGCGGGCGAGAGGACTCGAACCTCCAATCTCTTGCGAGAACATGGCCCTCAACCATGCGCGTCTGCCAATTTCGCCACGCCCGCGTTTCCAACTTTCGTGACCACCATAGTTTAAGAATCGATTGCACGGGGTCAAGCACGTTGCGAAGGTTGCCTTGTTTAGGTTCTCGCTAATTCAACCACAGTGCGACCAATAATCTTGCCTGCCAGAATCTCGTCGATCTTTTGCGCTAGGCCGCTCAAGCCGACAGTCGTGGAAATAGACGCCAAGTTCTCGAGCCGCCAATCGCTAGACAAGTGACCCCAGATCTTGGTTCGCTGCTCGCATGTCATGTTGCCCGAATCGATTCCGTTCAGGATGACGCCGCGCAAAATGAACGGGTAGACGGTGATCGGCAAATCGTGTCCGCCGACCAGCCCGCACGCGGTTACGCAGCCGCCGATTTTAGTGGCGCGTATGATCGTGCCCAAAGTATTTCCGCCGACGGTATCGACAGCACCTTGCCAGGTGCTCGCCAGCAGCGGTCGCTGAGTCGTGTCGTTGATCGTCTGGCGATCAATGACGCGCGCAGCGCCGAGATTTCTTAACCATTTAGCGCGATCTGGTTTGCCCGTGGACGCGACGACTTGAAAACCAAGCTTGGCCAGCAACATCACCGACAAGATTCCCACGCCCCCGGTCGCGCCGCTGACGACAACCTCTCCGCCATCGGGAGTCGCTCCGTGGGCAATCAGTGCTTCCACACTTTGCGCTGCGGTAAATCCTGCGGTCCCCAAAGCCATCGCGTCGAACATCGTCAGCGGCGAAGGGATCTCAACCAGCCAGTCCGCCGGAACTCGCACGAGTTGAGAGAATCCGCCCCACGCTTCCGTCCCGAATTTAGCGTGACCCAACAAGACCTTTTGTCCCACGGCAAACCGTTGCGAAGAACTTTCGACGACGACGCCCGCCGCATCAATTCCGGGAATTAACGGAAACGTCCGCGCAACTCCTGGATGGCCCGTCGCGGCCAAAGCGTCTTTGTAATTCAGTGACGAATAAGCGACTTCAACCGTTACGTCGCATGCCGGAAGTTTGTCGCGCGGCAATTCTCGGATTCCGCAAATCACTTTTCCGTCGTTTTTCTCGACATACAAACAACGAAAAGTTGGGTAAGGAATCATCGAAATTGGCGACTTGTTGATGGGATAATTTTTCAGCGTGAAACATTTTGCTTCACTGCGATCCCGAGTTTAGCCGTCAAGATGCTCTGATCGCAATGGGCTCGCACATTCCGCGCCTTCAAGCAGCCTTTTTGAGAAGCCGCCGCTCAGGCTGCTTTTCACTCGTATCATCCGCAATTAATCGTCCGCCGCAAAAAGTCATCTGTCCGCGAAGGTCATAGGTTGAGTCCGACCAGTCCTCAGCTTGTTCAGTAAGTTGTTCCGTCAGCCGCTCGACGTGCAACCGAAAATCTTCCATGTCGTCGCGCGACAAATTCTTGGGCATACGAATCTTGGGCCCAGCGATCACCCGCACACGCGAAAACGGTTTGGCCATTGCGAAGCGATCCCAAGTCCCCAGTCGCCACGGCCGCCGATATCCCACGCCGACGGGAACGATCGGCATTTCGAACAGCGATGCGAGAAACACCGGCCCCAGCGACATTTTTCGGCGCGGTCCCCGCGGACCGTCGGACGCGATCCCCAACGTGTTGGTCTTGCAAAGTTGCCGCAACTGCCGAATCGCGCTAGAACCGCCGCGCCGCGTGCTGCCTCGCACCACCGAAAACCCAAGGCGTTCGGCAGCTTGATTGAGCCATTCGGCATCTCGATGTTGGCTGACGAGCATCGCGACCGGAGTCTTTGCCCACATTGCGACGAGCAGAGCCAGGTATTCATGCCAAAACACGCCTATGGTCGTTTCGCAAAACTCGTCGAGTCGCGGATCGAATGATTTATCGTGATACGCGATCTTGCAGTCCAGCAGACGCGACGCCGCTGGCAACCCAAGCGCAATCCCTGCTCCACCCCAGCGTTGATACCAAGGAATTCGTAAATTTGTGTTTTCCGTCATGTCCGTATATTTATTGCGACGCCGTATTGCGGCGCTTTAAAAGTCTTGTTCAATTCGAATACGCCTTTCGATCCGCCGGGGTCTGTCGCTGATTTGTGTAGTCTTGGGAGAAAATCAGGGACTGACCCCCTCTCCTTGCGGTTCAAAGCTGGGGAAAATTATCCGCTGTCCCCGCGAAAGCCAATCCCAAGTTTTGCGAGTACGATAGCACTTGCTGATGGCAAGTCAGCCGGCGATTTCCTATCTCGCTTTTCAAGCACGTTTAATGCACGAAGGCCCCGCAGTCTGCCAAATGGAACGAGAAATTATTTGTTGGCTAAAGTCCAATTTTCCAGCGCGGCAGCCGCTTCTGGTCGGAATCGGCGACGACGCTGCCGTGCTTGAAATCGGTTCTAGCCTCCTCGTCGTGACGACGGACGCCATTGTTGACGGCGTACATTTTGCGAGTGCCGATCATTCTTGGCAAAGAATCGGTCACAAATCCGTCGCGGTCAATCTCAGCGATTTGGCGGCGATGGGTGCGACCCCGCTGGCGATTGTCATTGCGCTGGTTTTGCCAATCGGCACAACGCTTGAGCAGGTCAGACAGCTTTACGCCGGCATCAGCGAGATTTGCGAACGCTGGCAAGTTTCCATCGCGGGCGGCGATACAAATTTCTCCACTGGGCCATTGACGATTAGTGCTACGGCGATGGGCGTTCTGCGAGCAGACCAACAACCGTGGCTTTGTTGCGGCGCACAAGTCGGTGATGCGATTTTAGTTAGCGGCAGTTTCGGAGGAAGTATAGTGTCAAAACATCTGGACTTCGAACCTCGTTGCGATTTGGCCCTCGATATCGGCAATCGTTTTGCTGTCCACGCGGCGACTGACGTTAGCGACGGGCTGTTGTTTAACTTGGGAGTGATTCTCCGCGCAAGTGATTGCGGTGCTGACTTGGAAATGTCGGCGATCCCAGTTTCAGCCGCCGCGCACCAATTGGCTCGGCAATTGCCAAACAATAAGTCCGCGCTGGACCACGCTTTGTATGACGGCGAAGATTTTGAACTTATCGTTGTTACTAGCCGCGAACAATCGGCATTGATGCTGGCCGATCCGAAATTGACAAAGCAATTAACTCGGATTGGAACCGTCACGAAAGATTTAGGCATTCGCGGGCTTGGACCGGACGGCACGGTGAAAACGCTGGACCTTCATGGCTACACCCACGGTCAATCGAGCGGCAAATCATGAACGAGCCATCATCGCGAATCGAATTCCAAACTGCGAGTGAGGACGAAACGAAGGCCATTGGTCGACGTTTGGGGGAACTGCTTTCGCCCGGAGCGTTGATTGCGCTCGATGGCGAATTGGGGAGCGGAAAAACGCGATTTGTGCAAGGCATCGCGCAAGGCTTGGGCATTTCTTCCGATGAAGTCTATAGCCCGACGTTTGTGCTTTGTCACATTTATCATGGTCGGTTGACTCTGTTGCACGTCGATGCCTATCGATTGAAATCGTCGAACGAAATTGCCGATCTGGGAATTTCCGAGGCGTTAGAAGATGGCTCGATCGTCGTAATCGAATGGGCCGGACGGATTTCGGCCGCGCTGCCAGCAGACATCATCCACGTGCAGATTGACGAAATTAATCCAAGCAAGCGCCGCATCGTCATCGAAGCGCATGGACCAAATTCGCAACAAATTCTGACTCGCATGTAATTGACCATGGAGCGCATTCAGATTGGGGCGTTCGCTCTGGCGAACTTGCATCTACCGCCATCGGATTCGCTATGGAAAATATTGATGTGGTAGTCTTTCATGGTCGCGCCCAAATGAGTGCGGACTTATTTTCTTCGAGGCTTGGTGGTGCGAATTTTGGGTTTCGTTGACTGGCCGGAGGGTTGGGTTTTTGCTGCCGAACGAATCGCGGCAAGCGAGGTCTTGTCGACCCAGTCGTGGCGTTCGGTGGAATAATCGCCATGCCCGTTGGTGAATTGTTGGATAAAGCGCACCATGTCAGCCCGACCCAACCGGTTGCGTAGCGCGGCTAATCCGAGTTGACGGACCTCGTCAAGCGTTCTCGACATTTTGATTCTCCCCAAGCCAGGTTAACGGATTTGCGACTTTCAGATTAATTTGGCGCTGATTGCGAATCGCCGCACGTAATAACCGATCGTCACAGGTCAAGAATACGTCGGCCCCCATTCGTTCAGCAACACTCAAGTGAACGGCATCGGCGGGTTTGAGTCCAAACGATTCTAATTTTTCAGCTCGCCGAAAATCGGCATCCGTTAGTCTTACAAGCTTTTCCGGTTCAGGCAACAGCAAAAGGACATGCGATCTTCGCACAGAATCTGGAATTGCTTCGACTTCAATTTGCACCATTTGGGAACCGATAAATTCCCAATTTCCTTGATCCATGCGTTCCAGAATGGTCGACACGGCAGCGGATTCGAGCCGAACACGGGTTTGGTTCTGATCATCGAAAGGCCGATTGAGACAGGACACATCGAATTAGATTTTCATCGCGTGGTTGTCTCTTCGACGATGCGGATTTCGTCGTCGGTCAGGCCGTAGAGTTGGTAAACAAGATGGTCGATCTCCCGATCGGTACCTTCGATTTGACGCCACAATCATTCCGCACGACAAATTAGTTTTTTGTCGCGAAGTTCGCTCAAGGCCTATCGATTTTGAAGTCACGTCTTCTTAGTCAAATTCGATCTTGAATTTTTTTTGACGCAGTACCCGGACGGCGGTTCAAACAATCGCATCGTCGCATTGGAATGGCCATTCCGCATGGCGACGTCGAGCAATGAGTTCTCATCAAGATTTTCATTGCCCCATTGATGCCATTTTTCCCGACGGAATCGCGCGAACAATTCTAGATACGGACCGGGCGAACAACTTTCAACGATTTGGTAAATCTCGTCTGGCTTTCGAGAATGCTCACGCTTTCGGGAAACAATAATATTCGTTTGCCGACGACCAGGTGGAAGAGTGCGCATCCTCCCTCGTATGCCGAACAAGATCAATTCCGTTACATTTCGAAAATAAAATCCTACGCCCCGACCATCCGGGCCGCCGTCCTTCCGAGTCTTGTACCAAACGATGTTTGATTTATAGGTAAAGCCCCACGACTTCATTACCATTAGACCTTCAGCAACCAAAGCGTTTGGTACCCAAAGGTACAAATGGCACGATTCCGCAGCAACTTTTTGAATTGGTAAGTCGCAAATAGCCTCGACGGACATGGTTGGGTATCGAAGCAACCGTTGATGCTCCGGTGCCATTTTCCCGGTCCGGTTTTCGAATCGCCAAGGTGGATCCGCAAGTACTGTTGCGAATCGTCCAACAACACGTTGGCTGAAATCCAATGACGTGTGGGTCTCGTTGTGCTTAGCAATCTTGTTCATAAAGAGAACTTTTGATTCCAAAAACCAAAATGGGGCATCCTGCACCGCCGCCGCCTTGAATCCTAGGTAACAGTTTCGACATGTGCGTGGTGGACATGCCGTATGATGGCCCACGACCAAGTCCATTGAAAATGGTTTGCAATTCGTCGCACCGTGTGATGACAACACCCACGGAGATTACCCGCAAATCAAACAACAGCCTAAAATTGTTGAGATCGCGGTCAAAAAAAGGGTCCTTGTTGTTCCATTCGATCTCCAATGCAATTCGATTTTTAAAGCAATCAACTTCGTGAGTTGGCGAATCTAACGATGTGTTGTCAACAACAATCTGCGTATCAAATTTTTTGGGCGTCCAACCTTTTTGTTCCAATTCGCTGTCGATCCAATTTGATATTGGCGACTTGTTTCCCCCGCCTTTGGTAATCCAGCTTTTTTTAAGTCGGAATCGTGTCAATACGTCGCTGAGTTCGGTAAGCTCCTTTGGAAAATCCTTTGCGAGAATGGCACACGCATGTCGCCATTGATGTAACTCATAATTTGTCCGAATGAATTTGGAGAATATCTCAAGCGACATTACAGCTCCGACAGCCTTCGCGCAATTTGACAGTCAATCGTCCAACTTTGATGCCGTTTTCCCATTTTTGCGGCTAAAGTTCAAGCAGACCAAAAAGAACGGAAGAATGGGAATAGTCGACTGTCAATTCGTTAGGCCTGCGGACGAAGACAATATACGTCGGCCATTCAACCCTCTTTTGATGTTGTTGCCGAGGTCGGAAAGGGCGTGTTCGCGGGTGTTTTATTGCCAACGTAACAAATGGAGCGGGATGTGCTTAATTCTCGTCCGAACAGACTTCGCCCGTTGGTCGCAACGGGCAATGGGCCAACCGAAACGAGCGCTCTTGATCAGCAAAGCAAACTATGGCGACGCGTTTGTTGCCGTTGCCCGATAAAGCCGTGATCACCCCTGCCCCATACTCTGGATGTTCCACCACCATCCCCGTTTGAAAGGCCCCAATCGGAGTTCGTGGCGCGGCCGGAGATGTGCCGACCGATTGTTCTAACATTTGTGCGGCCGTCACCAATTTGAATTCCGTGCCCCGGACGGTTGCTCGCTGGGGCGCATAAGCATAGTTAGCGGGCTGTTCTTCGCGAACCACACTTTCGCCAAAGTCAAATTCATCGGCGTCGGGCGGAAGTTCGACATCGTCGGTGTTGTCGACATCGGAGCCAAAAAACTCGTAAGTCGTCGGGCCGGCGACTTCCATTTCCGCGCGAGGCAACTCCATTAAGAATCGACTGGCGATCGTCTGCCAGGGTTGCCCACGGCGGAATCGGGACAAGGTTCGGCTGAGCTGCACTTCTTTTTTGGCGCGAGTGATGCCGACGAACAAGAGCCGCCGCTCTTCCTCTAATTCATGATCGGAATGAATATTTCGTTCGTGGGGCAGCAGACCATCTTCCAAGCCCACGATAAAAACGACCGGGAATTCGAGCCCTTTTGCCGCGTGCATCGTCATCAACGAGACCGCATTGTTCTCCGATTCCCAATCGTCAACGTCATTGACTAGCGACGAATTTTCCAAAAACGCTTCCAATCCGCCGTCGTCTGGGTGCATTTGATCGAACTCAGCCGCCGCAGCGATCAACTCGTCGACGTTGGCCGCGCGCTCATGCCCTTCGTCGCTCCCGTCGTCGGTCAAAAACTCGCGATATCGCGTTATCTCCACAACCTTTTCGATAATCTTTTGAACCGATGGCTCGGTACAGAATTCGCCCATGCGATCGATCATTGCGACAAAGCCGGCGACTTTGACCGCCGCTTGCTTGCTGAGGGCTTCGTTCAATCCGCAGCGGCGAGCCGCGTCCAAAAGCGAAATCTGATTTGCTAGGGCGTCGATCTTAAGCTTGTTCACCGTGGACGGCCCGATTTTGCGAAGCGGGACGTTGACGATCCGTTGGAACGCAATTTGATCTTTGGGATTGTTGAGCAGATTGAGATAGGCGAAGACGTCCTTGATTTCTTTCCGCTGATAAAATTCGTGGCCATGCACGATCAAATATGGAATGCGGCGAGACCGCAACTCATGCTCGAACGATCGCGATAGCCAGTTGGCTCGATACAGGATCGCGAAATCTTTCGGCGCGCGTGTTCCAGTTTGAATCGCCGCCACGATGCACTCAACAATATCGGTCGCTTCGTGCTGAGGATTTGGATAAGCGACTAGCCGAACGGGCGCACCCGGTTCGTTGTTCGTCACTAGTGCCTTGGGGATGCGGCGAATATTGTTCTGGATGAGTTGATCGGCGACGCGCAGTATGGCTTGCGTGCTCCGATAGTTTTGTTCAAGCCGTATGACCTTCGTCTTGGGAAAAGTCTGTTCGAACTTGAGCACGTTATCCAAGTTCGCGCCGCGCCAGCCGTAGATCGATTGGTCGGGGTCGCCGGTGGCGCACAAATTCGGAAAATCCAGCGATAAAGCCCGCACGATCGCGAATTGAGCCGCGTTCGTGTCTTGATATTCGTCGACCAAAATGTAGCGGTAGCGTTCGTCAAGCGTCGCGCGTAGTTCAGGATTGTCGCGTAACAGCACAAACGTCTGGAGCAGTAAATCGTCAAAATCAACTGCGTTGGCCATGCGCAGAACTTTGGTGTAAGCCCGATAGATTTTGGCGACGATGGCTTCAAGTGCATTGCCCGGTCGCGGCACATACGACTCCGAGTCGACAGCGTAATGCTTCGCCCGCGCGATTTCGTTTCCAATCTGGTCGATCGAAAAGTGCTTGGACGAAATCTCGGCGATCTCGAAAGCTTCCTTCAGCGCGGCCCGCGCATCCGAGACGTCGTAGATAGTAAAGTTCTCGCCGACCCCGATCGTGGTTCCGTAAACTCGCAATAGCCGGGCGCAAAACTTGTGAAAGGTACTGATCCAAACGCTGTGTTGGTGGACCAACTGTTGCACCCGAGACTTCATTTCGTCGGCTGCTTTATTGGTAAACGTCAGCGCGACGATTTCATGGGAAGGAACGCCGTTGCGAATCAAGTTCGCGATGCGATGCGTGATGACCGCTGTTTTCCCGCTGCCCGGACCGGCCAAAACCAACACCGGCCCTTCGGTCGTAGTGACCGCTGACTGTTGAGCTGTGTTGAGCGCGAGTAGCTTGTCGAGTGCAGACATTGGCGGGATAGGTGTGCTAGCGGTCGTGGAACGCGATTACGCATGTTCAATGTGTGTGAAATTGTTATAGTAATCGCCTTGCAAAACAAGGAGCACGAATCATATCGGGATTCGATAGCTCGCGTCACATGATTCAATTGGGGAGGGATTCTCTATGACTCGAACTCGCATTCCACTGAGTGCCGCCGACGAAACACAACGCGACATGCAATTGAAGTTGGAGATGAGCACTGCGGAAATTGGCTTGACGGTTCGCACGACGAATTGCTTGGAAGAGCGCGGAATTTTTACGGTTCGCGATCTGCTCAATACGACGCGCACGGAGTTGCTGAGCATTTCGAATTTCGGCGAAAAGACGCTGGACGAAGTCTACAAGGCCCTTGAGTCGATCGGCTTTTTCCGTTCCGTCCAAGACCGGCAGCCCAAGTAATCGTCTCGCCTCGTTCGGCGCCAACTCGACGGACGGCTCGATTCACGTCGACCCTGTGTTCATAATGGGGTGGGATCAACGTGCGGCGGTATCGGCGAGTTGAATGAAATACCTCTTTAAAATTCTCGGCAAAAAAAAGGGCTTGCGGCAAACCGGCTCGCGCCGCTGGGCCGTCGCCGCCGAAGTCGCGTTCGCCACAGCGCTACTGCTGCTTGGGCTGATCGCACTGGTCGTTGTCATTGTCATCCAAATACGATTGTCCACGCCGGAGGCATGGTATTTTTCGCCGCTGGTGTTTGGCGTATCGCTCGTCGTTATTGGCGCGTTCTTGGCGATCGGCGTGATTCGCATACTGGCGGTGCTGTGGAAAGTCGGCGCGTCGGCGGAAAGGCGCGGCGCGATCGTCTCACGAGCGCGGGACGTCGAACTGCTCAATCAGTTGACCAGCGAAACGCAGCAGTTGCCGACGATCCCGCAAGAAAAAGATTTATCGATGCGCCGTGGGGATCGGCTTCGATTTCGGTTGCTGTCGTACGGATCGACGCGCTGGTCGCTGTTGACGGTCGGGAGTGCGAGCGCGTTTTGCGCGATGATCGCCACCGCGCTAATTGTACTTGTCATCGATTCGACGGTACGAGGCGGAACGGATTGGATTGGCGTCGTTTTGGCGACGGCGCTGACTTTGGCTACGGTTTGGCTTCTTGTGCAATTCGTCAAGCGACTGCTGATACAAACGGCGGTTGGGCCGACGGATTTGGAGATTTCAGATTTACCGTTGGTCGCTGGCAAGGCCTACGCGTTGTTCTTGTCGCAGCCGGCGCGGCTTCGATTGCGCTTGCTCGAATTGGTTTTGGAATGCGAAGAGCAAGCCACTTTTCGCCAAGGGACCGACATTCGCACAGAAACAATGGTTGTCTACAGTCAGCTTTTGTTTCGCAAAAGGGGCGTCGACGTCGAGGAAAACCAAGTCTTCCAAACGGCCGTCGACATGACCGTGCCGCCCCAATCCATGCATAGCTTTCGCTCCAAAAACAACAGTATTCAATGGCGAATTCGGCTCAACGCGACCGTGACCGGATGGCCGCCGATCGATCGCCGATTTCCTATCGTGGTGATCCCGCACATTGCGGCGAGGGTATCGGCATGAGACGCCCCGTGGTGCGATTACGGATTTGCAATTCAAAGTCGGCATATCAACCTGGCGACGTACTGGAGTGCGAATGCTCGGTGAGCGCTCCGGAGGAAATGAAACTTCAAGCGGTCGAGACGTCCGTCATTTGGCTAACCGAAGGCAAAGGTGAAGAAGATTTGGGTGTCCATTTTTTTGATCGCCGCAACAAGGACGACGTTCGCGACGGCGATTTGGGAACGATGTATCGCTTCAAGACTCAGTTGCCGAACAGCCCGCTTACCTACGACGGGAAAATGATCAAGGTTCATTGGGTGGTTCGCGCTTGTGTTTTTTACGAACGGGGCAAAGAGCTTCGATTCGACCAAGCCTTTTGTTTGGGCCCGGCGAAATTGTTGGAAACGAAGTCAGCCGCCAACGATTCGTCCGCAAATACGGTCGAGGAGCAACGATGGGGCGCTTAACCGAAAATCGTTCGACCGACATTGGCGTCAATCCGTTTTCAACTCGGAGAATTCGTGCGGGTGCGATCGATTTTTTGTTTGAGGAGGGACAAAGCACACAAGACTTAATTTCGAAATTCTCGCGAACCGGGTTTATCGGTCAGATCGTTGGCCCGCATGGCTCGGGCAAGTCAACTTTGCTGCACGAGTTGGGCACACACTTGTCGCGATTAGCACCGCTGCATCGAGTCCAAGTTCAGCCTGTTGCTCCGGCTCGATTTTGGCAATCGCTTGATGTCACTTGCGAGAGCAACTCGTTGCGCGACGCCAGGGGCGCAAGTTTGAATGACGTGGACTTAAGGAAACTAGCTCCCTCTCCCCACGGTAATCCGTGGGGAGAGGGCTGGGTTGAGGGGACGAATCGCCAAGCAATCGTTGCCCCTCACCCCGACCCTCTCCCCGGAGTACCGGGGAGAGGGAGCAGGAGAATCCTCAAGTCCACGCCATTCGACGCGAGTCGCAAGGGAATTATGCTCATCGACGGCTTCGACAGTTTGGCCTGGCTGGCCCGAACGTCGATTACGCGATTTTCACGGCTACAGCAACTCGGACTACTGATCACGACACATCGCGATTTGAATTTGCCGACGCTTTACGAAAGCCGCCCCAATTTTTCGTCCTTTGCAGCCGTAGTGCAACAATTGCAGCAAGATTTTCCAATCCATCTAATTTTAAAGCAGATTCGCGACGCCTACGATTCGTGTTTTCCAAACATGCGCGAAGCCTTGTTTCAGCTTTACGATCAATATGAACAACAGCGGCGCGACCGAATGCATTTGGCAACTACAAATAATTAACGCTTGTTCGCCACAACATACTGATGTTCGATGAACCACTCCCAAGCATCGGCCAGGGCCGTTTGAAAGGGGCTGATTGAATAGTTCAATTCGCGAAGGGCTTTTTCGCTTGAGTAATAATGAAACATTTGTCCCATGCGAACTGAGGCTGAATTGACAAGCCCTTCGCGACCAGTGATTCGTGCCCATATATCGGCACCACCTCCGGCCAGCCAAGTAATCGGTGCAAATAGCCGGGCAACGGGTGGCTCTCGACCGACCAGCGCCGAAATTTTGCTCCACAATTCGAGATACGTGATGTTCTCGCCGCCCAAGATATATCGTTGTCCCGTTTGTCCTTTTGTAAGTGCGGCAATAATGCCTCGGCACACGTCGCGAACATCTACCACGGAGCAGCCGCCGGCCGGTGCGAGCGGAATAAACCGCTTCGCCAAAGCCAGCATCATCTGTCCGGAAGATGGCTTCCAATCCCACGGCCCGACCATGAATCCCGGATTCACGATCACCGCGTCCAAGCCTTGCGAAACCGACCGCAAGACTGCGGCCTCGGCGAGACGTTTCGAAACGACATAAGCGCTCGATGGCTTGGCGGGTTCGAGGGCCGCTTCGTTTTGCGGTCGTCGCGGATGAGCGGCGGCCAGCGCGTCGACCGTGGAAACGTGAATCATGCGAATTCCGCACCGCGCCGCCAGCGTCGCCAGCCGCGCGGTGATTCCGACATTCGTCTCGATCGATGATTCAACATTTCGCCAACCGATGTGCAACATCGCGGCGGAATGAACAATGGCGTCGGCTTGGGCGACCGCTTCGTGCAAGAACGCATTATTCTCCCACGGTCCGCTCACGATCTGAACATTCAAACCAGCCAACGTGCGAGGATCATAGGTCGAGCGCACCAGACAAACTGGCGTCACACCGGTTTGCAGCATCTCGCGAACCAAGTTATTTCCCAAGAGCCCCGTGGCTCCGGTGACGAGGACTTTCATTCGTTATGTATTTGAGTAGCGTGTGACTAACGATTGTATGTGTATTTGTATGCGGCGAGTTCTCTTTGTTTAACCGGACCGCTTCGGTCCGCGCGGTGAGTTCGCAACGCCTGGAAGCCAAGCGGCTAAACGGGGAACTAGTAGCGACGTCGACGTTTTTCCAAGGCGACCGGCCCGAATTGTACCGGGCCAAGGGCGATTCTGAAAACAGAACTTTCGCGAGCGCCGCTGCCGAATTGTCCAACTTCGCTTAAGCCGCCACAATGGGCGCTTTGTTGCGCTACGGATTTCGGCCACAGGCGAAGTCAGCGCTGCCTCAGCCAAGGATCGCCAATGTCTGCCGTTCCGATCGAAGTCATCTCCGTTGCGACTCGCCGAGATCGGCAACGTTTTTTTAACTTTCCATGGGAGCTTTATCGTGGTGATCCGAATTGGGTTCCGCCGCTTCGGCTGAATCAGTTGGAGCTACTCAACTATCGCCGCCATCCGTTTTACTTGACGGCGGAAATACAGACGTTTTATGCCCAGCGAGGCGGAAAGGTCGTCGGTCGGATCGCGGCGATTGTGGACCACGCTCACAACAAGTTCTACGATGAGCGGCGCGGGAAATTTGGTTTCTTTGATTCGATTGATGACGTCGACGTGGCCGGGGCTTTATTCGACGCGGCCAGCGATTGGCTGCGAACTCGCGGCCAGACTGCGATGCGTGGCCCCGAAAATCCATCACAGAATTATGAATGGGGATTGCTGATCGATGGCTTCGAGCAGCCGCCGACTTTTATGATGACTTACAATCCGCCCTATTACGCGAGACTGCTTGAGCAATGCGGATTTACAAAGGCCCAAGACATGTTTTCGTTTTGGGGGCACGTCGAAATGCTTGGGAGTATCGACGAGAAGCTGAAATTCGTCACGCGGGAATCGACGCGGCGATTCAACGTCAATGTACGGCCGCTGGATCGAAAGCGGTTCACCGACGAAGTGAAATCGTTCATGCACATTTACAACAATGCACTTCCCGGCCAATGGGGGTTCGTGCCCGTTTCGGCGGAAGAAATAAACCATATTGCCAGCGGGCTCAAATTTTTGATCGTTCCGGACTTGATGACTTTTGCCGAGGTCGACGGCAAGCCAATCGGTGCCGTATTCGGGCTTCTAGACTACAACCCAATCATCAAGAAAATTGACGGTCGGCTGTTTCCGTTCGGGTTTCTGCGGCTGCTGTGGGGTCGTAATCGCCTCAAGCGAATTCGGCTTGTGAGCACCAACGTCATTCCCGAATATCAGCGCTGGGGAATTGGACTCGTTCTGTTGCAGCGACTCATCGGCGACGTTTTGAGATGGGGAATCACGGAAGCCGAATTCTCATGGGTGCTCGAATCGAATCATTTGTCTCGCAAGTCGCTTGAGAACGGCGGAGCCAAACTGACGCATACCTTTCGAATCTACGACAAGACGATATAAAGGAATTCTGCCCCGTCCGTGTTTCGGAAGTCGCGCGAATGAAACCATTGATAGACGTCGTCGTTACCGGCTTGGGCGTCGTCAGTCCCATCGGCATCGGCGTACAAGCGTTTTGGGACGCTTTGATCAGTCGGTCCAGCGGGATTCGCGTTCGTGACGCATTCGCGCTGACCGAATTGCCATGGCGCATCGGCGGGGACGTGCGCGACTTCGACGCCAAGCTATTCGTTAAGCCGCGCAAAAGCTTGAAAGTCATGTGCCCCCAGATTCAGTTCGGCTATGCCGCCGCACAAATGGCCGTCGAACACGCCGGTTTGACGACAGGAAGTTATGATCCCGATCGCTTGGGTACGGTCTTCGGCTCGGAAACTTTTTATGCCGACCCGGAAGAAGTCGCCGAAGTCTTTCGAAAGTGCACCGTCAATCGCTGCTATGATCACGAACGCTGGGGCGAGTTTGCGATGCGCGACATCATGCCGCTATGGATGTTGAAGTATTTGCCGAACATGGTCGCGTCGCACATCTCGATTGCATACGACGCTCGTGGGCCGAGCAATACCATTTGCCAAGCTGAAGTCAGCGGCCAACTTGCCTTGATCGAAGCGATCGACATTATCCAACGCGGGGCGGCCGATGTCGTGATCGTCGGCGGAACCGGCTCGCCAATGGAGACGACAAGTCTGATCTATCGCGGTTGGAAAATGCTTAGCCACCGCATTCACGAACCGCAGCAAGCTTCGCGGCCGTTCGATGCGGCGCGCGACGGCGTGGTCTTGGGAGAAGGTGCCGGTGCGATCGTTATCGAACGGGCGGATTTCGCGCAAGCACGTGGGGCGAAAGTTCTTGCCCGTATCCTTGGAACGGATCGACGGTTTTGCCCGACCAGCTCACCGCAGTACGTCGAAGCTATCATCTATTCCATCCGCACGGCGATGCGCGATGCCGAAATCGATTCCGCGCACCTCAGTCATCTCAACGCCAATGCGCTCAGCACGATCCAAGGCGACATCGCCGAAGCTCAAGCGATTCGTCAAGCCCTCGGCGACGTCCCGGTCTTCGCGCCCAAAAGTTATTTCGGAAATCTTGGACCCGGAACCGCGATCGTCGAACTAATCGCCAGCATTTGCGCAATGCGAAATAAAACGCTTCCAGCGACGTTAAACTTCGAAACGCCCGATCCGAATTGCCCTGTCAACGTCGTGGCCCAAGCTTCAGCTCTTGTGGCAAATGCAGCAGTGGTGAAAATAAGCTTGGCATCGACCGGACAAATCGCCACCGTCATCGTCGCATAGGCGGTCGCCATAGAAAAACGTACCTCAAAAAAAGTAGCAGGCGCATTCCATGGGCCGTTCGCTTTTAGCCACGGCACATGGAATGTGCCTGCTAGTGCGCCTGTGAAGGCGTCTGACTGGAAGGGTGCAAGTCCCTTCATGGACTGATCTGAGTCCATTAACGGAAAGTAACTGCGTCCTTGCAAGAGGAGGTGGAGAGCAACTGGA
>JANNYC010000113.1:0-4488 GCA_031409895.1 Planctomycetota bacterium
TGTCACGACTCCTTGCTGGTATTGGTTTTTGACGAAACGCAACACTAGCAGGAGTCGTGATTTATGAAAACTTGAACGGTATTGCGTTTAACCGCCCGGCTTCCGGGCGCTGTCGCGTCACCGCGCGGCCCGAAGCGGTCCGGTTAAACAAAAGACGTTATGGGGCAGCTCAGATGATATGACGTTCGGTTCAAAATTCGCCTTGGCAAAACCACTCGCGCGACCGCAGATCACAAAACAGCCACAGCCAGCGCCCGTCTTCTAATTCAACGCGCCAATAATCGCGCCGCACGCTTGGCCCGCGCCACCAACCCGTTTCAATCCGCTCCGGACCCCAAACGCCAGCCGCTCGCCATCGCTCGCCGTCAAGCATCACTTGGGCCGGCGGACCACCGCCACTGGCCGAAATAACTTCGATGGTAAGCGGCGCGTGCAATCGCAGCGGGCGCTGCAGCGGCGATCCGCCGCGAACCGACGGGCCACTTCCACGCCGCGCCGTTGCTTGACCGACAAGCGGCTCCAATCGACAAGCCAACTCCGGCTGTGCTTCCGCGACCAAGCGAGCGCCGAGCACGTGATCCGCTCCCAGCCGCGCACTCAGCCGATTAATCAAGTGCGACAGCTCTTGCTTATCCAATCGCGGGTTCTCGTCAAATAACAGCCGCTGGCGATCGACAAGCACGACGCTTTGGGTGACCGACAAACTGACGTGATGCACCGAGTAAGCACCATCGAAGACTTGTCGCGCACGCGATGTCTTGCGCGGCGCGGCCGACAACTCTTGCTGCTCCATTTGCATTCGGACTAGCGGCATGACGTGGCGAACTTCGGCTGCCGGTTGAAACAAGCTTACGTCGATTCGCCGCGGGGCTTGGTCTGGCGAATACAAACGGCATTGCCATTGCAACCCGCCCCGTTGCCGAGTTCGCATCTGCTGACAAAGTTGTTCGACCAACTGCGACAGGATGAATTGAATCGTCGTGGCATCAGTCGTGGGAAAATCCAAAAATCGTTGAGCGTAAAATTCGAGCGGCGGAGGCAGCCAACCGAGCACTTCGTCCCGCGCTCCGCTGGCTTGATCCAAACGGCGATGAATCTCGTCGCCGAATCGCGCCAACAAATCAGCCCGCGGCAGTTGCTGGACTTGCGACACGCGCTCGACTCCCAATTGCCGTAGCGTTTCCGCGATGCGTGGCGCGAGCCGCAAGGCTTCGATGGGAAGTTGTGCGAACTCGATTTGCCCACCGCCGAATTTGGCTTGGCCCCATGCCGCACCGATCGTGTCGGCCAGCACCGTGCAAGCCGTGTAGCCGCGCTGCTGAAAGTGCCGCTGAATCTGCGCGATGAGTCCCGCTTCGCCACCGAACAAATGCGCTACGCCGGTCACGTCCAAAAACAAACACTCCGGCTGCTCGCCAGGCTCCAAGCCAACGCGCGGAGCCAGCGACTCGCACGAAAAAGCCAACTGCACTAGTGCTTCGCGATCCGCCGTTCGATCATGCGGCATGAAGTACACCGAGAACCGCCGGGGTCTGTCGCCGATTTGCGTAGTCTTCGGAGAAGATCGGGGACTGACCCCCTCTCCTCGCGGTTCTGGTTCTCGCGTCACGTCCCGCAAGATCGACTTTGCTTCCGACAACGGCATTCCGACGCGCACGCGGTCGCGCCGCGCCGCCGGCGAAACCGCGCTGAGGCGCTGCCCGCGCGAGTCTTGCGTGTACAGCACGACCCGCTGCCGCCTAAGCTCTGGCTGCTTTGCGACCAACCGTTGGATTGGCCAATCGCTCAGATAAACGCACACCATTCGCTTCATCGATCCGACGTGCAAGTTGCACACTCCCAGTCTGAAAATCGATCCGCAACGTCACATTCGCTCCCGCTGCTCCGCCGCGCAATCGCAGTAAACGGACTTGAACTAAGCGATCCTCGCCCGCACGATTCAACTTGCGCGCCACACCTCGGCAGAGCCATTGCGACTCGGACCAAGTCGGCTTGCCGGTCGCCGAAGTTGGGCGCACGAACAAGCCGAGACAGCCGCTTTGCTCGGCTGACAACTGGAAACGCCGCAGCCACCGCTCGCCAATCAAGTCCACAAAGCCCCACACCGCCGCGACCGCCGAACAACGGAGCGCTTGGTCGATCGCCCACGCCGCATCGCGACGACTTTCGGGACGGATCACGATCGTATTCTCTAATCCGATTCCCCAAAGCGCTGCCGCCGGTGGATAAAAACAACCGATCGAGTCGATCACGGCGAGCGCTCCGCCGTCGCGACAAGCTTCCCGCGCGGCAATGAGCGACAAAATCTCCGCGCCACTGCCGCCGCGCGGCGCAAGCCATTCGTGAATCGTCCCCCGCGCAACTCCGCGCTGTGGCAACAAGGCGTCGAGCGCCGGGCACCCCAGCGAAACGGACTGGCCGTTGGGCCGCTCCGCCGTTTCGATCCGCCGCACTTGCTCGCGCAGCGACTCCAGCAATTCCCTTTTCGCTACCATACGCAATCCTCAGCCGCATCCCGCCGCAATCCAATTCCATTCCGTCGACCCCTCTTGTTATCCTTCTGTCGTGACACGTCTGGTCACGGGTGCACACAAAAAACCAAACAATTACCCAAGTAGTGTACAGACGTACATTTATCCCGTTTGCGCACCTTTTGCAAGCAAAAACTGTGCGGATTTTTTTGGCAAGAGAAAACGTGCGGAATTCAGCAGTTGTCGGCGACTCCACGGAGCCCTGTCAGCGGACGAACGGCTGCCGCGAAATTTAAGAGAATCAAGTGGATTCAGAAACGCTAATCGACACTGATCGTCACTAATCTATTTCTGCCAGCGTATTCTGCGAATTGGATTGATGAAGGTCCGAGACGATAAATCGTTTCCATTCCAGATCTCCTCGATAACCGAAATTAATCAAGTAGCCAACGGAAAAGCGCACGATCCTCAGGTAATTAAAGAGTTGGGCTTCGTGGTCGGGAATCAAATTAGTTACGGCTTTGAGTTCGACGACAATTCCGCCAAAAAGCAAAAAAGTCCGGCCTGTAGTGGGTTTGCAACTGATGTCCCTTATACGAGGTCGGCAATTCTGGTTTGGATTGAAATGGAATATTGCGCAATGCCATCTCAATCTCAAGACTTTGCTGATAGATTTCTTCGGCAAGTCCGTACCCCTGTTCGTTGTAGACCTCGAATGCGGCACCCATCAACTTGTAACCTTCTTCTTTAAACATCGCGATCTCCCTTTATGAAATAGGTAGCCGAACGCGAACCAAATAGCGCCAAAAAAAGCTTGGAACACTAATCCACGCTAATCCAGGAGTACAAAATTTCGCGTATTGAAATTGTTTAGTGGAGATTAGCGCAGATTAGTGTTCCCAATGATTCCCCTTTTCCTAATTATTTCCCCGGTTCCTCTACCAAAAACTTTTCCACGAACATGATCGTCGCATAAAACTGGAAATCAGCGTTGTTTTTCTTGCGGAAGCCGTGCCCTTCGTCTTTGGCCATCAAATACCAAACTGGGCTGTTGTTCTTTTGAACTTTGGCGACCATTTGCTCGGCTTCCGACAATGGCACGCGCGGGTCGTTGCCACCTTGGACGACAAACAACGGCTTGGTGATTTGCGAAGCATTATTCAGCGGCGCGATCTTTTCAAAGAACTCTTGCATCTTTGGATCGCGCTCGTCGCCGTATTCAACTCGCCGCAAGTCGCGCCGGTACGCTTCGGTGTTTTTCAAAAAAGTTCCGAAGTGCGAGATGCCCACGACATCTAACGCACAGCGAATTCGATCGTTGTAATTGGTCGCCGTCGCAAGTGTCATGTAACCGCCGTAACTTCCGCCCGTGACCATCACTCGATCGGCGTCCAAGTCCGGTTGCTGCTTGATCCAATCGAAGAGCGCACCGATATCTTTCACGGACTCTTCCCGTTTCATGCCGTTATCGAGCGAGATGAATGTCTTGCCGTATCCGGACGAGCCGCGGACGTTTGGAAAAATCATCGCCGCGCCCAACTCGTTGACAAAGTAATTATTTCTCCCCAACGACGTCGGTCGTGATTGTCCTTCGGGTCCGCCGTGAATGTTGATGATGACCGGTCGTTTGCCGGAGAACTTTGTCGGCGGTCGGTAAATAAATCCGCTGATCTCGCGTTTGTCAAAGCTTGGCCAACGAATCAATTCGGGCTCGCTCAACTCGCTTGCCATCAATCCGCCCAATTCACTTTCGGTCCAGCGTTCGATCTTTCCAGTTTGAATGTCGAACGAATAGACGTCAGACGTCGAACGGGCCGTGGCAACCGTCAAAGCGACGTCGCGATTATTTTCGTGAAATGATCCGCCGCCGATAACCCCAACCGGAAAGCCCTCAACCGGCTTGTATTTGTGGGTCGCGGTGTCCATCGAATAAATTTTGGAGACTCCTGCCTCGTTCGTGGTGAACACAATCCATTTGCCATCCGGCGACAAATCAAACCCGGCAACGTCCCACGGG
>JANNYC010000114.1:0-15137 GCA_031409895.1 Planctomycetota bacterium
AATTATTTTCCATCGGCACTAGGGGGAAACACGCGAGGTAATCGCGATTCAAGAAAAGCCTTGGATTTTGCTTCCGCTGAATTCTTGATTTCCTTGACGGATTGATCGAATTGATCCTCGCCCTTGAATGCGCGTTCCGTATACGCAAAGTTCATGTATCCGTTTTTGCGTGGATCAGTAAAAGATCGATTAAACGTTTCGTATCGACAAATGTGCCGTTCATATTCAGTTGTGCGATCCAGGCTAAATATTAATGTTTCAGCGACAGGCCAGCGGACTTCATCCTTAATCCTATTTAATTCGACGACTTCATCTGAATTTGCTTTTCGATCACGCAATTCCAAGAATGTTTCGAAAGATTTTGCCGGTCCGCCTTTATCATTCAAGGCGACGTAAATTGAGATCTCTTTTGTCAGTTTTGGAAAAGTTTCTCCCGAGATTCCGTAGATTTGTCCGTAAACTTGTCCGCCGCCGTTATCGATTGGTCCCAAGCTCGAAACCAGATGATACGTTGTTCCATCAAACTCGATCGGGCCTGGGACTCCCACACTGTCGACAACGCCCTCGGCCGCCAACGGATCAGGCGGGAGCGGGCCAGTGGGCAGGAATTTGGTTTTGTCGATTTTCGCACCACGTTCATTCAACAAATCGACAACTTTCCAAAACCACTCCAGTTGATCGGGCTGAATGGCGTCCAGTCCGTCGTCCATGCTTTTCACGTATTCGACCAAGTCATAACCGGAGATTGGAGTCTTCGCCAGTTCGGCGTTGTGTTTAATCAGCAAGTAGACCGTCTCGTAATGCTGGTTGCCCAGGGCAGCCGTCAATGGAGGGTCGACACCGCCTCCGGCTCCATTTGGATCCGCTCCAGCCTCAAGCAACAAACGCACATTGTCTGCAAAGGGCTTGAGGAAGTCATCACCAGAACCAACGCCGACGTCAATGGCATAATTTAGTGGCACATCGACAGTTCCATCGCGTGAAATATCTCCTAAATTTGGATCACCGCCGTGCGCGAGTGCCTCCTGAAGCCAATATGAGTCTTTTTTCGTTGCGGCTAAATGCATGACCGCAATCTGAACGCGACCGACTTGCGGTCTCGCGTTTGGACTGGCGCCATGCCTCAGCAGAGCCGCATAGCCTTCCTTGTTACCAACGGTGATCGCCCGATAAAGTGGTGTCATGTCGTTTCGCCCCTTTGCGTTGATGTCAACCCCATCAGCCACAAGTCGGTCAATGGTGTCAACATCCCCCTTTTCCACGGCTTTCACCAATTCGATCACATGTTGGTCCTTGAACCAGTCTTCGGCGTCTTGACGCTCTTGGTTGGACCTCTGCATTTGGCAACCAACAGTGAAGCCAAATGCAATCACAACCAGCAAAACATATGCAAGTCGAGGCTTTTGTTTGAAAATCCTAGCGATCACTTTATTGATCCCCCAATCGATCATTCATTTTCCCAATCTGATCACGCAAATTTTCTAGCAACATGCGCATTCCCAAAAGTACTTGATGCATTCCGTGCAGTTCAAGCGGGTTATTTGAATTGCCATAAACGGTTATTCGTCGACCAACGCTATCAGGTGCAACCCATGGCAACCAGAAAAAATAGGGAATTGGGATGAACCAAGCATCTTGAGTCGTACTTAACAGTTCGCCGTCCACCCGAATCGCAAGGATGAGACGTTCAACGGCATCGAGAGTCTTGTCGTACCAAGCAACCGTGACTTGGGCGACGCCAGATGCATTAAAGGTGATTGCCGGCACACCCAGAACGATCGAAACAAACGAAGCCATTCCGCCTCCAAGCGAATGTCCGGCCAAAAGAAATTTGTTATCAGGAATTCTGAACTTCTCTTTTAAACGCATTGCCGTATCCAATGACTGCTCGTATTGTGCAGCGACGTTACCGAATACTTGCGAAAAGTTGTTGAGCCAATCTTGGAGGTCGTCCGTACCAGCAAACGCCAAAACATAATCGCCCGTGCGCGGGTTTTTGAATAATTTATACGCAAAACCTGTGCTCCTATTTCTATCACCTTCGACTAGATCCCACCCCTCGGACTTCAGGAAATCCGTCATCCCATTGCCAACGTATGCTGCTTCCGCTATTTTCGCAACTTGAATGGCAAACCAGAGTGCCTCTGCCGACTTTTCTAATTCGGCTCGTTCAGCTTCGAGCTTACGTGTCCACGCATCGTGCAACGCCGCCTTTTGCTCGACGCTACGCATGATTCCGTCCAAGATGGCACGATGCTTCCATCCAAGTGGTCGATAATAGGGCAAGACGTCGTCTTGTCCTGCCGCGCCCGTTCCGCCTGGATCTTGGAAGGCAGACGGTTCGGTTCCGGCGGTGGGGTCGAGGGTGGTGTGGGGGGCGGGGAGGGAGGCGATGATGGGTGGGGAGGCCATGGTGTATTCGCCAAGCTCGCCTTGGTAGCCGATTTTTCCAAAGGTCTGTGGGCCGAACCAAAGCTTGTTGTGTGCGATGGGGCCGTAGCTGCCGGTGATCGGCGTGGTGGACTTGAGTACGTAGCCGCCGCCGTAAGTCGCTGCAACGCCGCCGTTGGTCAGCTCGTAGCTGTGCTTTTCGTAATACGTGTCGGTGCCGGTTTGACTCCCCTGGACGATGTTCGACTGGGTGGCAAGTTCATTCGGCACAAGCTTTTTCTCTGCGTCGAGAGTGTAGGACAAGGTCGTGCTGTATTGGCCATCAAACGTATCGCTCGTGTCTTTGACGCGGGTCGATTTCTGGCCCACAATCTCGTGCCCCGATCCGACCATCGTCGAATTCGAGCCGCCGGCGCTGGGTCCGGAGACGAATATGTCGTCTTCCTGCGCCGAGAAGTTGACGGAGTGTTTGTATTCCTTTTGCCTAATCCCCCATTTCGGTACTTGACACCTTTTTCATTCGGCGCGCAATTTGTCGTGAAGCGTTTCGTTGCTGCCAATCGTTTCGACAAAGTGAAATGAGGACTTGCCATTTTCGTCGTCAACCGTTTCGCAGTTCGTCTCCTTCACGCGGCTCTCGCTCAAACTGTTTTCTTGCTAATTCTTACCTAATTATTTTCCATCGGCACTAGGGGGAAACACGCGAGGTAATCGCGATTCAAGAAAAGCCTTGGATTTTGCTTCCGCTGAATTCTTGATTTCCTTGACGGATTGATCGAATTGATCCTCACCCTTAAATGCGCGTTCGGTATATGCAAAAATCATATAACCATCCTTGCTTGAATCCGTGAACGATCGCTGGTGGGTTTCGTATCGGAAAATGTTCCGCTCGTACGCGTTGGTTTGATCGAGGCTGAATATCAATGTTTCGGCAACGGGCCATCGGACGGCGTCTTTAAGCCTGTTTAGTTCGACAACTTCATTGGATTCGGCCTGACGATCGCGCAATTCCATCAATTTTTCGAAAGACATCATCGGACCGGTTTTATCATTTAAGGCGACGATTATTGAAATCTCTTTTGTGAGTTTTGGAAATGTTTCTCCCGAAATTCCGTAAACTTGTTTGTAGCCGTTATCGATTGGTCCCAAGCTCGAAACCAGATGATACGTTGTTCCATCAAACTCGATCGGACCTGGAACTCCCACGCTGTCGACAACGCCCTCGGCCGCCAACGGATCAGGCGCTGGATCGCCGAAGGGTTTGAATTTAGTTTTATCGATTTTTGCGCCACGCTCATTTAGTAAATCGACGACCTTCAAAAACCAGTCGATTTGATCGGGCTGAATGGCGTCCAACCTTTCGTCCCTGGTCTTCACGAATTCGATTAAGTCGTATCCAGTGATTGGCGTCTTTGACAAATCGGCATTATTCTTAACTAGTACGTACACCGTTTCGTAATGCTGGTTGCCCAGGGCAGCTTCTAGAGGGGGATCAATTCCGTTTCCCGCCGCATTTGCATCGGCACCGGCCTCAAGCAATAGTCTTACGTTTACCGCATTCGGATCGCGAACAAGGTCTCCTACTCCGATGTAAATCGCATAATGAATGGGTGCACCTCGCGAACCCGATCTGTTAATCGATCGCAGATTCGGATCACCACCATGAGCGAGTGCTTCTTTTAGCCAAAAAGAATCCTTTTTGGTTGCGGCTAAATGCATGACTGCAATTTGCACTTTTCCGACTTGGGTTAATGTATTAGGGTTCGCACCATGCCTCAGTAGCGCCGAGAATCCTTCTTTGTTACCTGCGACAAGTGCGCAATAAAGCGGCGTCATCTTGTTGCGACCGGTCGTGTTGACATCAACACCTGCGCCCACGAGGCGATCGATGGATTCAGTACTGCCACGCTCAGCGGCCATTACCAATTCGATGACCTTGGCATCCCGAAACCAATGTTTTGCGTCCTGTTTTTCTGTGGCTGAACCCGGCGGTTGACAACCTCCTACGCAAAGGGTCGAGACTAGACCTAGCACAATTAAAGCAGCGTGAGCGAATATTGAGATTCGAGAGCAACGCATGTTATCGTATCCCCAACTCTTTCTCAATTTCGTCGATGCGATGGTTAATTGCCTCAAGCAACATGCGCATACCAAAAAGAACTTGGTGCATGCTGTGTTTCGTTAACGGATTAGTTGCGTTGCCAAAAAGTTCTACTTTGCGTCCAACACCGTTCGGCGCAACCCAGGGTGCCCAGAAGAAATACGGGACCGGTATCGACCACGCGTCCTGGAATTCACTCATCGGATCACCATCCAAACGAAACGCAAGGATCAGTTTGTCAGTGTCATCCAACGTCTTGTCGTACCAGGCAACGGTGTTTTGGGCAACACCTGATGCATTAAAGGTGATCGCGCGTACGGTAAGCACGATGGAAACAAACGACGCAAGTCCGCCGCCCAACGAATGACCCGTTAACATAAATTTGTTATCAGGGATTCTGTACTTTTCTTTCAACTGCATCGCCGTATCCAATGCCTGCTCGTACTGTGGAGCTATGTTGCCGAATCCTTGCAAAAAATTGTTGACCCAATCTTGTGCATCATCGGAACCAGCGAAAGCCAAAACATACTGACCGGTCGTATTATTCTTGAACAGTTTGAACGCAAAGCCGGTTACATCATCGGCGCCCTGTTCAGTAAGTTCCCACCCCTCGGACTCCAGAAAAACCATCAAATCGTTGCCGACATAAGCAGCTTCCGCCATTCTTGCAACTTGAATATCGAAATAGAGTGCACGGGAAGCCTTGCTCAATTGTTCGAGTTCCGCTTGAAGCTTTCTACGATTCTCCTGCAATCTGTTCCATTCGCGCGAATCAAGTGGACCAAAATAGCGTTCCAATTGCCTTTGCGTTCCGCCTGGGTCTTGAAACGCCGCTGGTTCGGTTCCGGCGGTGGGGTCGATGGTGGTGTGGGAGATGGCGAAGGCGGTTTCGACGGGGATGGCCATGTCGTATTGGCCTAACTCCCCTTGGTAACCGATTTTGCCGAATTGCTGCGGGCCAAACCAAAGCTTGTTGTAGGCGATGGGGCCGTAGCTGCCGGTGATTGGCCTGGTGGACTTGAGCACGTAGCCGCCGCCGTAAGTCGTCGTGGTACCGTTATGCGTCAACACGTGGCCGTGCTTTTCGTAATACGTGTCGGTTCCGGATTGATTGCCCTGGACGATGTTCGACTGGTCCACGGGTTCATGTGGTGTCAGCTTTCCGGCGTCAAGGGTGTATGACAATGTTGTGGTGTAATGGCCATCAAACGTATCGCTCGTGTCTTTGATGCGGGTCGATTTCTGGCCCACAATCTCGTGCCCCGATCCGACCAACCCTGAACTTGGACCACTCCCGCCACCGCCGGAGCTTGTGCCGTATTCCTCTTCGGTGGATCCGAAATAGGCAGAACGCTTGAATTCCTTCCAACCTTCGCCGTAGGTGTGGCTGGTCAGTCCGCCGTTGGATTTGGAAGTCTGGACGATTGAACCGACAACGGCAGTCCAACCATCGGCGTTGAAGCCGACCGTGATCGTCCCGCTGGCGGAATATTTCTCATTGACGGTCAGCATTGAATTGTGTGTTCCCTGCCGCCATTCCTTGACCGACCAAGGCGACACGGTCCCCTCCGCGAAATCTTTGTCCTGCCCGCCCATCGTTTCCAAAGTCAATGTGAACTTATTCTTGTCTTCGGCAGCAGTCAGTGAGACCGACTTCGTGCCGGTCTTGTCCTCATGGTGATTGGTCACCACCGAAAGCGTCTGGTCCCAACGGTTGTCTGTCTTGTACATTTCGGTGTTATTAAAGTTCCATTTCACGGCCGGAACCTTGGCCTTGCGAGTCTCCTTGACGTCGAGCGACTCATTGGCGGAACCGCTGGCTTTGGAGTCTTCGATCAAAGTCCCCATCATCACGTGCCGCATCTGAGTCCCTGGCGCGCCAGTCGTAGTCGACGTCCCAGCGCTGGTCTGATTGGCCGTCTCGCCGCTTGCAGTTCCGCCGTTCGGCGTGACGATTGCCGGTTCCAGCACGCTACGCGTTCCGTAGCTGCTCAACTCTGTGATTTCGATATCCGTCGAGTTGAGCCCTTCGCGTCCGTCCCCGTTGACCACGCGCAATTCCGTCACACCAAACGAGGACAACTCGATTCCTCGTTTTTGCAAGAGCAAGTTGTTAGGGATTTTGTAGCGGTTCGTTTGCGTTGTGGTGGCGGTGACCGAGCCATCCTGTGTCGACTCGAAGCCGATTGGGGTCGGCTTGTAATGTGAAGCGACGTCGGTCACCGTCTCGGTCGAATGGCCCAAGTGCCCGGTGTCGTGAACTTTTAAATAATGGCCTTCCTGTGGCACGCCATTGACGGTCTGCTCGCTGTCTATCTTAAGTTTGAATTCAGGATACTTGTCTTCAAATTTGTATTTGTCGTCGGTCGTGGTATCCGCCGTACCGTAGAAACGAGTCCGATGGTTGCCTTGGGTGTAGTCGTAGCCTGGCAGCGTCGGATCGGGAATCCACGGTCCGTGACCCGGGTCTTTCGGGGCAGGCGTCGCATCGGGGGTAACGGTCAAGTCGTCAAATACCGTCGTCAAGTCGTAATTGCTTGTGCCGTCACCATTGCCGCTGCTGGCCAAGTTCGCTTTGTCCAAGTACTCAGTATCCTGTTTACTTGGCGACGGATTCATCGTCGTTTCGCCATCCATCGTTGGCGAACCGTTGACGTGACGCTCCCAACTTGTCTCACGGTTTCCCGTGCCCGACGTCACATTCCAATGCGTATCGCTATCGCCGTGGCGCCGAACCGTCGTTTTGCCTTTTTCGAATTCGGCGCGCACATTGTCGTGGTACGTTCCGTTGCTCGATATGGTTTCCACAAAGTGAAACAAGGATTTTCCAAATTCATCATCCAGCCCACTCGTTGTTTTCTTGTGATGCGATTCGCTCAAGTTATCCGTCGTTTCGGTGACCGTGTCGTGCGAAGTCGTCGTGACGTTCGTCGACGAATAACCGTTCACGATCGGTTTGACCCCCGGAACTGCCGGGTCGGAAGGCGAAGTGATATTGGAATTACCGGCCGACAATGGATCGTCTCGTTCAGAACCGAGAACGGGAATTTCGGTGGGAACTTCTGGCGAGGTCGCACTGGGGTTTTTGGGGACCAGGACCACGACAAAGCTCGGGCTAGTTCGGTTGAATGTTTTGTCCCATTTCGTGACGAATTTCGAGGTCGAATGGAATTGATCTCCATCGAAAGCCTTAATGTCCCAAACGGTCTCGAGCGTATGCCCCTCGGCCGTGTTGTCGCCGTCCGGCTGCGAGTTCGCGAACAACAATCCTCCGGTCGTGAGCCGAGTGTCTTCATTTTCCAAAAACTCAAGCGTCGTTCCCGAAACGCCGTATCGATTTCCCGGGGTCGTCGAGTTGGACTTCGAACTCAAAAAGTCGTAACCGATATGCAAATTGGGGAACAGCGGCGCGGAGCCGGGACTGAACTCGACTCCTTGTCCGCCAACGTCGCCGACGTACGCCAACATGTAGCTGACGGCCGTCGCGGGGAGTTCCGACGTCGCACCGTTGCGAGTGTGCAATAGCCCGACGTGCCCACGCCGGTATTTGGAATCGAGAGTCAGCGTGCTATGGTCGGAAAAGATAGTAACCGACGCTGACATCGTGCCGGTTATTTTCTCGGTGTTGTTACCGTCGCGATGAAAGATCAGATCGCTCGTGGCAAGTTTCAGCTTCGTGCCGTATGAAATTACCTTCGAATTGGCCGTCGACCATTCACGAAAAGCGCCGACGGGGATGCGTGTGGATTCGTCGGAATCGGCCTTGGTTTCGACTTCGCTCGGAGACAACTCCGCTCCATTTTCAACCGTTGACGGTGCACGGACGACCAAATGCACATCGTAAGCCTTCCCTGCCAGAAACGTCGTATCGCGATCGGTCGTCGTCGTTCCATGGACGCGCGATCGCGGTTTGGCAGTCATCTCGAAATTGCTTAGCATGTACGCGTCAATCGGCACAAGCGATCCGGCCAATTGAAGGAGAATATCACCGCCATTTACCAGACTGAGTCGATGTGCCGCAGTGCGTCGGTCTTTGGTCTTCAGCGTGATGACCGGATTCGACTTGACGTCGAAAGGTCGCACCCGATGTCGATTCAAGGTCCCCAAACGGTCGAGCGCCGGGTTGGGCAAACTCCCCGAATTCCACGTACCGCTTCCGTTATAATCGTAATTCTGATCGCGCGAAGTCTTAAGGTCGGATTTGAATGTTGACAGCGACCAATTTCCTATGGTGTCGAGGTCTCCCTCTAACGACTCGACTTTCACAGACGAGCGGTCGGCCGCGTTAAGTTTGCCGTTGCCATCACCCGACTTTTCCCACGGAACATTGACGTCGGCGGGGACTTGGCTGATGGTTACGTCTTCGCCAGCGTCAACAGTGAAGTTCGAAATAATTCCCCCGGAATACGATTGCTCCCCCGAAGAGTTTCCAGATCCATCGATATCAACCGTCACGGTAGTCGCAACGCCAGGCGTTCCGAGAGAGGGATTGCCCCCTACGATCGTCGTAGTGGTATCGTCCCAATCGTAAACGATCGTTGCAGAGAAATCGGTGGTTACCGAGACTGGCAATAATCCGTTTTCAGAAGCCTCCAATTCGGCGATGCGCGTATAGGTGAACGTTTGATTGAGTTTGACCCAAAGAAAATCAGAAGTTGTCGTCGTCGGATCGTAACCCGGTACTCCATTAGCATACGCCGTGATCGACGCGTCCAGATTATTGGCGAACTCCAACTCGCTGTTGCCATCCATGTATCCAGACACGCTTCCGGCGAAACCAAGCAATGAAAACGTAATCGTCTCGGAATACGGCCCATCGCCGGCAAGCATTCCGGATTGTTCCCAACTCACGGTGATTTTGCGAAACAGAAATACGTCCCCCGAAACGCCCATGTCATAATCGGTCCAAGTTCCGGATGTTTGTGCCCCACCAAGCGGAGCGCCGATCAAGTTTGATTGCTGACCAAGCCAGACGCGATCGGGGTAGACGGTATTCCCTTCCAAAAGAAACCAATTGGTTGGTGACTCTTCGGCATCCAATGTCGACACGGCAGGCCGCCAAATTTCCGTTTTTCCGCTGACGTAGGGTGACGCAGAATATTGTCGGACCGTGTTCTGCACGATTCCCGGAACTTGGGCCATTCCCTGATCATTGACACCGTCTAACATGCAGCGAGACTCAAGCACTTCGATCTGAAAAGGTGTGCGTCTGTTCGTTGATGAAGCTACAGAACTTGAAGGCCGGGGCACGCGGCGAAAGCCTAATTTGTGAATGGTCGATTGCCAAGACTCAAATCGCATTCGCATTTCGCGCCTCTTCTCGATTACGAGCCTATACGAAAACCAATACGCCCCTCACTTCGCCTCGGCGAGTCGCCTGTGGAGTCCAGCCCTCTCCCCGGAAGCCGGAGAGAAGGAACGATTTAAGTATTCGGATAGCTCTAGATTATTCTCTCAGAGTGACTCCGTGACGGTTGTGATACGATGACAATAGACACGCGAAAAACTTAGTCGTCAAGAAAAATCGCCTCCAAATAGCGAACGCGTTTTGTGGAAAACCTGTCGAAACTCCGCAGAATAAATCACTGAATTGGCCCGGAATTTGCAATCTTGTGGAAGGCCGCAGAAAGTTTGACACGGATCGAAATTCCCTGGTCCGTAAGGCTGTGCTGCGCCACCGCGCTCGGACTCGACCACAAACGACTCAGTTATTATCACAACGGGATCGAACGCCGCTTAACCGATGTTCACGGCCAAGTTTTGAGTGAAATTCTTACGTAAACGATATCTAGATAATAAGCCAGATTGAAACTAGTCATCGGCCCGGTTATCGTGATTCACTTGCACAAGTAATGTTGCTTTTTGGAGATAGTCATGAAATCAGGTCGAAATCGCCGGGCAAGCCGCCGTGAGTTCTTGAGCCAATCGACCAAGGTCGTTGCGGCGTCGACGCTTGTCGGTGCGGTAGGACTGCGAACTGCGGTGGCGGGGAACTTTCACGTTGCGGGACGGGAGACAATTCGAGTCGGCTTGATCGGTTGTGGCGGACGGGGAACGGGCGCTGCGTGCGATGCATTGCGTGCCGACGATGCAGTTGAACTTGTCGCTGCGGGCGATGCGTTTCCGAACCGGCTCCAACGAGCGCTTGAGGCCATTAGCAAAGAGTTTCCGAAAAAAGTCAAAGTCGATGGAGATCATCAATTCTCTGGCTTCGATGCCTATAAGAAAGTCTTAGAATCGCCGATTGATCTGGTGATTCTCACGACGCCCCCCGGATTTCGACCGCTGCATTTCGAAGCAGCAGTTAAAGCGGGCAAGAACATTTTTATGGAAAAACCGGTTGCCGTCGATGCGACCGGCGTTCGACGAGTGCTTGCGGCCAACGCGATCGCAAAGGAAAAAGATTTGATCGTTCAAGTCGGTTTGCAGCGCCGTCACGAACGAATTTATCGCGAGATGATCGACAAGCTTCAAAATGGGGCAATTGGCGACATTAACTTTATGCGTGCCTATTGGAACGGCGAAGGCGTGTGGGTTAATCCGCGCTCGGAAGATCAGACCGAACTCGAATACCAAATGCGGAATTGGTATTACTTCAATTGGCTTTGCGGCGATCATATTGTCGAACAGCACATTCATAATCTGGACGTGATCAATTGGCTAAAGAATGGCTTCCCGGTGAAGGCCCAAGGGCAAGGCGGTCGCGAAGTTCGCGACGGCAAGGACTATGGACAGATCTACGATCACCACATGGTTGAGTTCACGTACGCCGATGGTTCAACACTGTTGAGCCAGTGTCGCCATATCGGCGGTTGCTGGGGTAGCGTTTCCGAACATGCACATGGATCGAAGGGCTTTGCGGATATTTCGCGAGGCCTCATTTTCGATCCTAAGGGCAAAGAGATTTTCAAATCCAAATTGGAAGGCAATGGTCATCAGCAAGAACACATCGACCTGTACGCCGACATCCGTGCCGGTCGCAAGATTCCCAACGAAGGCGATTATGGAGCGATGAGTACGATGACGTCAATTCTTGGTCGGATGGCGACGTATTCGGGTCAAGAGATTACGTGGGATGCGGCGATCAATTTACAAGATCGCTTGGCGGATATCGACGCGATAAAAACCTTGAACGACGAAGCCCCGATTTCGCCGGATGAAGAAGGAAATTACGAGGTTGCGGTTCCGGGGAAATCGCTTGTCGATTTGTTCAAGCGTGCCGAAACGAAATAGAAAAAGGGCCGAACCGCGAGCCTGCGGGATTTGCGGGGCGTTTCTAGCAACGAGCCTAACGATCCCCAGTTCAAGACTGGGGGATTCGCGCTGGGAGTTCGAGAAGCAGGCGCTTGTAGCAACGAGCCTAACGATCCCCAGTTCAAGACTGGGGGATTCGAAGAGTGGGGCAACCGCAGCACCGATTTTTGAAACGAACTTAACACCTATTGTTTGACGTCGTAGCAATAGACGATTTCTTGGTCGCGCAAGTACAGGCGACCGTTGGCAATTACCGGGTGAACCCAAATTCGTCCGTTTGGCTTGCGGCGCGACGTTTGCGGAGCGAGTTTGAATCGACCAAACTCTTTCCAACCTTCGGTACTTGGTTCAATCAATGCGACTTCGCCTGAATCTTCCGTGACGCAATACAGTCGACCGTCGGCATAGCAAATTGCGCCTTTGCCGAGTTTGTCTTTTTCGGACCAAACATTTTCGCCCGTTTTCCAATTTTGGCAAAGCCAACCGACGCCGTCAGAATAGCCGTAAATGTGGTCGTTAATCAGGACAACGCCGCCATGGTGATTCTTCATCGTCTTGTTCGACCAGGCTACCGTGGCCGTTGTGCCGGAGACGTCGACGCGCTGGCTCCCCGCTCCATAGCCTGACGTTACGTAGACGCTGTTTTCGTACACAATCGGAGACGGAATCACAGCGGTTGCTCCAGGGAAATCAACATTCCAAAGAACTTTACCGTCAGCGGGATTGATACCGACGACCTCGGACAAAAGAAGCTGGACATATTGTTTCTCGCCATTGATGCTTGACGAGATGATTGACGAATAGTGAGCGGGGATTTTTAGATCAGTCGTTTGCCAGATTTTTTCCCCCGTGCCGCGATTCAGCGCCAAGATCGAGCCGCTATCGCCGCCGGGAGTGCAAATGATTTGGTCGCCGTCAACTAGCACGGATTCAGAATAGCCCCAATAGGGTACTTTGCCGCCGAAGTCGGTCAACTTCGAACTCCACAATTTTTTGCCATCGACAGCATTAAGACAACTCAAGACACCGTCTGCGGTAAGCGCGAACGCTTGGCCGTTATCAATCGTCGGCGTGCTGCGCGGTCCGTCGCCCCAGTTGTTGTTAAAATCCGCGCCGATTGGCGAACGCCAAACTTCAGTTCCATCGCTTGCGTTGAGGCAAACAACAAACTGCTTGTCGTCTTCGATTCCCATCGTGTAAAGCCGGTCGCCGACGACGGCAAACCCTGAATAGCCGAGTCCGCATCTATCGTTGGTCCACAGCCGTTTGGGACCACCTTCCGGCCATTGCGTGAGTAATCCGGTCTCGTTAGAAACGTCGTTGCGATTCGGTCCTCGCCACTGAGGCCAATCGTCGCCATGCGCGAATGATATTCCCACGAGCAGGCTGCTGGCGATCAAGGATAAGGTGAGTTTCGTTGTCATGTTGGGTTCCGAAAGGTCTAATTATCAAATCTACAGACCTGTGATTTTAGCGTGCAAACGGCTTTGTCGGTGACAGGGCCTCAAGAAATTCCGTTAAAGCGACAATTTCTTCTTCTGTCAAATTCAAAGGCTTGATTCGAGAATCCAAATTCGGGTCCTTCGGTGAACCACCGTTGCTGTAAAACTCGACAACCGCGCGCAAAGTCGGGACGCTGCCGTCGTGCATGTACGGAGCCGTTTGAGCTACACCGCGTAGCGTTGGAGTTTTCATCGCGAATCGATCGTTTTCCGTTTTAGTGATGGAATACCGTCCCAGATCACGATCGGGGATTCCAAAGCTAACTCCGGTGTTATGAAATTGTTCATCGCTAAGATTATCGCCCGAATGACACTGCCAACAGCGTCCGCGGCTTTCAAAAACCCACATACCAGTGCGCTGTCGCGCGGTCAGCGATTCATATTTGCTGGCGCGAAATTGGTCGACGGCGGAATTCCCAACGATCAATGTTCGCTCGAAGCACGCCAAAGCTTTCGCCAAATTCTCAGGCGACACCGCAACGGCCGGTTGGGAATCAACTTCAGTTTTCTCGGTCGCCGAGCCAAACGCGGCATGAAACAGATCGACATACGCTGCATCTGATTTCAAGCGTCCGATGACTGCGTCAAGCGAACTAGCAAGTTCTTTCGGGTTGATGATCGGTTGCAATGCTTGTTGTTCCAAAGTAACCTCGCGACCGTCCCAGAAGAAATTTTTCCCAAGTCCGCGATTCAAAATGGTTGGCACGTTTCGGTTGCCTTGTACGCCGTCGACGCCGATGGAAACGACATCTGCAGACGCGAATCCGTTCTCCGGTCGGTGACAGCTTGCGCAAGACATCGAGCCGTCGTCTGACAAGATCGGATCAAAGAACAATCGCCGCCCAAGCTTGATTTTTTCGTCAGTCGCCGAATTTTCCGGCGGATGCTCAATCGACTTTGTAATGCCCAACGGCAACTCTTTCCAGTTCCAGCTCGCCGGGAGCGTGTCGGCCGGCGGTTTCTCGGGTTTGGAAACGGGCTGGACTTGTCCGCTGGCGTTTCCAAGAGATGTGCAAAATAGAATCGCAGCGGCGATGAAGGCGCAACCACTTGCGCAACGCCTTGAAAGATATTGGCGTGAATCGTAGCGAGCATCAATGGAGCGATTGATTGCCATGTTACAGGTCAAGTTAAGGCACGAATTCTTCTACGCTCGTGATCGATTGCACAAACGCGGTTAGCAAGGTTGCCGCCGCGTCGAGGTCATTAAGGGAAACGGTTTCAACCGCGCTGTGCATGTATCGATTGGGGATGCTGACAAGCCCCGTAGCAACACCTGCTCGCGAAATCTGTAGCGAATTCGAATCGTTGGAGGCAGCGCGACCCAAGGCGGCGATTTGGTGCGGGATTTCGTTCTTTGCCGCGATTTCTAACAAGCGATCCGACACGCGATAGTTGATGTTCGGACCTCGGAAAATAACTGGGCCGCGACCCAAGTAAATTTCGCCGGACTGTCGCTTGTCGATTCCTGGACAATCTGTGGCGTGTGTTACGTCAACGGCAATGCCTATTTGTGGATCGATCGAATACGCAGCGGTTTTGGAACCTCGCAAACCGACTTCTTCTTGAACGGTTGAAACGCTATACAAGGCCACATTATTTTTCGCTTGACTCCATCGACGCATGACTTCCATAACAACCCACACGCCAACGCGATCATCCATCGCCGGTCCGCATATGGCCTCGCCACGGAGTTTCTGATATCCCAAACGAAGAGTTACGGAATCGCCAATCCGAATAAGTTGTTTAATTTCGGCCGCGTCGACAACTCCGCAATCAATCCACAGCTCGTTGGCTTTGGCAAGTTGTTTCTTTTCATTTTCGTCTTGCAAGTGGATTGCTTTGCGCGAAATGACGCCAGGGACTGGTCCGGCCTTGGCCCAGATAAC
>JANNYC010000115.1:0-59515 GCA_031409895.1 Planctomycetota bacterium
CTGCTGGCCAAACTCAAAGCAGACCACGCGGTCGATGCCAAACGAATTTTCGCCATGGGTCACTCCAACGGCGGCATGTTCACTTACACGCTCTGGGCGGTTCGCGGTGATACGTTTGCCGCGTTCGCGCCCGTCGCAGCGACCGGAATAAAATTGCGGAATCAACTCAAGCCTAAACCGGCGATGCACTTCGCGGGAAAAAAGGATCCGCTGGTCCCATTCGGCTTTCAACAAATCTCCATCAACGTCGTCAAAGAACTGAACGGCTGCGGCGACGAGTCTGAATCGTGGAACGAGCAATGTCGCTACTTCGGCTCGGATAGCGGGACGCCCTTCGTTGAATACATTCATCCCGGCGGACACGAGTATCCCGACGACGCCTCCGAGCTAATCGTCCGATTCTTCAAACTGCAGTCGCTCAAATAATTTGGCTGGCTGAACCCGAGCCGCGCCTCCGAGCGTGCCGTACAAAGTGTTAGCGTAATTCGCTGCAACGCTCCGTTTACCAAAACGAATATACTTCTCATGACCAACGCCGCCGCCATCACGTCTACTCAGGCCCTCGGCCCTCGGTTGCTCGCCGCGCTTTTTTCGCATCCGACCGTCAGCCCGCAACTCATCGAAACGCATATTTCCTGGATCGTGCTCGCCGGCAAGTTGGCCTACAAAGTCAAAAAACCGGTCAAGTTCGACTTCTTGGATTACTCGACGCTCGAGTTGCGCCGACAGCAGTGCGATCGCGAATTGGAAATCGGTCGCCGCTACGCGCCCGAGATTTATCTGGCTGTCGTACCTATTCGAGACCAAGACCATCAACTGTCGTTCGGCGGCAGCGTCGGTTCGATTATCGACTATGCCGTTCAGATGCGGCAGTTCGATCAAGCCTGCTTGCTGGATCAGCTGTTGGCTGCAGGCCAAGTTACTTCGGCGGAGATGGACGCGCTAGCCGCGCAACTTGCTCGGTATCACGCCGAAGCGCCTCGCGCGTACCTCGACGCCGCCGAAGCTGCTTCCCGCTCGATCCAACCGGCGCTGGATAACTTCGACTACTTATTGCAGCATCTCTCCTCGCCACAAAACGAATTGGGCTTGGGCGAAATGCAAGTCTGGACCAAACAGCAAGCGGACGGCATGCGCGATTGGTTCGCCGAGCGCGCGGCGGCGGGTTTCGTGCGCGATTGTCACGGGGATTTGCACTTGAACAATTTGCTCCGCATCGACGGACGGTTCTTGTCTTTTGACCCCATCGAGTTCAACGATCGCCTCAGCCAAATCGACACCATCAACGAAGCCGCTTTTCTGATGATGGAACTGCACGAGCATGGTTACCGCTCGCACGCCCACCGCTTTATCAATCAGTACCTGGAAGAGACCCGCGACTACGATGGGTTGCGCGGTCTTCCGTTTTATTTAGTGTACCGGGCGATGGTCCGGGCCAAAATCGATTTGATTCGCCACACCCAAACCGCAGGCAGCCAGCAGACGACATTGACCGATGTCGGCCAGCGATACGTCCAATACGCAGAGCGCGTGATCGCACGACCGCCGCCCGCGCTGTGGATCATGCACGGCTTTTCGGGGAGCGGTAAGTCCACCGTCGCGATGCGCCTGGTCGAAGAGCGCGGCTTGATTCGTTTGCGCTCCGACGTGATTCGCAAGCAACTTCTTGGCATCGAACCGCGGGACAAAACTCCAGAGGCCCGCTTGGGCGAAGCCTATTCCACCGATCTGACTGATCGTGTTTACGAGCGTCTCGCCGAGCGTTCTGAACAGGTTCTCTCCGCTGGTTTCGGTGTCATCGCCGACGCCACGTTTCTTCAGCGTTCCCAGCGTCAGCGTTTCGCCGATCTCGCCGCGCGGCTGTGCATTCCGTTTCAGATTGTCGACTGTACGGCTTCGATTCCCGAACTCCACCGCCGCCTCGCCCAGCGCGGCCTCGACCCCTCCGACGCCACCCTTAGCGTTCTGCAACACCAAATCGCCAACGCCGAACCACTAGATTCAACCGAACAGTCGCACCTTGTCCACTGATCCCTGCCACTTTGCACCGTTGCTTTCCTTGACTTGCGACAAGCGATTCCAAGCGTCGTAGACGTCGACTTGATTGGCCGCCTTATGCGAGGGGTCTGACTCAATTTTTTGCTTCAAACATTTGTGTCTGACCCCTTCAGAAAAACTCCGCAAAGAGAGGTGGCAGGTACCTGGCCGAGCGCGGCCCGTTGTGTTTACCAACCGGGCGGAGGTGTGTATTGACGGAGTGTGGTTTAGAATCAATGCTTGATGAAAAAGAGTTTCTTAAATATCGAACCAACTTCCCATGTCCGACGTCACCCGCATCCTGTCGCAAATTGAATCCGGCGATCCGTCGGCGGCGGAGCAACTGTTGCCGTTGGTTTACGACGAGCTACGGAAACTTGCGGCGGCGAAAATGGCACAGGAAAAGCCCGGACAGACTTTGCAGGCGACGGCATTGGTCCATGACGCTTACATCCGGCTGGTCGACGTCGAGAAGGCGCAGCATTGGAACAGCCGGGGGCACTTCTATGGGGCAGCTGCCGAAGCAATGCGGCGGATCTTGGTCGAACACGCTCGGCAGAAGCAGGGTCCCAAACGTGGTGGCGACCGAGTGCGAGTCGAACTTGATGCCGCATGGAATCTGGTGGATCCGAAGGCTGACGAGATCCTCGCCATCAATGAAGCGTTAGCCGACGTTGAAAGCGAAGCTCCCGCTGCGGCGCAGCTTGTGAAGCTGCGGTACTTCGGGGGCATGACTCAGCAAGAGGCTGCGGATTGTCTCGGTGTTTCGCGCACAACTGCCGACCGTTATTGGGCTTACGCGAAGGCCGCACTGTTCTCGGCCTTGAAAGACACAGGCCTGTAAAAAAAGCGGCGTGGCGCTGAAGCAAAGCGCCCCCCTTTTCTCGCACTGTTTTATAGGCAGTGAATTGGAGAGATCCTAAATGACTCAACACCTTGCGTCCGTCGACGAGATCTTCTTCGAGGCTCTCAAGTTGGTGTCCGAGACCGATCGCGACGCCTTCCTGATGGAAGCTTGCGGAGGAAACTCCGATCTGCGTACTCGTGTTGAGCGGCTGCTGCAGGCCTACCCAGAAGCCGGTAGTTTCCTCGAAGCGCCGGGGGCGCCTGCAACTCCTACTATCGGCCAGCCCGTCAGCGAAAAGCCCGGCAACCAGATCGGCCCGTACAAATTGCTGCAGCAAATCGGCGAAGGTGGCATGGGTACGGTCTTCCTGGCCGAGCAGCACGAGCCGGTCCAACGCCGCGTGGCACTGAAAGTCATCAAGCCCGGAATGGACACCCGGCAAGTGATCGCCCGCTTCGATGCCGAACGGCAGGCGTTATCGCTGATGGACCATCCGAATATCGCCAGAGTGCTCGACGCCGGAACGACCGCCTACGGCCGACCCTACTTTGTGATGGAACTGGTCAAAGGCCAGCCGATCACCAAGTACTGCGACCAACACCAACTGACACCGCGCCAGCGGCTGGAACTTTTCGTCAGCGCCTGCAATGCGATTCAGCATGCCCATCAAAAAGGGATCATTCACCGCGACGTAAAACCCTCCAACGTGCTGGTGGCCGAGTACGACGACCGCCCGGTCTGCAAAGTGATTGACTTTGGGGTTGCCAAAGCGCTCAACCAGCCGCTGACCGAAAAGTCGATGTTTACCGGAGTGGGTCAAATCTTGGGGACGCTGGAGTACATGAGCCCCGAGCAAGCCAAAGTCAACCAGTTGGACATCGATACGCGGAGTGACGTCTATTCGCTGGGCGTGCTGTTGTATGAATTGCTCACCGGCACGACCCCTTTCAATAAGCAGCGCTTGGGTTCCGCGGCCTGGGACGAGATGCTGCGAATCATTCGTGAGGAAGAGCCCCCCAAGCCCAGCACACGGCTCTCTGATTCCCAAGACTCGCTGGCCGCGATCTCGGCTTCGCGCCATACCGAACCGGCAAAACTCACCAAGCTGGTCCGTGGCGAGTTGGACTGGATCGTGATGAAGGCCTTGGAAAAGGATCGCGGTCGGCGCTACGAGACTGCCAACGGTTTTGCGATGGACATCCAGCGTTACCTTGCGGACGAGCCGGTCAAAGCCTGTCCGCCTTCGGCCGCCTATCGCTTTCGCAAGTTTGCCCGCAAGCACAAGGCGGTTGTGGGCACGGCGTCGGCCGCCTTTCTAATCCTCCTGATGGGTGTTGCCGGGTTGGCCATGAGCAATTCTCTGATTCGCCGCGAGCAAGCCAAGACGCTGACTGCACTGAACGGTGCCAACGAGCAGCGCGACCGGGCCATCGCCGCCGAGGGCGAGACCAAAGCGAGGTCCGACGAGCTGAAATTGGTCTCCGACTTCCAGGCCGGCATGCTTGAGCATGTCGATCCGACCGAGGCGGGAAAGCTGCTCACGGCCGACGTGCAGGCCAAGTTCGAGGCGGCGCTGACCAACGCCGGTGTGCCAGAGCCCGAACGAACTCAGCGAGTTGGGGCGTTCACCGCAGAGTGGAAAAATGTGAACGCCACCGATGCGGCCCGCGCGCTGTTCGACCGGACAATTCTAAGGCCCGTGGTGGAAGCGATCGACAAGCAGCTTGCGGACCAACCACTGGTGGATGCACAGTTGCGCCAGGTCCTGGCGGATCGCTACCGGGATTTGGGCCTTTACGACGCCGCGCTGCCGTTGCAGGAGCGGGCGCTGGCGACTCGCCGCCGTGTGCTGGGCGAAGAGCACTCGGACACGCTGCTCTCGATCAGTCATTTGGGCACCCTGCTCACGCGACAAGGCAGGCTGAGCGACGCCGAGCCGTACCTCCGCGAGGCATTGGAGAAGCGTCGCCGCCTGCTGGGCGAGGAGCACCCGGACACGCTGACATCGATCAACAACCTGGGCTTCCTGCTGATGGCCCAGGGCAAGCAGCGCCAGGCCGAACCGTACGTCCGCGAAGCATTGGAAAAAAATCGACGCATGCTGGGTGAAGAGCATCCGCACACGCTGGCCTCGATCAGCAACATGGGCGACTTGCTGTATCAACAAGGCACGCTGAGCGAGGCCGAGCCGTACTATCGCGATGCACTGGAGAAAAGGCGCCGTGTGCTGGGCGAGGACCACCCGGATACGGTGGCCTCGATCAATAACCTGGGCCGCCTGATGCAGGTCCAAGGCAAGCTGAGCGAGGCGGAGCCGTACTTTCGCAATGCGCTGGAGAAACAACGCCGCTTGCAAGGCGAGGAGAACCCAAACACAATAACCGCGATTCACAACTTGGGCGTTCAACTGAAGGCCCAAGGCAAGCTGAGCGAGGCTGAGTCGTACCTCCGCGAGTCGCTGGAGAAAAATCGTCGCGTAAAGGGAGACTCGCATCCGAACACGCTGAGCTCGATCGCGTCGATGGGATGGCTGCTTTGTGATCAGGAAAAGCTGAATGAAGCTGAACCGTATTTGCGCGAGGCTTTAGAGAAGTGCCGTCGCGTACTGGGCGATGAGCACCCGATTACGCTGGGCTCGATCGCCGGACTGGGCACGCTACTGCTCGCCCAAGGCAATTTGAACGAGGCCGAACCGTACCTGCGCGAGGGCATGGACGGGGGTCGTCGCGTGCTGGGTAAGGAACACTTCCAGACATTGGGCTATATCATCAACCTGGGCATGCTGTTGCAGGCCCAAAGCAAATATGCCGAGACCGTCGAATTGCTCGCCCCAATAGAAGCGTCCTCGCGCAAAGCGTTCGTTGATGGCATCGCCTGGCGACTTGCCCGGCTGCTGATGACACTCGGCAAAGCCCGCATGGGACTAGGTGAGTTCACGACCGCAGAAGCGAATCTGCTCGAAGCGCAACCCATCTTCGTCCAATCTCGCGGCCTGATGCATAAGGACACGCGCGAGTGCACGCAGGCGCTCGTCGATCTCTACACCGTCTGGCACACCGTCGAGCCGGACAATGGCTACGACACGAAAGCGGCCGAGTGGAAAACGAAACTGGATGAGGTCGCGCAACCGGCGACAGACCCCATCCCGGAAAAAGGAGAAATGATGAATCGTGAGCTTTGGATCCCGCGTGTATTCGTGGAGTTCGCGCACCTGGGGTTAGTACCCCAGGCTATCGCATTACACCGCTTCGCGGTTCAAGAAAAAACTTGTGTACAACAACGAGGGCAGGAGCCTGGGAACGAGCGAAAAATAACGGAAGGCGATCAACCTTAAATACAAAAAGCGGCCGGGGAGGGTTCACACCATCACGCGGATACCTCCCCGGCCTGCGGAGCCAAACCCGGGCAATACGTCTGCCTGCCCAGGCATCGGCTTTTTTCATTTTACGGCAGGCGACAACTCAGAAAAGTCGAGGTCGACAATGTATCTGAAGAATCCCAGTGCGAAGATCCGAACCCGATTGGCACGCGCTCTCACGTTTACGTCGGCAGTCCTGCTGTTGGCCATGATCGGGGCCGTCAACGCCAACGGTCAGAGTCCAAAATGGACAATGACGGTGATTGATGATCCGAGTTTCCTCGCCAAGACAACCGCGTTATCACTCAATAACAGCGGACATGTATTGGGGCGCTCTACTGATCCCAATGGGCAAAATAGCGAGCTCTTTATCTATGAACCTGGCATCGGGATCACATTTTTGAACGACGTGCTGAGCTCCGATGATGCAACAAAATGGTATCTAACCGGTTATAGAGTAACTCTAAACGATGCTGGTCAAGTCGCTGGCGAAGGTCGCCTGCGCGATCCGTTTACAGGCATTCCAGGTTCCGATGCTCGCCCGTTTCGTTTAACACTACCGTCAGGAAGCTCATCCGTTGCAATCGTCGATGAACTGGACCTTCCCACTGGTATGACGTCGAGCTACGTTCTTGATCTGAATGACTTTGGAGAAGTGGTCGGATACAAATCCGGTGTCCCCGCCCTGTTTTGGTCGCCTCCTCAGGGATTGTCGTTTATCCCGTCAGCAAATGACTCAGTCGCCGAGGAAATTGAAAACAGTGGGGAAATCGTGGGACGAGCTGTAGTCGGTAGCGGCTCAAGGGCCGCTTACTGGCCGTCGCACGATGTGCAAGCCGCCTTAATCCCTTACATCGCGTTGGGCGCTGGCAATGTTGCCCGAGGAGTCGCGCGAGATATGAACCAGAACGGACTTATCGTTGGACAGTCCTCTGCTGGAAAGTCTGGAAATTCTACGATATACCGCGCGATGAGTTACAATCTTTCCAGCGGTCAACTAAAAAATCTTGGAACACTTGGTGGTAACGCTTCTATCGCTTACTCGGTAAACGGTATGGGATACATCGTTGGACTGTCAAACACGAAGAATAGCTCGACTGCCAAGGCGTTCTACTATACGAACAGCACAGGCATGGTTGAACTAAAAACTGCTATCACGAATTTCCCCACGGGAGCTTTGTTAGAAACTTCGGAGGTGCGAATCAACGAGCTCAATCAAATCGCCGTCACCGTGACGTTGTCGGACGGTCGCACAAGACCCGCGTTGCTTCGTCCGTGGTTACCGTAGTTGGTATGTTAACCGTTCACGTCCCGGGTTGACGCGGATTGGGGAGTGATCGTTCCCCATTCGACGATTTCGGCGAGAGCACGAGCGTGGACCGCATGTCGCCAGACCAACATTGTAAACATCGTTCTTCGTTTAACCTCGCCGCAGGCGGGCTTTCGTCTTGGATTTGTGAAACAAAGCGAATCGGCAGGCCGCATCATTCGACTCGGCGCAGCTGCAGGCAACGGCGGCGAGGAAAAACGAGGTTTTTAACCGCAAAGAACGCAAAGGGAACAAAGAAAAACAATTCAGATCCTTGCTTTGTGTTCTTTGAATCTGGATCAAAGTGGTCAGGAGTCATTGTTTTGGCCGAGGCGCGAGAGCAAATGGTCAAGTTGATTTTGCGGCCGAGGATGTTTGCCGGTCAGTCTTCTAGGACGCACTCATGTCGTCTGGAATTTCGCAATGCGTGCTGGTTCGGATTATCTGACATGTACTTTTATGTTTCCCGCGTTGTCGCGCCAATGGGCGGGGGATTCGTTGAGGCGTAAGAGGAGCCGGCCGTCGAGGTTGGGAATAATGGTGGCTTGATTGCCTACGTCGATCACGACCAAGTCGGCGATCGATCCATCGGGGGCGGATGATGGCAGAATGGCGGCGATCAAACGACCAAGCGGCAGACCGCGATAGTACTCCAGCGTGACTCCGTTGGCTTGGCAGGGCCACGGCTCGGTGTCACGGGCGATTTGGAATTCGCCACTAGCCGTTATCGTCAGCGATTTGCCTTTGGTGACTTGAAGACCGGTCGATTGCCAGCCGCGATCGGCGGCGATGAGAAATTCCGTTCCGGGTTTTTCGCTGCTGGCGTTGGCCGGTGCGATGGCGGCCCGCGAGACGTCGTAGCCGTAATCGATTTCGATCAAGAACTGTCGCCACTGAAATTCCAACTCGGGCCAATCGGCTTGCAGCGGCTCGGTCAGTCGGCGATTGAAAGTCTCCGGATCGTCGGAGCAATGCGACGACAAATCCGCAAAACACTTCTCGGAAAGCGGATGGTGCGATAAGAATTCGCAAGCGGCCCAAGCCCAGGCATACGATTCGACTTGGCGAAAGGCTGAGCCGGGAATCAACATGACTTCTTCCAGCGTCCGCAACTCGCCTTTCTCAACGGCTTTGCGAATGAGTGCCACGCGCCCCCAGTAGGGGACTTCGTCGCGATGGGTCACGCCGTGGGCGATCGTCAATTTGCCGTCACGCCACTCGTTCAAACCGATCAGTTCAGCCATCCCCTCGCTGTACCACGGCGCGCCGAGACCACCGAGAAACTGATTCATGAACGCATGAGTCCCTTCGTGCAAGAGCAAGTGCCGCGTGTAGTAGTCGCCTTGTTGCACGTAAAGCCAAATCTGGCTGCCGCGCTGATACCCCGCCAAAAATTTCGGCAGGTCGGCGGGAAACAACCCCGCTCGCTCGAACCGAGATGGGTCCAGAATGACCGACGCGCCCAGCTTCCACGGCTCAATAGCCGATTCGTCAACGCCAAAGTACCGGCACCATTGCGGGACGGCTTGGTCGAAGACGGATGCAAGTTCATCGATATCCGGTCGCTCGCGCACATCAGCGTGAATGGCCACATGTTTTCCGTTGATGGTGCGGATTCCGTTGGCCGACAGTTTTTGCTCGTCGACGTCGTCGCGCGGAACGATTTGCATTTCGGCGTTCTGCGGCGCGGCCACGGCGGTCGTCGAAAATACTGCGCTTAGGAAAAGGGCCAACAACCATGGAATCGTTTTGAATCGGCGGTTAGTCATTGATCGGCGGCTCCGTTGTCTATTCCTATGCCTCTTTAGCCGACATAATCCACAAGTAACTTTGGCAACAATAGAAAACTATTAGAAAATCTATTTTCCGATACTCCGGGGAGAGGGTCGGGGTGAGGGGTCACGTTTGATTGGCAATTCAGCCCCTCACCCTAACCCTCTCCCCACGGTGTACCGTGGGGAGAGGGAACTATTTTTCTTAAGTCCACGCCATTCGGCACAAGGCCGATGGGGTCGAAAACGGGTGAGTCGAACTTTGATCGCCGAGAGGATCAAAAGCTGATGACACTTCCACCATCCAATATAGTCGAAATGGTAAAGTGTGATTCACTGAAGCATGCAACGCCAAGGACCGCCGGGATAAACCCGACGGCTCGCTGGGTAATCGTGATCGCGCTGCTGGCAACTGGTTGTCTGCCTGCAGCCAAAGACGAAGTCGTGATCTACACGGCGCTGGACAAAGAGTTCTCCGAGCCGATACTCGCCCAGTTCGAGAAGGAGACCGGAATCAAAGTTCGCGCGAAATACGACCAAGAGTCGAACAAGACCGTCGGATTGGCTAATGCGATTCTGCAACAGGGTGAAAATCCCCGCTGCGATTTGTTTTGGAACAACGAAGTCTTGCACACCGAGCGTTTGAAGCGGGCCGGCGTGTTGCGACCATTTGATTTCGCCAACCAAACGATTTTCCCTGCGGCCTTTCGCGACCCCGAGCGAACTTGGCAAGGATTTGCTGCGCGTGCCCGCGTACTGATCGTCAACACGCAACTATTGCCCGATCGATCCCAATGGCCAACGTCGGTTCAAGACTTGGCCGATCCAAAATGGAAAGGGAGGTGTACGTTGGCTCGACCGATGTTTGGGACTTCGGCGACTCACGCGGCAGTGCTGTTTCAAAACTTGGGGCGCGGGCCAGCCCAAGTTTTTTATTCGCGCGTAAAACAGGTCGCCGTGTTACAAGGTGGCAACAAACAAGTCGCCGTCCGCGTGGCTGAGGGACAATTCGCGTTCGGCTTGACGGACACCGACGACGCGATCATTGAGTTGGCTGCCGGGCGGCCTATAGAGATCGTGTTCCCCGACCAGGCCGCCGACCAACCCGGCACGCTCTTCATTCCCAACACACTATCGGCCATACGCCACGGCGACAAGATTTCGGCCGCGACGCAGCGGTTGATTGACCATTTGCTTTCACCGCAAGTCGAAGAAATTCTTGCCACAGGACCGAGCGCCCAATTTCCGCTCAACAGCTCGAGTCCGTCCAATCATCGGCTTGACTGGAAAGTCAAAAAGCAAATGCCCGTCGATTTCGGTGCGTCGGCAAAGGATTGGGAAGAAATTTCGCGTCTGCTAGAAGCGATTTTTCCATTGTAGCATTCTTCGTTCCTTCTCCCTGTACTCGGGGAGAAGGCTAGGATGAGGGGCTCCCAGTCCAGTTCCTTCTCCCAGTACCCGGGGAGAAGGTTAGGATGAGGGGCTCTTCTTTCCAGTTCCTTCTCCCAGTACTCGCGGAGAAGGTTAGGATGAGGGGCGGATTCCGCCCATCCGCTCAATGGCAATCAAAACAGCTTCAACATCCCTCAGCACAACGTTGTTTTCAAACCGAATCACTCGGTATCCTTCCGCCTCAATGTACATCTGCCGGGCGCGGTCGCGCTCTTCAACATAATCGTGGTAATCGCCGTCAAGCTCGATCACCAATTTGATTTCTGGACAAGCAAAATCAGCTATGAACGGACCGATCGGGTGTTGGCGTCGAAACTTAAGGCCATGAAACTTCCTGCTGCGCAAAGCGCCCCACAAAAGATGCTCTGCTTTGGTTGAGTTTGTTCGAAGATTGCGACGATTATTCACGGCGGCATTCAATTTTATTCCTCCGTGACCGCCCTCGGACAATAAACACGGCGGCCGACAACGTGAGACACGCTACCCCTCATCCTAGCCTTCTCCGCGAAGCGGGGAGAAGGAACTGAAAACGCGCCCCTCATCCTAACCTTCTCCCCGAAGCGGGGAGAAGGAACTGGAGAGCGGCACCAAATCGCTGGGGCCGAGTTCGCGGGTGATGACGGTGCCGATCAGGGTGAACGCGGTGCAATCGTAAATGCCGACGGGAAGAAGTTCGCCGACCAAACGGGGGTTGCCGTCGAACACGACGATCCGATCATCGTTTGTGCGACCTGTCAGTTGCATGATGCCGGCGGCGGTGGCGTCGCCGGCTTTCTTGCTCGGGCCTTCGACAAGCACCTCGACGGTGCGCCCGATGAAGGCCAAGTTGTCTTCCTCGCTGATTTGATTTTGGATCGCCAGCAGTTCGTTGTTCCGCCGCTTTTTTACGTCTTCGGGAACATCGTCGGCCAAGTGCTCTGCGGCTTTCGTGCCGGGCCGTTCACTGTATTTGAAGATAAACGAATTTTTGAAACGGCATTCTTGCAACAACTCGACTGTGGCTTGGAACTCGTCGTCCGTTTCGCCGCAGAAGCCGACGATGAAATCGCTTGAGATAGAGGCGTGTGGCAACGTCGCTTTGATCCGCGCCATCATCGCTCGGTAGTCTTCGACGGTGTAGCCGCGTTTCATTCGTTTGAGGACGGCGCTGGAGCCGCTTTGCGCGGGAACGTGCAAGTACGAACAGACTTTGGGCAAGTCGCGGATCGTCTGCAGTAGTTCGGTCGTCATATCTTTCGGATAGTTCGTCACGAATTTAAGCCGTACGATTCCGGGGATTTCGTGCAAGCGAACGAGCAAGTCGGCCAGCCGCGTCGTGTGGCCGTTTTCTACGTAGCGATAACTGTTGACCGTTTGGCCAAGCAGCGTGATCTCCTTGCAGCCTTGGTCGGCCAGCACGAGTGCTTCGCGGTAGATGTCGCTGGGCGACCGCCCCTGTTCGGGTCCGCGCGTCATGGGCACGATGCAATAAGTGCAGAACTTGTCGCAGCCGATTTGAATCCGCAGATAAGCTTGAAAGGGAGTCGGCCGCATCGACGGATCGCGCAGCGGGTCATACGTCTCGTGACTCCGTTTGATATTGGCCAAGCTTCCGTCGGTTCGTCCAAGGCTCAAGCCCATTTGCCGGCCGCCCCCGCGTTCGGCCGCTTCGATCAAATCGGGAACTTGTTGTAGTTGTCCCGGCCCGACGATCAAATCAACATACGGTGCCCGCTGAAAAATAAGCTTCTGGTCTTTTTGGGCCATGCAGCCGAGCACGCCGATGATCTTGCTCGGATCGCGCAACTTCTCCAGCCGAACACGGCCCAGTGCGCTGTAGATTTTGTCTTCGGCGTGTTGGCGAACGCTGCACGTGTTGAACAAAATCGTGTGCGCGTCGCGTGGGTTGTCGGTCAGTTCGTAACCTCGCTTGCGGAGCGCGGCCACGACCATTTCGCTGTCCAGAACATTCATCTGGCAGCCGACCGTTTCGATAAATAATTTCTTGGTCATGGAATTGAACGAACAAGGCAATCCTTAAGAGCGGCAAGTTGCTATCGCTGGACACATAGTACCGCAGAGTCCAAGTTTATCACGGTGCTTGTCCCAATCGCCACCGCAAATTCGCTTATTTCGGCCATCTTCGCAATAACGACCTGCGCCGCCATGCGACATTGGGCGTAGAATAATTGTCTCGCTGAAAGCAAGAACCGTCGCGGCGAGGGAAACAAGAGCATTGCCCAAGATTCAACTGGGGTTCAATTTTTTGGTAAGGGGAAACCATCATGAAAACATTATTGACAACATTTGCCGCGCTGGCAGCGATCTATTTTTGTTCGCCGACGAGTGCTCAGGAAATTCGGATCAGGCCAAGGGTCGTGATTGGACAAGAGATCGACGGAATCGGCGTTATTGACGATTTGCAAGTTTCCGGGTCCTCGTCGTCTTCGTTTTCGGTCACGGATCAAAACGGGGTCAAGACAACCAGAGTCAACGACAACGGCAAGAAAATGGAGATCGTCGAGGATCCGGCCTCCGGGATCACTTGCAAAGTGACCAAGAATTATGGACCAAACGATTTGGCCAAGCTCGAAGACGAGCAGCCCGAATTGTTCATGCACCTTTCGGCAATTCCCAAAACCGTCGGCGAATCACAAGTCGAAATCAACGTCGGCGTCACGACGACGTATACGGCGACCGACAAGGATGAACTTGAAACCAAGCACCCGGAAGTCTACAAGCTGTACGCCAAGTACACCAAGGAAAGTGCCGTTGGACGCATTCATTTGGGATTCCCTCGCGCGCTCCGACTGCGTGTCGGGCCCGAAGGTGCTGTCCTCGGTGAAGCTGACGACGATGACGACGCAGACGACGATGATGAAATGGACGAGGACGATGACGACTCGGATGATGACGATGAGTCTGATGACGACGACTCGGATGACTCGGACAAAGAAGAAGATGACGACGACGGCAAATAGCAGCGGCAATCGTTGCTGCTGGGCACGCTTGATCTTTGTTCGAACCGGCTAATGCAATTGCGTGCCGGGCTTGATGGGATAACCGCGCAAGAATTCGGCGATAGCCATCGTTCGCTTGCCCGCAGGCAGAACCCGAATCAGCGCAAGGGCTTGTGCGCCGCACGCAACAACCAGCCGTTGAGAATTCGCCTCGATAACTACGCCGGGGGCGGGAGCGGGCGCGGGCGAACTGGACACGATTTCCGCCTCTTGTACGATGATTCGCAGTGGATCACCGTGGTCTCGCGGAATGTTGGTGTACGAGCCGGGCCACGGGTTAAACGCGCGAATTTGGTTGCGAATTTGGTCTGCCGACTTAGACCAATCGATCAGGCCTTGCTCTTTGCGAAGCCGCGGGGCGCGCGTCGCGAGCGTCGTATCTTGCCGCTCGCCCAATTCGCTGACCCCATCCCATCCGTCGAGCAGCTCGATCGATGTCAGGACTGTTTTGGGACCTAGCGCGGCCAAGCGCGGCTCCAGCGATTCCGTCGTTTCGTCCGGTCCGATCGGCGTTTCGATTTTGGCCAAGATCGGGCCGGCGTCTAATCGCGGCGTCATATGAATCACGGAAACACCAGTTACTGGATCGCCGTGATACACGGCCCACTGAACCGGTGCCGCACCGCGATATTTGGGGAGCAGCGAACCGTGCAAGTTAATTCCGCCCAAGCGCGCGGTGCTCAAACACTCGGCAGAAAGTATCTGCCCATAGTCGCACACGACAAACAAGTCGGCGTGTTGCTCGCGTAGCCAAGCGACGAAATCAGAGTCGTTGACGTTTGCCGGCGATTGGACGGCGATGTTGGCAGCGACGGCCGCATCGCGCATCGGGTTGGCCGAGTCTTTTCGGCGGCCCGGGTCTGCGATGGGCCGCGTGACCAACGCGATGACTTGGTGCGACGATTTCAGCAAAGCTTGAAACGACGGCACCGCAAACGGCCCGGTTCCCATTACGATGATTCTCACGACAGCCCTATCGACGGCCTGGGAAGGCCGTCCTACGAAATCTACGTTGTTGTTTTCACTAGTGCGTAGGTCTTTTTTGATTTTAGAATCAGCCGCAGTGCGCTAGCACCCGGTTTCGGGCGAAAAAAACCGGACGCTAGCGCGTTCCGGCTAACTTAGCCAATCCTAATTCTTAATCATGACAAAGCACTAACAATATTGTTCCTCGATTTTTTTGAGCCGATTCAGGATCTCGGCATCGGACGGGATTTTGCCCGATTGTTGGTAGGCGCGAAATTCTAACTCAAACTCTTCAAGTTCGGGCAGCATCTGTTGGAGCGTCGATTCAGGAATTCGATCGATGAACAAAACGCCTTGAAGATGATCGTTTTCGTGCTGCAGAACGCGGGCTAGAAAGCCTTCGGCGATCAGATCGATTTCATTTCCACTGGCGTCGTAGGCTGTGATGCGGACGCTGCTGGGCCGAACGACGTTTGCGTTGATGGACGGCAGGCTGAGGCAGCCTTCTTCGGCTTCGTCGATGCCCTTTGGCGACGAGATCACCGGATTGATAAAGACCAGTTCCTCGCCTTCGCCGCGCTTACCTGTTGTATTAACCACGAACAATTGCAAGGGCAAGTCGACTTGATTTGCAGCCAAGCCAACGCCTTCGTGCTCGTACATGAGTTCGAACATGTGTTGAATCGTCGCTTGCAAGTCACGATCCACCCGCCGAATCGGCTTGGACGGATATCGAAGCGTGGGATGGGGATAATGAATGACTTCCAAGGGCGCTGATCCTGCGTGAAAAGTGGCCCGCGAATTATAACCGCATTCCCCTAGCGAATCAGTATCACGCTGGCCCGCCCGTTATTCTGAACGGCGGCGAAACGATGTTGTCAAGCGCGAAATGCCTGTTTGTCATAAATCAAGTCCCGATGGTCCCCGGAGGCGGCCAGAAAAAATATTTTTTAGCCCCGCCAGGGACCGGCTCGATTGCCCAAATGCGAAATTTCCGCATGTTGCGCCATGCCAAAAAAATCAAGTCCGCGAAAAAAAAGTTTTTAGCAAAAGGATTTGGAAAAAGTTTTGGTGGATTGCTTGACAAGTTATTCATCCGCGAGAAAATGTCTCGCAGTTCAGTGATTCGGTTCTACAAAGCACAACACAGTACGCTTCACACAACACGCTCCTTGCTTAGCTTGTTTCATTTGGTCTGGAGCAACTCGATTAATTGAGTTGGCCTGGTGGTTCCCCAAAGAGGTCGTCTGGAAACTGGTTGCGTTTCTTTTGCAGTGAGTATCGGGACGCTCGATCAATGGATCGTTCCGGTTTGCACTGTTCCCGCCGTTCGACAATCGAGTCCGGTATTGATTCGCTATGAAAAATTCAGCGGTTATTTGGGTTGCGGCAACTGAAGGATACGACGCTCGACGGTCAATCGACTGTGGCACCGGAAGCCCGCCCAGTTTTTCCTGTTCGGTCGCGGCCAAGAAACGGATTTTTTGTCAGGATTTTGGGCTGCGATGGCCGACTTGTTCGGTCGCATGCGCGGCTCGTCGCACGGACAGCTTTTCATTGTTCGGCTTTGTTTAGTCATTACTCAAAGTTGGACTGCGGGCGGTAACGGAACGGACTTCTGTTGCCGCTTTTTTGTTTCTTGAGCGGGCGAACCGCGCCGAACCAAGCGAGGAAACCGATGGCCGAATGTCTGATATCCTTCGGCTCCAATCAAGGCGACGGCCCAAACGCTTTGGGCCGAGTTCTCGATGCGCTGGACTCGCAGCCACGCTTTCACAACGTGCAATGCAGTCGCCTCCATTCGACGGTCCCGATCGGGGGCTCGGAACCCCAAGCCAATTACGTCAATGCGGCGATCCGATTGTCGACGGATTTTGAACCTTCTGACCTGCTCGATTGGCTGCTCAAATTGGAAGGGCGACTCGGCCGCGTCCGCCACGGTCGCTGGGGTCCGCGCACTGTCGACCTCGACTTGCTGCTTTACGATCAACAATGCATTCGACATTCCATCGAGAATGGCCCGCCGCTAATCGTTCCCCACCCGCGCATGTCCTTTCGTCGGTTTGTGTTGGTTCCCGCAGCCGAGATTGCCGCCGACATGATTCATGCGACGGCCCGCATGTCGATCGGCGATTTGCTCTCACATTTGAATTCATCGGCAAGGATTGTTGTCATTTTGGGAAAGAGCGCACTTTCGCAAGCCGTAGCGCGAGAGACCGCGGCAAAACACAAACCGGAATCGATTGATACCGGAAACAACTTTGCCATCATGCCAGTCGAGTCGATGCGGCAATGGAATGAATTAGAACTAAAGCCAATGCTGGTGGTGTATTTGCGTCGCGATTACGAGGAGGCGGTTATTCCCTCGATTCGCGAGATTGTCGATGCCGCGTATTCCGGGCCGCGATTGGAACTGGAGTCCGCGGGAACCTCAGCCGCCGCTCGCGAAATCGCAGCAGCCATTGCTGCAACGCTTCCTGATTCGATCCTCTAGTCTCAAAAATCTGTCGGTTTTGCAAGTTTTTAGCCGGTTGCAAATCGATTGCGATCTCCGACGCGACCGCAGGCATAACCTATAATTGGACTTTACAACTTACGGGGAATTGCATGAAAATCGTGTTTGCCACTAGCGAAGTCGTCCCTTTCGCCAAAACGGGCGGCCTTGCTGACGTCTGCGGAACCTTGCCGATCGAATTGGAAAAGCTGGGTCACGAAGTCGTTGTGTTTGTGCCCGCCTATCGCGCAATCTGGCAGTCGCAACAGACGATCGATATTACGCCGGTCAAGTTTTCAATTTCGATTGGGAAAAAACCCGTCGAAGGTGGCTTGCTCCGCTCGACCCTCCCCAACTCGAACGTGATTGTCTACCTTGTGGACCAGCCGGCCTATTTCGATCGCCCGGCTCTGTATGGCCAAGCAAACGAAGACTATCTCGACAACTGCGAGCGGTTTACGTTTTTCTGCCGCGCGGTGCTTGAGTCGATCGGCGCGTTGAAGCTGCAGCCCGATGTGCTGCATTGCAACGATTGGCAAACGGGTTTAATTCCGGCGCTCTATCAGACGGAGTTCCGAACGCGGCCGGACTATCCAAGCTTGGCCACGTTGATGACGATTCACAATTTGGCTTATCAAGGATCGTTTTGGCATTGGGACATGCTGCTGACCGGGATCGACTGGAAGTATTTTAATTGGCAGCAGATGGAATTTTTCGGCCAGCTCAACTTGCTCAAGACCGGGATCGTGTTCGCCGATGCGATCAACACGGTCAGCCCGCACTATGCCGAAGAGATGCAGACTTACGAATACGGATGCGGACTGGAAGGCGTGCTGCGACATCGCGGCGAAGCGATCACGGGAATCTTGAACGGGATCGACATGGTCGAATGGGATCCGGCGCGCGACGAGGAAATAGTCGCGCGGTACGACTGGACGACTTGGCGTGAAGGCAAAGCCGCTTGCAAAATGGCGTTGCAAAAGGAACTTGGCCTGCTCGTTTCGCCGACGACTCCGTTGATCGGAAGCATTGGTCGGTTGGCTTCGCAAAAAGGTTGGGCCCTTAACTTGCCCGTAATGGAAAAGTGGCTGGCGCAATCGAACGTGCAATGGGCCGTGCTGGGTAGCGGCGATTGGGAATATCACCAAGCCTTAGAGGATTTGGCGCGGCGTTTTCCCGGCATGCTCGGCGTGCGGCTAGACTTTGCCAATGGATTGGCGCACCGCATCGAAGCGGCGGCGGACATGTTTCTGATGCCCAGCCGCTACGAGCCGTGCGGCCTCAACCAGATGTATAGCCTCCGCTACGGCGCTTTGCCGATTGTGTTTCACACCGGGGGCTTGGCCGATACGGTAGTCGATGCCAGCGACGAAAACATTCAGCAAAAGACGGCTAACGGTTTCAGCTTTCGCGAATTCACCGCCGATGAATTGAATACGACTCTCAAACGGGCGGTCGATACCTATAATGATTTTCCTGGTTTGTGGGACCAAATGGTCGTCCGTGGGATGAAACAGGATTGGTCGTGGACTCAAAGCGCTCGGCGGTATCAAAGCGTTTATCAACAAATTGCGGCTCGGGTCGGGGTCTGACGCATTTTTCGGCCTAAGTTGTAAGTTGATTGACGTGGAAGAAACTTGAATCCGAAAAATGGGTCTGACCCCCTCGAAACTGCCGTAATTTTCCCAACTCGTGAACGGTTACCCTGCGTAAATCAGCATGTCGGAACTTCGGTACGATCCGCTTTCCGGTCATTGGGTCAACATCGCGGCGATTCGCGCCCAACGACCGAATGAATTTCGCCACGTGGAGTCGCGCCGACCCGACGCGATCTGTCCTTTTTGCGCCGGTCAAGAATCTCAAACGCCGCCGTCCATTCTTGAACTAAATACGTCGACTGACCAAGCGAAGCCCTGGCTCGTTCGCGTCGTGCCAAACAAGTACCCGGCGTTCTCTCCCGACTCGAAATTGGTACGAGAGCAGGTCGGACCGTATACGCGAGTTGCTGGCGGCGGTCTGCAAGAGATCATTATCGAGTCGCCACGCCACGTTACCAGCATGAGCCAATTGACCGACGCGGAGCTAAAATTAAGCTTTCGCGCGATTCAACTCCGAATTCAGACCGCCTTGGAAAACCATCATATTCGCCAAGTCGTCGTGTTCAAGAACTGTCGTTCCGAAGCCGGCGCGTCCATCGAACACGCCCACTCGCAGTTAGTGGGAAGTCCGATCTTGTCGGAGCCGTTGGCCGCGCGTTGGCAGCGATGTGTCGACACGTATCGCGAAACCGGCCGTTCGTTATTGGACTCGATCGTTCAGTTCGAATCTAAAGTGGGCCTCCGCCAGATCAAAACTTGCGGCAAATTCACTGCCTTTTGCCCCTACGCCAGCCGCTTTGCGTTTCAGATTTGGATCGCGTCGCGTTCCGTTGGCGGGCCGTTCGAAAAGCTTGAGCTGGGCGACTTGGACGATGTAGGTCGATTGGTCCGATCGATGATTGACCGTCTGGAGCGAACGATTGACGAGCCTCCTTATAACTGCGTGCTGCATTTGCCACCCAAGCTCGCGCCGGAGAGTTCCACGCAGGAAATGTTTCCCTGGTTTATCGAGATTATCCCGCGATTAGGTCGGTGGGCAGGATTTGAGTTGGCGGACGGCGGTTGGATCAACGATTGCCCGCCGGAATACGCCGCCCAAAAATTGCGCGGCGACTAATAAGTTGGTAACATTTAAGTTGGTAACATTGACCATCCTTGCGTTCCCTCTCCCCGGCCTCCGGGGAAAGAGCAGGGTGAGGGGCTCTTTGATTTTTGCCGTACCCCGACCAAGCCAAGTTTCGTAGAATCGCTCGTCGGCGTCATCCTTTCCGCAAGGCAATTTAGCTCATGAATGAACCGCAAGTTCGATTGTGCATGGTCCTGCACAACCATCAGCCTGTCGGCAATTTTGACGACGTGATTGAGATGGCGTACCGCGATAGCTATTTGCCGTTCTTGGACGTCTTCGAATCGTACAAGGATTTGCGGATTTCGCTCCACACCAGCGGCTCGCTGTTGGAATGGCTCGACCAGCGGCATCCGGAATACGTGGATCGCTTGGCCTCGCTCGCAAAAGCTGGCCGCGTCGAGATTATCGGCGGTGCTTTCTATGAACCGATTTTGACGATGCTCCCCTCGCGCGATCGCATTGGGCAAATCGTGCAATACTCGCGCTACTTGCGCGAGCGGCTCGGAGTCGCAGTGCGCGGTGCTTGGATTCCCGAACGCGTTTGGGAAGCCAATCTCACGAGTGATTTGGCCACCGCAGAAATTGAATACGTCGTGCTGGACGATTTTCACTTTCGCAACGCGGGCCTAACCGCAGACCAGTTGCACGGCTATTATGTGACCGAGGATAGTGGCCGCTTGCTGAAAGTTTTTCCGGGAAGTGAGCGACTCCGATACGTTATTCCATTTGGCGAGCCGCAGCAGACGATCGACTTGCTGCGCGGCATTGGCGAGCGGGCACCTGGATCGGTTGCCACGTTCGGCGACGACGGCGAAAAGTTCGGGACTTGGCCGGAAACCAAAGCACATGTGTACGATCGCGGCTGGTTGCGACGATTCTTTGACGCCTTGCAAGCCAATCGCGATTGGTTGACGACGACGACGTTGGCGGAGACCGTCGACAACGTCATTCCGACCGGAAAAATCTATTTGCCCGACGCCAGCTATCGCGAGATGACCGAATGGGTTTTGCCCGTCGAGCGTCAGATCGCTTATCACGCGGCCATTGCGCAGTTGCGAGCCGAGAACCGTTGGGAATCGATTCAGCCGTTTGTGCGCGGCGGGTTTTGGCGCAACTACAAAGTCAAATATGTCGAAGCCAACGAAATGTATGCCCGCATGATGTTCGTCAGCTCGTTGCTCGATCAAGCCGAACAAGAAGCTCACCCCCAGCCGCTAATCGACCAAGCTCGTCAGCATCTCTATCGCGGTCAATGCAATTGTGCGTATTGGCATGGCGCTTTTGGCGGATTGTACTTGCCGCATTTGCGCAACGCGGTCTATCGCGAGCTGATCGCGGCGGAGAACTTGCTCGAACAAGCGGCCGGCCGCACGGATCGTTGGGTTGAGGTCACGGCCGATGATTACAACTTTGATGCGCGGAGAGAAATTCGTTTAGCCGGTGATCGTTTAGTTGCTTGGGTCGAGCCAGCGGCCGGCGGACGCTTGTACGAGTTGGACGTCCGCGCGATCGGTCACAATCTATTGGCAACACTTTGTCGTCGCCCCGAAGCTTATCACGAAAAGGTGAAAGCGGGCGAGCATCATCAGGGCGACGGAACGGCCAGTATTCACGACCGCGTCGTGTTCAAACAAAAGGACCTCGATCAGCGATTGCAGTACGATCGCCGACTGCGGAAGTGCCTGATCGATCATTTTTGGGAAGCCAACGCGAGCTTGGAGCAAGTTGCTCTCGGCCAGGCTCGTGAGTTGGGTGATTTTGCCGATGGCGTCTACCAAAGCAAACTCCGCCGCAACCCCGACCGCGTTCAAGTTCAGTTGATTCGCCAAGGAACTTGCGCGGGCCATCCGCTAACGATCACCAAGGGCTTGACGCTGAGCGCGGGGAGCGACGAGCTAGAAATTGCGTACTTGATTGAGGGCCTGCCCGCCGACCGGCCGTTGCATTTTGGCGTCGAATTCAATTTCGCTGGCCTGCCGTCGGGTATCGATGACCGATACTTTCACACTGGCACCGACCATCGCCTCGGACAGTTGCAGACGCGATTGGATTTGCATGACATGCGCCAACTAAATTTGTGCGATCAATGGTTAGGCATCGACGTAGGCATGACTTGGGACCGTCCGACCTCCGTATGGACTTTTCCGATTGAGACCGTCAGTCAATCCGAAGGGGGTTTTGAACTCGTGCATCAATCCGTCGTCGTAATCCCCCGCTGGGAAATCCGCAGCGACTCGCAAGGCCGCTGGTCCACCGTCATGCGACTAAAACTCGACACCTCCCTCGCCACTTCCCGAACTCGCGAATCGAAAGAACTTTCCGCGACTTAAGCGTTGATCGCTCGTTGGTATCGATGACCAAACGGACGCTAGGCGTAGCGGCCGACGACGAGGGAGATGTTTTGGCCGCCAAAGCCGAAGCTGTTATTGAGGGCGTAGTCGCAACGGGCTGGGCGGGCGACGTTGGGGATATAATCCAAATCGCAATCGGGATCGGGGTTCTCGTAATTGATGGTCGGCGGCAGAATGTTGTCGCGAATCGCCATCAAGCAAACGATCATTTCGGTCACGCCGGCTGCCGCGATCAAATGGCCCATCATGCTTTTCGTGCTGGAGATCGGGATGTTCGGCGCATGTTCCCCGAAGACTTCGCGACAAGCTCGCGTCTCGACGCGATCGTTTACGGACGTGCTGGTACCATGTGCGTTAACGTAATTGATTTGTTCGGGATTGATTCGCGCGTCCTTGATCGCCATTCGCATACAGCCAATCGCGCCGCGGCCTTCGGGGTGAATGTCGGTAATCCGGTAAGCGTCCGCCGTTGAGCCGTATCCGAGAATTTCGCCAAAGATTTGGGCCCCGCGACGCTTGGCATGTTCCAACTCCTCGAGCACGACCATTGCGGCACCTTCGCCAAGCACGAACCCATCGCGGAGCCGATCAAAAGGGCGCGAGGCGGTCGTTGGATTTTCATTATTCGTTGAAAGGGCCGTTAGCAAATTAAACCCCGTGACGCCGAACGGATGAATCATGCTGTGTGTTCCGCCGGAGAGCATTACGTCGGCTTCGCTGCGGCGGATAATTTCGGAAGCTTCGCCGATGGCTTGGCTGCTGGCGGCACAAGCCGTGAGGCAATTCGCGTTAGGGCCTTGGGCGTTGAACATGGCCGCCATGTGGCCGACCGGCATGTTGGGCTCTTGCTCCAATTCCATTAGCGGATTGAGCATCTCCATGCCGGCTTTGGTGAACTTGACCAAGTCCAATTTTCCGTCGGCGTCGAGGCTAGCCGCCATCATCGCGGCGAACGACAAGAAGTCTTGGTTGCCTTCGCCGCTACCGAGATAAACGCCGAAGCGACGTGGGTCTCGGATATGATCCAAGACGCCGGATTGCGAGACGGCTTGTTTGGCCGCCCCGGCTGCGAATTTCGTATGTCGGCCGCGAAATTTCCATTGCTCCGCGCATTCGCCCGAGTCGGTGATGTCCCAGTTTTTGATTTCGGCGGCGATCCGGGTCGGAAAATTGGTTGCATCGAATATCGTAGTAAAGGCGACGCCGGATTTTCCTGCCTTAAGTTTGGACCAAACCGTTTCCACGTCATGGCCAAGTGGATTGATCGAGCCCATGCCGGTGACGACAACGCGACGGGTCATTGAATTCTCTCTCTTCTAAAACTGAGGCGTGATCCCTGAGGCACGCTCGGCGGCTTGCAAGTGTTCTGGAACTTTAATCCGACTGCCATCTTCGTTCCGGCCGACCTCGAACATGCGTAGCAATCGCATCATCCGGCAGAAGGCGGCGGGTTCAAAGAGCTGTTGATTGCGGAACCGTTCTGTATTGAGATACGCAAAAGTCAATTCGACTTCGCAGAACTTTTTGTCGCCAACGGCTGCAGTTCCATGAATCGCGCCGCCGATTTCTTTTTGATGTGAAGTCAAATCGACTCGCATTCGCAATTGATCACCCGGTCGAGCTTCGGTCAAAAAGTCGGCTCGGTTGACTTTGGCCAAGACGACGCGGTCGAGAAAATCGGTCATCTGGCCAATGAGCAGGCCGCCCATTTGCGCGAAGCCCTCGATGATTAGCGGAGCCGGGAGGATCGTCGCGCCAGGCGCGTACTCGTCCACCGGCTCTTCCGACAGCGACACGTTTTTGACGGCCGTCGCGTATTTGCCGCTGACGAATTCGGTAAATCGATCGATCCAGAACCATCGCATGTAATACTGCCGAGCGAACTCGAATTGGACCTATTTGAGTTTGGATTCGACGTAACGGCACAGATCTTGAACGGTTAGCAAACCGCCAAAGCTCTGGACTTTGGGGTCTTTTTCGAATTTCGACAGATCGACGTAGGGCATCCGCTGCTTCATCACGCGAAGCCCTTCCGCCGTTACGCGGCCCTGCTGCACGTATTCCGCCTTGTTAAAAATGTCGTCTGGAAAAAGTTGTTCGCGGGAGATTTCAATGCCGAAGGTTTTTTCGAGATTGAAAATGATGTCCAAAAAGTCGATCGACTCGGCACCCAAATCGCCGATGATCGTGGCTGGGGACGTGACTTCGTTGTCGTCCACGCCCAAAGCGTCGACCAGAATTTTTTGGACTTTGTTAAAAACCTCTTCGGATGACGGCATCGGTCAAGCTCTCCCGGATAAGCGATTGAAAGGTTGAAAAGTATCTTGGCAACTCAAATTGGTGAGACGATTTTTTTGCTCGGCTCATGACGGCGCTAGCGGTTCAGGCCATTCCCAGCGATTGGCGAACGGGCAAGCTTAGCTCAAGTCCCGGTGCCACCAACAGCCGAAATTTTCGTTTGAACTCTGCAGTCATGTATGGTTCGTGCACGGCCGCCGCATCCAGGCGATCGTGGATAAAATATTGCTCCAAAGTCAGGCGGCCACTGACGGCCGTTTCGCCGTGCACGGTACCAGTGGCGGAATATTCCGCTAGGTTGCCGTCCAATTTGGTTAGCTTGGTTTCGATCATCAACGCATCGCCTGGTTCGACCAAGTCGCGAAAGCGGACGTTGCGCACTCCTCGCAATGCGACCATGGGATGCTGAAAACGATCCGTAGTCCGCATCAACCACATACTGGCTTGGAATAAGGCTTCGATCATGATGACGCCCGGCATGACTGGAAAACGCGGAAAATGGTCTTGTAAATATTCTTCCGAAAGTGAAAGACATTTGACAGCCGTCAAATTCTGGCCGTCGACCAATTTGGTGATCCGATCAATCTGGGAAAATCGCATGCTTGTGCAGCTAAAATAGATGGACGCCGATGCGAATTTTCTCGTTTGTCATCCGTACTCAAGGGAACTAGTTCCGTCCCAGTTTAAGCGAACCACTATAGCATCAATGGGCTTTTTGCTCAATATCAGCGGGAAAGCAAGCACCGCAGACCGGCCGGCAGACCATTTTGCATTTCACCTCACGCGGCACGAAATAGCTCGCGATGTGGCGTCCGCCGTTTGTCAGCCGCCCCGTCGAGCGTTACATTTTGGTCATGCCCAAAGGAATTGCTGTCTCTCCTGGTGTCGCAATCGGCTCGGCCTACGTGATTCACGAGATCTTCGTCGACCCCGAAACCAAGCGACTTGAAGACTCTGAAGTCACGGGGGAACTCGCCCGCTACGAAACCGCGCGCGATAAATCGGCCAGCGACCTCAAAGCGCTTGAAACCAAAGTCGCTCACCAGGTCGGTCGCGAAGAAGCCGCGATCTTCGGTGTGCATCAAATGATCATGCGCGACGCAGCATTCACCAACAAAATCCGCAACTGGATCGTGGATGATCGCGTCACGGCGCAAATCGCTTTGCAGCGACTGCTGGAGGAATACACTTCCATCCTCAGCCGCACCAAAGATCAGTACTTGCGCGAACGGCTCAATGACGTGCGCGATGTCGTAGTGCGCATCGGGACGCATCTTTCACCGATCAGCGACCCAAATCAAACCGAGTTGAGCGGGCCAGTCATTCTGGTCGCCGACGAACTACTCCCGTCGCAAGCCGTTTCATTTGAGGGCATCGACTTGCACGGCATCGTCACTCAAGCCGGCAGCCAAACTAGTCACGCGGCCATCATCGCCCGCAGCCGTGGAATCCCCGCCGTCTCCGGTATCAAGGGTTTGTTGAAATTGGTCAAGACGGGCGATACGATCGTCGTCGACGGACGAGACGGACACGTCGAGATCAATCCGAATCCCGAGTCGCTCGCGGCGTTTCGTAAACTGGAGCGCGAGTTTTTTGACTTGCAAGGGCGATTGGCCGAGAACCGGCATCTGCCAGCGGTCACGTCCGACGGCGTTGAGTTGCGCTTGCAAGCGAACATCAACAACTTGTCGGACACCAAGGCAGCTACCGCGATGGGTGCGTCGGGCGTCGGGCTATTTCGGACCGAGTACCTGTACCTGACTCATCCCAGTATCCCCGATGAGGACGAACAATTCGAAGTCTATTCCCAAGTCATCGAGAACAGTCCGAACCGAAACGTAACGATTCGCACGCTCGATATCGGCGGCGACAAGACGGTCCCGTATCTGGGCCACCATCATCAGGAGGCCAATCCTTTTATGGGCTGGCGCAGCATTCGACTTTCGTTTGAACATCCCGAATTTTTCTACACCCAAGTCCGCGCAGTGATCCGCGCCGCGGCTGAATTTCCCGATGGATTGGTCCGGCTCTTGTTTCCAATGGTGACGACGGTTGAAGAGATCAGCAAGTTGCGCAGTATGGTTCGCCGGGCGTTCAAACAGCTTGCCGGAAAAGGGAAGAGGGCCAAAAAGTATCCCGAAATCGCGATCGGCATGATGTTGGAAGTTCCCGCAGCGGCCGTCACGATCGACACGATGTTGGAATCGGTCGACTTCGTATCGATTGGCTCCAACGACCTGATTCAATATTTGATGGCGGCGGATCGAGACAATCCCAAGGTCAGCCATCTTTGCCAACCGCTGGCACCCGCCGTGTTGCGCGTCTTGCAACAAGTCATCACGGCGTGCAACCGCGCGAACAAGCCGGTGACGTTGTGCGGCGAAATGGCCGGTCAACCCAAAGCGTTTTTGCTTTTGTTGGGAATGGGGCTGCGACGATTCAGCATGAGTCCGGCGTTCATTCCGTCGATCAAGCAGCTTGCGCGACAAGTCACTCTCGAGGAGGCTGAACAAATCACGGCCACCGCCCTCGCACTTACGACGACCAAACAAGTTCAAACATTCATGGCCCGCCGACTGGAACAGCTAGCGCCCGATCTTGCAATGCTCGACTCGGCGTAGAGCAAACGCGCCAAGCAGAATTCAATAGATCAAAGCAGCAGGCACATTCCATGTGCCGTCTGCGTTTTGACATCCGCTTCGGGGTACGGCACGTGGAACGTGCCTGCCACTTTCGTGCGGGACGAGCGTTGGCTTAAACACTTACCAAATGGCGGTCAATCATTGCTTGGAGGCGGCTTTTGGGTTGTCCGCCGACGATGCGTTCGACGACTTGGCCATCCTTAAACAAGAGCAGTGTCGGAATGCTTTCGACACCGTAACGGGAAGCCGTCCCTTGGTTGGAGTCGATATCCAGTTTCCCAACTTTGGCGACAGAATTTTCGGTCGCAAGTTGGTCGATTATCGGCGCGATCTGGCGGCACGGCCCACACCACGTCGCCCAAAAATCGACGAGCACTGGCTGGCCCGACTTGAGTACTTCGGCCTCAAAATTGGCATCGGTAAATACGGCTGCTGATCCCATGAACATCTCCTCCGCTAAGAACTTAAGGCCGAAGCAACCGAAGCGGTGCTTCTGTTGGGTATTGAGTTAACAATCAAGATTGCTTGAGCACCGGATTGTAGCCGCATGAATTCGCGCGTCAATTGTCCGGAGTCACGCGAACGATTACGTGCGAATTTCGGCGGAAACATGCGGAAAACACGTTGACGGCGGACTCGCTGAACTCCGATTTGGCGTCGCGGGACACGTCGCCGAATCGGAACAATTCGATGCCGTATTAAGAATTAATAACCGCAACGGACATTCCTGAATCACTAAAATTATCTACTCGTGACGCAGGGCTTCGATGGGGTCCATTTGTGCCGCGCGGATGGCGGGGTAGATGCCGAAGATGACACCCACTGCGACGGAGATGAAGAAAGCCAGCGGGACCGAATAGCCGACAATGATTGGGGTCATCTTCTTGGCCACATCGGGCAGGCTCGCGTACGCTCGCGGAGACGACCACGCCAATAGATCGCGCGCATAATAAATCACCAGCGGACACGACAGCCCGATCAGGATGCCCGTGATTCCGCCGATCACGGACAATACAACGGTCTCTACCAAGAACTGCCGGATGATGTCGCCTCGTTTGGCTCCCAAGGCTCGACGGATGCCGATTTCTCGCGTCCGTTCGGTGACGGTCGCCAACATGATGTTCATGATTCCGATGCCGCCGACCACCAACGAGATCGCTGCAATCAAACCGAGAAACAGCATGTACATCATTTTGGTCGCGCGCGATTGTTCGATCAGTTCGTATGGAACGACCACAGCGATGTCTTGCCGGTCGGGATCGTTCGCCTTGAGCGAGTCTTCGATGAGCGCGGCCGTCATTCGAACATTGTCGACGCTATTGACCTTGGCGGTAACCTGGGAAAGCTCAAAGATTTGCCTGCTGAACGAGCCGGTGCCGCTTTTCCTTTCTTCATCACTCAATCGCTTGCGCATGGTCGAAATCGGGATATAGACGTCCAGCGAAAAGTCTTGTGCGGCAAGCGATCCGCCGATGGCGGCGGTGGGATCCCGGTGCTTTAGAACGCCAACGATTTCGAAGTACAGCTTTTTTTCTGAGACGTAGAGCTGTTTCTTTATTGGGTCTTCCGAAGGAAACAGCCGCTTCGCTAAATTCGCGGCGATGACGCAAACATTGGCGGATGATTCCGTTTCAATTTGGGTAAGGAAGTGACTGCGTGCCGGATCATCGACTTCCAGCCGATTGGTGGCGGCGTAGTCTGCGGTGCAGCCGACCAATCGGCCGTCGACTGGCGTGATATTTGGATTTCCATTGTAGGTAAACTTCATAGGAAGTTCTCGGATAGGAATCATCAACGAGATTGTGGGAATTGATTGCAGCATATCCATTTCGGCGCGAGTGATTCCGTAGGCTTTTACATCGCGCATCCCGGACGACGCTTCATCGGGAGGCTTGATCGATCGGATCATGATGTTGTCCGCGCCCAAACTTTCGATCTGTCGCTGGGCTTCGACGCTGATTCCTTCGCCAATGGCCAAGAGCCAAATAACGCTGGCGACGCCGATGAAGATACCAAGCACGGTCAGCAGCGATCGCATCGGATGCAACAAGAGGCTTTTACAGCCCAAAATAAACGCACGAAACAGGAGCATCGGACTTAGCCCTCCTGTGCTGCGACAGCGTTAGAATTGCCGATCAATTTTTCAGCGTTCGCATGACCGTTTTCCGGAACATATCGTTTGCGAATCGGTTGGCGAACGTCGGATTGAATCACACCGTCGCGCAGTTTTATGATGCGTTTGGCATGTGCGGCGACTTCATCTTCGTGCGTCACCATGATGATGGTTCGGCCTTCGTCGTTTAGCCGCTCAATCAAAGCGAGAATTTCTGCGGTGGTAACCGAGTCGAGATTTCCGGTTGCTTCGTCGGCGAGCATGAAATACGGCTCGTTGACCAATGACCGGGCGATTGCGACCCGCTGTTGTTGGCCGCCGGATAGCTGCGTCGGCCGGTGGCTGAGTCGATCACCAAGACCAACGAGTTGTGCCAGCGCCGTGGAGCGCCGTCTGGACTCGGCACCAATTTTTCCTTGGTAATACAGCGGCACTTCGATATTTTCGACGACTGTTAATTGCGGAATCAAGTTATACGACTGAAAAACAAAGCCGATCCGAGTGGCTCGAATTTCCGACAACTGGTCGTCGGTCATTTGGGCAACATCGTCACCACCCAAAAGGAACATCCCGGATGTGGGGCGATCGAGGCAGCCCAGCAAATTGAGCAGCGTACTTTTTCCCGACCCGGATGGCCCCATGATGGCGACGTAGTCACCTTCTGGAACGGAAAAAGTCACTCCGCGCAAAGCGCGTACGGTCTCCCCTTTGAGGACGTAATCCTTTTTGAGGTCGACAATTTCTGCGGCTAATTTCATGCCCAAGGCCCGTGTTGACTTTCGTTTGTCCAAGTCGCCAAACGCCGTGATTAAGTTATCCGCCGCTTGGCGGACCGCCGCCACCACCACCTTGTTGCATCCGTTGCTCCATTCCTTTGAGCAATTCATCACGTGTGATCTTGCCATCGCTGTCGGCATCGTATCCTTTGACACGATCGCGAAAGCCTTCAGGGATCGCGCCCAGTTCGCTCTCGTCTAAGACCTTGTCTGCATTGGTATCCATTCGTTCCAACATGCCGTCGGCCATTTGTTCGGGCGTTCCTCCGCGACCGCCGCCACCGCCACCTTGTCGACCACCACCTCTTTCACCACCACCTTCGCCGCGTGCTTGTCCATCGCGACGGTTTTCACTGGCTACGTTTTCTGGCGAAGCAGCACCGGCAGGTTGGTCAGACTTGGCCGGAGCTGTTACTGAAGGGCTGTCGTTGGACGGCTCGCTCGGCGTGCTGGCTTCGGTCGTTGTTGCATCTTGCGGCACGTCAATTTTCGCCTCGACAACCTTATTTGGCAGCTTGAGCATCTCGCGATGACTACCCGGATTCATTACGACCAAGTCGCCTTCATTGATGCCAGATTCGATGCAAACGCTCTTCGAATTTCCGCCACTAATTTTGACTTCGACGGTTTCGAACGCGTCGCCACGTTTGACCAAGCAAAAACGACTGTCTTGGGCCGCGTAAATGCACTGAACCGGAACTTGCACTGCGCTCTCTAGGTAAATCGCTTGAATGGCAACGGATCCGTTCATGCCGGGCTTTAGTTCCTCGGGTGGATCGAAAATCTTCACCAGGACCGGAAACTTTTTAATTGAGCCGGACATGAAGTCACCGGCTTGCGCGTATTGGCTGACGCTGGTCACGACCCCTTTTAGATTTGAGTTGTGGAGGGCGTCGACTTTGATCAAGACAGGCATTTTGGTGCGAACTGCGGTAATGCTCTGTTCGTTGATCAGTGCCTTGACCTCCATCTTCGTTGGATTGGGAATGCGGATCAAGACTTGCCGTTCGCGGACGGTCGCGCCTTCAACCAGTACCCATTCAGTTTGCCCCATCCGGCCAGATTCTTTGTTGTAGACGACTTGGCCGCTGACCCCTTTGGGCGGTAACACTGTGCAGTTTTTGATCTGGGTCTCGATCTCCGCCCGCTTATTCTCTTCGATGTTGAGTTTTTCTTTTTCGTTAGCGAATTTGACTTCGGCCGCGCGGATATCGCTATCTAGTTTGATCATCTCTTTTAGTTTAGTTACTTCGTCCAAGACCTGAAGTTTTTTGGTCGCCAATTCATAAGAGTTTTGAGCCCGCTGGACAGCGATGCGATCCCCTTTGAGTTGCTGTGTAGTGATGAAGTTCTTCGCATGTAGCTTGGTACTGTGATCGAGGTATGCGGCAGCCTGCTCGGTTTCTTGCTGTGAGTTGTAAATTTCGTTCAAGATTTGTTTTCGGTTCTGCTCGTAGATGCCCTCGATGTATTCGGTTCGCGCGACTTTCGCGGCAGCCCAAGCGGCTTCGGCTTGGATCAATGAGGTGTTCGCGGTGTTGATGGCCAGCTTCTGCTGATCGAGATCCTTTTCGAAAGCCTTCGAGTCCAACTGGCACAAGACACGGTCCTTGTCTCGCGGGTTTTCTTCGGTGTTGATAATCATCGTCCCTTCGGGGATAACTTCGATCACTGCGATCGAACCACCGGCGGGGCGAACTTCGCAACGGATTTCGATGTTCTCGCTGCTCTGGACTTCGCCTTGGTCGAGAACTTGCGAAACGAATTCGCCTTTGGTTGCCGGAACGAGGATCGGCGCGTTCGCATCGGTTTTCGTGCCGCGACTTCTCGAAACATAAATTACGGCACCGATCATAACGAGCACGACCGCGATAATCGCGACGAACGTCAACGAACCGCGTCGCACAGCCGAAGGGCGTTCCCGCAGACAAGCCAATTGAATCATGGGATTAATCCCGTTTAAGAAAATGGTTTCTGAATCGCCAACCTAGCCGCTTCGATATTCGACGAAGCCAGCCTGAACATCAAAGGGAAATACCCGGTAGCGACCAAAGGTTGAAAACTGTGGTATTCTACATGGGTTGGCAGCAAATGCCCAATTTCGTGAGCTTTTCGTTGAATACCACCCACGCCGCGCGGGCAAAATGTACGCTCTCACCGATCTCGTTACCGCTATTAGATATAACCTGACCTTCGGCGGCAAGTTTCGGCCTGATTCAATCTCCCGCGATTGTAGCGATCAATACACGCTGCGAAGCCTTCAAACCGCAGTTTTCCGCAGTAAAGTCAAATCGTCATGGCGTTTGCCATCGTTAGCATTTGCGGATCAAGTTCCTTTTTTCGCCCGACGATTTCCGCCAAGGGAAGGGCGACAATCTTGCCCGCGACCAATCCGACCAGGCGACCCGTCAATCCGCTATTGAGCGACTGCACCGCCGACCAGCCCATTCGCGTCGCAAGAATCCGATCAAAAGCCATCGGGTTGCCGCCACGTTGCACATGCCCCAAGATCGTCGCGCGCACATCGAACCCAAGCTGGTCGCGGTGCGATTTGAAGTAAGCAACCAACTCGGTAGCGTCCATTTTGCTTCCTTCGGCGACGACCACCAGCGCGTGCGGTTTGCCGCGCGTATAAGCGTCCGAAATCGCGCGGGCCAAATCGCCTGGCTGAATTTCAAATTCCGGAATGACGGTCGCTTCGGCCCCACCCGCAATCGCCGCCATCATCGCCAAGTACCCGCAGTCTCGTCCCATGACTTCGACTAAAAATGCGCGGCGGTGCGAACTGGCTGTGTTCTTCAGTCGATCGATCGCTTCCAGCGCAATGTTAAGCGCCGTGTCGACTCCCAGCGTGATCTCGACGCCGAACAAGTCGTTGTCGATCGTCGAGGCAATTCCCACCACCGGAAAACCGTCCTTCGTCAGCGCCAGTGATCCAGCCTGCGATCCGTTGCCGCCGATCACGACTAGGCCATCGATGCCAGCCCGCTGTAAAAGCTCGATAGCGTTGCGCCGCACTTCGCTGTCCGCAAACTCCGGACAGCGCGAACTTCCCAAGATCGTTCCACCATTTTGGAGAATGCCACCCACGTCGCGCGCGGAAAGTTCGCGCCGATCGCCCGCGACCAATCCCGCGTAACCATGTCGCACGCCGTAGACCGACCATCCTTGTTCGATCCCGGATCGAACGACCGCGCGGATCGCGGCGTTCATGCCGGGCGAATCTCCCCCGCTGGTGAGTACTGCAATCCGGCGCATATGAGCCTCCTGTAAGCATTCTTAAGCGCCAGCATTGTGCCACGATGGTGCCTCGGGCGGCGAGCGGGGGCCGTCGCAATTATTTTCCTGCGCCAAATCGAGCGTCAGATTCGTCTCCCCCAATTCATGCAAGGGCGGTTACACTGTTAACGACGACCGATCCGACTCATCGGTCTCATCCGTCCGATCTGTCCAAAATTCATTCCCACGCAAAACCATGGCCAAACGCTCCAGCTACCAAGAAAAAGCCATTCGCAATTTTTATCAGAACCGCGACGCAATCGCCTTGCAGCGGGCCCAAGAGCTGGTCACCGAGCTGTACTTGTCGACCGGCAAAAAACGGGCCAAATACTGGGAGCAGCTAAGGCCTCATTTGGTCGCATTAGAGGTCGCGCCCGCGACGATTGAACATTTGATCCAACAAGACGACCCGAAACTCGTCGCCGAATTACTGAACAAAAAAACTTAGATAAACTTCAAGAAACAGGCGCACATTCTCCCTCGAGTGACCTAAATGAATTCCGATCGGTTGAAAACGCTTCAGTTTATCGTTGGTCCGCTCATCATCGGTCCAGCGATTTTCGCCATATTCACGCTTGTCATTTCAGGCCCACCCAAATTCACCGAATTTCGGCTCGACAATTTTGCCATTATTGGAGCTATTGCCGCCTTCGTTTGCGTAGTGCTCGCGTTTGTGGTTTCTCGAACGATGGATCGAACTACTGAAAATACGCTTCGAGGATCGGGGACGGTGACTCAAATTGACGAACAATTATTTGACCGGTTGCAGAATCGGACGCTGATGGGATGCGCCATGTTGGAAGGAGCCATCTTCTTGAATCTGGTGCTTAACCTTGTTCGGCCGAATATGCTCTTGCTGTCGCTGGCACTGGCGATGCTGGCATTGATGAGTTTCTATTTTCCGACCGCCACACGAGTGCAACAATGGTTTGCCCGGCGACGCGAAGGCATTGCTTACCGAAAATCTTAAGACTAAGCGGCGATCCGCGTTGAAAGGAGTCTCCATGGAAGCGTCCCTGAAACTGTCTTTGGAACGATTGGCCCAAGGTGATCTCAACTCACGCATCGAAGCCGCGCGCCAACTGGCGCAAGTTGGCACGACACCTCCTGCCGCCGCCGCCGAATTAGTCCGCACGCTCGAAAACCCTTACGAAGAGCGGCTCATGCAGTGGGTCGAAGCCGCTTTGGAGAACATCGCGACTCCTCCAGCGGATCAAACCGAACCGCTCAAACAAATCGTCGACCGATTTCTGAATGAATCGACTTATCCGGACGCCGCGTTTTGGGCTGCGACAATGCTGGGCCGTATCGGTCGCGGTGCGGCCACGGCGGTTCCGACACTCACGGCACTTCTGGGACGAACCGACCACCCGAACGTCCAGTTCAAAGCGGCCTGGGCGCTGGGGAAAATTGGGCCGGCCGCCAAAAAGTCCGTGCCTCAACTGGCGATCGCGGCCGCGAATCCGGGACAGCTGCGCTTGGCGACTTTTGCCAAAAAAGCGATGGAAGAAATCAATCGCTAGCGATCTCGCGAATTTCGCTCGTCATTACAAGGATGAATTCGATGAAAGCGATATTTGTCGCGCTGACCGCATGGATGGCAGTCGGAATTTGCTGCGCGTCGACCGGCGCGCTGAGGGCGACGCAGCTTTCATCAAACGAAGTCGAATTCTCGCCGGTGCATTGGCGCGGCGACGCGGCCCTGCGCGACGTTTTCTTTCTCAATCACGATTTGGGCTGGGCCGCCGGCGATCACGGCACAATTTTGCGAACGGAAGATGGTGGCCGTTCGTGGAGCCTTGTGCCGGTCGCTGTTTCGTGTTCGTTGTACTCGATTCAATTCGTTGACGAACTCAATGGCTGGGCCGCCGGTGGACGAGCGTTGCCTTTGGTTGATCGAACTCACGCGGTGCTGTTGCGAACTCGGGATGGCGGTCGAACTTGGCAGTCGATTGACGGGACCATGTTGCCGGCGATTCGAAAACTCAAAATGGGCGACGCACAAAACGGTTGGGCTTGGGGCTCGCCGACGCAGCTTTTTCCCAACGGCATTTTTGTGACGGCGGACGGTGGCCGAAGCTGGTCGGACTTTCCGCAATCCAAACCGCTGCGCTGGTCGGCCGTGGCCGCCACGCGCGATGGCTTTGCAGTCGCAACGGATCAAGCTCGGCTGGGCCTGTACGACTCGGGCCGTTTTCGCGAGTCGCGACAACAGTCTTTGAATACTGCTTACAACGGCTTGGTATTTTTCGATGCCGACCATGCTTGGGCGCTCGGTGATCGCCAAACGATGGCGACCGACGATGGCGGCCAAAACTGGCAATCGCTCGATATTCCTGCCGAAACTCTCGGTCCAGAGCGATTCGAGTTTCAGACTATCGCAAGCTCCGGCGCGCGGCGATGGCTGGCGGGCTCGCCGGGAAGTTACGTTTTTTGCCTCGATCAATCGAAGCATCTATGGAGCCGCTCGCGCACGCCGATTCGTTCCGCAATTCACAAACTGCACTTTGTAGATGAGCGGCATGGTTGGGCTGTCGGCGATTTGGGAAATATATTGGTCACGCGTGATGCCGGGGAGACTTGGCAAGTACAGCGCTCGGCCGGTGATCGAGTCGGGTTGCTGTTTGTCTGTCGATCGGCTGATTCGATTCCGTTCGAAGTCCTAGCCCGACAAAGCGCGGACCAAGGCTACTTTGCGGCTGTCGTAATTTGCGCAGCCAAGTCAGTGTTTGGCGACGGCGTGGAGCGAGCTGCCGAAGCTTGTCAGAGGCAAGGCGTCTCGACTTTCGTCATGTTGGAAACAAAATCCCCCGAAACAGCTCAAGCCCGGCTGGTTGGCCTTATTCGTCAACTGCAACCTACGGCGATCGTCATTTCCGATGCGGCAGCGCGAGGAGAAGGGGTCAGTCCCCGATTTTCTCCGAAGACTACGCAAATCGGCGACAGACCCCCGCGGTTCTCGGATATCCCCGAATTTGATTTGGAAAGCGCCGTGGTTTCGGCAATCACTTTTGCGGCGGATCAAAATCACGATAGAGATTGGATTAATCACGCGGCGCTGGCTCCTTGGCAGACGCCGTTTGTACGATTGGCTCGCAAGAAAGAGATTGCGGCTGCTTGGGGTGCCGCCGATTATTTGCCCGCGATCGGCCAGAACCTGTTCGATCAAGTCCTCGTGAGTCGGGCTTTGTTGACGCAATCGGTTTCGGCCACGGAAGGGTTCGAACTGACTGCACTCGCGGATTCTTCGGCAATGGCGACGACTGATTTATTTGGCGGATTGACCAAAGGACCATTGGCTCCGCCGCAGCGAAAAGAACTCGCCCCGCGCGGTCACGTCGGTCAAATAAAAACGATCATCAACAAAAGTTCGACGCTAAATCAATTGGCGACTCAATTCGATTCAAGCCCGGCTTCGTTGCCAGTTTGGCGGCAGCGCGTCGATCGATTGGCCGCCGATCTGGAACCGAAAGTCGCAGGCGATTGGCTCTGGCAGCTTTCGGAATCCTATGCCCGCAACAACCGACTTGAGTTGGCGGCGTATTCGCGGGCCGCGTTGCTGGAACTCGTTCCGGGGCATCCGCTGACGTGGGAGTCGCGATTGTGGCTTGCCTCGTATTACTCCAGTGATGAAATCTCGTGGAGCGAATTTCTCGAGCAACAAAAACTCGCTGAAGGGTCTGCCGTTCGCACGGACTCTGCCGTTCGAAAAGCTGGCTTGCGCGCCGTTCCGCAAAAAACCGTCATCGATGGCGTAACTCGATGGGAATGGGTTCCGGAAGTTCCATCCGAAAAGGAAGCCTCATCCGACCCGCGAGCCGATATCGCCGCCCAATTGCCCGACTCGGCTTCTAGCGACTTTGTCTCGTTTTCCGCGCAACGTCTGAAGTTGTCGCAAACCCTTTTACGTTCGATCAACCAACACGATCCCGAATTGGCCACAGACCCGCTTGTTGCGTTTGGCGAAGCCTTGCTCAATCGCAAACTCGAGGGCTTCGTCGTTGCCGAATCCGATTTGCGCAAAATCCACACGCAGAACTTGCCGCAGCCGCTGCGCCACGCTATCGCGCGCGAACAACGGCTTGTCGGTACAAAGTCTTGGACCGAAATGCGCGACGCATTCCAGTGCCCAACCGCTGCGGCCAAGCCTTACCTTGACGGAGTTCTCGACGACGGCGTCTGGCGGTCGGCCGCCGAATCGGGCCGCATCATTCAGCTTTCGCCCGATTCACATTCTGAAACGCAAACGTCGACCGCAGACACCGCAATGAAGCCGACCGACGATCCGAATTTGAGTCAAACGCAACTGATGTTGGCCCACGACGATCAATATTTGTATTTGGCCGCTGTTTGCCATTGCGCGCCAGAACCGGCCGCGCAGAAACCGCGCGGCGAGGCGGCCAAACGACAGCGCGATCAATCGCTCGATCAACAAGACCTATTGCAGATTGCCATCGACATCGATCGAGATTGTCGCACGTATTACTTGTTTTCCGTTGATGGTCGCGGCTCGCTTGGAGATCAGCTCGCCGAGAATCGCCAGTGGAATCCAAACTGGTATTTGGCGCACTCGCGAACGGAACACAATTGGATCGTCGAGGCGGCGATTCCTCTGGATCAGCTTTCGCCTGGCCTTGCCAACAAAGCGGACGAGGTCTGGGGCTTGTCGGTCCGGCGGCATTTGGCTGGAGGGCAAGTCGAGCGCTGGTCGCCCGCGTTTGCCAGTACGGATAATCGAGCTTTGGCGACGCGCTTTACCAAGCCTGATTTCCTGCCGCTGGATGGCGTAATTTATTTCCGCTAGCGGTGCAAAACGAGCATTGTCTCGCCTGGCGGAAACGACTACAAATCGCCGTGCAAATCGGCAAGCCAAACGTGGCGAGGCGGCTTGCGCACTTCCGCAGAATTTCGCACCCGCATGGAGATCGCGAATCGGTGCGCTGTCTTTCATCTCTCAAGGAGGAACGATCGTGAAGACTTTAGTTCAGTTGACGTTAGTGCTGGGATTGATCGCAGTCTCGTGCAATACGACTCAGGCCCAAGGTACCGACGGAACGATTGTCGTTCTGGACGTGGCCCAAGTATTCAAGGCAAATGTGACCTTTAATAAACAAATCGAAGGCGTTCAGGCGCAAGCCCAAAAACTGAAGGCCGATGTCGAGGCCAGCCAACAACAGCTTCGCGAAAACGCGCAGAAAATCAACGAAACAATGACCGCCAATACGGACGATCGCAGAGCCGCCGAAGCGAAACTCGAACAGGAAATGACTTCGCTACGAACTTACGCCCGGCAGTCGGAAACTGAATTGATGACGCAAGAAGCGAAAATCTACTACGAAACCTATTTGCAAATGCAGAATATTGTCGCCGCCACAGCAAAAGCCAACAATATTGCTATGGTCTTGCGATACGACAGTAGCGAGATCAACCCGCTAGAACGACCCTCGGTCGTCGCCGGTGTGAACCGCGCTATTGTTTTCCAAAACAATAGCGACATAACCAATTTCGTTATCGAGCAAATGCAAGTCGTGCAGTCAGCCGACTCAGGAGCCACGCAAAAGAAATAGCCGCGCGGAAAAAGCCAAAGTGAAGAGCCCGACGCTAGCGCGATCGGCTCAAAAAATTCAATCCAAGTCGACCGACTTTCCGGTCGGCTTTTTTTGTTGGTTGAATAAGCCGCGCCAAGGTCGTAATAGCTTGCCTCATTTTCCCGGTTTGACGTGCATCGCAAGCGCGATCATCGCTTGTTATCATGGCGACTTATGAATGTTGTCGTGTTTGAAGATTCGCTGGTTGACAGCTTATATCCGGTGACGACTGGTCGCCCGGCGTACGCGATTACGTGCGGCTCGTTTCGCTTACTGGATTGGCTTGTGCAATTGGGCAAGCCGCTGAGCGGTTGGGTTCGACCGCACTTGAAAACGCTGCAATCGCTGGACTTTCCAGAGCTGAACCAGGAATTGTCGACGGCCAACCGCTGGACTCTTTTGGTCAATGCGCGCTTAGTTCCCAGTCGAGCGAACTTTCTCCAATTGCAAAAGCTTCTTGCGCGAGAAGCATGCAGCGCGATTCGCTCGGACAATTCGCTCGCGGCTGGGGTGGTACCAACCGAACAACTTCGCGCACACGACGGGAACATCGTCGCAGCCTTTGACGCAGCCGGTCCAAGCGCGACTGCGTCAATGTCGCCAGCCACGGAATTGCCGCTGCTTAATTTTCCGCACGAGATCATTCGCTGGAACGTCGAGTGCTTTGTTGACAACTTGCGGCATCGAATCGATTCCGGTCATTATCGCGAGGTCGCCAAAGACGTGTTCGTCGGCGAAGGAGCCACGCTAGGCGAGTTCATCGTCACCGACACGAAAGCGGGACCGATTGTGCTTGATCGCGATTCCCAGATCGGGCCGTATTGTTTTTTGCGCGGGCCTGCCTACCTTGGCCCTGGCGCTCGCGTGATCGAACATGCGGCCATCAAAGACTGCGTGTCGTTGGGCCACACCACCAAGATCGGTGGCGAAATCGAATCGTCCGTGATCGAGCCGTACACCAACAAACAGCACCACGGCTTTCTCGGCCACAGCTATCTTGGCAGTTGGATCAATTTGGGCGCGGGAACGTGCAACAGCGATCTCAAAAATACTTATGGCGAAGTCAAACTGGATTTTCGCGGCCAGAAACTTGCAACCGGAATGCAATTTGTCGGCTGCGTGATGGGAGATTACGCCAAGACGGCGATCAACACGGGGATCTTCACGGGCAAGATCGTCGGAACGTGCAGCATGGTCTACGGCTTTGTGACGACCAACGTGCCGAGCTTTGTGAATTACGCGCGGTCGTTTGGTCAAGTCACCGAGTTGCCACCTTCGGTGATGGAGTCAACGCAAAAGCGCATGTTCGCCCGCCGCCAAGTCCAGCAGCGCCCCTGTGACATTCAATTGCTGCACGACATGTATCAACTGACTCGCAACGAGCGCCAACTGGCCGAAGAGCCGCTCGTGCTGTGAGCGACTATGATGAATGACCCTCTTGTTGGAATCAAAAGTTGGCATGAAAAAACTGAGCGACGTCTACCGACCGGGCCACTTGGCCGTTTCGATTGAGCTGTTTCCGCCAAAGTCCGCAACGGGCGAGCAATCGCTGTACGAACACGTTGGAAAGCTGATTAAATATAGCCCGGACTTCATAACGTGCACTTACGGTGCTGGCGGTTCGACTCGCGATAAGACGTTAGAAATCGTCCGCGAAGTCAAATCGCGGTTTGGCATTCCGGTCGCGTCTCACCTGACGGTGGTCGGCTCGACTGTCGAACAGATTCGCGATTACTTGCGACAAACGCAGGCTGCCGACATCGATTTTATTGTCGCGCTGCGCGGTGATCCGCCCCAAGGCCAATCTTCGTTTGTAGCCACCGTCGGTGGGTTGCAACACGCCAACGAACTGGTCGAACTCATCAGCCGCGAGTTTCCTGGATTCGGCATAGCGGTCGCCGGTTATCCGGAAAAACACTCCGAGGCAACGAGCTTCGATTCCGATCTGCTGCATCTAAAAAACAAAGTCGACGCGGGGGCTGACGTCGTGCTGACACAATTGTTTTTTGACAATCGCGATTTCTTTCGATTTCGCGATCGCTGTGCGGCGATTGGGATCACAGCGCCGATCGTTCCGGGAATTTTGCCGGTGACGAACCTCAAGCAAATTCAGCGGATCGCGACCTTGTGCGGCTCCAAGATCCCGCAGTCGTTTGTAAGCGACTTAAGCCGCAGCGACGCGCCCGATTGGCAGATGAAAGTCGGCATTGAGTTCGCGCTTGACCAAGTCAACGAACTCGTTCTTCAAGGCGTTCTCGGACTGCATTTTTACGTGCTCAATCAATCGCAGTCGATGTTGGCCGTCCTAGAAGGCCTCCAAATTCGGTCGCCACGCCCGGCTTAATATCGAATCGGGCTTGGCAACCTGACAACCATTAAGTCGGGCCGCTAGAATATTCGACTTCGTCCCGTCGGGGTTTCGCATTCATACAAGCAGTACAAAAATGGTGAGGGGTTTCATGCGCACCGTAATTGTTTCGTTCGCGATTGCGATGGTCTTTGGTGGGGTTTCGTTGAGCAACCCAATCGCCGCCGTGGTCTTGGCTCAAGACACAAAGCCAGCCGAACCCGCGCCCACCGACGCAGCCGCCGCCCAAACTGACGAAGCAAAGAAGCAGGCCGAACAAAATCTGCAAACGATGGCCGAGCGGCTCGTTGTTTCCATGGATCAACTAATTCCCGGCGAGTTTTCCGCCGACGCACCGCTACCCAAGCAATTAAAGGAAGCCGCACTTATCCTGCTTCGCGGTGATCCCAAAGCTGCGGGCGAAAATCTTGAAAAACTCGTACAAGAGAACCCGACTCTCCCACCTTGGCCACTTCTCGTCGCCGCGATGCACTTCTCCATGAATCAAGCGGAGCCAGGGCGGCTCGGATTGGAACGCGCGGCGGTTGATTTCCCCGATTATCCCGGCGTCTATACGGCACTGGCTCGTTTGTCGATCAACGAAGGCTGGTGGGCCAGTTCGATGGCGCTACTCGCTCAACTTCGTCAGAAAATCGATTCGGGAACTTGGTCCGAGGAGCAAAAACAACATTTTGAAATGGAATATTTAGATGCTCTCTCGGATGCGGCGATCGGCCAGCGACGACTCGAAGATGCGCGAAAACACTTGATCGATTTGCAGGTCCGGTTACCTGAAAATGCGAGTGTGCCATTTCGTTTGGCCGATATCGATTTCCGCCAGGAAAAATTCGCTGACTCGCTCGTGAACCTGGCCAAAGCCCGCGCGCTCGACGCGAATTTGTACCCGCCGGAGCTTGTCCTCTATCAATGGTCCACGCGGCAAAACAAGCCGGAAGATGCCCAGCGCTGGATCGAAGCCGCGTCTGAAAAATTCCCCGACGAGAAAACTGTGCAAGTCGAGTACAGTCGGTTTCTGCTGGAGCGTTCCGAGCTGGCCGAAGCCGCGAAATGGGTCGAGAGCGCCGAAAAATCAGGCGCGAATTCCTCGATTACGCGATTCTTGAAAGCTCAAATTTCGTTCCTTCGCCGAAGCTATACTGCCGCCGAAGCTGACTTCAACGAACTGGCGTTGCAAAACCCGAACGATCTCGCTGTCCGCAACATGTTGGCCCTCTGCTTGATCGAAAGCGACGATCCCGGCAAGCAACAAAAGGCCCTCGAAATCGCCAGCACCAACTTGCGATTCAATCCCAACAACGCGCAATTGGCATCCACTATGGGTTGGGTGTTTTATCGATTGGGAAACGTGCAACAGGCAAAACAAATCCTTTCCCAAGTCGCTTCGCTCCCGAATTTTCCTTCCGATGCCGGTTACTACATGGCGCAGGTGTTTATGGATGAAGGCAACGACGCTGGTGCCGTCGAACTTCTGTCGAAATGCCTCACCGCCCGCGGCCTATTCTCCTACCGCCTTCGAGCCGAAGCCGATTTGAACGTAGCCAACAAACGTCTGGCCAGCAAGAAAGACGCCACAAAAGAACCAGCCCCCAGCAACGACAAACGCTGATCAACCTCTGGCGAACGGGTGTCGTCGCAAGGTTCAATGAACATTCGTAGCGAGCTGCTGGGCGGCGAGGGTGCGGATGCGCTGGACCATGGAGTAGAGGCCGTTGCGGCGATTGGGGCTCAAGTGTTGGGCTAGTCCGAATTGAGCGAAGACGGACTCTACGTCGATTGTTAAAGCTTTGGCCGGCGTGAGACCGGAGAATAGACTTAGCAAGATCACGATCAGACCTTTGACAATCAGCGAATCGCTATCGGCAATAATCTCCAAGTGCGGTTCGCCTGTACCAACGGTTCTCGCGACCAACCAGACGGTGCTCATGCAACCGTGGACTCGATTCGCTTCGATCTGAACGGCCTTGTCGATCGGCGGCAAGCGGCGCCCCAAATCGATGATGTAACCATACCGCTCGTCCCAATCGGGAATGTCGGCGAACTCTTCGAGCAAAGCGGCAAGCGGCGGGGGAAACGAATCGGTCATATGAAATTATTCGTAGGGGTCGAGTAAATAGTTTTCCGTTTTTAGCGGTCATTAAAGCCTGAAGCTCTAGCGAAGCGGTCTGACGGGTGCTTCTTCGCTAGCGCTTCAGGCTTTTATCGAGCGGGAATGTCGTCCCCACTAAGATAACTATAAATGAAAAACCACCGTGAGAAACTCCCACGGTGGTCACTTCATTCGATGTTAAGCGCTACGCTTAGCGCTTGAGATGGACACTAAAGCCACCGGTGTTAAGCGTCAATCCGTTACGATCCAAGCTGACTCCGCGACCGTAACCTGGGCTGCCCAAGCTCGTCCGACCGCTGCCATAGCTTGGGATGCTAGGCTGCGATTGGCGAGGAAGAGTACCGTATCCGTTACCATTTCCGCGGCCGTAGCCATTACCGTAGCCTGATCCATAGCCTGATCCGTATCCACCACCGTAACCCGAACCATATCCGGATTCATAACCATTTCCGAAACCGCCATGGTAGCCGGGAGCTAATTCTTCGAGCGAGACTCCGACGATTGACATTTCGCGCTTGATGCACCTGATGGCTTCGCGCATCCGAGCGACTTGCATTTCTGCACGTCGCGGGCTGCCGATCCGGCAGTCCATTCGTACCGCAGCGCGGATCCCTTCATCCAACCGGCAGATCAATTCTTCCAAATCGCACACGATGCGGTCGGACGAGCGGCCGCAATTGCAAGCGCGAGATTGTGCTCGCAATGCAATCGCTTTGCCGTGAATCCGCGCGTTCGTCGAACGCAGTTCGCCGTTAACTCGCGAGTCATGAAATCGGTAGCGTAGTTCGTCACGCAATTCATCTGATGCGCAGATGATCGCCTCCGCGTGGTTGGTAATGTTGGAGTAATTTTCATCGTGATCCGCGCGGACGGTTTTGACAGTTCCGACACTGGTGGTTGCTGCCAAGATCACTAATATCATTCTAAAAATCTTCATTCGCTTTCCCTTTCGTGAATTGCGTTTGAACCCGAGTCGAAGCCATGCGCTGTAAGTCGCACCTTCAATTGCTCGCTGGGTCAACGATTTATCAATGACGCAACGGTCGTGCCAAAACTCTGCATCGCTCGCCGCAAACGCGAAAAGGGCTTGATTTCGGCCTGATTTTCTAGGTCGGCGATAGAGCGTCGGCGCGGAGATTTTTGGCGCGGCGAAGTGATGACATCCAAACGATCACGGGCGTATCGAAGCCGCGACAGATGCGTTAACCGGCAGCGCGTGCGAGAGTCCGATCGAGGGAGTTGGCGGAAGCGAGCGCGTTGAGTTCCAAGGCCAGATTGCGATAATCTTCGGCACCGTGCGATTGCGGCGCGTATTCGAAGATCGAGCGACCGAAACTTGGTGCTTCGGCCAAGCGGACGTTTCGGCGAATCCGCGTTTCGAAACATCGCGCGCCCATCCATGCGCCGCTTTGCTTGTCGGATGACGCGAAAAACTCGTGCACGTCGTTGATGACTTCGTTCGCAAGTCGCGTTTGGTTGTCGCACATGCAAAACACGACGCCCGACAAACGGAGCTGCCGGTTCAGTCGCTTCCCGACGACTTCGATCGTATGCAGCAATTTGCTCAGCCCGTGCAACGCCAGAAAATGCGGCTGCAACGGAAGTAGGACTTCACGGACGGTCGTCAGTGCGTTGAGCGTCAAGATGCCCAGCGACGGCGGGCAATCCAACACGACGTAGTCATATTCTTCGGCGTCGGACAATAATCGTTCGCGCAACAATATTTCTCGGCCCACTTCGCCTGCCAACTCCATTTCGGCCGCAGCCAAGTCGATATGCGAAGGCGTAAGCCACAGTTTGTCGGTCAGTTGAATACGGGCTTGCAAAATGGTGGCTTGTTCGGTCAGCACGTCGTAGATTGTGGCTTGGCCTTTTTCGGCCACCACGCCAAGGTGCAGTGAAGCGTGCGCTTGCGGATCCAAATCCACCAGCCAGACTCGATTGCCTTCGGCAGCTAGTGCCGCGCTCAAGTTGACTGCGGTGGTCGTCTTGCCAACGCCCCCTTTTTGATTGATGACGGCGATCGATCGCATGGAAACTCCTTTTTCCGGATCTCGATTGAAGGGCGGATTATAGGGGGAGCGGAGAGTTGCCCACCAGATGAATCGATCGGTCGCTAGCGGGCCTTCATGCGACCGAAACGATCGCGGTCTTCTACGGATTATTCGCTGGCTGGCGACGTAAATTCCGCTGGTTTTGCGTGCTTTTGGACAAACGTCGCCACGACTTCCGCCGGGAGGGCGTAGGTCGCGACCCGCAAAGCTCGTGCGATGTTGATGCCGACAACGCGCCCGTCGGTGTCCAGAACGGGACCGCCGCATTGTTCCGGTGAAATCGGCAAATCGTGAACGAGGACCGAATCGAAATTAAATCGGCGCTTGCTGAATGGACCACCGCCCCATTGGTCGGTCGATTCGAATTGCGGCTGGCTTCCGAGATGGGCTTGGATGGAAATTTTCTGTTCGCCTCGCACGATGACTACGTCGACAGCCTCGCCGGCTTTGTGTCGGCGAATCTCGCGCACCAATTGGTCGACTTGCGAAAGCGGTCGTTCATTGATCAAGGCGATCAAATCCCCTTTGCGAATTCCGGCGCGGCGAGCGGCACTTTCCGCAATGACTTCGTGAACCACCAATCCGCTTCCTTCCGGATCGGGGCTGCAGTTGACGCCCAAGTATCCGCGATCGTTCGTGGTCGAATGCCGCAAGTTGAATTTGCGCTCGTCGACCGTGGCAATTCCTAAGCCAATCGATTGGCCGTTGCATCCGACGGAAATCAGAAAACTGCCCGCTGTCGGCTGTCGAGGATTGGCCAAATCGATTGCGCTAAAGCCCGTCGACGGAAGCCGCAGCAACGCGAGATCGATCGCATCATCTTGAGCGACAAGTTCGGGCTCAAGCACCCGACCGTCCCACAAACGACACTTAATCGCGGCATTGAATTTAAGTTCGCTGGCCTTAGTCACAACCAGGCCGTCCGAGGAAACGATCGTGCCGAGCGCAACGGTTTTCTCATTCAACTGTATTTCAACGACGCTCGGTGCTAGCGGCGTAGTTAACTCGACCACTGACTGCCGCACGGCTGTCGCGTTTTTATGGTTGGTCGCGCGCGATAACTGCGCCGAAGCGCTGCTTGCAAAAAGCAGCCCGATGAATGTAGTGGCGATCGTGGCGTTGAGCAGTTTTCGAATCATGTTGTTATTTAAACCTGAAACCTCAACAAAACCTCTACGCAAAAGGGTCAGACCCCAATTTACTCCGAAGACTACGCAAATTGGCGTCGGACCCTAGACGTTTTGTTTAGCCTTGAGGCCAATCGGCTAATTCAATGGTGATATGAAGCGTCTCGCTCCCGCGCTGCACCGAAAGTCTGACTGTGTCTTTTGGCTTGTGCCGGTTCATGTGTTTCAGTAATTCGTCAAAATTCGCAATCGACTGATCGTCAAATGCCGTGATCGTGTCGCCGATTTGGATGCCAGCGCGTTCGGCTGGCGATCCGGCTTTGATCATTGCAATTCGAACTTGCTCGAATTCGCTATCCCGAGTAATCCCCATGTAGGTGCGCGGGTTTTGGTCCGACCAATCTTGACTGGCGACGAACCGATCCCAGTTTACGCGATACTCGTCGACGGGGACGTGGATGTTAGTGTCAAGCGAATTGTTGACGCGACTATTGATTCCGATCACGTTGCCGAACAAATCTAACAGCGGCCCACCCGAATCGCCTCCCATAATCAAACAATCGCTCACGATTATGCGCTGCTTATTGACAATCACTCGCCCCAATCGGACGGCTGGTTGGTGTCCTCGGTGAAACGACACGGGATAGCCAGTCGCCAGGCACCATTGTCCGGGCTGGACGTCGGCCGAGCTTCCGATCGGGACAAAAGGATATTCGCCCGGCTCGGTTATCTTCGCCATGCCGGCATCGATTCCATGGTTGTTGCCCAGCGTAATTGCTTTGACTCTTTTGCCGTCTGGAAAAGTGACTGTAATTGTTCGGCCTGGCCGCTGATTCACATGGGCACAAGTCAGAACAAATCCATCCTTTGAAACGACGACGCCGCTTCCGCCGGATAGAGCCACTGTTGCGGGGCGAATCTTTTTTAGCAAGCCTTGCACGTGCTGCTCAAGCAAACGGACTTCGTCCAGATTTTGCGGCGCTCGTGTCAGCAATTCCGGCGGCAGCGGTGTCGCGGTTTGAATGGCGTTGGGTTCGTCCGCCACGCCGATAGGCCCAGTGTTTTGCGCGGCAAGAACCAGAATCGTCCACTGCGCCGCCATCAGGAAGCAAATCATGTTGCGCAATCGAACCAAAGTAGACTCCTCTGTTTCCCGTCGGCGGCGACTTAGCAAATCAAGAATAACATGCGGGGGGCTTGGCCGACGATCAAAACTTGCCAGATGTAAGGATATTCAGTTTTTGCCGCGAAGGCGAGAATAAAATTTGCCCCGAAATTTGTTGCAAAAACGAAACTTTCCGTTGGAATTGAGCTTAGGATGCCGCGATGCGAACTCTTAAAAATCGGACGGTTCCAAGGTTCGGTCAGCTTCCAGCGATGATTCGGCGGTCGGATCTGAATCGTCGGACGAAAACGCGTACTGCATCAAATCGTCTTCCCAATAACCTGCTTTTGCCCATCCGAGCAGTGCGGCAGTCTCTTGCGCGCCGTATTTCGGGGGTTCGTCGCGAGGGTCCATGATTTTCTCCGCTTGCTGATTTGGTTGAGCGTTGCCGCAGCACATTGTACTCTTGTCGGTCCAGCGATGCCAACCTATTGGAAGTAGCAGGGGGCGTTATAACCTAATCAAAGTAGTTCCCGAAATTCGCCGCACGAGCCGTCGCATTTCCAACACGCTGACCGTCGCCAAAATTTGCTGGACCGGAAATGCGGTTTTTCCCATAATCGCGTCGATGCTGGTCGGCTCCTTGTCGATTGCCTGCAAGATAGCCTGCTCGCGATCATTCAATCGAAGTTCCGCCGGATGGTGTACGGCGGTTTTCGAATCGATCTTCGTGGGCGTTGCGAGCGGGCCGAGTTCCGCCAACACATCGTCGATCGTCTCAATCAATTTCGCGCCGTCGCGAATCAAGCGATGGCAACCGCGCGAGTTGCGATTGTCGACCCGACCAGGCAGCGCAAAGACTTCGCGGTTTTGATCCATCGCGTGTCGGGCGGAGATGAGCGCTCCGGATCGCTCGGCGGCTTCGATCACGATCACACCCAAGCTTAATCCACTGACAAGTCGATTGCGCTGTGGAAACGCGCCGGCTTTGGGGGGTTGCAACGTCGGAAACTCGCTGAGCAAAGCACCGTGTTTTACGATTTCATCTGCAAGCGACCGGTGATCGGGCGGATAGAGAGACAGAATGCCGCTGCCCAAAACAGCCAGCGTCCGTCCACCGACAGCCAACGCCCCGCGATGTGCGACTGCGTCAATTCCTCGCGCTAAACCAGAAACGATGGTGAGCCCGGCATTAGCCAAGCCTTTGGCAAATCGCTCGGCTTGAGTGACGCCGTAAGGGGACGGGTGCCGCGTGCCGACAATCGCGATCGCCAACTCATCTTGAGGCAACATGCGACCTTGTCGATAGATAACGCTTGGCGGATCGAAGATTTCCGTCAGTCGCCGCGGGTAAGTCGCATCTCGGACCTCGGCGATGTCGATGCCGAAATCTTTGCATCGCTTCAACTCATCGTCGATGTCGACGTTCTGATCGGCCAGTCCAATCTCACGCGCAAGCTTCACGCCGATTCCCGGCAAAGCCCTCAGTTCGGACGGTCTCGCACGCAGCACTTCTTCAGGCCCGCCAAAAGCGTCGACGAGCTGTCGATAGGTCCTCGGCCCGATTCCCGACACGAGGCTCAATCGCACGGCCGCCCGCAAGGCAACACTCGGCGAGGCGACCTGTTCACTAGGCGATTCACTCATGAGGCCCTCGTTTAATAAGACTTGCCGGTTTGCAACGCTGCAAGAACCGCAGACGGATCGACTTCTTCGGCCAATTCGACGTGCCCGATTCGTTTAGCCAGCACCAGCCGAAGCTTGCCGGCGCGATTTTTTTTGTCCAACGACATGACTTGCAAAATTTCATCGTGCGACACTTGAGGAAACTCAGTTGGCAAGCCAAATTTTGCGAGAATCGTCCGTAAGTCACTGCACAAGCCTTTTTCCGCCAAGCCAATTTGCTCCGCCAATCGCGACGCGCACACCATGCCAATCGCGACAGCCTCTCCGTGCGAAAGCTCGCCGTAACCCAATACCGTTTCCAATGCGTGGCCAAACGTATGACCAAAATTCAGTACCGCGCGCTGGCCATTTCGCTCCAGTGGATCGGCGGACACGATTGCGACTTTGGCCGCACAACATTCTACGATCACGTTACGCAAAGCCGACGGTTCGCGCGCGAGAATTGCAGCCCCGTTTCGATCAAGTTGGTCCCACAACGTAGGCCCGCTGATCACCGCGTACTTCACGACCTCCGCCAAGCCGGATCGAAAATCTCGATCACTGAGCGTGCCGAGCGCGGTCGGATCGATGATGACTTGAGTCGGTTGCCAGAACGCGCCGACGATGTTCTTGGCCGATTCAAGATTGATGCCAACTTTGCCTCCGATGCTGCTGTCGACTTGGGCCATCAGCGAAGTCGGCAGCCCGATCCATTGCAAGCCCCGCGTATAAGTCGCAGCGGCAAAACCTGCGAGGTCACCGATCACGCCACCTCCAAGCGCTACGATCACTGCGTCGCGATGCAACTGCCATTGGGCAAACCGCGACCACAGTTCATGTAGCCGCACGGCCGATTTAGTTGACTCGCCGATCGGCAGCACGACCGACTCGACGCGGCTGGACAATCGCGCGAATTGCCCAACGACGGTTTGACCGTAGATTCGATCGACGTTGGCATCCGAGACAATGACCACCGCTGGCGGTCGTAAATCGTCGCGAATAACTTGGGCGAGTTGCTGTAAGCCGGCAGCGCGCACTTCGATCGTGCAACTTTGCTGGTCGCTTACCCGGATTTCGAAAAGTGCTTGGTCGGACACGGTCGGTTCGCCGAAAAGTCTTGGATGCGAGAGTCTTGATTGTCGGAACGTACTGGCGAGAAACAAGTCCCGATGGTTGAATGGCGCATTCGCCCAAAGCTTCCATCAGTACCTTTTTCCCGCCGAGTTTCGCTATGAATGCCTTCCCATTGGTTCTTGGAACGCACAATTCCAAAAAGAAAAAAGAACTCGTTCAGCTACTTTCGCCTTTCGGTTTCACGCTACTGACGTTGGCGGATTTTCCCAATGCGCTGGCTGTTGAGGAGTCGGGTTCGACCTTCGCCGAGAATGCAACGCTCAAAGCAGTCCAACAAGCCAAACACCTTAAGCACTGGGTTTTGGGCGAAGATAGCGGGCTGTCTGTCGACGCGCTTGAAGGTGCGCCGGGCGTGTACTCGGCTCGTTTCGCCGGACCGCAAGCCAGCGACGAGCAAAACAACGACGTGCTGCTCGAAAAACTTTCGAATGTGCCGCTGGAAAAGCGGACCGCGCATTACACTTGTCACGCGACGCTCGCCGATCCGTTGGGAACCGTCCGTTTCGATTGCGAAGATCGCTGCTCCGGTCGAATTCGTTTTGAGCGCGCGGGAAAAGCTGGTTTTGGTTACGATCCACTATTCGAGATTCCCGAATACCATCTGACGTTCGGCGAACTGGGTGACGCCGTCAAAGCCGTTTTGAGCCATCGAGCTCGGGCCATTCGCCGCTTGATCCCCGCGCTAATACAGCTTGCCCAATCCGATCATTGGAAGCCGTTTCGGAATTGCTAATAACGAAATCCGGACGTTTGCAGACCCTTGATTGTCTTTGCATTTGCGGACGCACGTCGAAACAACCGTTCGAATCGCCTTCTTGTGACTCTTTCGCTTGCACGTATCGAGTGCCACTCGAATCCGTCGAAGTATTGTGCGTAGCCGAAGTTCAGGGATTCGAATTTCGCGAGCGCTGCATTTGGAAAGACCCTGCATTCCCTGGACGACGGCGGAGCCATCGTTACTCACCATGCCTAGATTAGCGTTCGTCGTCTGCGCCACGGCCAAAGTTTGCGCAATCGCGATTGTCGCTTGGTTGCTGGTTGAATCGGCCCACGCGGATGTGATCCTCAATTCGATCACCGGATCGGTTACCGCTCGACTCAACGCCACAACGTCCAGCGGAAGCACGGCACTTCAAATTGGCTCGGTTACTAGGACCGTCGGTGTCGTCCCAACTAATTACACGAAATCCGATGAAAGCCAAAACTGGAACGACTTAACAAAGTCCCTCACCGGTTCAGGCTTGATCACCGAGAGCAGAACGACTACGGGGACACCATCCACCCACAATGGTTTGTCGGCTTTGACGATTAGTTTTACGACAACCACCAATACGAGTCTGTCGTTGGGAGGCACTTGGGGTTTTGTTAACGACACGGCACAGTTGGCCGATTCCATAAGATGGACTCTGACAGGGCCGTCCACCAGCCTCTCCCAGAGTGCGACGGCAGGCGGCGGTAACAGCCAAGCATTCTCCCAAACAACCTCTTTGAACGTGGGCACTTTTACGTTTACGATTTCTGCGAACTTCAACGAGAGATTCAACAACTCAACACGGACCGCGAACTGGAACTTGTCCTCGTTCAATTTGGTCTCCGTTCCCGAAGACAATCCGCTGGCATTGCTTGGGCTTAGCTGCGGTCTATTTTTCGTCACGATTCAGATTCGCCGAAAACGGCTCCGCGTGCAAGCTGCTCATTTTTCGTCGCCACGATAGAGAGCATTACGCGTATTCCACCGCGACGAATTCGCCGCGTGAAAGTCGGCCCAAGTCGGCGAGCAAACAGTCGATCCAAAGCGTCGTGTTGACGTTGGCCGCGATTTCTTGATAAGCATCGACGCAGCGAGACAAGCACCGACTGATGGCCAAATCATCACCACCAAGTTGCGCTGCCGCCCGCTGGGCTGCGGATTGCAAAGTCGGCTCCGCTGCGCCATCCAAACCGGCGATCTGCCATAACACATTCCGATAAAAATCGACCGCCACATCGCATACGAGCCGCAAGCGATCTCGCTTCACGGCCGCGTCCGAACCGGCTGCGTCAACGATCGTTGCGATGGCTTTGGCGAATTGCTGCTGTCCTGGATCTAGGCTTGCCAATTGCCCGAGCCAGGCCGCGCGAAACGTCACCAACGCGTCGTCTTTCATCAGCAACGCTTGTTGCACGCTGCCGCCGGAGAGCAGGGCCATCTGCCGCGCTTGGGTTGAGTCCTCGGCCAAGCCCTTGCTCAGAAGTACACGCTCGATTTCGTCGCTGGAAAGGGGCGCGAACGGAATCCACTGGCAGCGCGAGCGAATCGTGGGAAGCTGCTTTTGCGGGCTCGTGCCAATCAAGATCAAAACCGATTTCGGCGGCGGCTCCTCCAGGGTTTTCAACAAACAATTGGCCCCTTCCTGATTCAAGTAATCCGCATCGTCGATGATGGCGACCTTTCGACCACCGCGAAATGGCTTGAGCCCCAGGTCGTGGCAAAGCCCTTCCTGCATCCGCCGATCATCCGGACCGATAAATTTTTCCAGAGGGATCAAGTTCTTATCGGCGGGACGCTGCACCAAGATCAAATCGGGGTGCGTTCCCGCTGCGACTTGCAGACAACCCAAACAGTTTCCGCACGGTTCGAGCGCGGTCGGCAGCGAAGCTTCGCACAAAAACGCCTGAGCTAGTTTTCGGGCAAATGTGTACTTGCCGATCCCGGCCGGGCCGCAAAACAAAAACGAACTGGCCAAACGATTGTGTTCGACCGCGCGGCGAAACCGCGCGACGACTGACTCATGACCAACGATTTCTGACCAACTCATTTGCGTTGACCTGTTTGCAATGGATACTGGGCCAAAAGCCGCTCTGCGTGTTGTCGAAGTTCCGTCGACATTTCGTCGGCAGAGCGGCGTGCATCGATGACCGTGCAGCGATCGCCCGAGCGGTGAGCTTCGGCCAAAAACCCTTGCCGCACGCGATCCAAATATTCAACCCCGCGCGACTCCATTCGATCAAGCCCGCGACCGAGCCGCGACAAGGCATCTTCGGTCGGCAAGTCCAGCACAAATGTATGCGCCGGTTCCAACCCGCCCGTGGCGATTTTCCCAACCGCGCGAATCTCATCCAGAGGTACGCGCCCGCCATGCCCTTGGTAGACCAACGTAGACATTTGAAACCGGTCGCATAGCACGATGCTGCCCGCTTCAAGCGCCGGGCGAATGATTTCTTGCACCAGTTGGGATCGCGCCACCATGAACAGCAACATTTCACTTCGCGGATCAATCGCGATCGACGATTTCTGCAATAACAATTGCCGAACTTGATTCCCAAGCTGCGTGCTCCCCGGATCGCGGCAAACTACCACCGCACGTCCCGCCTCGCGCAGCCAACCGGCCAAGCGTTCCAACTGCGTGGATTTTCCCGCCCCGTCCAAACCATCCAAGACCAAAAACATTCCGGCCCTACCCAGTTGAATTTGCAACCGACTTTTAACCCATCCGCTACATTCACAAACGAGCATTCTACGATTCCCACACGGCGCTGTCAGGCATCCCAGGCCTTCGAGCGAGGCTAGGCAATTGATTGAACCGTTAGCCCGACCAATGTTTCCAGCGCGGCGCGAGGGAGTAGCCCACCACAAACACAAAAGAACTTATGGCTCAGAGGGCATTTCTTGTCGGAGATTCGATCGCGTCGAATCGGCGCAGATCGCCCTTCGGTGTCATCCAATCGCGGACCACAGTCATCGCGAAACCGTTCATTTTTGATATTTGTGTATTGCCGGATTTATCGACGATGTGAATTTGGGTCGGGCACAGCATAAGTTCGCGATCCGATTTGTTAATATTTGAGACTATCGATTCGCTTTCTATGGGAAACTGTATCTCGCGGGACTCTTTCGGTTTGATTCCGGACGAAAACAGAAATGTCCGAGTGGTTTTAGCATCGGGCGATTTTGGACTGCTGCCGGTCAAGACAACATCGATATCGAGGCGCACTATGGTCACGGGAGAACTATTCGCAATGTTTGCAAAAATGACGTGTTGGCCCGAAACCGATTTTTTGCACGTGGGATGGACAATTTGAAGCGATAATTCTTGGGATGGGCTGCTCGCGGATTCGCTTGGGTCTCTGGACGAGCAACCAACGAAACAAACCACCGCAAATGTCAACCAAAAACCGATAACTCGGACGAAGGGATCCATACCAATTTCCATTGCGGCTCGATGGCCACGATGCAAAGGTCGAGACGGATTTTCCGAATACAAAGTGCCGCTTCTCGATTCGTGTCGGCATACAACAATCGTCGAGAACTCCGTCATACTCGCTTCAACGGCTGTTGCAGTCCTGACCTAAATAGGTCATTTCAGCAGGTTTTTTGGTTCAATTTCTGGACGATTTCGGGAGTTCGTCCCAGGTTTTCGACCCGGATTGGAAAATGCCTCGGCCTTTAGCCCGGAAATGGCAAACCAGTCGAACCGAACGGGCTTTACTTGGATCGTGACGAGTTTGTCTAGGCCGCTGGCCGTTTCCATTTCAAGGGTCCAAATCAAATTGTGGCCTTAGACACACGACGAAACGTAGCTGGCGACACAGTGTTTGAGTTGGCGGCCTTCGACTTGCAAGTCTTTGCTCGAAAGCAATTCGCGAAACGAGCACTTTTTGCATAAAACGTCGATGGCGGGGGCAAAAGCCTAATTTTGGCCTTTTTTTCTCGAAAAAAAGGTTCGGAAAAGCTGTCTCCGGGCCAGGCCGTTGCGCAGTTAAGTAAAATAGAAACCCGTCAAAGACAAAATCCAGAATTTCAACACACTGAAAAGGGGACTCAAAGTCATGGCACTCGACTTCCTCAAAGCGCTTCGGCAAACGGGATCGAAAACGCGAGTCGCGCGAAGGTCAAAGGAACCCACGTCCTTCCGTACTTGGCTGGAGCCGCTCGAGGAACGTCGGCTTTTGTCCACGCGCGTCTGGGACGGCGACGGCGCCAATAATGGCTGGACGACGGCAGCCAATTGGGATGCTGCTGTGGTTGCGGGTGATTCCCTGATATTCCCCGCCGGTGTTCCTACCGATAGCCTGACAAATTTCAACAACTTTCCCCTCAACACTGCATTCGCCTCGATTGAGCTGAGCGGGTTTGGCTACACCATCAACGGCAATCCGGTTGCGCTGGGTGCAGACGGTTTACGGGTTAACTCGCCGGCGGGTGCGCATGTCTTGAACGCTCCTCTGCTCCTCGACTCGGTCACGACTTTCGAGGTCGCACCTTTGGCAAGCTTGACGGTCAACGGCAGGCTTCACGGAAGTGGCGGATTGACCAAACTCGGCGCGGGCTTCCTCACGTTGAGCGGGTCGGAAGTGAATATCTACACGGGTGCAACCAATGTAAACTTCGGCGCTTTGAGGCTAGGCAAGGCATCCGCCCTTGGTGGAATCGGGACTGGAACGACGGTAGCAAACGGAGCGTCTCTTGGGGTTTTTGGAGGCGTGACCTTCAACGCCGAGCCACTCGTGCTCAATGGGGTCTTGGGCAACTTTAGCAGCAGTGGCAGCAATACTTGGACCGGCAACATCACGCTGGCCTCCACCAGCACGATCATATCGAGCGCGAACACCACGCTGACGGTCACCGGCAACATCAGCGGCGGCAACCTGACCAAGACTTCCGAAGGCACCCTGGTTTTGTCAGGGACCGGCGTGAACAATTATACTGGTCATACCTTTGTAGGCGGCGGCGTGTTGGAAATCCGGAAGGCATCCGCCCTGGGCGCGGTCGGCGCCGGTACCACGGTGGCCGCGGGCGCAGCCCTCCATCTCTTCTCAGGCGGAACCACGGTTTTCGACGCCGAGCCCCTCACGCTCAATGGGGGCGCGCTGCTGAATGTCCATAACCAAGCTACCTGGACAGGCAATATTACTCTCGCCGCCGCCAGTACGATCGGTTCCGCGGCCAGCATTCTAACAATTAATGGCAACATCGCAAATGCCGGCTTTCTGCTGACGGTGAACGACGCTGGAACGACAATTTTTGGTGGTACCGGAGTACTCAGCGGAGGCGGCGGGCTAACGAAAGCCGGCACAGGCACACTGCGACTTGAGGGAACCGGCGTCAACACGTACATCGGTTCAACCAAGGTCAACGCTGGAAAACTGAACATTCGCAAAGCGTCCGCGCTTGGGCCCGCAGGAGGATCTGGGACGTCGGTGGCCAACGGAGCAGTTCTCCAACTCCAAGGAGGCGTCATCTTTAACTCGGAGGCTCTCACGCTCAATGGAGCCGGGATCGGCGCGACTGGCGCGCTTCGCAACATCAGCGGCAACAACACCTGGCCAGGCAATATTAATCTAACGGCCGCCAGCACGATCGGTTCCGATGCCAACACACTGACGGTCAACGGCAACATCGCCAATGCCGGCTTCTTGCTGACGGTGGCGGGCGCGGGGAATACTGTTTTTGGCGGCGCGGGAGTACTCGGTGGCGCTGGCGGGCTGACGAAAACCGGCACCGGCACGTTGACGCTTGAGGGAACTGCGGCGAACACTTACGCCGGAGCAACGACTGTGAACGGGACCCTGCGCCTGAACAAACAAACCGCCGGTACTACAGCTGTCCCTGGAGCGCTGGCGATCAATGGTTTGAATGCCGTGTTCCCCGGCCTGGTGACCTTGTTGAATGACAACCAGATTGCCAACGGCGGCGCGATTTCGATTAACGCGTTCGGCACATTGGCCTTGAACAATCGCTTTGAAACGATCGGAACTCTGACCATGTTTGGCGGAGACATCACGACCGGAACGGGTAAGCTTACTCTGAATGGCAACCTGACGGCCACGTCCGCCTCGACCACTGGTCCGGCCGAGATCAGCGGCAATCTGTCGCTGGGAGGCGTCAATCGGACGTTCACCATCAACGATGGTACCAATAGTGTGGACATGCTCATCAGCGCTGTGATTAGCAGCGGTGTTAATTCCAGTCCTGGATTCCCCGCAGGACTGAACAAGGCCGGCCCGGGCACGTTGCAGTTTACTGGCAACAACACCTTCCCCAGAACTGAAATTAGTGCCGGTCGCTTGATCGTCGATGGCAATCAGTCTGATAGCCCGGCCTTAAACAAGGGAACTATCGTGCACGCGGGGGCTACTCTCGCCGGTATCGGCACGCTTCAACCTTTGACCGTGAACTCCGGCGGAACGGTTAGCCCTGGGAGCACGGGTATTGGTGTACTCACTTCGCAGGGAAACCTCATCCTTAACGGCGGCTCCATCTTTGCGGCACAAGTCGTCCCCATTTTCAATGTTCCCTCCGACCGGCTCGCGGTTGCAGGCTCGGTGAACATCAACAGCGCCACGCTGCAAGTCGTGTCTACGTTCCTGCCCTCGACTTCACCGGGCGCCACTTTTGTGATCCTCGATAACGACGGAGCCGATCTCGTCAGCGGGACATTTGCCAATCTGCCAGAGAACGCGACTTTCAACGTCCAAGCTGTAGGTGTTCTTAATGGGCAGGTCGTGGTTCAAAACCAGTCTTACAGAATCAACTATGGAAGCGGAGACGGCAATGACGTCGTGTTGACGTACCTGAATTCCGCCACGATGGCCCGCGATTTGGCGGTGACACCGAACGTCATTAACGAAGGGGAGCAAGTCACGCTCACCGGTCGCCTCGTCGACCCGGATCGACGCGGGCACTTGACACTCCAAGTCGATTGGGGCGATGGCTCGCCGGTCGAGGCCCGGCAAATGGGCGCTGCGCCGTTCCGGCTGCAGCACCGCTATCCGTTGGGTCAGCCGAGCGGCGGTCAATATCGCATCAACGTCGCTTGGTTCGACCGACAGGGGGCCGGCAACAATCAAGATTTATTCGTCACGGTGAACAATGTGGCGGCGTCGTTCGAATTAACCGCTTCGCAATCGACTGGTACACGAGCTGACCTGAGGCGAAACGGCTTGATCGCAACCAGCGCGACGCATCGCTCGACCGCGGCATTCGACAACGCTGGAGTTGCGGGCCTCCAATCCTTGGAGCGCAACCCGGCTCGGCGGTTCCATTTAAACGACCAAGATAGAACTCCCGATCCGTACACGGAAATTGTCACCCTTCGCGCTGGCGGCGGCGGGTTGAGTTGGGACAGATTGGCGCCAACTTTTTTCGAGAACAGTTTATCTGGACTTGAGCGGTTCCAGATCGACGCGTAGCTTTATGGCTCATCCACTGACAGTAACGACTTTTGGATCAATACAGCGGAGGCATCATGTTTTCATTCATCCAGCGCCAGTTCCATCGCGTTTCGTCGACTTCCGCGGTTACTCGTAGGAGATTGCGTAACCGGTCGCGAAACCGCACGCGCGATCCTGGGCCGTCGCTCGCCCTGGAGTCGCTGGAGGCGCGAATGCTGTTGGCGGAATTGGATCTTGGAAACATCACCAATCCAGCCACGCTGCAGATCGTAAATGGCGCGATCAACGACCTGTCTGAGGTCGGCGCAATCGAGCGCTTCAAGTTTTCGCTCGACCGGAGCGCGGTCGTAATCGCGGAGCTTTCGGATCTGCAGAAAGTCAATGGGTTCAATCCGAATTTGTTTGGGCAACTGAGGATCGTCTCGCTCGATGCGTCAGGTGACATCGTTGCCGAAATGGCAAGCAAGATATTCTCCGCGAACCTGACCGAGGAATTACGCGTCAGCCTGCCGCCCGGCCAGTACGCCGCCGACTTCATCAGTGACACGGTTGACGCCAACGTCAACACCTTTGACCTGGCGATCCACGCCGATACGGCGCCGGGCCAGTTTTCTCCCGGCACCTTGAATCCGCTTGCAACGACCGGGCGCAACCCATTGGTATCTACACAATTATCCGGTATTGAAAAGCGGAATTGGTAGATGGATTTTAGCAATGAGTGTCTTTAGAGCAGCGACGTCGATTTGTTCGAGCGTGCCGAGCATTGCCAACAATGACCACAGGCCGGCCAACA
>JANNYC010000116.1:0-20850 GCA_031409895.1 Planctomycetota bacterium
CCGAATCAACCCTCGTGTGATCAAACGTAAAATGTCACGCTGGAACAAAAAACGACCCGAACATCGAAAACTGCCACCGTTGACCAAAACCTTTGCGGAGACAGTGGTTATGAAAACTTGAACGGTATTGCGGTTAAACGAAGGAAAGGAAGTCTGCAAAGCAACGAATCGCGAACCATAAGATCTGCGGACCTAGCGAGAAACCCAATGCCCCTGGCAACGGCATTGCATTCGGCTAAAATGCTTAAAAATCTTGCTGCCGAAGGATGCTTATGACAACCGCCAATTTGCTGACGACGCCACTTCATGATTGGCACGCCGCACACGGAGGCCGCATGGTCGATTTCGCCGGCTGGTCGATGCCGGTGCAATACACTTCGATCATCGAGGAGCATGTTGCGACGCGAACGGCTGTGACCTTGTTCGACATTTCGCACATGGGTCGATTCGTCTTTCAAGGTCCAGAAGCCGAAGCGTTGGTTGAATCCTTAACGACTCGCCGAATCGCCGGCATGGAAGTCGATCACATTCGCTACTCGCTCGTCACGAATGAAGACGGCGGAATCCTCGACGACATCTTGGTCTATCGTTTGCAACATTCCAGCGGCGAATCGTTTTACAGTCTTGTGGTCAACGCCAGCAACCGAACGAAAATCCGAGATTGGATTTTAAAGCATCAAGGGAACCGCGACATCGGTTTTGAGGATCACACCTTGGACACGGGAATGATCGCCGTCCAAGGCCCGCGAGCTGTGGAACTTTTTGAAAAGCGAACGCATGTTCCGTTGTCGGGTATGAAGTACTACACCGGAAAGCGCACCGAAGTTTTCGGCGTCCCTGCGTTAGTGAGCCGCACGGGCTATACGGGTGAAGATGGCTGCGAGATCATCGCCGCGTCGCAGCATATCCAGATGATTTGGGAACGCATTCATCAAGCCGGTCAAACGATGGGCTTGATCGCGGCGGGCTTGGGAGCGCGAGATACGCTTCGCCTCGAAGCCGCAATGCCGCTCTACGGCCATGAGTTGAGCGAGGAAATCAATCCGGCTCAAACCGGACTTTCGTTTGCGATCAATTTGAAGGATCGAGACTTTATTGGACGCGACGCGATCCTGGCCGCCAAAGCCAATCCGCAATTGAGCCAACGAATCGGGCTCGAAGTCGTCGGCAAACGGGCCGCTCGCGAAGGAACCGAAATCTTTCGCGGCGGTAAACGAGTGGGAGTCGTCACCAGCGGTACTTTTACGCCGACTTTGCAAAAATCAATTTCGATGGGATACGTTTCGCCAGATTGCACGATCGTCGGTACTGAATTGGAAGTCGACATCCGCGGCAGCCGCCAACCGGCGCGCGTCGTCGCCATGCCTTTCTATTCGCGCAGTCGTTTGCAAGATTGATCGCAAGCTTTGCGAACACAAGAATCAAACAGTTTTTTACCAAGGAGCGCTTCGTTGAAACCAGAAGATCTATTTTTTTTGGAAACGCATGAATGGGTCCATGTCGATTCCAATGGGGGAGCCAAAATCGGCACGATTGGAATTTCAGCTTTTGCCGTTGAGCAATTGACCGACCTCGTGTTCATGGAATTGCCCAAAGTCGGCGCGAAAATCAGCGCGGGGGATGAACTCGGCGAAGTCGAATCCGTCAAAGCAGTCAGCCCGATTTACTCTCCAGTTTCCGGCGAAGTCATCGAAGTCAACAAAGACCTTCCGAACAAGCTGGAAATTTTGAATAGCGATCCGTACGGCCAAGGCTGGATCGCAAAGATCAAAATCACCGACGAAGGATCGTTGGACAAACTGATGGATTACAAAGCCTACCAAAAACAGTGCGCGAGTTAGTTTGCTACTGACACGGTACTTTCCCGCAACGCTGTGCCTGGGACAAGCAACCTCGCACCGAATAACCAATCAATGCGACAAACTACTTGAGACTTCACAATGCCTTATACGTTTAACACGCCTGACGATGTTGAAGCGATGCTGCAAGCGATCGGAGCCGCTTCGGTCGACGAGCTGTTTCAGCAGATTCCCGATACGTTTCGTCTAAAGCGCCCGCTTAAGATCGGACCTGCGCTCGGCGAACTTGAACTGACGCAGCACATGACTCGCTTGTCCGCCAAGAATTCGCACGCGGGCCAAAAAGTCTGCTTCTTGGGCGGAGGTTGCTACGACCATTTCATTCCGGCGGCCGTCGATACGCTCGCGTCGCGCGGCGAGTTCTACACGTCATATACGCCGTATCAGCCCGAAGTCAGCCAAGGCAACCTGCAAGCGATCTTCGAATATCAATCGATGATTTGCGAACTCACTGGCATGGATGTTTCCAACGCAAGCCTTTACGACGGCGGCTCGGCTACCGTCGAAGCGGTATTGATGAGCATTGCGGCGACGACCCGGCACGGAAAAGTTGTCGTGTGCCAATCCGTTCACCCGGAGTACCGCCAAGTCGTCGAGACTTATTTGGAGAATTTTGAGACTGAAGTTGTAACGATCCGCCACGAAGATGGCACAACCGATTTGAAACAGCTTCAAAAAGCAGTCGACGACAAAACGTCTTGCGTAGTGATTCAGCATCCGAACTTTTTTGGCTGCCTTGAAGACGTCGAGACAGTTGCCAAACTCGCCCATAAGAATGGCGCTTTGCTTGTACAAGCTTTCGACCCCACGAGTTTGGGCATTTTGAAAAACCCTGGGCAGCTTGGCGCGGACATCGCAATCGCCGAAGGGCAGTGCCTCGGCAATCCGATGGCTTATGGCGGGCCGTATTTAGGAATCTTGGCGGCACGCGAACAATTTATTCGGCGAATGCCGGGGCGCATTGCGGGTCAAACCGTGGGAGACGGTGGCAAGCGTTGTTGGGTACTCACGCTACAAACGCGCGAGCAACATATTCGCCGCGACAAAGCTACCAGCAACATCTGCACAAACCAAGGCTTGTTCGCGTTACGAGCCAGCATTTACTTGGCCCTGATGGGTCCAAGCGGGATGCAGCGATTAGGAGAACTTTGTGCTCGCAAATCCAATTACGCCGCCGCTCAGTTAACGGCCAATACGCGATTCGAACGAGCTTTCGATGCACCGTTTTTCAAAGAATTCGTGGTCCGCGACTCGACCGGAAAAGTCTCACAGTTGCTCCGACAATGTGAAGACGCAGGTTTCTTCGCCGGGATCGCTTTGGAACGATGGTATCCCGATCTGGCGGATTGTTTTTTGGTCGCAGTGACAGAAAAGCGAACGCGAGCGGAAATTGATTCGCTCGTTAACTCAATGGCGGGAACTTCTAGAAAGACGGAAAAAGTCCATGCGTAATCGATTGGCCACCAAGTTATTATCAGAATTGTCCAAGCCAGGGCGACAAGGCGTCCGCTTGCCCGATCCCGATGTGTTGGCGAAAGAATCGCTCGAGGATCTGATCCCGCGCGAGTTCCTGGCGGACGCGCCCCCGCCGCTGCCCGAGCTAGCCGAGCCCGACGTAATCCGGCACTATACGAATTTGTCGACGCTCAATATGTCGATCGACACGCATTTTTATCCGCTCGGATCGTGCACGATGAAATACAATCCGAAACGAAACGAACGGATCGCTGCGTTCCCGGGAGTTGCCGAATTGCATCCGTATCAATCCGAGCGCTCGCTGCAAGGTTTGTTCGCGCTGTTGTTTGAAATGCAGGAGATTCTCGCCGAGATTTCTGGCTTGCCAGCGGTTTCGCTACAGCCAGCCGCAGGCGCTCACGGCGAATTCACCGCGCTGCTGACGGCGGCGGCTTACTTTCGAGACAAAGGCATGAAGCGGACTAAAGTCCTCGCCCCAGACAGCGCGCATGGCACGAATCCGGCCAGCGCAATGATGGCTGGCTTCGATGCCGTCACCATCAAAAGCACGCCCGATGGGCAAGTCGATTTGAACCATCTCAAAACTGAACTCGACGATCATCTTGCCGTCTTCATGATCACCAACCCGAATACGTTGGGTATGTTCGATCGACAAATGGGTGAGATCGCCAAACTGGTGCACGGTGCTGGCGGGCTGATTTACTTGGACGGTGCCAACATGAACGCGATCTTGGGCATCACGCGACCCGGCGATTTCGGCGTGGACATGATGCACTTCAATCCGCACAAAACATTTAGTGGACCGCACGGCGGCGGCGGACCTGGCGCGGGTCCAATTTGCGTGACGCAAGCATTGGGGCCGTACTTGCCGTCGCCGATTATCGCCAAAGACGGCGATCAATATCGGTTGGATTATGACCGGCCGAAATCGATCGGGCGCGTCCGCAGCTTTTTTGCCAACACCGGCGTTCTCGTTCGCGCCTATTGCTATATTCGGACGCATGGTCCAGACGGACTCAAACGAGTCTCCGAACAAGCAGTTCTCAACGCAAACTATTTGCTGAATCGCGTCAAGCACATTTTCCCGGTTCCACAAGGCGACCGTTGCATGCACGAATTCGTTGCTTCGGCAGCAACGCTGAAAAAGGAAAAAGGAATCAGCGCGATGGACATTGCGAAACGCTTGCTAGATTATGGCTTTCATGCACCGACCGTTTATTTCCCGCTGACCGTGCCCGAAGCTCTGATGATCGAGCCGACCGAAACCGAGAGCAAGGAAACATTGGACGCTTTCGCCGAAACACTCTTTCGAATTACGGATGAATCCGCAGAGTCGTTACATGCGGCACCTACGTCCACCATCATCCGTCGCCCCAATGAAGTGCAAGCCGCTCGCCAACCGATCGTGAAATGGACCAAGCCAGATTGATCGACGACCCGGCCCTTGACGGGGCGTGGAATATGTCGGTGGACCAAGCCTTGCTGGCAACCGCCCACGCGACGGGCCAAGCAATCTTGCGCTTCTACCGCTGGTCGCCCGCAACATTGTCGCTCGGTTATTTTCAATCCGCCTCAGATCGACTTGCTCACGAATCTAGTCGCGAATGCAACATGGTTCGCCGCGTCACCGGAGGTGGAGCAATTCTGCATGATCGAGAATTGACGTATAGCTTGTGCATTCCCAGCCAAAATCGTTTGTCGGGCGAACACCAGCAGCTTTATCAACAAGTTCATGCTGCGGTAATCGATGTGCTCAGCGACTGGGGAATTTCTGCGGCACTTTTTTCCGATCAGGAAAGTGCTGCGGATAAATCCCGATTTCTGTGCTTTGAGCGCCGCACCCGTGGAGATATCGTCTTGGATGGATTCAAGGTCGGTGGAAGCGCTCAGCGTCGATTGAATAAAACTGTTTTGCAACACGGTAGCATCTTGCTGGCGCGTTCCGATTATTCGCCGGAATTGATCGGAATCCATGAAATCGCGGGGGTTGAAATCCTGGAAAGCGAGCTTGTCTCGCGACTCGTTGAAGAGTTGGCAAGTAGGCTAGGCATGGCCTTTCGACCGTCAAGACTAAGCCCACAGGAACAGTCCACGGCCCATGAAATCCAGCAAAAACAGTTCGGTCACTACGATTGGACCAACCGACGTTAGTCGGCGATTAAGGTGAAATTCGGCACCGAAAACCCATGACGGAAGATTGCAATTGCAACGCACTTGTCGTTATAATCTCAGTGGGCAGTTTCTCGATTCTTACGGATATTGGCGACGATTCAATCTCGTTGCCGAAAACGATTAGGAGTACCGGATGCAAGTATCATTGAAAGTCGTTGGGGGTAAAAACGACGGTCGATTGATCAACATCTCTGTCGCTGAATTTATCATTGGTCGAAGCGAGGAAGCACACTTGCGACCATCTAGCGACTTGATTAGTCGGCAGCACTGCGCAATTAAGATCGATGCAGGCAAAGTGACTATCGAAGATATGGGTAGCCGCAACGGATCTTTTGTCAACGAACAACAATTGACGCAGCCGCACATCGCGCGTGTCGGAGACATCCTTCGCGTGGGCCGTCTGCAATTCGAAGTTCTCATTGATCACGTTCAAGCCGGAATTAAAAAACCGAAAGTAAACATGGTTTCCGAAGCCGCCGTACGGACTGCCTCGGCGAAAGAAGGTTGGAACGATGAATCGATTACGGATTGGTTGTCCAATTCTCCGGAAAACCAAAGTCAATCGACGGCCATGTTCGACACTCGACAATTTAATTTGGACGAAACCAAATACCGACTCGATAAAGACGAAAAACCTCCCATTGACCAAAATCCAGTTTCCGCGACTCCAAGTCCTTCCGATTCAGTTTCCGAAACTGGCGTAGCCAGAATCGACGCCGAAAGCGGGATCTTTGGAAAAGGCAAGAAGAAGAGCGTTAATAAACTTCCTCCCAAGGCCAAGCAACAGGCCGAAAATACGACCGATGCAGCAGGCGATGTCTTGCGCAAGTTTTTTAATCAACGATAGTTGGCTCCAATACATCTAAACCCAAAGTCGGTGCGAAATACGCCGACTTTTTCTATGCGCTATTTCGCACATTTGACCAGCAACCGCCAAGAATTAGCCGGCCGGTTCGAATAGTGAGCAACGCTGGAATCGCGCCAATCGCCTTTGGGCTCAATTCGTTCATGCGAGTAAGTCAGTCTTTTTCGAAAGATTTTGGCTTTTGCTGAAACTATCGCCGCAGCTAAAGGGTTTCATAACAGTGCAAGCGAGGGGCTCAATCTTGCAAGCTGAATTCAAATTACTTGTCCGCGATTGCCTTGCCGGGCATCCGCTCGCGCTACGAGACTTGGTCCATCAATTTCAGGCCCAAGTTTTCGGGCTGTGTTTTCGGATGCTGCGACATCGCCAAGACGCGGAAGACGCGACTCAAGAGACGTTCGTCCGCGTGATCAATAACTTGCATCGGTGGGATCCCGAGCGAGAATTCGCGCCCTGGTTGTTGACGATTGCAGGCAATCGCTGTCGAACTCGATTGTCCCAGCGTTCGTCGCGGTTGCGAACTCAATCGCTCGACTATCCCGTCGCCGACCGCTCGCATTTAGAACAAGACAAAACCCATTTGGCTGAAGAAATCGAATTGGCGATTGGCGAACTGCGGGCTCAGCACAAAGAATGTTTTTTAATGTTCCATCAACGGGAAATGCCCTACGCCGAAATCGCCCAGACGATGGACGTACCGTTGGGCACCGTTAAAACTTGGGTCCACAGAGCCCGTTATGAAATTATTCGGCGATTGCGCCACCGTGGAGTTATTGCGGATGAATTGCCAACATTTTGAAATTCGAATTCAGGAACTCTTGGATGAGCATCGCCGTCTGCGTGACGACGAACAGCTTGCCGTGCATTCGGCTCGCTGTTCAACCTGCCAACACAAGCTTTGCGATTTCGAGTTGCTCGAATCCTATTTCGATCCGACATTGACCGTCAATGCGCGACCCCATATTGCACCGATGCGATTTTCAGACAATCGCGAGCGACATTGGCTTTTTGTCGCCGTCGCTGCAACGCTGTTGGCGATGGTGATTCCGCTTTTGAATCCGCTGCGCCCAGACTCGATAACGCAACTCGCGAAGGCTCCGCCCTCTTTGAATGCGAACGACAACTCGTCGACGTTATCCTCGGAACGGCCACTTAAAGTATCTTGGCCCGAAATGCTGGCAACCATTGAATCTTTGCCGCAACGGTTGGAAACTCTCGGGCCCGTCTATTCTTGCACCGCTCAAATGACCGGAATCTCTTCGTTGACTTCCTCGTGGAATTTGACCGTCGATTTGTTGCGGTCGCAGCTTAACAGTCCTGTGAAACCAAAAGACGGCGCGGAATACACGCCAGGCAACCGTTTTGAAATTGGCGATTGCGAACGACTCGTATAGCCAAAGACGCCGCGCGTAGCGTATTTAAGACTCTTGCGTTTCCGAAAGTCGTTCGGCTTGTTTCATAGCTTCGCCTCAAATTCGCGTAACAGAGCCCGTCCGCCATCGGCGAACAGCCGGTTTCCAAGCAGGAGTCGGAGAACCAGAACTTTTTGCTCCTCTCGATCCATACACTCCGCACGATCCGTGCAACGCGAAAGTTCTGCACTTACGAACAAGCTTTCTTGATCGGAATTGTTTCGCTGATCCGTCATGTTTGCCTAACCGGTGTATCTTTTGGTCTACCGTCGACCGCCGCTCTCGACGGGCCACTGATACCACCCGCAAAACTCTTCGTGACGGAGACGCGCTTTATGGCTAAAAGCCAATCCAGCAAAATCAACGAAATCGGCCGACGCAATGCCACGGATCGACGCAAACAACCCATTCCGGTTGCAGCCGAACGCCGCAAAGTCCAACGTCGGCGACAAATCGATCCGACGACTTGCGAACGCGAATATAGCGATGACGAAGTCGAATTCATGCAATCGCTGGATCAATACAAGCGTGAAAGTGGCCGGATGTTTCCAACGTGCAGCGAAATTCTCGAAGTGCTGCGAAAGATCGGCTACGTCAAAATGTCGATCCGCCCGTGCACCGATACCACGCCGATGACTGAATTGAATATCCGCGAAAATACAGACACCTAAAAAACTGATTGCGGCAACGCAATCAGAGAGTCTGCGGAGACCCGCAGTTCGCCAAGTACGTAGCGCAGGGCGCTACGTACTTTTTTTGTTTTCCGTTCGTGTGCTAGCGACTTTCGCCCGCTGTGACCGGTAGCTATCGCCGCATAATTTCCCAACCGCAGCGGCCCCCTTCGAGCTGACCTTGTTGGAATCGGCTGATTTTTCTATTTTTTGCCGCCCGCAATTTTGGCAATGCCAACCAGGATCGAACCAAATGTCGCGCCAACCAAAACTTCAAAAGTCGATATGGGCTTTTATGTTGGCTGGCTTTTGCATCGTCGGATTGAGTGGCTGCAACGCGGCGGCGAGACTTCAAAATATTCGCGGTCGACAAGCCTTCGAGGTCGGACAGTTCAACGAGGCAGCCAATCGATTTCAACTGGCGCTGCAGCGGAAGCCAAATGATGCGAACGGGCTCTATAACCTCGCTTCGACGTATCACAACGTCGCCAAAGTCACACGCAACTGGCCGCTCCTGAGCCAGGCGGAACAATTTTACCGCCAAGCGATCACTGCCGACTCGCGGTATGCCGATGCCCATCGCGGCCTCGCAGTGCTGTTAGCCGAAACCGGTCGCACCGATTCCGCGTTTGATCTCGTGCGAACTTGGCAACAACGCAACCCACAATCCGCCGAACCGCTCGTGGAACTCGCTCGCCTTTATCAGGAATTCGGCGACCGCGCTCAAGCGACCCAATTGTTGTCGGATGCGCTTGTGCGCGATAGCCAAAATCCTCGCGCATTAACCGCGATGGCCAACATCCGCGAAATGGAGGGGCAGTATCAATTGGCTTTGCAAAACTACTATCGCGCTTTCCAAGCGAATGCTCAGCAACCTGGTGTCGCCGCAAAAATCGCGCAGCTACAAAACCAATTGCAAATGCAAGCTATCGGGCAACCCGCGCCGCAACGCTGGGGCTCGGCGAATCCATACGTGCCCCGCTGAGGCATGAGGCCGCAGGCTTGAGGCTGGAGCGGTCAGTTTTAGTTAAGGGATTTTTTTGCTGAAAACTGAACACTGAAAACTAAACACTACCGCCAAGAATCAGCGAGCTCACACTCCCCGCTCGCCAAAGCGTAGTGCTAGAATCTCAGGTTTGTAAAGACTTGTTGAGGTTCTTTTGCGGGAGGCTGTCTTTGAATCGCGTTTTCAATTTCGGTGCCGGGCCGGCGATGTTGCCGGACGAAGTCCTTCGACAGATTCACGATGAACTTTTCGCCTTGCCGAATTGCGGTAGCTCGATCTTGGAAATCAGTCATCGGGGTGCTCCGTTTCGCGAAATACTGGCCAACGCACAACTTTTGTTGCGGCAGCTCTTGGCCGTACCCGAATCGCACGAAATCCTTTTTCTCCAAGGTGGTTCCCGGCTGCAATTCTCGGCCGTTCCTCTCAATCTGGCGATCCCCGGTAAAGCCGCCGGTTACGCGGTCACTGGATCGTGGAGCAAAATGGCAGCCGACGAAGCACGACGAATAAGCAACATCCAAATCGTTTGGAATGGCGAAAACGATCGCTTTTCGAACTTGCCGACGTCCAGCCAATGGTCGCTTGGCGCCGATTGGTCGTACTTGTATTTCGCTTCCAACGAGACGATTCACGGAATTCAGTTTCGTCCGCTTCCGTCGCCGAAAAATGCACCTCTGGTGTGCGACATGTCGTCCGATTTTCTATCGCGACCAATTTCCGTGAAAGACTTCTCGCTGCTGTTCGCTTGTGCCCAAAAGAACGCGGGAGTCGCTGGATTGACGATTGTGATCGTAGACCGTAACCGATTACAAGAAGTCTCCGCCGCCACGCCTGGATATTTGAATTTGAAGAGTCACATCCAAAGCGAAAACCTGTACAACACACCGCCGACGTTTGCGATTTACGTTCTCAAGCTCATGCTGCAATGGATTCGCACTACGATTGGCGATTTGGCGAGCGTCGAGCGGGAGAACTTGGCCAAGTCCGCGATGCTCTACGACGTGATTGACCGTCATGCCAACGTCTATCGCGGTCATGCTGAGCACTCTGCGCGTTCGGCGGCGAATGTCACGTTTTTCTTGCCAACGGAAGCCGACACGACGCAGTTTTTGGACCGAGCCGCAAGCCACGGAATGACCGATTTGAAAGGGCATCGTTCGCTCGGCGGCGTTCGCGTTTCTTTGTACAACGCGATTCGTAAAACCGCCGTCGAACAATTGTCGCAGTACATGGAGGACTTTGCTCGCTCCCGTTGATGCGAAGTCCCTTCGCTCAAGCGGCATAACCGCTACACGCCTCCAAAGATTGCAAACCCCCGCCGCCAATCTCTCGCTCATCCCTCGACGCGGGAAATCGCGGCGATTATCCTAGGAATCGCTCATCGCGTTAGCGGGATACGAAATGCAAGCGTTGATAATTTTGTCGCTCATCGTTTTTCATTTGCTCGACCAGTTGGTTGGTGGCCAAGTGGTCGACGGAGCTTTCTGGCGCATGTGCGCCGTCCCCATTGTCATGTTGCTCGGGCCGATCGTGATTGGTCTGCAGAGCATTTGGTCGTCGCACGCGGCACAAGTCTTGCCGACGAACTATCAACGCAATCAGCAAATCACAATTGGTTTGTGGTTTGTGTCAGGGCTTTTGTTGATTGCCGTTTTGAATTGGGGTTCGATCCTTCGCCATCAGCTTCAACTGTCGCATTTTTCACCGCTTGATGAACTGATTCTGTACGCGCCGCTTGTGATTTCGCTGCTGCTTTGTTGGGCCGCACAGTTCAACGTCGAACGTCGGGCACACGGGTACGAATATGGTGTTTTGTCTCGACGTGCTGCGATTCGGCTTTGTTGGCGATACATCGCGATTCGGGCAAGTGTTTTTCTGGTTCCGGCCACCTTGCCGCTGGCAGCCGTTCTCAGCTCACAAGCAATCGGGCGCTGGCTTTCGCACGCTTCAGGATCTGCGGATTCCGAAGCCTGGGTCAGCTTGGCTCTATTGTTGGCTTTTTTTGCCATTATTCCGTGGGTCATGGCCATTTGTTGGCGCGCGCGGCGATTACCAGAAGGGCCGCTTCGTCAATCAATACTAAAATCGACCGCCGACCAGCGAGTTTCGTTCCGCGACATTCGCATCTGGCCCACCGGAAATCAAATGACGAACGCTATGGTCGTGGGACTAATTCCGAAAATGCGAATGCTCATTTTGACGGATCGACTTTTGCAACTGCTGAATGCGGACGAGTTGTCGGCAGTCGTCGCACACGAAGCAGGCCACGTTCGCCGCCATCATCTGCTCACGAGAATGTGGTTCATCGTGTTCCCGTTGTTTGTCGTAGCGACACTGCAACTACTTTTGGATAATACCTCGACCAAAATTCCCGAATCAATCGTTGGGCACGGGCTCAATGCGGATTCAATCATGTGGCTCGCTGCGCCTGTGGTTTATGCGGCATACGCATTTATCGTGGTGGGTTGGATTTCTCGAAAGATGGAATTTCAAGCCGATTTATTCGCTTGCCAATCGATCGATTCTGCCGGAGCCCGCGTTCCAAGCGCTACGGTTACGCGAAACTTTTGCGATTCGCTGATCAAGCTGACCGCTGACTCTGGCGAAGACGCGACGCGCGCTGGTTGGCTTCATCCGAGCATCGCCGACCGCGTTGGCTTTCTACAACGAGCGTTGCGTTGTCCGGCGGTTGCCGAAAGCTTCGAACGGTCGTTCTCGCGACAAAAACTTCGACTCACTCTGGCTATCATTTTTTTCGCCGCAATTTTCGCGTTTCTTTAACGCCAAAAAAGCACTTTGGCCGTCATCCGTAGAATCTTCCAACGGCCAAGTGCCGTCTGAATTGGGGTTGCGAGGCCAACTTCTGTTCCCGTTGAACCGCCCGGCTTCTGGGCGCTGTGAACTCGACAAGTGGCGAACTTGAACGGTGATGCGACAGCGGCCCGAAGCGGTCCGGTTAAACAATGAATTCGGATAGCCTAATAACCGCTAAAGGCGTGCGCCTCACCTATGTATTTGCAAAAAAAATGACGCGATTCGTTTGGCGCAATGGGCCGAGCAACCCATCTTTGACGAACCTTACCGTGAGCTAACAAAATGTCAGATACAAATTCGTCCATCGATTCGGATTTGATTCGCCGAATCCATCTTGCGGTCAAACGCAGCCCTCACATCAACTCTGGTCACGTTAGCTTCCAAGCGACCAATGGCCGCGTTCTCATTAGGGGACTCGCCATTAGTTACTACGAAAAGCAGATGGCGCAGGAAGCTCTCCGATCTATCGACGGAATTAGCGCGATCGAGAACGAAATCGAAGTCTGTCTGTAGTTACTATTCGATTGCCAACTGCCATTGGATCGGCTCTAATCATTGTCGGCTCGCAAGTCGGCGAATGAATCCGCTCTGGAACATGGCTTGCGACGATTAATATATTCTTCAGTCGAAGGAGACCATCATGTCGCGACCAAAAGCTGTTACTTTCAAGGGAACTCCGATGACATTGGCCGGAAACGCTTTGCGCGTCGGCCAACCCGCGCCGGACTTCAAGTTGCATTTTTTCGAAGGTGGACTCAAGGAACTGACGCTCCAGGATCTTCGCGGCAAACCGACGCTCATCAGTGTTGTGCCGTCGTTGGACACCGGCGTTTGCGCAATTCAAACGAAAAAATTTAATACCGAATTGGCTGAATTGGGAGGCGAGATTAACGCCTTGACGGTTAGTTTGGATTTGCCTTTCGCACAGAATCGATTCTGCACCGAAAACAAAATCACCAACATCCGTACTGCCACCGACTACCAAGATCGCAATTTTGGCCAGAACTGGGGAATGTTGATCGAGGAGTTAAAGCTGCTGGCGCGCGGCGTGTTTGTGCTCGATCCTAACGGCAATATCCTGCACGCCGAGACCGTTGGCGAAGTCACCAGCGAACCTAACTACGACGCGGCACTGAAAGTCCTTCGCGGGGCACTTTCCACTGCACACGCGTAAACATTGCGACTCGCAAAAAAATTGGTAATCGCAAAACGGTGGACGATTTTTCGTTCACCGTCATTTTTTTGGGACGGCGTTGTGCTTCGCCAACCAAGTCTCAGCCGACCTTGGAACAGGCGAGCGAAAAGAGGGAAAATAGCGGAGGCCGGATTCGAACCGGCGACACACGGCTTATGAAGCCGTTGCTCTAACCAACTGAGCTACCCCGCCGCAGCGAAAAATCACGTTGAATCGCGATCAAAAATCTTACCCAAAAAATGTTGTTTGCAAAGGGCTTCACGGAGGAGCCATTCGTTCGTGCGAACCCTCGGCGAGTTCCGCGTGTCTGCTTGAAAGTATCAGGATAATGGTGCACAATCAACGTGCGTTCTTGTCGCACTTATCGCGGTAAGAACATTTGATCGGGAGACGTGGCTGAGTGGTCGATAGCGCCGGTTTGCTAAATCGGTGTAGGGGTCAAACCTTACCACAGGTTCGAATCCTGTCGTCTCCGTTCGTTTTTCTATCAGCGTTCTGCGCGGTCTCTTATACATAGCGTGTCTATCGACGGCTTGCTGTTTCGGCCGTAATAATGCACTCGCGGTGCGTACGTCAATCTTCTTTTGGAACAAAGAATTGCCATGGACATGAAATCAGTTTTGGATCAATTATTAAATTCGGGTAAACAGATCGCCTCGAAAACCGGAGCGATGGCTGAAAGAGGATTGGGAGTTCCGGCGGCGGGTCCGCAACGTGACTCGATGTTGTCCGGACTAGGCAAAGGCGCGCTGGCGGGCGGACTTCTTGCATTGTTACTTGGAACCAAGCGAGGCCGCCGAGTAACTGGTAGCGCGATCAAATTCGGCAGCTTGGCGGCGATTGCTGCCGTCGCCTATAAAGCTTATCAATCGTGGCAAACGCAGTCAAAGCAACCGGCCAGCACTGGTAGTTCGATCAGCGATTTAAGCGGCGAAGCGGCCAACCAACGTGGCTTGGTTTTATTGCGCGCGATGATTGCCGCAGCCAACGCCGATGGCCACATTGACGACGTCGAACGAGCCAGCATCCAGCAGCAACTGAACCAATTGGGTTTAAGTTCTGATTTACGCGAGTTGATCGAACACGAAATCCGCTCGCCGCTCACTCCCGATTTGCTTGCCCAACAAGTCGATTCGCCAGAAGCCGCCGCCGAGGTCTATTTGCTTTCCGCCGTCATCGTCGACAACGCCAATCCACCGGAACAGACCTTTCTTTCGCGTCTCTCCACCGCGCTCAAGCTTCCTCCCGATCTCGCCACCCGCCTCAACGCCGAAGCCGCCGCATCGTAATGAAAAATAAGGTTTTGAGTTACTTATTGGGCATCGAGCATTTGACAGCCTGCCACTTTGTTCTCTCGCCCCAACTTCCGGCGAGAGGGCAGGGTGAGGGGGCGTTTGGGATATCGACCAAGAGCCTATCCGTGAACCGCCGGGCTCTGTCGCGGCGGATTCGGAGAAAATCGGGGACCGATCACCGCTCTTCGCTCTATACAATTGACGGCAAATTTTGGTGGTGCGTCGCAAGTTGCACTCCAACCCACCGATGAATCGGTGGGCTATTATCGGGTATCCCTGCGGGACAAACGCAAAACCGGAGTCGAGCCATGAGCGTCCGGTCAAAACCCAACCGTGAGGGCGAGGCTCCCGCCGAGCTGGAGCGCGACGGAAGCGAGTTTCCAATTCGCGATGTCCAACCACGACGCCAACGTGATGTAGAAAGCGAAATGACAACCATTAAAAGTCTTTTTGATGCGATTCCGGCTGAACTGCCACAAGAGCTTGTTCAGACTTTGCTTCAGTCCGCCGATTTGCGAATCGAACGGATTGTTTCGCGCGGCCGTGTCTCACACGATGACTTTTGGTACGACCAAGACGAAAACGAATGGGTTTTGCTTTGGCGAGGATCGGCCCGAATCCAATTCGAGGATCGTACGGTTGAATTAAAGCCGGGAGATTTTTTGAATATTCCAGCCCATAGCCGACATCGCGTCGAATGGACGACGCCCAACGAGCCCACGATCTGGCTGGCGATTTTTTATTGCTGAAACCAAGATCGACAAACTGTCCCAACGCGACAAAAAGGCATTGCTGGCCGAACACGACGACGGCTAACGCGCCCGACATTAGGCCACAAAACTAAACCTTCAATCATTCACTCTATCAAAATGTCCGCCCCCGAAACGAACGGTTCGCGTTGCAACCCAACGCAAGCGTCATCAAAAACCCAAGTGCCGTCGTACTGGTACGGGTTAATGAGCATGATTGAGTTCATATTCGGGCTCCAAAAGCTAGAAAATTCGGGCCGTCCAACGCTTTAACTCTTTAAATTCAGCGACATTTACTTGGAGATCGGCGAAATTCCTGCACCGATTGGCTCTAGGCCGATATTGCCGTGGGAGTTCGTGACAACGTCAGCTTTGGCTCCAAAAATGCGCCGGTAATGGTTGAACAAACGATGAGTTCACGTTACTATCGTAAGACTCGCCTTGCTTCTAGGGAATCGAACCGGAACAGAACAATTTCTTAGCTCAATCCCAGGGGATAATCTATGAAGAGGAAGTCTCTCCTTCGCCGCAATTTTCTACCGTCGTACAGTCCATTCATCGAGCCGCTGGAAGATCGATTTGCACTCGACGCCACGGCGTGGGCACAATTTGCCGGCAACGCGCAGCATACTTCTATTTCCAATTTCGCATCGCAACCTTTGGAAGCGGTTCACTGGTCGTCTGCGGTCGACAATTTCCCACAGTCCCGCGCAGCCCATTATGGGGGCCCGCTCGTTACCGCAGCCAATACGGTCATCTACCCGTTCAAAACGAATATTTGGAGCGACCCCTCGCCGAATTTCCACATCATTGCCCGCAACGGTAATGACGGCAGCTTGTTATGGGACGAGTCCACCGATTGGATTCCCGCGGGATACAACTGGTACCCCCAATATCAGCCGGTTCATGTCCCATCTTCGAACCGGGTTTATTTTCCGGGTTTGAACGGGAGTCTGTTTTACAAAGACAATGTCGACACGGCGTCGGGCGTTTCGACTAAAGTGCAAATCTACGCCGGTGTCGCCGGCAACGAAACAACCACCGGCCTAACCGCGGACAATGCGGGCAATATTTATTACGGGTACCGCAATGGAACCGCTGGCGGAATCGTCAAAGTGACCCCCGCCGGCGTCGTCACAATTGCGACGGCAAATACCTTTTCTCAGACACCCGCCTTCACGGATTGGATTCCGCAGAGGAATCACACTCCTGCGCTCAGCAACGATGGCCTAACTCTGTATACCACCATTCGTCGAAGCGGCGATGGGACTAATGGTCGACTCATTGGACTGAGCACCGCCAATCTTACTACGCAATACAATTCCGGACTCCTAAAGGATCCGCGGAACGGCAATGGCGCCAGCATCACCGGCGATAGTACGGCGTCCCCAATGGTTGGCCCGGATGGGCACGTCTTCCTGGGTGTCCAGGGAAATCCCTACAACGGCTCACGTGGCTGGATGCTTCATTTTAATGCGGACCTCACCAATCTAAACTTGTCCACGCCGCTGAACCTGACCGATACCTATGTCCCAGGCGGCTTCGGTTGGGACACGACTCCCTCGATCGTTCCCGCGTCCATGGTTCCGCAGTACACGGGAAGTTCTTCCTATTTGATCTTTACCAAGTACAACAATTACGTCACGGGCAGCACGGGCGGTGACGGTTCAAACGCCATTGGCGTCCTCGATCCATACGATTCGGAAGTGTTGGTCGGGCCGGCTCTGCCCGATTCTGGGGGTGTCGCGGTGATGAAACGCGTGTTGTACCAGGTCGGCCCCACCCCGGACTGGGATGTCAACCTGACGCTCTACCCCAACGCCGTGCGCGAGTGGTGCATCAATTACGGGGCAGTCGACCCGGCCACGAACAGCATCATCGTCAATAGCGCTGATGGAAATTTCTATCGTTGGCATTTGCCGTCCGATACTCTGATCGAGCCCACGCGGCTCTCCAGCGGCATTGGCCAACCGTATACCATGACCGTCGTCGGCGTCGATGGCACGATGTACGGCATTCAGATTGGACAGATCTTCGCGCTGGGACAAACACCGCGAATGTCCATTAGCGACGCGGTTTTCACCGAGGGGACAGGCGGTTCGACCACAGCCACATTTACGGTCTCGCTAAACTACCCGCGAACCACAGCCATTACGGTTAATTACGCGACCAATGACGGCACCGCGATCGCAGGGAGTGATTATACGACCGCGTCCGGAGCGTTGACGTTTAATCCTGGACAGAAAACGAAGACCATTTCGGTAACGGTCAATCCAGATTCGGTTTATGAATTAAATGAAACATTTTTTGTAAATCTCTCATCAATCAGCAACGCAGTTCTATTAGATGGTCAAGGTCAAGGAACCGTCAACAATGACGATGTGCAACCGAGCTTGACGATTGCAAACGTCAGTGCGAACGAAGGCAACAGCGGCACGACGTCATTCGTGTTTACTGTTAACTTATCGGCAGCAAGCGGTGTAACCACAACCGTGAACTACGCATCTGCAAACGGTACGGCAACTTCCGGGACCGATTATACAAGCACGTCGGGAACTCTGACTTTCAATCCGGGCGAGACCAGCAAGACGGTGACAGTATCGGTTCTCGGCGACACCTTATTTGAAGTGAACGACACGTTCTTTGTGAATCTGTCGGGGGCCGTCAATGCCACTATTAGTGACAGTCAAGCACTTGGAACGATTCTCAACGATGACAATGTTCCGGGAATCTCGATCACCGATGCTTCGGTGACTGAAGGAGGATTAGTAACTTTCGAAGTAACACTGTCGAGCATAAGTTCGCAAACCGTGACGGTAAATTACACGACGTCAAATGGTAGTGCGACAGCGGGTTCCGATTACGTTGCGACTAGCGGGACGCTCACTTTTACTGCAGGCTCGACGTCTGTTGAAATTACCGTCATCACGACCAACGACAGCCTTGACGAACTTGCTGAAACCTTTTTCTTCGATTTGTCCAATGCGACGAACGCATCTATTTCCGACGCGCAGGGGTTGGGCACAATCAACGACAACGATCCGCAACCGACGGTTTCCCTTGGCGATGTATCGGCGAATGAAGGGTCGAGCGGCACGACATCGTTTATGTTTACCGTTGCCTTGTCCACGGCCAGCGGCCGTAGCGTGACGGTAAATTATGCAACTGCAAATGGTACCGCAACAATTGTCGATAACGATTATCAGACATCCAGCGGTACGGTTACGTTTGCCATCGGCGAAGTCAGCCGCACCATTACGGTTCTTGTAAACGGCGACTCGGTCAACGAGTCGAATGAGAACTTTTTCGTCAATTTGTCCGCCGGAAACGGGGCAACAATTCTTGACAGTCAAGGCGTAGGCACGATTCTTAACGATGACTTGTTTGTCATTTCGGTCAACGATGTGACCTTAGCTGAAGGCGATTCGGGCACAACTTCGTTCGTGTTTACGGTCAGCATGCCTTCGGCAAGCGCTGGAACGGTTAGCATCGACTATGCAATTGCGGACGGCTCAGCGACCACGGCGGGAAGCGATTATGTTGGCGGAATAGGTACCGTCACCTTCAACCCAGGCGAAGTCTCAAAGATCATCACAGTCTTGGTCAATGCTGATTTGCTTAACGAGATGAACGAAACATTCTTCGTAGACTTGTCTAATCCCGTGGGTGCGACCATTGGCGACAATCAGGGCTTGGGAACGATTAACAACGACGACCTGTTGCCATCGATTTCGGTTAATGATGCGATCGTCCCAGAATTGGACTATAACACGGGTACGGTGACGGTGTACGTCATGTTGTCGGCACCAAGCGGCCAAACGGTGAACGTCGCCTATGAAACCTCCAACGGGACGGCTTCATCGACGATATTAAAGGATTACACGGACACTTTCGGAACCCTGACGTTTATACCCGGTCAGACGGTTGCCAGTTTTGATGTTTCGATCTTCGGCGATACCCGCAGTGAACCGGACGAAACGATTCGAGTCTTGCTGTCTAGTCCAGTCAATTCTACGATTTCCGATGGTCTTGGGATCATCACAATTATCGATGACGATATCGTATACGTCACGATCACGGGGACATCCGTCACGGAAGGAAACAGCGGCCAGACAACAGCAGTCGTCACTGTTGATCTTTCAATTCCCGCCGATTACGACATAACCATTGAATATACCACGGCTGACGTTACCGCCACGGTCGGTTCCGACTACCTTTTTGCATGGGGCGTCTTAACTTTTCCGGCCGGCAGCACAAGCCAAACTATTTCGCTTCAAGTGCTGGGTGACTTGCTTGTTGAACCGAATGAAGCGTTCGAGGTCGTCTTGTACAATGCCACACCTGGCGTTGAACTGGGCATCTACCCCGAAGCAGACGTCGATATCGTTGACGACGATACGATCGGTATTTCGATCAGCGATGTCAGCGTGACCGAAGGGAACAGCGGGTCGAAACTTGCGAACTTCACTGTCTCGTTGTCGCAGGCCAGCGGCCAATCGATTACCGTCAAATTCGCGACCCAAAATGGCACCGCGAATGGCATCGATTACCAGCCCAACATCGCCAACCTGACCTTCAGTCCAGGGCAGACTTCCAAGACAGTTTCGATCAGCGTGTTCGGCGATACGAAGATTGAATTGAACGAAACATTTTTCGTAAATCTTTCCGTCCCTGTAAACGCCACGATTACGGATGGTCAAGGTGTCGGCACGATCGTAAATGACGATGGGCTCGCGATGCTCAGGGAAATCTCGATCAACAATTTCACAGTTACCGAGGGAGGAGTTGCCTCTTTTACGGTAGTTCTATCGTCGTCCAGTTCCCAAGTAATCACGGTGAATTACGCTACCGCAAACGGCGTCGCCATAGCTGGCTCGGATTTCACGGCCGCCAGTGGAATGTTGACGTTTAACCCCGGTGAAGTTTCAAAACAGGTTACCGTATCTACGATCGACGATATGACTAGCGAGACGAGTGAATCATTCTTCGTAAATCTTTCTGCGGCGACCAATTCAATGATCTCCGACGGGCAGGGACTGGGCACAATTCTCGACAACGATATTGTGCTGCCGTCGTTTTCCATTAGTGACGTTAGCCAACTGGAAGGCAACAGTGGACTTACCCCGTTTGTTTTTACCGTTACCCGGTCGTCACCTAACACGGTCATATCAAGCGTAAGGTTCGGTACGGCCAATGGCACCGCGAACGGCATTGATTACCAGCCCAACATTGCAGTTCTTACTTTTAATCCAGGCGAGACGACCAAAACGATTACGATCAATGTTTTCGGCGACACGACGGTTGAGGCGAACCAAACATTTTTCGTAAATCTATCC
>JANNYC010000117.1:0-14841 GCA_031409895.1 Planctomycetota bacterium
CCGCCACGGGTTAGCGCGCCGGGTGTTTATCCCCCCGCATTTGGGCGGCAGGGCGATCCCGGCGGGTGTGTTTGGGGCTATATCCCCCCGCAACCCCCGGGGGGCTAGCGCCGTGCCGCTCACCAGTTCGACGCTCAACCACACATGACCGCCTTCCGCCGTGTATTTCGCCGCGTTAGTGAGCAGGTTCACTACCACTTGCTCCAGCCGCGCCGCGTCGACGTACAGCCAGATTGGTTCCGGCGGAAGCGAGACCGTGAGTTCATGCCGGCGTTGCTCGATAAGCGGGCGAACAGTCTCGACCGCACCTTCCACGATGCCACTTACGGCGACCCGTTCGCGGCGAAGCTGAACTTTGCCCGTGGTGAGTCGGGAAACTTCGAGCAAGTCATCCACGAGATGTTGAAGTTGTCCCAGTTGACGTTCGATAATGCCGCGGGCTTGCTGCTGGATCTGGTTTTCGCTTGCCCGCTGGAGACCAAGCAGTTGCACGGCGTTGGCGATCGGAGCGAGGGGACTGCGCAGCTCATGACTGAGCATCGCCAGGAACTCGTCCTTGCGGCGGTGCAGGTCGGACAACTCGGCCGCCTGCCCCCGCTGCAACGTTTCCAAGCGGCTCCGTTCGGAGATGTCGCGGATGTTGCACTGGATGACCGGATGATGGTCTTCCTGGTACACGTTGGCGACCATCTCCACCGGGTGCTTGCGGCCGTGGCGGTCCTCCAGCGGCAAGCTCTCGTAACGGAGCTCGCCTCTCTCGTACAACTCCTGCATCGCGGCTCGGCTGGACTGTTTGTCGACCAGGAAGCCGATTTCCCAGAGTTCCTTGCCGAGGAAGTACTCAGCCGGATAGTCGAGCAGGTCCGTCAGGAACGGGTTGACGTGAGTGATCTTGCGGCTGGCGGCGTCGAGGATCAGGATGCCGTCGTGAGCCGCCTCGAACAGCCGCCGGAAGCGAGTTTCCGAGATCTCCAGTTGCTGTTGCACATGCCGCCGCTCGGTGATGTCCTCGATGGCCAGCAGGATCAGCTCGGAATTGTTGCCGGGCTTACGCATGCGGCGGGCATTGAGCAGCATGACCTTTGGCCCGATGGTCGCGAAGTTGTGTTCCACTTCGAAATCTTGGAAGGTGATGTTTTTGGGGAGCACTTCCTCCAGCAGCGTCCGCAGCCTGGGGATGTCCCACTGGTGATTGCCCAAGTCGTAGACGAAGCAGCCCTGCGTCTCGTCCGCCGCGACGTGAAAGTTCTCATAGAAGGCGTGGTTGGCCGTCACGACCCGCAGGTTTTGGTCGAGGACCAAGAACGGGTCTCGCAAGGTCGCCAAGATGTTGTCGGCGTAGACTCGGGCGTCCTGCACCTCGCGTTCGAGCCGCTTGCGTTCGGTCACATCTCGGAAGACGAGCGCCACCCCGGTGACTTCGCCCGCCGCGTTGTGGGTCGGTGCGGCACTGTCGTCAATCGGCCGTTCCGTGCCGTCTTTGGCGATCAGCACCGTATGGTTCGCCAGCCCGACGACGACCCCGTCACGCAAGACTCTCGTAGCCGGGTTCTCGGCCGGGAGGCGAGTCACTTCATCGATGATTTGGAAAACGGTTCCTAGCGGTTTCCCGATTGCGTCTTCTTGCGTCCAGCCTGTCATGGACTGAGCCACCGGGTTCAGAAAGTTGACGTCGCCGTGGGTGTCGGTGGTGATGACCGCATCGCCAATGTTGGAGAGCGTGACCCGCAGCCACTCCCATTGCTCGTGCCGCAGTTCATCCGGCTGCGGATCGGAGTTCGTCACCTTGCCGATTTGTGGTTCAATCATTGCATGGTTTCCTTGTCTCAGTGTTTGACTGCATCCAATCGTTTAACCCGTAGCCAGCGGCGCAGGCAACGAACGCGTCCAGCACCACGACCGCCTTGCGATGGTCGATCCCCGCACCAGCTTTGATTGTCAAAGGGGTCGGCATTGGTCCAATTCTTCATTGTTACCATGGCAGCAAGAAACAAAAAAAGCCGGCGTCCCGGGCTGCCCGTAGGCATTTCGGCACGTCGACTTACTTTTTAACGAGCCCCCCGGCATCGCCGGTTTGCCCTTTATCTAGTCTTTCAACCATCTTGGTCAGTTCATCGAATCGCGATGACAAGCACCAAGACTCGGTCGATCATACCACAAGTCGAACTCGAAGCAAGCAATGCCGAAATTCCGGAGTGGCCTATTGCGTACTTGTTGGGGCACGTTTCAAGGAGTTAAACGATCATGCCGCCATTCCTCGATCGACGACAATGCTTGATTCTCGGCTCGGCCGCCGCGCTTGGCGGTGTCGCAAGACTTGTTTCGCATGACGCCGATTTCATCGCCACGACCGTCGCGCCGACTCAACATCCCGAACAAGAAATCCTCGACCATCGTTTCGAAACGGACGGCTGCGAAGCAAGACTCCAAAACCTCAGCGACGAAGCGGCTCAACTTGTCGTCTCCGCCGGTCGCGTTGCGGATGGCCAGACCATTCGCGGCCAAGCCATCTTCAAACTGCGCGTTTCCAAATCTTATTTTGGATTTCGCCCGGATCAGTTCCCCGCCAAGCAAACCTTGCCTCGCCAAATATCCCAAGCCTACTTATCCGACAGTCCCGGCATCGAAACGAAAATCGCCGCCCTCGACAAGATCATCGCGGAGACGACGAAGGCATCGGATCATCCTTGGGACAAAGCGATCGCGTTTCACCAATGGGTTTCCGACAACATTCGAGGGGTGCCCGGCGATTACACCAGCGTAAAGCGAGCGCTCGAAACCCGCACGGGCGATTGCGAAGAGCGCGCTGGTGTTTTCATCGCCTTGTGTCGGGCGTATAAAATTCCTGCGCGACTCGTCTGGGTTCCCAATCATGCTTGGGCGGAGTTCATGTTGATTGACGAATCGGATCGCCCGCATTGGATTGCGGCCCCGGCGCTCGCACGAAACAAGAAGATGGCCGCTGGTCCTTGGCTGGTTCTCGGACGGACAACAAACTTTTGCGATCCTAAACATTTATTTCTATTTATCGAAGGCACTTGGAGCCTATCCGAAAACCCAAACGCCCCTCACCCTGCCCTCTCCCCCGAAGCCGGGGAGAGGGAACGATTTTAGTATTCGGATAGCCTCTTACCCGAAAGCTACAATTGACTATTCAATAGCCACAGTTGACTATTCGTAAGCTACAATTGACACAATTAAACATTCGCCTTACGATCGCCCGATAACCTACGAGACGATATCTCGGTAACCTGCCAGGAAAATTCCGTGCTAGCATTCCTTACACGACTCGTTGCGTTGACGGCCTTCGTTGCGCACGTATTGTTGGGATGCTGCTCACATCACGGACATGCGTCATTGCGTCCAAGTTGTTGCGGCGAATATTCCAAATCAAGTTCTGATGATGATCATGGACTCCAGGCCTGCGACTGCACGAAAATCTGTTTAGACTCAAACGTGCTAGTCGCGAATTCGGCCTGCCCCATAGATCCACCCTCGCCAGTCGATCCATCCAATCAATGCGACCATGGACGGTGCATCTACAATCTCACGGTCAGCACGTCGATTCCCGAAGCGTCCACATTCGTCGTCGACCTATTGATTCTTGCGGACTCGCCCAAATTGCTGGCGCTGACTTGCGGTGATCGCTTTTCCACCGCCAGATTCCCGCAGGGCTCGGTTGAGTCTGTCGGTTTGCGCTGCGCTCTCTTCAATTCTTGGCAACTCTAATTGCCCTCGTCGCTGACAACTTGGCCATTGCCATAACGTCAGTTACCAAACCATCCGCGTCGTGGTCGACCGTCTTTTTCGCCCCTGCGCTTCTCAACTCTCAACTCTCAACTCTCAACTCTCAACTCTCAACTCTCAACTCCCCAATGAAAACAAAATTCAAGTTTCCAGCAATTCCATGGAGGGGAATACGTTTGATCGGAATGCTCGCGCTGTTCGTTGGCGCTGCGTTGACTTACCAGCGCTGGTGGCCGCCGCTTTCTCACTGGATCGATCGCACGATGGCCGCGACTCGCCCCAAGGCTCCTGAAGACGAGGCAGAGCCGGACGCCCTTGCCCACAATTCGGTCGAGTCGCTGGAGTTGTCGCCTCAAGCCCGAAGCAACTTGGGTCTGACGCCGGAGTTTCTGCGGCCAATCGCGCTGACAACTTATCGCCGATCCATCTCGGTCCCCGCCGTGGTCGCTCCTCGACCTGGTCGGACTCAAATTCATGTTTCCACCCCGCTCACCGGCGTCATTACGCACGTTCACGCGGTCACAGGCGAAGCCGTCATGCCGGGAACTCTGTTGTTTGAAATTCGCCTCACCCACGAAGAGTTGGTCACGTCTCAAACGGAGTTTTTGCAATTGCTGGGCGAACTTGAAGTTGAAAATCGCGAGATCGTTCGCTTGGAAGAAGTCGCACAAAGCGGCGCGGTCTCAGGCAAAACGTTGCTTGAAAGACGTTACGCGAAAGAAAAGTTGGAGGCGCGGCTTAATGCACAGCGAGAAGCACTGAAGCTTCACGGTCTCTCGGACGGGCAAGTCCAGCAAATCGCGGAGGAACGCCATCTGCTGCGCGACTTGCAAATTGTGGCTCCCAGCACCGACGAACATGCGCACGGCGAAGAATTAAGGCTCAGCATGGAAAATGTCAGGCCAGTTTCGTTTGGCCATCAGCCTCAAGAAGAGTCTGACGAGCCTCGACCTTTGATTATTGAACATCTCGACGTCCATAAGGGCCAAGCGGTTGCGGCCGGCGATCAACTTTGTACGCTCGTAGATTTTTCTCGGCTGTTCATCGAAGGGCAAGCCTTTGAAAAAGATAGCGGCGCGATTAGTGCCGCGACCACAAGCGGCTGGTCGGTGACCGCCGTCTTCTCGGAAGAGGCCTCCGAACGAACGATTGAAAATCTGAAACTGGCCTTTGTCGAAAACTCAATTGACCCAGAATCCCGAGCACTTTCCTTTTTCGTCGACCTGCCGAATGAACTCGTGCGCGATGAAACGAATAACGAAAAACAACGTTTTGTTTCGTGGAAATTTCGACCCGGTCAACGACTACAGATTCGAGTGCCGGTCGAGGAATGGGTCGACCAAATCGTTCTGCCCGTCGACGCCGTCGTAAAGGATGGAGCTGATTGGTTTGTGTTTCTGCAGAACGGAGACCACTTCGATCGGATCGCCGTACATGTCAAATATCGCGACCAAACAAATGTGGTAATCGCCAACGATGGCTCGATTTATCCCGGTGATGTCGCCGCGCTCAAATCGGCTCACCGAATGCAAATGGCGATTAAGAACAAGTCGGGTGGGGCCGTTGATCCGCACGCGGGGCATCAGCACTGAGTTGAGAGTTGAGTTTTCAGTGTTCAGTTTTCAGTTGATGGAGGTGGGATTTGACGTTTCGATCATTTGAGGATCTGGAAGTTTGGAAAAGGGCTTGTCAGTTGGCCGTTGCGATTTACGAAGCTTTGCGGGATTGCAAAGACTTTGGGATTCGCGATCAGATGCAACGAGCCGGAGTTTCGATTGCGTCGAATATCGCTGAAGGCTCCGAACGAGGTGGCAAGGATTTTTCACGGTTTCTGCGCATCGCACAAGGGTCATGCGCCGAATTGCGCACGCAAGTCTATATCGCGAAGAAGATTGGAGTCGTCAACGACAACGATTTTCCCCGACTCATCAACGAACTCAAGGAAATCGCCAAAATGCTACGCGGCCTCCGCAAATCACTGAACACTGATCTGCCGCAGCGGACTGAACACTGAACACTGAACACTGAACACTGAACACTGAACACTGAACACTCCCCATGCTCAACTCCATCATCCGCTTCGCCCTCCGACAACAGGTCCTCGTGATCTCGGCAGCGGTTTTCTTGATTGGCTTTGGAAGCTGGCAGGCACTCAAGATGCCGATCGACGTGTTTCCGGACCTTAATCGTCCGCGCGTGGTCATCATGACCGAGGCCCCCGGAATGGCTCCCGAAGAAGTGGAATCGCTGATCACGTTTCCGCTAGAGACGGCGATGAATGGCGCGAGCGGCGTCGAGGTGGTCCGCAGCTCTTCCGGTGTTGGCATTTCGGTCGTGTATGTCGAATTCGCTTGGGGAACAAATATCTACACGGATCGGCAAGTCGTGGCTGAGCGAATGCAAATTGTACAGGATCGACTTCCGCCCGGAATTGCTCCGCAGCTTGCGCCCATTTCGTCAATCATGGGGCAGATCTTGATGCTCGGTATGTGGAGCGATGATCCGAGTGTTAGCCCGATGGAATTGCGAACGAGTGCCGACTGGGTGGTGCGGCAGCGATTGCTGACGATTCCCGGCGTGTCGCAAGTCTTCACGATGGGTGGCCAGCGAAAACAATTTCAAGTGCAAGTCGACCCGAACGCCATGCTGCAATATGGCGTGACACTCAATCAAGTCGAGTCGGCCGTCATCAAGAGCAACGAAAACGCCACCGGGGGTTACCTTGATCAGCAAGGCCCCAACGAATTGCTCGTTCGCGCTTTGGGCCGTATTCAATCCATTGAAGACTTGGAACGAGTCGTGGTCACCATTCGCAATGGCCGCCCCGTCGCCCTCGTGCAAGTTGCCAAAGTTGTCGAGGCCGCTCAAAGCAAACGTGGCGACAGTTCGGCCTTTATCCGCCGCGACGAACCGGACGGCAACCGCAATTCGTGGAGCGGAGGGCCAGCCGTGATTTTGACCATCAACAAACAACCTGGTGCCGATACTCGCGGCGTTACGGACAACATCATGCAAGCCATGGATGAGCTAAAGCCATCGCTTCCCCAAGGCGTGCGCATTATGCCGGTCTATTCTCAAAAATCGTTTATCGACCGGGCGATTGAAAATGTACTGGAAGCCCTTGGGATTGGTGCCATTCTCGTGCTGATCATCTTGTTCTTGTTTTTGATGAATGTACGCACGACGTTCATCACGCTCACGGCAATCCCCTTGTCATTGGTAATGACCGCGATCGTGTTTGCCATTTTCGGGTTCTCCATCAACACAATGACATTGGGCGGTCTGGCAATCGCGATTGGCGAGTTAGTCGACGATGCTATTGTCGATGTCGAAAATGTATTTCGCCGCCTCAAAGAGAATCGTCATGCGACGAATCCCTTGCCGCCCTTGTTAGTTGTATTTCGTGCAAGCACAGAAATCCGCAACTCGATAGTTTATGCGACGATTATTGTAATACTCGTTTTTCTACCGCTGTTCGCATTGGGTGGCATGGAAGGCAAGTTGTTCGCGCCGCTGGGAGTCGCCTACATCGTTTCGATTCTTTCGTCGTTGTTGGTTTCTTTGACCGTGACGCCCGTGCTTTGCTATTGGCTGCTTTCCTCGTCGGAAGGAACTCACGTTGAAAAAGATGGTCCCTTGTTGCGAATCCTAAAATGGGTGGCCGACATAGTGATTCGATTCAGCTTGCGATTTCCCATGACGAATCTCGTGGCAACTTTGGTTGCCGTGGGAATCGCCGGATTGTTTGTGTCGCGATTGGAAAATGATTTCCTTCCGCCTTTTAACGAAGGCTCCATTCAACTTAATGTTGTTTTGCCGCCGGGGACTTCGCTGGCAACTTCCAACGAAACGAATTTATCGGTTGAGCAATCGCTGCAACGCATTGAGGACATCGAACGGTTTGCGCGACGAACGGGCCGCGCGGAACTCGACGAACATGCCGAAGGAGTGAACCAATCGGAATACATCCTTGAACTCGACCCCGAATCTCCCCGTAGCCGCGAAGAGCAATTGGCCGAAATTCGCGACGCGATGAAGGACATTCCTGGAATTGTCACGTCGGTCGAACAGCCGATCGCCCACTTGATCTCGCATATGCTTTCGGGGGTCAAGGCACAGATTGGAATCAAGATTTACGGCGATGACCTCGACCTGCTGCGCCAAAAAGCAGAGGCACTTGAAGCCAAAATCAAAACGGTCCCCGGCGTTACTGACTTGCTGGTCGAACCACAAGTCCTCATTCCGCAACTGCGAATTGAGCTGCTGCGCGACAAGCTGTTTCAATACGGGCTAACTCCCGCCGACGTCAACGAAATGTTGGAAACGGCGATGAACGGAAATGTCGTCTCCGAAGTTCTGCTCGACCAACGCACTTTTGATCTGCTGGTCCGCCTCAAAGACGAATACCGCGAAGATATCAGCGCGCTGAATCGGCTGTCGATCGAAGCCCCCGACGGAGGCACCATTCCGCTTTCCGAAATCGCGAAAATCTACGAAGCCGGAGGACCGAATACCGTCAACCGAGAAAATGTTCGTCGCCGTGTTGTGGTTCAGTGCAACGTCTCGGGACGCGGCGTCGTCGACGTTGTTGCAGACATTAAGCGCGCCGTCGAGCCCGTTCGCAAATCACTTCCCACCGGTTATTTTTTGGAATTCGGCGGCCAATTTGAAAGCCAACAATCGGCAAGCCGCGTGATCGGCGTGCTATTTGTCGTTTCGTTGGTCGGCGTGTTCTTGGTTCTGTTTACGATGTTCGGCTCAGCCAATCTTTCGCTGCAAGTCATGGCCGCCTTGCCGATGGCGTTCATCGGATCGGTAGCCGCATTAGTGATCACCGGCCAAACGCTAACTATCGCCGCGATGGTCGGCTTCATCTCGCTCGGTGGAATCGCATCTCGCAACGGAATTCTGTTGCTCAACCATTATCTGCATCTGGTCAAATACGAAGGCGAATCATTCACTAAAGCGATGATCGTGCGTGCCGGTTTAGAGCGGCTCGCGCCGGTGCTGATGACTGCCTTAACGGCGGGCATTGCGTTGGTGCCACTCGTGCTCGCGTCTGGCGAACCCGGCAAAGAAATTCTCTATCCGGTCGCCACAGTCATTTTAGGCGGACTTATTAGCTCCACACTTTTGGATTTTTTAGTTCGCCCCGCCCTGTTTTGGCTGTTCGGTACCAAAGCCGCCGAACGAATCGTGCGCGATTCGCACGCTGAAATTGAACTCAACGAAGTTGCGTTGGACTCAGCTTCGAACGGCTCACAACCACTTTCCGCACCGACTGGAGCCAGAGGGGTTTTATCGTAAGCGGATTGTTCGACTTGGTCTTCGGAAGACCCGGTCATTTGTCTTTAACCTGAAAGGGAGTTCCACAATGAGAGTTTCAAATATTCAACGTATACTGACCGCAGTTGCATTCCTCGTGATTGCGCTATGCGGATTCAATTCGAGCCGCGCGCAAGACGGCCATGATCACTCGCACGATAGCCACAGTCATGCGACGGCAAGCGTTGTCTCTCACGAGCGTTCAAAGGAAACTCTGGCGTTTCGACTTGCCAACTGGAAACAGTTCCATTTCGACGATCCCGCGAAGGCCCAGCAACATCTGGAAACCGTCAACAAGCTGGGTTGCGAAGCAAAGCAAGACAGTCACTCCGGACACATCGATGTGACCTATCGTTGCACCGAGTGGAAAACCATCGACGTTGCCAACCATGACTTGGCTCATCAATGGCAAGGCTGGTTGGAAGCTGCCGGTTTCGATGTTTCGCACGGCCATGTCGACGCGAAATTTGTCCAAGGAACGGAGGCCGTAAAGTTCCGTATGGTCGAATGGAAAAGCCTTCACGGAAACGGCACGCCTGATGAACAGAAGTTCATTGACACGCTGAAGGGCGTCGGCTGCGATGTTCGGGTCGCCGAGCACGACGGACACTCAGACATTCGGTTTCGTGCACCCATTTGGTGCGATATTCACGTCGCCGATCACGCCACGGCAAACCAGTGGATGGAATGGTTCAAAGCAAATGGATTTGAAACGCAGCACGAGCACTAATCCTTCGTCCGACAAAAAATGTTAGATCTACTGGGAACGAAATGTTTTTACCTACTTATTGAAAAAGAGCCCGCTATGCGATTTCTACACCTCATGATTTTTACCCTAGCCGTTTTTGTTATGGCAATCGGTTGCGACGACAAGTCCGCCGCCCCAAGCGGCGAATCATCAACGGTCAGCACGCCACCCCCTGCAACCGTTGAAACACATTCTCATCCAGACAAAGGTCCGCATAACGGGGATCTGATCGAACTTGGGAACGAAGAATTCCATGCCGAGATGGTTCAAGACGACGCGGCCGGGGCGGTCACGATTTACATCCTGGATAGCGCCGCCAAAGTCGCCGTTCCGATTGACGCCACCGAGTTGGTCATCAACCTCAAACACGACGGCAAGCCCGAGCAATTCAAGCTGATGCCTTCTGCCGACACCGGCGATCCGGCCGGAAAATCTTCACGGTTCACTTTAAAGGATGCCGATTTGACAGCGCATATCGAAGACGCCGCCGCCGACGCAAAAATGTCTGTCACGATCAATGGCAAACCCTACAGCGGCGCAATCCAACACAGCCACGACCATTAAAAGTAGGTTGACGCATCGTCCGAAGCGGCTGTTGGTCTGTCTCGCCAATCCATAAAATGGGGGCATGAGCCAGCCCAATCCAATTTCCGCCAAAGGGCGCGGATCGCAGATCAACCCGATCAACCGTTTCACTCGCATCGAGTTCGCCGAGGATGCAGAGTACCTCGAACACGATGAAGAAGCCCGCGATCAGCGACGCGCTTTGCGAACCGAGTACTTGGCCGACGACGCGCGGTCGATCATAAGCGAAAACGATAGCCCCGATATTCCTTTTCGATATAGCTTAAACGTCTATCGAGGCTGTGCCCACGGTTGCAGCTATTGCTTCGCGCGACCGACCCACGAGTATTACGGTCTGAGCGCGGGCTTGGATTTCGAGTCGAAAATCTTCGTCAAGGAAAAAGCTCCCGAACTCTTTCGCGACTGGCTCGCGCGCGACGGGTATCAACCGGAAACCGTCACGATCTCCGGTGTCACCGATTGTTATCAGCCAATCGAGCGGAAGTTGGAGCTGACGCGCCGCTGCTTGGCGGTCGCGCTGGAAGCCAGGCAACCGATGGCAGTCGTCACCAAGAACGCATTGGTCACGCGCGACATTGACCTATTCGCCGAGATGGCGCGTCTCCGAATCGTCAGCGTCGCGCTCAGCATTACTACGCTCGACCAACCGCTTTCTCGCGTGATGGAGCCGCGAACCAGCAGCCCCGACGCCAAACTCCGCGCAGTTGAGCAGTTGGCTGCGGCCGGAATCCGCACGCATGTCTTGATCGCGCCGGTAATCCCCGGACTAACCGATCACGAAATCCCTGCAATCCTCGAACGTGCAAAAAACGCGGGAGCAGCATCCGCCGGGTACATCTTGCTCCGGCTGCCACTGACCGTTGAACCCGTGTTTATGGAATGGCTTCAACGAGCCCTACCCGATCGCGCATCCAAAGTCGAATCCCGCATCCGCGCCACACGCGGCGGCAAGCTTTACGAAAGCGGCTTTGGCGTTCGCATGAAAGGGCGCGGCGAAATCGCCGCACAAATCAAACGTATTTTCAATGTCTTCTCCCGCCGTTATGGTTTTGAACGAGCCCGGACGTCACTCGACCCCACTCAATTCCGCCCGCCAGTCCCAACTTCCGGCCAAGGCTGGCTGTTTCCCGACTAGCTGCTCTATCGAAATTCCCACAAACGGAGAAAACACCATGAACCACAACGGATCAAATTGGAATCGACGGCAATTTCTCCAAGCGACCGGGGCAGCAGTTCCGGGCATGTGGCTAACAAAAAACGCACCCTTGGGGACCGCGCGATTTGCCAACTCCAAAGCCAAGATTCGCTTGGCGGTCGCCGGTGGAGGATTTGGGGCGTCGCATCATTGGCACGAACATCCGCAATGCGAAATCACCGCCGTCACCGACCTAGTCGAAGAGCGCCGACAAGCTCTGGTCAACAGCTACAAGTGCCAAAATGTTTTTCCGTCGTTAGAAGAGTTGCTCGAAAAAGCGGCCGATCAATTTGACGCCGTGGCGGTGTTCACCGATGCGCCCAGCCATGTCAAACACGCAATCATGTGCTTGGAACGTGGCAAGCACGTCGTCAGTGCTTGTCCAGTTGGATTGACCATCGAGGAATTGAAATCGCTGCTCGCCGTCAAACAGAAAACGGGACTCGTCTACATGATGCACGAATCGAGTTACTACCGCCAACCGTGCATCGCGGCGCGCGAAGCTTACCAAAACGACGAATTCGGCAAGCTCTGTTTTTCCGAAGTCGAATATTATCACCCCGGAATTGGCGGTCGACACAATTCACTCTCGCGCTGGCAAGGAGTCGACTCGTGGCGATTCGGTTTCCCGCCGATGCTCTATCCGACGCACTCGCTGGGTTTACTCGTTGGCGTCACCGGCGAACGAATTGTAAAAGTCTCCGGCATTGGCCAGCGTGTCGGCGATGACTTTCCCGAAGCCGCTGAGAACCAATACAAAAATCCTTTCAACAACGAGTTCGCTTTGGGCGTCACCAATCTGGGAAACACTTGTCGCTTTGCCGTCTGTTGGCAGATCGCCGCCGAAGGCGAAAGGGCGCAGTGGCTCGGTGAAAAGCTTTCGCTTTGGATGGAGGGTTCCGCCGGTCAACCGCAAGCCCGGCGCAAGATTGACGGCGGCTGGGAGCGCTGGGACGTACCGAATTATTGGGCGACCGATCGGCTTCCCGAACCGATGCGTCACGACAGCGGCCACGGCGGCAGTTCGGCTTTTCTTTGTGCCGAATTTATTAACGCGCTTCTTGAGCAACGTGAACCGGCCATCGACATCTACGAGTCCATTGCGATGACCGCCCCCGGCATCATCGCCCACGAATCGGCCCTCGCCGGAGGAAAGCAACTCGACGTCCCGCAATTTGAAAAATGAGTGCCCCGCTGTTCGTTAGGCGCGTGGTTGGTCGCCGCGTCCCGCTTCCATCGGCACAGGGCCGACGGGGAGCTAAGAAGTTTCGTTTTGGTCAACGTGCTAATTGCCAAACCGGCTCCCATCGGCGCAAGGCCGATGGGGAGATTTATTTGAACGACCTACGCAATGATCGGTTTCACGACTTCGCCGAAGACATCAGTTAAGCGGAAGTCGCGGGCGGCGTGGCGATAGGTGAGACGAGTGTGATCGAAGCCCATTAGGTGCAGCAGCGTGGCGTGCAAATCGTGGACGTGAACGGGATTCTCGACGGCGCGGAAACCGAATTCGTCGGTCGCGCCGTAAACCATGCCTCCTTTGACGCCGCCGCCGGCGAGCCACACGGTAAAGCCCCAATGATTGTGGTCGCGTCCGCCACCTGGTTTGCCATCGACTAGTTCGACCGCTGGCGTCCGACCGAACTCGCCGCCGCAGATCACCAGCGTCTCGTCTAACATGCCGCGCTGCTTGAGGTCGCCTAACAGCGCAGCAATCGGGGAGTCGCATTCGCGGGCCAACCGTCGATGCTCTTTTTCCAAGTCGTTGTGACTGTCCCACGGCTGCACGTCGCCGTGATAAACTTGCACAATCCGCACGCCACGTTCAACCAATCGCCTCGCGAGCAAAAGCTGCCGACCGTGAACCGTGTCGCCATAGGCATCCAAGATGTACTTTGGCTCGTGGGACAGATCGAAGGCTTCGGTCGCTTCAGTTTGCATGCGAAAGGCCAACTCGAAAGCTTGAATTCGCGCTTCTAGCTCTGGCTCGTTCATGCGGCTCTGCTGATGGGCCCGATTTAATCGTTCAAGCAAATCAAGTTGCCGTCGCTGATCGCCGCGAGCTACCGATTGGTTGTGAATGTGTTCGATCAGTTCTTCGATTTTGGTTTTGCGAGTGTCCAGATGCGTCCCTTGATAGACTCCCGGCAAGAAAGCCGCACGCCAATTCGATACGTCGGCAACCGGCAGACCCGGACACATCGCGATGAATCCCGGCAAGTTCGCGTTCTCTGTCCCCAACCCATACGTGATCCAGGCACCCATGCTCGGCCGCGAAAGCCGTTCGTCGCCGCAGTTCATCAGCCGCATCGACTGCTCGTGGTTGGGCGTGTTGGCATGCATCGAGCGAATGAAGCACAGGTCATCGGCATATGCCGCCGTCCGCGAAAAAATTTCGCTGATCTCGATTCCGCTCTGGCCGTATTTGGCGAACTTAAAAGGTGAAGCCATCGCCGCGCCAGTGTGCCGCTCGGTCGTGAGATTCCCCGCCGGGATCGGCTGGCCGTGATATTTTTCCAAAGCCGGTTTCGGATCGAATGTGTCGACTTGCGAAGGCCCGCCGTTGAGATAGATGTGAATGATCGACTTGGCCCGCGCGGGAAAGTGCGGCGCTCGCGGCGCGAGCGGCGAAAGTCTCATTTGATCGTCAGCCAAAAGCCCGTTCTCACCCAGCAAGCTTGCCAAGCCGACCATCCCCAGCCCGGTCCCCGTACAGCAAAGCATTTCACGTCGCGAGATTGGTTTCATTGTGCCATTCCCATAAAACCCCTCACCCTACCCTCTCCCCGGAGTACCGGGGCGAAGGAACAAAAAGTTACCCACATCTGTTTTGGACTACAACTCTTTCCGCTCTCAACTTTCGACCCTCGTTCAATCCACATACATCAGTTCATTGCACGACATAAGGACTTGAGCGAACTGCTCCCATTTCGATAGCGCCGACTGCGGCGAGGCGTCAGTGTTTATGAATTCGAGGCTTGTGGTTAGTTCATTTGCGTCCGGTTCGCGGGCCAGAACCACTCGATAAATCGCGCGGATGCGTTCCGAAGAATCTTGCAGCGGCGCGATTTCCGAACGCTTGATGACGGCTTGGGCTTGTGCGATTGCGAACGGCGAATTGAGTGCGAAGAGTGCTTGTTGGGGCATCATCGTGCGCGGGCGTCGCTCGATCGATTGATCGGGTGTCGCGAAATCAAAAGCGCGAAATACGCCAGGTAGACTTTGGCGATCGACTAATCCG
>JANNYC010000118.1:0-1409 GCA_031409895.1 Planctomycetota bacterium
GATGATCGGCGGCGCTCGCCACGACGCCAACGCCGCTCGAACCGAAACCCAAATCCGCCGCATCACGCACTTCATCGAAGCTCGTCTGGAAGATTATGCGGTTCGGATATTGCCGTATCGGCTGCAGGAATACTCTATCGGAGGCGTTCCGCTAACTCGTCAGGACATCGCAAAGCTGCGAAACCGTATTTTGATTGAGTACATTCGCGCCGAAATGCCCTGCCGATTGACTCAAGTCAGCGCGCCTTCTACACCGACGACCAATTTTCCGTCCCCTCAATTCATTACGGAATTCGGAACTGTTGCACGGCCCAACACACCACCGGTTCCACCGCCGATTTTCCTTGTGGCTGACGAAATGAAGATTGTACCTCCATCCCTTGTGGCACGTATGGCGCGAAAACTTAATACCCCTCCTGATATCGCTTCTGTTGCCAATGAGCAGGCCGAATGTTTGTTCGAGATATTGAATTCACACAACGATTACGCAAGTTCCGGAATGGATTTCATTTTTGCGGCCGAGATCATGGATACCGATGGCGACAAACACAACGAAATTCTCGACGCTTGGGGTGATCCGCTGCGATTCACGCTTCATGTTCGCACGGATGAACCTACAGTTCTCGTTCCCGGTCTCGGTCTCGATACCATGGATCCAACATTGATCGACTACATGGACAACGAAGGTCCACTTTCCGTTCATTTCGATGTCACTTCGGTGAACATGCCAAACTAACGAGTCAACCATGAACGAAAACAATCAAATACACGAAACTCGACGCGGCTTTACGCTGATCGAAATGCTGCTGGTGATGAGCATCATGCTCGTCCTGGCGGCGATGGTCATCCCAAAACTCCGCGTTGTAACCGCAGATCGCAAAATCCGTGAAGCGGCCCGCGTCGTCGAATCGATGTTCGCCACCGCCCGCGACGATGCGAAGGTCAATGGGTTTGCCGGAATCGAAATCGTCCGCAATCCGAATTACACCAACGGCGCTACCAGTCTGTTTCGGATGCGGTCCCTGCCGCCATATTCAGGAGATTTTATTGGTGACATGGCAACGATTATAAAAGTGCCTCCAGTGCCGCCCTCGTTGCTATTTCGTTACCAGGTCACATTCCCGGCGGGCAGCTACACGCCGACAACGGATGATTTCCTACAGTTCAATCTGCGCGGTCCCCTTTATCAATGGGATGGAGCTGAACTTGTGATTGGACCACACCAGCCGTATCCACCCGAAGGAACTTTTCCATTCAAAGTTTTCCGCAAGCCGATTCGCGTTGTATCTAGTGAAGTAAGACTTCCTAGAGGGCAATACATTGACCTCCAACTTTCGGGCTTTGGAATTCCGCCGCTAACTGGGACGGATTCAGTGGCTGTAATTTTTGACAAGCATGGTGCGATTGAC
>JANNYC010000119.1:0-63508 GCA_031409895.1 Planctomycetota bacterium
TTGGCGAACAGCCAAACCCTTGGGAGCTTCTTCACCCCCAGGATGTGATGAGCCGACATCGAGGTGCCAAACCGCTTCGCCGCTATGGACGCTCGGAAGCGATAAGCCTGTTATCCCCGGAGTACCTTTTATCTGATGAGCGATGGCCCTTCCATACGGGACCACCGGATCACTAGGACCTACTTTCGTATCTGCTCGACTGATAAGTCTCGCAGTTAAGCACACTTCTACCCTTGCGCTCGACGCCTGATTGCCAACCAGGCTGAGTGTACCTTTGCACTCCTCCGTTACTCTTTTGGAGGAGACCGCCCCAGTCAAACTGCCCAACTGACATTGTCCGTTGCCCTGATTCAAGGGACCAACGTTAGAACTAAAGCATAGCCAGGCTGGTATTTCAACGACGACTCCGCCGATACTTGCGTACCGGCCTCACAGTCTCCCAGCTATCCTACACAAGATATACCTCAGCCCAATATCAGCCTACAGTAAAGGTTCACGGGGTCTTTCCGTCTAACCGCGGGAACGTGGCATCTTCACCACGACTACAATTTCACCGGGTCGGTGGTTGAGACAGTGCAGCAGTCGTTACGCCATTCATGCAGGTCGGAACTTACCCGACAAGGAACTTCGCTCAGTATGTTACTACCGAAGAAACGTAAGCTAACAGCACATTCAACCCATTGATTCAACAACAATGGTATGCGTTGTATGAATCAATGGTTTTTTGTGTTAAGTAAAACTTGCGTTTCGGCGGGCTGATCATTTCTGTCAGCCTCTACATGTCGCCATGTAGCTCGGACTATATCATCAACCCAAAAAATTGGGATGCTTGGCGTATAGTCTCTGAGGATCCCAGTGAAACTGGTTTCCTGCTGATTGTCTGCACCGAACAGATTGTCACTGCGGATCTGAGATTTCAAATTTGAGATCTGAAATTTCAGAACGCGAGTACCGTCGGATTCTCAGACGTTCCAGCATACAGCCAAGTGCAGACTCGCGCGTTGCCGTGCGAGAGGGCAGAAAATTCTACCTTAGGACCGTCATAGTTACGGCCGCCGTTTACCGGGGCTTCGGTCGAAAGCTTCACCTTACGGCTAACCTCCTTCCTTAACCTACCGGCACCGGGCAGGCGTCAGACTCTATACCTCCACTTGCGTGTTCGCAGAGTCCTGTGTTTTTGATAAACAGTCGCTGCTGCCGATTTACTGTGGCCTCCAAGAGCGTTAACCCTCGAAGGCACCCCTTATCGCGAACTTACGGGGTCATTTTGCAGAGTTCCTTAACCACCGTTCTCCCGAGCGCCTTAGACTTCTCGTCTCGCCTACCTGTGTCAGTTTTAGTACGGTCAATTTGCTTCAAAGCTTAGAAGATTTTCTTGAACACCCTTCCAATGACTTCCTGGTCAAGCCAGTCGGTCGAGTACCTTGCATTATGAGGGTGGATTTGCCAATCCCTCCCGCTCAGTACACTCCACGAACATTTCTATTCGTTACGCTCACTTTCCGGATGCTGTCCCTCCATCGCTCCACAAATTGGGGCAGGAATATTAACCTGCTATCCATCGTCTACGCCTATCGGCCTCGACTAAGGTACCGCCTAACCCTGGGCGGAATTACCTTCCCCAGGAAACCTTAGGCTTTCAGCGAACAGGATTCTCACCTGTTTTATCGTTACTCATTCCGGCATAATCACCTGTACGGGCCGCGACCGGTCGTTTCCGTCCGGCTTGTATCTCCCGTACAGCGCTCTCCTACCACAATTCGCCCGAAGGCGAATTATCCATAGCTTCGGTTTTATGCTTACTCCCGATCATTATCGGCGCAAGACTGCTCGACCAGTAAGCTGTTACGCACTTTTTAAATGGTGGCTGCTTCTAAGCCAACATCCTGGCTGTCTCAGCAATCTAACTTCCTTAGTGACTGAGCATAAATTGGGGACCTTAGCTGATGGTCTGGGTTGTTTCCCTCTCGACCGCGAAGCTTATCCCTCGCGGTCTGACTCCCGTGATAAATCCATCGGTATTCGGAGTTTGGTTCAGTGAGGTACTTTGGAATAAGCCCCCGTCCGAATCAGTATCTCTACCCCCGATGAACAATGACACGAGGCTATACCTCAATATATTTCGGAGAGAACAAGCTATCTCCCAGTTTGGTTAAACTTTCACTCCTCCCCACAAGTCATCCCCTCGGTTTTCAACCCAAGTGGGTTCGGTCCTCCACGTGATATAACTCACGCTTCAACCTGCTCATGGGTAGATCACTTAGGTTTCGTGTCTATCGCCTACGACAAATTCGCGCTATTCACACTCGGTTTCCCTATGGCTTCGGCCCGTAAGGCCTTAACCTAGCCGCAGACGATAACTCGCCGGATCATTATGCAAAAGGCACGCCGTCACCCTGAACGAATCATAGGGCTCCGACAGCTTGTAAGCATATGGTTTCTGGTTCTTTCCCTCCCCTCAACGGGGTTCTTTTCATCTTTCGCTCACGCTACTGAGTTCACTATCGGTCATTAGAGAGTATTTAGCCTTACGGGATGGTCCCCGTAGATTCAGCCCGGGTTCCACGTGACCGGACTTACTCAGGTACCTTTCGGGAGGTTCAGAATTTTCGCGTACGGGACTGTCACCCGCTATGGTCGCCCTTTCCAAGACGTTCCGCTAATTCGAACTTTGTAACTCCCATGTGAAAGGCCCTACAACCCCGCAGAGGAAACCTCCACGGTTTGGGCTGTTTCGCTTTCGCTCGCCGCTACTGACGAAATCGATTTTTCTTTCTCTTCCTCCAGGTACTGAGATGTTTCAGTTCCCTGGGTTAGCCGCACCGTACCTATGAATTCAGTACGGGCCATTTGGGTATCCCGGGATTAACGCTCGTTTGTCAGCTACCCCAGGCTTTTCGCAGACTTCCACGCCCTTCATCGCCTTCTAATGCCAAGACATCCCCCATATGCTCTTATTTAGCTTGACCACATATATCCAGCCCTCTCGAAACTTGCCGACCCGAAGGTCCGCTTGAAACAAAAAGACGGCATACGTGTCAACTACTGATCCTGTAACGATCTATCTCAATATCTGTGCGACTCGATTCTTGCGAATCAAGCCGCGACGCTTCAAAGAGTGGTTAGTGTCCTTGTGCAGCTTGCGCCACACCGGACACTCCAGATGCCATCAATTCAAACCAAATTGTCAAAGATCAATTGACGCGATTGCTCGACATCAAACCCAATTCAGGGCAATTCGATTTCTCAAACAAGTGTTCAAGAAAGCAAATTGCCATCAACTGGAAAAACTGGCGGAAACCCTGAATCCTATCGACCAAAATTCGCGGCGTCAATCAACCCGATCGATAGTAAAACGCTAGATGCGAGCCGCGAGTGGAGCGAAAAGTATACGGTCAATTCCAGCCGACTCAAGGGGGATCAAAAAAAAATCCTAAAATCTATAAAACCACGAAGAAAATGGAGACGAAGGGGATCGAACCCTCAACCCCCGGCTTGCAAAGCCGGTGCTCTCCCAATTGAGCTACGTCCCCGAAGAATATTGATGATTTATGATTGATGATTGCTGAAGCGGGCTATCGTCTGGGAAAGCGCTAAAACGCACGTTCGTCCCGATTGGTCATCTTCGTGATTATCGACAAAAAAGGGACATTTCGCACGAACTCGACTATCTCTCCGGCGTCGACCAGGCGCCATTACGCAAATGTTGGTTGCACTTCTCTCGGCTCCTCAATCAGCAATCAGCCATCTGAAATCTTCAATTCAAAGTGGGCGTGCCAGAACTCGAATCTGGGACCTCGTCCTTATCAGGGACGCGCTCTAACCAACTGAGCTACACGCCCGACATTACCTCGCAATGGGCAATTTGACCAACACGCACCACAACGGTTCAAATCATTCGATGAAACGATCGGCAATAGCGGAAAACTCAATATCTTACGGATCGGTTCCCAGGTGTCAAACGGACCAAGGGCATCGCCCTTAAAGGCAACGTGGAATTGTTCTTGGATCACGCGACATTATTTCGCCAGCGTTGAAACCCCGTAGTTTCCGCAGTAATTCACTCCCCCAAGAGCTTTGACCTTTTCCGAGCGGGCTTTTGGCGATAGGCTTTTGAAGCCTGGCCGACGCCGAACGGCCCAGTTCGATTTCGATTTTCACGACCGATTCGCTCGTCGAATTCCCCCAATCCAACTTCCTACGGTATTAACGGTATTTGCCATGCACAATTTCAAGATTCGAATCCTAGCTTTCTTCGCGTTTTTGGTGGTTTGCACCCAATGCCTGCTGGCTGACGAAAAAGTCCAAGAGGCTTTGCGTTACAAGCCAAAGCAAAATGATATCGAGTACGATCAACCGAGCGAGACTCAAATTGACCTTTGCACTTTGGCGTCCGCAAAAGAGATCAAAAAATCTGGCTTCATCGTTCGCGACCAGGACAATCGGACGTTGCGGTTGTACTTAGATAACAATGGCGACCAGAACCTAGACCGCTGGTCCTATTTCAAAGACGGTATCGAAGTTTACTGTGATATCGATTCGAATTTCGACGGCAAAGCAGATCAATTTCGGTGGTTTGGTGCGGCGGGCTCACGTTGGGGAGAAGACGCCGACGGCAACGGCGAAATCGACCGATGGTTAAGTATTTCGGCGGAAGAAGTTTCCGCAGAAGTTGTCGCCGCGATTAGCACAAATGATTTAGCGCGGTTCAAACGGCTGCTTTTGACCGAGGACGAACTCAAATCGCTGGCGTTGAGCGACGAATTGAAAGCCGAAATTCGAGAACTCCTTGCGAAGGCAATTAGCGAATTCCCAAGTTTTGTCAGTAAACAAAAACTGGTGACTTCGAAAACTCAATGGATTCAGTTCGGAGGAATTCAGCCTAGCACTGTGGCCGAATCGACTCGCGGCGTCAATCAACCGATTACGATTTACGATTATGTTGCCGCAGTGATAGCGACCGGCGACAAGCCTGCTCAAATCGCTCTGGGGACTTTAATCAAGGTCGGCGATAATTGGCGTCTTTTTGAACTGCCTCAAGCTGTTGCCGAAGGTCAAGCACTTGCCATCGGCGGATTCTTTTTCCGGACAGCACCAGGCACATCACCGCCGATGTCGCTAGGGAATCAGGGCGAGTTCGAAGAGTACAATCAGCTCTCGAACGAGCTTGAGGAATTACGCAAAAAAGGTGACAAAGAAAAACTTGCTCTAACGCACGAACGCTTGGCGACGCTGTTGCAAAAATTTTTCAAGAATTCGCCCGCCGACGAAAAGTCAAATTGGATTCGCCAATTCGCTGATCAGGTCGGAGGGGCTTTTCAAAACGGCGAGTACCCCGACGGACTGAAGAAACTCAATGACTTCATCAAAGAAATAGACGGCACGGGCGTCGACCAAAACGATGTCGGGTACGCCTTTTACCGAATGATCTCGGCCCAAGCCTCCGCTGAATTGGCCGGCCAAACTGATCCCAAGGTGATCGACGAAAAACACCAAGAGCACTTGTTGCGGCTGGAAAAATTTATCGAAAAGTTCGCCAAGTGCGAATTCGTCCCCGAGGCCATGTATCAACTTGCTAGCAGCGCCGAAGTGAGCAATCCGGAAGCAGCAGGCGGCTGGTACGCCCGGATCGCCAAGGAGCATCCCAGCTCGCCGTTCACTCTCAAGGCGCAAGGTGCTTACACCCGACTCAACTCAACTGGCCGCGCCATCGAGCTTCAGGGAAAATCACTCGACGATAAGGATTTCCGATTGAGTAGCCTCAAAGGAAAAATCGTGGTTGTGCATTATTGGGCGTCCTGGGCCGGCGAGCATGACATCGACGAATTGCGGCGAATTCAGCGAAAATATGCTGCGGACGGAGTCGAGGTTGTTGGCATTGGCGTAGACGACGACCCGGCAAAACAGCGAGAGTTTCTCAAAGAAAACGCCATGCCTTGGACTCAATTAACCAACGAAAAAGGACTTGAGGGAAAGCTGGCCGTCCAATTGGGCATTGCCATCGTGCCTACGACACTCTTGATCGGCAAGGACGGTTTGGTGGTCGATCCACGCATTCATGTCGATCAACTTGATGTGACTCTACGAAAGTCGACCAAATCCGAGCAAACCGCTCAAAAACCAAGCGCGAAAAAGTAGCGGCGAGGTCGGAAGTCCTGCGTCGATCGAGGACGTTTCGCCAATAGGTCATAGTCGGCGAACGCTGATTTTGATTTGAGGGGGCTCTTCGTGTGTGATATCCATCGACGTGATTTTCCAAGCGCGATCTCGCGGCTCGACTTCAAACAAGGCCTCGTAAACGATGCTGCGTTGATGAATGTGGCCCCAATGTTCGACCGATCCAACGAGGTTCCATTTGCAACGATAGGCGAAGCCGCGCGATAACGCTTTTGTTGCCGCCTCGTCGATATTTCCGTCCAGAAAATTGACTTCGTCGATACGGGATCTCGCGCCACCTTGGTCGGCCATCTTGAGCCGCTGCTGAATTTGCAAATTCAGATCGCGCAGCAACGGGCCATCGACACTGGCGGCAAGCGCGTCGTAAATGTCGGTATCGGCGTGGTAGTCGAAAGCACGAAAGATGTTCTTATGCAATTGCTGGAAAATATCTTTTGCCGTCTGAGGTGCGACCGATTCGCGCGGCCAGATCAACGGCGGCCACTGGTAGCGATGCGCTTGCCAGCCGAACCCGGTGCAAGCCGCGCAAGCGACGATCGCAGAGATCGCCAAGCTTGATCGTCGGGTGAAAATTCCAACAATCCCCGCCAACAGACACGCCGCAGCACCCGCCAAAAAGAATATTGCCGGTTGGGAAATTGGTTTCCCGGTTCGCTCGACTTCCGTCAGTTTGGGCAACGGCGGCGTACCTGGGTTTTTCCATACATATTGGTTTTCCGGCAGATATCTAGCGAATTTCGTCTTTTCGGCTTTGTCAAAAGGAAACACAACGCCCTCCACATTGTTGAGCGATTTGGAGAATCGATTCCACGTCATTCGAATTTCGTTAGGCGTACCCTTTGTCGCGTAATTCAGCATGACACCCACACGACCGTTGGCCACGCTGACACGCTGCCGCGCGGCTTGGCGGACAAAATCGCGGACGTCGGCACCGTAAAAGTCGATTCGGTCGACGATCGGTTGGACCAAAATTCCGTCGATCTGAATTGGGTTTCCGTCGGCGAAGTACTTTTCGATCTCCGCCTTAATCGCATCCTGTTCGGCGATTTCTAGGAATGCGGAGTCTTTGTTGTTGAACTTGATTTCAGTCAAACTGGCCAACGGAACCAGAATTTCATGCCGAACTTCGTGTCGCGTAATGTAAAGAAACGAATAAGTGCTGCTGTAACTGCTGATCCCTAAATCTTTTTCGCGTTGCTCGTCGAACCATTCTTGCCAGTCTTTCTCCGGTGTCGATTCGGCACTCGCAGCAGCGCCCCAGTCAAAGCGAAACGTCTCCGGCGTCGTCGGTTTGAGCAAAGTCGCTTGCGGCGCGTCGATGCCGGCTTGCTTGATCAAGACCTTCATTTCCGACGGAAACAAATAGTCCGGGTCCGCAATGTCCTGCGAAATAGTCAAAACCTCAGGCGGCTGCTCAAAGCTATATTCGATCACCATTCCCAACGAAAAGTTCATCAGTTGGGCTTGCTCGATTCCGTCTGCTGGTATGTCCGAGTCATTTACGTCCACGATTTTCCCGACGATCAAATTGCCGTCCAATCCGCGCAGTTGAATGTTCTTCAGCAAGTACTCGCGATGTACGGCAAATGTCTTGTCGATCGCGGCACGATCATAAAACCCCTTGTCGTTGGGCTCCATTCCTTGGATCAGCGTCAAGTCTTCGGCGAAAAACTTCAATTGCATCGTCGCCTTGAAGCGATTGACATACACGTCCGCCGTGATAATCGACACCGGATGCTCGGCCGGCAAGCTCACCGCAAAACCGACGATGATCCCAACCCACGCTGTCAAGCTACGCCAGTTCACTATTTTCGCTCGTTGAGAAATCAAAGGGGTCAGGAGTCATTGACGAAGGGTTCGGTCTCGATTCGCTTCCAGATTATGCCACGAACACTGCGAGCCGATGAAGCGGGGGGACTTTATCACGCGTTAAGTCGCGGGAATGCTCGCGAAGATATTTTTCGAAAAGATGCCGATTTCGAAGCCTTTGAACGAAATCTCGCCGATGGGATTGCCGAATATCTCGTCAAGTTATTCGCTTAACAGTTGATGCCTAATCATTGGCACTTGGTGCTACGCCCTGGCCAAAATGGGGCTATGAGTTAGTTCCTGCGCTGGGTAACGGCGACGCACATGCGCTATCACGTGCATTATCACCCTTCCGGACAGGGACGCGTCTACTAAGGCTGCTTCAAGAGCTTTCCGATTCAGGCGGACGAACATTTCCTGACGGTTTGCCGCTACGTCGAGCGCAACGAGCCAAACTGGTTCGCAAAGCGGAAAAGTGGCGCTGGGGCTCATTGTGGCGTTGGTTACAGACGCCGGAGCCCGATCCTGCGCCGCTTTCGAAATGGCCTATTGCCCGGCCTCCACGCTGGGTCGAACGCGTGAATGAACCCTTGCCGGAGTTGGAACTGGAAGCGGCCCGTCGGTCGGTCAATCGCGGGAGTCCGTTTGGCACGTCGCGATGGATAGCATCGACTGCGCGAAAGCTTGGCGTTGAGTCCACTTTTCGGCCGCGTGGCAGCCCACAAGTCCGCTTTCGTAGCGAAAACTCCAACAATGACTCCTGACCCCTTTGTTCGTCGAAACCTAGCTACTTGTTTTCGACGGAAACGGCTTGAGCCTCGCCGGGCGAAACATAATCTTTTTTCTCGCCCTTCGATTCCTTTGCCGTTTTTGCACGTTCGACGGCTTCCACCGTGACTTGTTGGGCGGTCACCAGATGATTCCGATGAAAGTATCGTTCAAAGTAGCCGTTACTTAGTTCAACGCGGTTGAGAACCAGCATTTGATCCCAGGAAAGGCCGTTGGCCAAGTGCCATGCGGTAGCTTGAGCTACGTGTTGATCGATTTCGCCGCGAGCTAACATTTTGCAAGTTTCGATGACTGCTTGGTTGGTCGTGAATTTTTCGATTGGGATCACGGTGTATTTGCGGAACGGTGCTGGATCTTCTTTGCCGTATTCCAAGCAGACCGTATTGACTTTGATGCGCCCGATACGGCCGGCGGGAATATTAAATTGTCCGCCGCCGAATCCGCCGCCGCCGCCGCCACCTTGTCCACCACCGCCTTGTCCGCCACCGAAACCGCCGCCAGCACCCTGGCTCTGTTGTCCGCCTTGTCCGCCACCGCCTTGTCCGCCGCCACCGCCTTGTCCGCCGCCAAGTTGTTGAAACATTGCCGGTACGGCGGCGAACGCTTCGGGCAATTGAATCGAGATAGGCTCACCGGTTTTGTTCTCGATGATGAACTTACCTTCCGTCGAATCTTCCATGCGAATTTTGACTTTGATTTGTTCGGCCTCCATCGCGGCGAAGAATTCGACTTGTTTGAATCCTTCAGCGGGATCGCGGGTGGACGTAATTTTGCTAGATACTTTCGATTTTGTTTCGTCATCGCCCGACGCCATGTTGAATGACAACGACGCCGCGACGAACAACAGAGCCGCGCTAAACAATTTGTGAGACATGCAATCAAACCTCCAAACAAAGGCGTCGGACCTTGCCGTCAACGCCGAAAATGCAAAGTGGAACCATATTGAAGGGCGAATTTAATCGACCGAACACGTTTCTTTAAGGATAGCTACGAGTATCGTCAAATCCAAGCAGAAAAGCAGAGTCCGACTTTGAAACTACCAGAAAGCTGGGGAGCACTGGGCGGGGGCTCGTCCGATGATGTGGTTTTGCCCGATTTTTCCGTTTTTTTGGCCGATTCACTCGAATTCCTGCCTTTCGCGCACCAGAAAGCAAATTGTTTTCGGCCGGCATTTATTTGGGGTTTTCCGTGAAATCGTTGCGAGATTCCAAAGGCATCGGTCGCGGCCGCTCGGGCAAATCATGCTGCGATTCTCAATTTGGCGCTATTTCCATAGAATTTGAATTACTCAGAGTCTAGATCGCCGGGCACATCTGCCTTGTGCGCCAGTTTCAATTTTTTCAACCTTCCTAGCTTTGTCGCGGATCACGCGAATTTGCAGGAAAGTTAATGGAGCCTCGAATGTCACGTCGAAAACTGTTGGCACACTTTGGCTTGGTTGCTTGGGCAACAATATTATTGTCAGCCTGCGCGGTTGCGCAGGACGCACCTAAAACCGATGACAAGCCGCCTACCGAACAAGCCGCCCCCAGCGAAGACTCTCAACAAGACGATGCGCCCGAGAAAGACGACGAAGCTGTTCCGGCCGAAAGCCAAGACGCCGGAAAAAAGCCCGACCAGGACACCGATGACGGCGAAGCAGAATTGGAAAAAGCGATCGAGTTGAAATCGAAAGCCAAAACCACACGCGATTTAGATGAAGTCGTCAGCGTGTGCGAGTCGGCAATCGCTAAGGGACTCGATGAGACTTCGACGAAGCTTGCGGAGGCGATGCTTAAGTCGACGTTGCTGGATCACGCCAAGCAATTGAGCCAACGAATTTTGGAAGGGCCGCGCGATTCGCGTTGGCGATTCTTGCGCCGTGAAGCCCTCTCACGGATTGAAAAAGTTTTGAAAATCGATCCGAAGATGGCCGACGCACATTTGATGACCGCTCGACTGGAAATGCTTCCCGGTGGCGACATGACCCAAGCCCGCTCGGCCTTAAATCGAGCTATCGAGCTATTCACTAACGACAATACTTCGCTCTCCGAAGCCCTCATGTTGCGAGCTATGCTCGCCGACGATTCCGCAAACAAACTCGCGGATCTAAATCAGGCGATCATCATCGACGATTCAAACACCAAGGCCTTGTTGGTGCGCGCTCAACACCATTCGTCAAACAAAGATTATGACGCTGCGATCACGGATCTTCGGGCGGCGAAGGATCAAGGGGCGGACGCAATCGAAATGCTTGTCGCAAACCTAATGGACTCCAAACAGTTTGACGATGCGAATCGCGAACTCGATGAAGCCATCGCCGATGACCCAAAAAATCCCGGTCTTTACCTCTTGCAGGCTCGCATGCAATCGATACAGGAAAAGCCTGAAGAAGCATTAGCTGCGGTCGAAAAAGGTCTCGAATTCAGCACGGACAAAACTGAAGCCTTGTTGCTCAAGGCGGATATTCTTTTTGACCAGAAGCGTGTGGATGAAGCTTTAGAAACTGTTGAAAGCGTCTTGAAGGATAAATCGGAAAACCCTGAGGCCATGTTGCTCAAGTCGCGAATTCTGCTCGACCAAAAGCAATTCGATGAAGCTCTGACCACCGTGAACAGCGTTTTGGATTTGAAGCCCGGCCTAGTTAGCGCCATCCAGTTGCGCAGCTTTATTTACGCTGGACAAGAAAAACACGATAAGGCAATTGCGGAAATGCAGAAATTAGTTGACTTTGCTCCCGACCAAATTGGTTTTCAAGTGAATTTGGCTATGTTCTACAACGCCGCCAAAAAATCCGATGATGCGATCAAAATTTACGATCGCATCCTCGAAGAGAACGCAGATCTCGAAATCGCAGTTCGCGGGCGAGCGGACGCATTTTTGAGTTTGGGTGAACACGCCAAAGCGATTGAAGATTACGAACGGGCAATCGAAATTCAAGATGAAAAAAACGAACCCGATGCCGGCACGATAAATAATTTGGCTTGGGTATTGGCCACGTCGCCAAAACCAGAAATCCGCGATGGCAAACGATCGGTGGAGCTCGGCCTGCGGGCTTGTGAGTTGTCAAAATACAATGAGGCCTATGCCGTTAGCACGCTCGCCGCAGGCTACGCCGAATCGGGCGATTTCGAAAAGGCTCGAGAGTGGGCGGCGAAAGCTGTCGCGTTAGGCGAAGCCGAAAAAATCGAATCGCTGGATAACTTGCGCCGCGAACTTGAAGGCTATCAAAGAAATAAACCATGGCGCGAATTGTTGAGCGAAGATTTGACCGGGCCCGAAGGCGAAGAAGTTCACAAGGCCGACCTAGCAAAAGAAAAAGAAAACGCGGCCAATGACGACGAAGCCAGCGACGACATGGTCGATCCGCCGAAAGACAAAGCAGAAAAGGAATCCGACGATAAGTCGGAGGAATCCGCGCCTGACAAATCGGACGATTCAAAAGACGGATAATCGGTCAGCGACCGGATCATTTAACCGAGTGCCTGATGATAATCGTCTTGAAGCGCGGTGCCACCGAAGCCGATGCGCTAGAAATTCTGGCGGATATCGAACGATTGGGACTCAAGCCTTTGCACATGCCGGGCGTCGAGCGAGTCGTGCTTGGTGCATTAGGTGACGAACGAGTTCTGGCCGAACTCAATCTGACAAGTCACCCTGCGGTCGAATCGGTCAAACCAATTCTCACGCCGTACAAATTGGTTGGGCGCGAACTGCATCCGCACGATACGGTTGTCAACGTCGGCGGAGTCCCAGTGGGCGGTCGCGAATTCGCCGTAATCGCCGGACCGTGCGCGGTTGAAAATGCTGAGCAACTGTTGGCGACGGCCGAAGTCGTCAAGCAACACGGCGCGCGTCTGTTGCGCGGCGGAGCGTTTAAACCGCGAACCAGTCCGTACAGCTTTCAAGGGCACGGACGCGAAGGCTTGCAAATGCTGCGCGACGTATCCGAGCGCACAAAGCTTCCCATCGTCACGGAAATCGTTGACGCGGCGGATATCGAACTCATGGAACCGATTGTCGGCGCGTTTCAACTTGGCGCGCGAAATATGCAAAATTATTCATTGCTCAAAGCGTTGGGCCGCACGCGAAAACCGGTCATTCTCAAACGTGGCATGGCCGCGACAATCGAAGAATTTCTCTTGGCGGCTGAGTATCTGTTGGCCGGTGGCAACTCCAACGTGATTTTGTGCGAGCGCGGAATTCGCACATTTGAAACAGCGACGCGGAACACGCTGGACTTAAATGCCGTTGCCTACATCAAACAGAAATCGCATCTACCTGTACTCGTCGACCCGAGCCACGGAACCGGCTTGCGCGAACTCGTTGCGCCCATGTCGCGTGCCGCGGCCGCCGTCGGTGCCGATGGAATCATGGTCGAAGTCCACCACGATCCGCGAAGCGCATTGTCGGACGGCCACCAATCGCTCAATCCGCAAGAATTCGCGCGGCTCATGAGCGACATAAAACCGTTCGTCGAAGCTTCGGGGAGGACGCTGTGAATTCGTCCCCGCTGCCGGACGGCCATGTGCGTTCTCTGACTCGCCGCTTGGCGGGCGTCCCTGCCCCACTCAGTTTGTTCGCCGCGCTAACCGCTAATGGTCAAACGCCTAATACCGTTTTACTTGAGTCAGCCGAAGCAACCAGCCGAAAAACTCAGCGCAGTCTTTTGGTCACGTCCGCTGCGTTAAGTTTTACTTGTCGCCAAAATCGCGTTGAAGTCACCGCGCTCAATTCCAATGGCAGCAGCCTGTTACCGCGCTTGCGAAAAGCTTTGGCCGCGTTCTTCCTCCGTGAGACGGCAGATGGATTCGATCTCGAGTTCGACCGAGCCAGCGACCAAGCGAGCGAAGACGAGCGATTGCACGCACCGTCACCGCTGAGCGTTCTACGTGCGGTCGTAGCGCAGCTAACACCCGAAACGGCCAATCTTCCCGAAGCCGTGGTGTTGATCGGCGTGTTCGCCTACGATCTCGTCGCCCAGTTTGAATCGCTGCCGGAGCCGAATCCTGCGAAGTCGGGCCCCGGCGCTGACGTGCCAGATTTCTTATTCCTTCTGGCAGATCAAATCGTCGTCATCGATCACCTCAAGCAACACGCAGAAGCCATCGTCAACGTGTTCGGCGGTCCGAATGCAGACTCGAATTATTACTCGGCCTTAAACGCGGTATCGCATATCGCCGAAGTGGCGAGCAAGTTGGTGCACGAACCGCACGTCGAATTGACTTTTCCGAGCCACCGCTGCGAGTCGCTTGCCCAAGTCGCGGTTGACGCCGACGACGCTGCTTTTGTCGCGACCATCGCCGCGATGAAAGAGCATATCGTCGCGGGTGACGTTTTTCAAATCGTTCCTTCGCGGACTTTTTCGATTCCCTGCCTGGACTCGCTCGCGGCGTACGCTTCGCTTCGTCTGCTCAACCCCAGTCCGTACCTGTTTTACGCCAATTTCAGCGGTTTCGTCTTGTTCGGTGCCTCTCCGGAGTCAGCCGTTAAAGTCGACGGAAAACGGCGAACGGTAGAGATTTCTCCAATCGCAGGAACCCGTGCGCGCGGCCTGAAATCCGACGGAAGTCTGGACGCGGATTTGGATAGCCGCATCGAAGCCGAATTGCGTTTAGACGAAAAAGAAAATGCTGAGCATATGATGCTGGTCGACCTAGCGCGAAACGATATCGCGCGAGTGGCCAAGCCGGGGACGCGGCACGTCGTTGACTTGGCGCGAGTCGACCGCTATTCGCACGTAATGCATTTGGTCTCGCGCGTCCAAGGAACTTTGCGCGATGACCTCGATGCTCTGCACGCTTATCAGGCGAGCATGAACATGGGAACGCTAACCGGCGCTCCAAAAATTAAAGCGATGCAGCTCGTTCGGCAATTTGAAGGAGCGCGTCGAGGCCATTACGGCGGGGCGATCGGCTACCTTCGCGGCGACGGCAGTCTGGATACCGCGATCATCATCCGTTCGGCTCTGGTTCAAGATGGAATGGCGCACGTTCGCGCGGGTGCGGGTGTCGTTCATGATTCCGTCCCTAAACTCGAAGCCGACGAGACGCGTCGAAAGGCGGAAGCCGTGCTGCGAGCGATCGCGCGTGCGAATGCCTTGATCGCCGGAGACGCTCGCCATGACTAAGCCGCACATTCTGTTGATCGACAACTTTGACTCGTTCAGTTTCAACCTCGTTGATGCGTTTGCGGCCACGGGTGCCGACATCGACATCTACCGCAACACGATCTCTGCGGACAAAGCGCTTGAAATCACTAAAGCTAAACGGTCGGCGCTGATCGTGCTTTCACCGGGTCCGGGATCACCCGACCAAGCTGGCTGTTGCATTGAACTGATTCAGCGTGCCGCCGGCCATGTCCCAATTTTCGGCGTTTGTTTGGGACACCAAGCGATGGTCAGAGCTTTTGGCGGCACGGTCGGGTCCGTCGGTGCGATTGTTCACGGAAAAAAATCTCGCATTCGGCACGCGGGGCATCCGATGTTCGCGGGGTTGCCGATCGAAATCGAGGTCGGACGATATCATTCCTTGATGGCCCTTCGTATGCCGAACCAATTGCTGAGCATCGCGGATTGCGGCGATATCGTCATGGCACTCGCGCATCGAACGCTCCCGGTTTACGGTGTCCAATTTCATCCTGAATCCATTTTGACGACGTTCGGGCAAAAAATATTGAGCAACTTGATGGCTTTGGTTTCGCCGACAACCTCTGTGGAGAATGCGTGATGCACGCGCAGGTCGACAAGTTGCTGTTGGGAAACGGACTGACTCACGATGAGTGCCGCTCGTTGTTCGATGCGCTTATTCGTGGCGAGCTTTCGGAAGTTGAAATCACGTCTTTGTTGGTGGCTCTCAAGTTAAAGGGCGAAACGCCTGACGAAATTGCCGGTGCTGCGACCGCGCTACTGGATGCCGCCCGCGACTTTCCGAAACCGGACTACCGATTCGCGGATGTCGTTGGAACGGGCGGCGACGGAGCCAGCACGATCAACATATCGACAGCGGTCGCATTTGTTGCGGCCGAAGCGGGCTTGCCGGTCGCCAAGCACGGTAATCGCGCGGTTTCCAGCAAGTGTGGCGCGGCGGACTTGCTCGAACGATTTGGTTTCCATCTGGAACCAAGCTCGGAATCTGCGCGCCGTTGTCTAGACCAGACTGGTTTTTGCTTTTTGTTTGCGCCGCATTATCACGGTGGAATTCGGCACGCGATGCCAGTAAGAAAGCAGCTTGGCATGCGCACGCTGTTCAATATTCTCGGACCGCTGGTCAATCCAGCTCGGCCACCGATCATGCTACTTGGTGTTTACGATCCGGCTCTCTGCCGCCCCATCGCCGAAGCTTTACAATTGCTAGGTTGCGAGCGAGCACTGGTCGTACACGGACACGGCTTGGACGAGATTGCTTTGCATGGCGAAACAGTTGCTGCGGAACTTGCCGACGGGAAAATCGCACTGCGGCAATTTTCACCGCGTGATTTCGGCGCTCGCGAATATCCACTCGCGGCAATCGTCGGCGGCAGCGCGGAAGAAAACGCTTGCGCGATCACCGGCGTGCTGGCAGGCTCCGGGCAAGCGGCTCATGCAGCCGCTGTGGCGATTAACGTCGCGGCGCTTTTGTGGATTGCGGGCATCGCCGACTCGCCAGCGCAAGGCTTTGACCAAGCGCAGTCGATCTTGGCGAACGGCAATGCACTGCGCCGATTGGAACGCTGCGCCGCACTTTCCAGGAGCGAACCGTGAGTTCGATCCTCAAGGAAATCGTCGCTCGTAAACGAATCGATGTTGCCGAGCGCAAACGTCACGTCTCGATCGACGAGCTGCGCACCCGGGCCGTGCCAACCAACCGACGGCTTGGTGCCGCTCTGCAAAAACCCGGGATGCGATTCATCTTGGAATGCAAGAAAGCCTCACCCTCGGAAGGGCTCATTCGCGCGGACTATGACCCGGCTGTCATCGCTGACGTGTATCGCGAATTCGCCGATGCAATCTCCGTGCTGACCGACACTCCGTATTTCGCCGGAGATTTCAGCCACTTGCGAACCGTTCGCGCCCGCGTCGAACTGCCGATTTTGTGCAAAGATTTTATGCTTGAGCCCTACCAAGTCGTCGAAGCTCGCGACGCTGGAGCCGATGCAATTTTGTTGATGCTCTCTGTCATCGACGACGAATCGTATCGGAAATGCGCTGCCGAAGCCGCTCGTTTGCACATGGACGTTTTGACCGAAGTACACAACGAATCCGAATTAAGCCGCGCGGTTGCGCTCGATGCGCGAATCATTGGGATCAACAACCGGGACTTGAACACGCTGAAGATAGATTTGGAAACGACGCGGCGATTGGCTCCGCTAATTCCCGCCAATCGAATCAAAGTTTGCGAATCCGGTCTTAGCTCGCGCGCCGAATTGGACGCGGTTGCACGATGGGTCGATGGCTTTTTGGTCGGCAGCCACTTGATGAAGTCCGAGCGATTGGACTTGGCGGTGCGAAAGTTGATTTTTGGCCAAGTCAAAATTTGCGGATTGACTTCGGTTGAACAAGATCGTTTGGCGCACGCCGCCGGCGCGACGTTGGGCGGACTGATTTTCGCCGTTGAATCGCCGCGGTTTGTGCATGACGAACAAGCCCGAATCATCGCCGCGAATTCACCGTTGCCGCTGGTTGGCGTTTTCATCAATGAGAGCATAGATCGAGTAGCAACTCTGGCCGCCGATCTGAGACTTCATGCAGTTCAGTTGCATGGAGATGAAGATTCGGCGATGATTGCAGCGCTACGCAGAAAACTTCTGTCCCAATGTGAAATTTGGAAAGCCGTGCGCGTCGTAAAGGCGATCCCGAGCTGGGCAACTTATGGGGCGGACCGAATTTTGCTTGATGCATTTTCACAAAGCGTTCGCGGGGGTACCGGTAAATCGTTCGACTGGGGTTTGCTCCACGATTATCCTGACAAAAGTCGCTTGATACTCTCTGGCGGAATTTGCCCGGACAATGTTGTGGCGGCTCACCAAATTGACTGCGGGATGCTCGATGTCAATTCGGGTGTTGAATCAGAACCTGGCGTCAAAGACGAAGCGAAATTGCGTCGACTTTTCGCGACGCTGCGAGGTGAATGGTGACGCAATTTAAACCGGCCAAAGGGGCTTTTGGCGAATTTGGTGGGATGTTCGTGCCGGAAATCTTGGTTCCGGCACTTGAGCAATTGGACGCCGCGTTCGAAGCCGCGCGGCACGAGCCTGAGTTTCTCGCTGAGTTTCACGCGCTGCTGCGCGACTACGCCGGACGTCCAACACCGTTATACCGCTGCCGAAATCTCCATCGGGGCCTGGCTCATTTTGCGGAGTCTCCGGAGAAAAATGTGCCTGACCCCTTCAGTGTCGGCAATGCCACGATCTACCTAAAGCGAGAAGACCTGCTGCATGGTGGCGCGCACAAAACCAATCAAGTCATCGGCCAAGCACTTCTGGCCCAACGAATGGGCAAGACTCGCTTGATTGCCGAAACTGGCGCGGGTCAGCACGGCGTCGCAACGGCTATCGTCGGCGCGCTTTTCGAATTGACGACGCGCATCTATATGGGAACGAAAGACATCGAGCGCCAAGCGATGAACGTGTTTCGCATGCGGCTATTGGGTGCCGAAGTCATCCCTGTGACCGCCGGCAGTCAAAGTCTCAAAGACGCCGTCAACGAAGCACTTCGCGATTGGTCGGCCAGCTACGAAACGACGCACTACATTCTCGGCACGGCTGCCGGGCCACATCCGTTCCCTACGATGGTTCGCGAATTTCAGAGGATCATCGGCACGGAAGCCAAACGGCAGATCGTTGAGCAAGCCGGTCGTTTGCCGGATGCCGTGATCGCTTGCGTCGGCGGCGGCTCGAACGCGATCGGGATTTTTGCAGACTTCATTCCCGACTCGGGAGTTCGGTTGATCGGCGTTGAAGCAGCAGGACATGGACTTCATACGCACGCTCACGGCGCGACGTTGCAGCGTGGTCGACCGGGCATCTTGCACGGCGCGCGCACTTTTGTTCTGCAAGACGAGCACGGCCAAATCCGCGAATCGCATTCGATTTCCGCAGGACTTGATTATCCTGGGGTCGGCCCAGAACACGCTTATTTGCAGTCGACTGGTCGCGCCGAATACGTCGGCATTACTGACGACGAGGCCCTCGCCGCGTTTCAGCACTTGGCTCGCACCGAAGGCATCATCCCTGCTCTCGAATCTGCTCACGCCATCGCCTACGCGACAAAACTTGCCGATCAAGCCACGAAGCCCACAATCCTCCTCGTCAATCTCTCCGGCCGCGGCGACAAAGACATCTCTCACGTGATGAACCAACCGCTGCCGATCGCGGGAATTTCATAAGAACGGCAGGGTAAGCTTCCGGCCAATTTCGGGTTTTCCAGCACGGAACTTTTGATTCCTCGATCGATGTGCGTTAAACTAAACTCGTGGCCGTGACAAGATATCGATTTCGCGAACTTCAATTGAAACGAACGAAAATGTCAACCGATCTTCCGCTAGATTCAATGTCGACGCCCGAGAAACTCCAAGCCCTCGAAGCGTTATGGGCAAGCCTTTGTAAAAACCCATCAGACGTCGAATCACCCGCTTGGCACGAAGCGATCCTGGCGGATCGTGTTCGCCGATTGAAATCTGGCGAAGCGGTTGTGAGCGATTGGGAATCTGCCAAAAAGCGCATTCGCGAATTTGATCCATGATCGTTCAAATTTCAAACGATGCCGAACGCGACATTCTCGAAGGATTTCGCTTTTACGAAGATCAAGCTGCTCGTCTCGGCGAATACTTCCGAGCCAATGTCATTGCGGACATTGATTCGCTAAAGTTCTATGCTGGCATTCACGAAGTTGCTTTTGGCCACCATCGAATGCTGTGCAATCGCTTTCCATTTGCTGTTTACTACGATGTTGCGACAGATGTTGCTACGGTAATCGCGGTAATCGATTGCCGCCGAAGCCCATCGTGGACTCGTACGCGGCTGAGCTAGATTGGAACGCCTATGATTACGACGATACCTTCGGATACAAGAACTTGATTGACACACGAAACAAACGACGCTAGATGAACCGTTACGAACGAATGTTTTCGCGTCTTGCGGCAAACGACGAAGGGGCGATGGTGCCGTTCGTTGTGTTGGGAGATCCGGAACCAGAGGCTTCATTGGAAATCATCGACGCGCTGGTGGCAGGTGGTGCCGACGCGCTGGAATTGGGAATTCCGTTTTCCGATCCGATCGCCGATGGGCCTGTCATCCAAGCCGCCGCTGGCCGCGCTATTGCCGCAGGCGTTACGCCGGAAATCTGTCTCGATCTGCTGACGCAAATTCGCAAACGACACCCAGATATGCCGATCGGCTTGTTGGTCTACAGCAACTTGGTCGTTCACGATCAGCCCGAAAAGTTTTTTGCACGATGGGCCGATGCAGGCATCGATTCGGTTTTGATCGCGGACATTCCCAGCGTTGAGCTTGCGCCGTATGCCGAATTGGCCATTGCGGCGGGCATAGCACCGATCTTGATCGTGCCGCCAAACGCGACCGAAGCCTGCTTGAGCCGCGTGGCGAAATTGGGGCGGGGTTACACGTATTTGTTGGGGCGAGCTGGTGTGACCGGGACGCAAACCGCGATGCAACGACCGGCGAGGCAACTTGTCGAAGCATTAAAAAAAGCGGGCGCACCGCCGGTGCTTTTGGGGTTTGGCATTTCCACGCCCGAACACGTTAGCGCGGCCATCGAATCCGGCGCGCAAGGGGCGATTTCCGGATCGGCCATCGTGCAAGTCATCGCGGAGAATTTGCAAGATGCCGCCGCTCGTAGTCGAGCGATTACTCAATTCGTCGCCTCCATGAAAGCGGCCACGCGAAAGAAATAGGCCGTTTTTTGCGGAATTTTTGACTTGCCAGTCGACGGGGACTCAAAGTGATTTCTGTGACGCGATAGAATTAGTCGTGGTCTATAACCCTCACCCTAACCCTCTCCCTTCCGAAGGGAGAGGGAACAATCAATGTTACCTTTGCCCTCTCCATTTCGAACGGTGAGGGATCGAGATTCATTTAAAACGCGAGCGAGTCGACATGGAAATTCAAACCAGCAATCAGTTGGCCGATAAGAAATGTGTTCCGTGCGAAGGCGGCGTGGACCCGTGCCCGCTCCCACAGGCTCACCGGCAGTTGGCGAACCTACCCGGCTGGCGCATCACGCACGACGGAAAAAGGATTCGCAAGGATTGGGTTGTCAAGAATTTCATGGCGGGACTTGGCTTCTTTGAAAAAGTCGCTCGGATTGCTGAAGACGACGGCCACCATCCTGACTTGCATCTCGAAGGCTACCGCAACGTCTGGATTGAATTGTGGACGCACGCCATTGGCGGCTTGAGCGAAAATGATTTCATTTTGGCGGCCAAGATCGATCAAATTCCAATCGAAACCAAAAAGCCAAAGACTTAACCGCGCGAGAACCGATTATTTTGACGAACCGTCGGCATTGAAATATTTCAAGAATGCGGCAGTCATTTGCTTTTGGCGTGTCGAGCGGAGCAGAGGCGTGAGGATCGAACCGTGGTCCTTGCCGGGAACGATTTCGACTTGAGCGTCGCTGCCCAAGGCTTTAAGACGATCGCCTAGAAGTTGGGTCGCTTCGTTCAAGTAAAAAGTGTCGAGGTCGCCCGTCGTGATATGGATCTTGCCGGCGAGATTGCCTTTAACCTGCGGCCAATTCTGTTCGAGCAACGAGCTAATGTCGTACTTTTTCCAATGCTCAAGAATCTTCGAATCGACTCGCCCGGTCGAACGGTCCCAACAACGGGCGGGTTCGCCATTGTCAGCACGCGGACTGAACACGGCGTCGAAAGACCGAAGCTGCCCGCCGCGACCAAGCACATCGTCCATCTTGCAGAAATCGTCGTACATCAAAATTGGTTGAGTGCCGCGCCGAGCCAGCGGACGGCGTTTGCCGGACTCGTCGACGAAAACGCTTGGCGGCGGATTGGCGTATAAAGGCGTCCCTTGCCAATCGCGGAAGTCGACCGGATCGGGCGAAGTGCTCCAAAGTCCCCCAAAAGCCTCAGGATAAGTGACTTGCAGCCAGAGACTCGACCAGCCGCCGCTGCTGTGGCCGCCGACGAAACGTGCTCGCGGATCGGCAACTGTCCGAAATTCTTTATCGATGTGCGGGATCATTTCTTGAACGAGCGCGTCGCCGCGCGGGCCGTTGGTCGCGCTGTTGGCGTAGACGTGGTGCCCCCACTTGCATTCTCCGGAAAGCATCACGTAAATAAACTCGGCGTCTCCTTCGGCTTCTTGCGGCGGTTCGATCTTGTATCGCGTGACCATCATCGGCAGCGAACCGCCAAAGCCGGATATTTCGTAGAACACAGGATAGCGACGCTGCGGTTCATCGTAGTAGCTTGCCGGCAAGACCACGGCGACTCGATCGATGACTTCGCGCTTATGAAAGTCGCTGAGCAATTCGCTGGTCCGCTGAATGAACTTGGCCCATTTCGTGTCGACGAGTTTCGGTTCGGCTACGACTTGATTCAAGACAAGTCGTACTGTGCCGGATTTTTTGGGGTCCAATTCGAAAGCTTCTGTTTGCGAAAAGACATTGCCTGGGCCATGCGCTGGATCGGGGTAATAAAAGTCTTGATCGAACAGAGCTTGGACTCGGTACTTGCCAGGTGCAAGTTCCGCCAGCGGTTTCGGAAAACCGTCGGCGGCAAAGTCGATCGCGCGAGTATGTCCCGGCGAGAAATCCTTGACGTCGATTGCGAAGAACGGCTGCGGCGCAAACCAATTCAGCGATGACATCGGGTCACGAGACCCTTGGTTCGACACAAAGACAAACAGCCGGCCAGTGGTCGACGCGACTTTGACGTCCGAGGACAACTGCACATCGAATTTGAGGGACAGGTCGTCTTGAGCAACGACGGCGGAATCGAGTAATAGCCCTAGGCCCAGAACGAGGACCTTGAAACTCGCGGCCGCAGGCGAAATTCGAAATTGCATAGAAAAATCCGATGTTTTATAGGTTTGGGAGCAGTCACGCGATTGAAATCGGCGGACTTATCATACTCCACAATCGTGGCTCAATATAAGATGTGTCGATTGCACGCGACCGTCGCACAATGATTTCCCTTTTGACTCAACGCATTTTATTCGGTTGGAGACGACTTGTGACTGTTTCAAGATTATTGTTCGTTGTCGGATTGGTAGTTTCGATCATGGTAGCAAAACAGGCGGACGCAGCTCAGGAAAAAGCGGCGGACGATGTCAAGATTCTATTTGATGGGACTTCGTTGGATGCGTGGCGCGGGTATGCCGCTGAGCCGGTCAGTAAAGGCTGGACAATCGTCGACGGGACGCTTCATTTCGACGGAAGCGGCGGCGGGGACATCGTAACCAAGGAAGAGTTCGGCGATTTCGAATTGACTTTCGACTGGAAAGTCACCGAGGGGGCCAATAGCGGCGTGATGTACCGGGTCGGGCTGGACGAAAAGGCACCGTATCTCACCGGGCCAGAATACCAAATCTTGGACGACGAACGGCACGCCGATGGAAAGAGTGAGACGACTTCAGCCGCTTCGCTTTATGCTCTGTACGCTCCGAACGGCAAAAAACTCAAACCGGTTGGCGAATGGAATTCAGCGAAGATCGTCGCCAACGGAAAGCGGTTCGAGCATTGGCTTAACGGAAAAATGGTTCTCGATGCCAACATCGGCGGCGCGGACTGGAACAAGCGAGTGAGCGAAAGCAAATTCAAGGAATGGAAAAAGTTCGCGACGCTCTCGACCGGCAGGATTTGCTTGCAAGACCACGGCAACAAAATTTGGTTTCGCGACATTAAGGTCAAAGTCTTGGAAGGCACACCCGAAGCCAAAGTCTCCGCAATTCCCCAACAAAAATAGTTCGCGGCGCAGTCATGAAATACCCCGCGCGATTGGTCCCGTTTGAAAAGCTCATGTATTTCTTGGACCAGCCGAATTGTCCCAATAGTTTGGGGATTCGTTTGCGATTTCACGGGCGATTGGATCGGACTGCAGCGCTCGCGGCGGCGGAGGTGGCTTTCGCCCGTCATCCCGGATTTCAGGTGACGGTCGACCCAGAACGTGTCCAGTTCGTCGATCGTGGCGAGCCGTTTCGCAACTTTCGCTGGATCGAACGAGCGACGGACGACCAGCCGTATCAAATGAAACCGACGGACATTCACCGCGATGGCGGTGCGGTAATTTGGTTTGTGGTCGGCCCAAACGAATCGCACGTTACGTTGATTGGCAATCATACGCTTGGCGATGGCATAGGCGGCTTGCAAGTGACCTCGGATTGGATCCTGGAGTACGATCGCTTGCTCAATGGCGGAAAATCAAAGCTGCCAAAACTTGATCCATCGCGTTTGGCTGATCGAGGTCGATTGAATTTGCTGAATCGAAAATTTCTCAGCAAGCTCATTTATCAGCCCATCGCATTATTCGGTGCGAGCAAATTCCTGTTTCGCCGAATCGTACCGCTACTCGTTGCTCCCGAGTTTGAACCGCGCCCGCTGGTCGAATACCCTTGCATCGAGACCCGGCGTATATCGAGTGACCAAACTGAACAGCTCAAGTCGCATGCAAGCGATTTGGACGTCACGCTCAACGACCTAATTGCTACCGCGATGTTTCTCGCTCTGGCACGGTGGCGACCGCGCCATACAAGTCAAAGACATCGAGATTGGATTCGCCTGTTGATCCCGCTATCCATTCGAACGTTTGCAGACCGGCGGCTAACCGCTTGCAATCGTGTTTCGTTTGTTCAAATCGATCGTCAGCCGCGTCAAATGAACGACCATTGCAAGTTGTTATCTGGCATTGCGCGCGAGTTGCGCGTCATTCGGCAATGGCAATTGGACCGAACCTTGTTGCTTGCGCTACGGCTCGGGTCGTTGATTCCTGGCCAGCTTAAACGGCTTGCGAGCAAGCCGCGAAATCGCGGCACGATGCTACTTACCATTCTCGGCAACCCGTTTGATCGATTGCCGCTAACCCAAACTGATCGGACAATAGTCGTCGGTAATATGCGAATGTTTTCGTTTGATATGCTGGCACCGCTGCTTCGGGGAATGCCGATCGCTGTCGCGGTGGCCGAATTTCAAGGCGAATTGTCTATTAGCGTGAACTTCGATTTGCGATTCGTATCCCAAGCGCAAGCCGCAGGGCTACTCGATGATTTGCTCCATGCACTTCAAAATCTGCTCGAAGAATCGGTGGCGAAGAGTCAGTGATAGACGCCTGCCGCGCAGTGCGAAGCACAACATTGGTGGAGAGAATCCAGTTGCCCGTTTTCCACATGGTGGACGATTCCTTTACAATGCACTCGATTGCACCGTAAAAAGGAATCAGACTCATGCCGCAACGAACTTTGACGCTTCTCCGCGCGGGCAAAAGGCTTTCAGATCCCGGATTGCAGCGACAAGTCTTATGGTCGACGACGAACGACCGAAATGGATCGTTGCCGACATTTAAATCAAAACTTGCTGCGGCAGGTTTAGCGTCATTGCAAGCGGATCGAATTCACACGCTCCAAGTCAACGTCGGAAAACTTTGCAATCAGACGTGTCGGCATTGCCACGTGGATGCTGGACCGGATCGTCGCGAAATCATGTCGCGAGAAACCGCCGAAGTCTGTTTGCGAGTCTTAGCCGAAAACCAGATCGGTACTTTCGATATTACCGGCGGCGCTCCGGAGTTGAATCCGAATTTTCGGTGGATGGTGGCGGAAGCGAGTCGTTTGGGACGGCACGTTATCGACCGCTGCAACTTGACGATCTTGCTCGCGCCTGGATTTGATGATCTGCCGGAATTCTTGGCCGAACATCGTGTGGAAATCGTTGCCTCGCTGCCGTGTTATCTGGAAGAAAATTGTGATGCACAGCGCGGCGAAGGAGTTTTCGCGCAATCGATCGAAGCCATTGCGCGGCTCAACAAGTTAGGCTACGGGCGACCCGGCGGCGATTTGATCTTAACGCTTGTTTACAATCCGGTCGGAGTTTCGCTGCCTCCAGCCCAATCCGATTTAGAAGCAGCCTATCGGCGCGAGTTGCAGACTCGTTACGGGATTGAGTTCAATCGACTTTTCACGATTACCAACATGCCAATCAGTCGCTTTTTGGACGACTTATTGGAGTCCGGTCAATACGGAGCGTACATGCAGCGATTGGTCGACTCGTTTAATCCCGCAACGATCGATGGACTGATGTGTCGAAGTACCCTCTCGGTCGATTGGCAAGGATTCTTGTACGATTGCGACTTCAATCAAATGCTTGAATTGCCGCCGGACAGTTCATGCGCAAGAAACATCCGCGATTTGGACTTTTCCAAGTTATCGAAGCGGCCGATTGTAACTGGGCCGCATTGTTTCGGCTGCACCGCTGGCAGCGGATCGGGTTGCCAAGGGGCGATACGATCCTGAGTCGATCAATTGCGGCAACTTATTCGCAAAAGTTTTTCGGAAAGTCTTCATGGCGATGTCGAATCATAAATTCGCGGCGGCGACTTGCGTCAACAGCGATGTGCGCCAAGCGATCAATGACGTTCTCGATCGAGTCAAGCAACAGCTTCCCTCGATCGACTTGGCCTTGGCGTTTTTCTCTGCGCCATTTATTGAAAGCTTGGAACGAAACCCCGGATTGCTGGCCGATCGACTTGGAACGCGAAACATCATCGGGAGTTCGGGCGATTCCGTCATTGGCGGCGACCGCGAATACGAGAATGAACCCGCGATTAGCATTTGGGCAGCTTCGTTGCCCGGCTGCGATGTCCGAACGATGCACTTGCAATATCAACGCGAGGTGGACGGCGGCGCGTTTACCGGTTGGCCGGAAGCTTTAACGTCGGCCTGGCCTGAAAAGGGAACACTAATATGTTTAGGCGAGCCGCTCACCTTTCCCGCAGACGTGCTGCTCGCTCGCTGGAACGACGACCATCCGGGTGTTCCGGTCGTTGGCGGAATGTCAAGTTGTGCTTTGGGGAGCAACCGCTTGATCGTCGGAGATCAAATGGTGGAAGTCGGCGCGGCGGCCGTGCTGGTTTCGGGGCCGATCCAAACTATGACTGTCGTTTCCCAAGGTTGTCGTCCGATTGGCGAACCTGCCGTCGTTACAAAATCCGAGGCTAACGAAATCTTGCAGATTCGCGGCGAACCCGCACTGGAATTTTTGCAGAAGCTTTACGCAACGCTTCCGACGCGCGAGCAGCGGCTCGTGCGCGAAGGCTTGCACATCGGTCGCGTGATTAGCGAGTACCAAGATCGGCGTCAGTTTGGTGACTATTTGGTTCGCAATGTGATGAGCGCCGACCCGGATCGGCAATCGGTTTGCGTCGGCGACTTCATTCGAGCAGGACAGACGGTGCAGTTTCATATTCGCGACCATGCGTCGGCAAACGCGGACTTGCAACAGTGGCTCACGACGTCGCGAGAAATCATCCCGGCCGGTACCCCAGTAGGCGGTTTGTTGTTTACTTGTAATGGTCGCGGGACGAATTTGTTTCCGCACGCGGATCACGATGCCGCGATGATTCAGCAAGTATTAGGACCACTTCCGCTGGCAGGCTTTTTTGCCGCTGGGGAGCTTGGTCCCGTGGCCGGGCAAAATTTCGTACACGGTTACACCGCGAGTCTGGTGTTGTTTTGGTAGTCGAATGGGGCGTTTGATCAGAATGGATTATTTAAGTTACAACCGCCAAGCATGGGATCGGCAAGTCGCACGCGGCAATCGTTGGACGATTCCAGTATCACCCGAAGACATCGCGCGAGCGCGGCGCGGCGAGTTTTCGATCCTACTAACACCAACCAAAGCTGTTCCGTTGAGTTGGTTCGGCGAGATGCGTGGAAAACGCGTTTTGGGCTTGGCCAGTGGCGGCGGACAACAAGTTCCCATCATGGCTGCGGCCGGCGCCGAAGTAACATCGTTTGATAACTCGCCAGCGCAATTGGATCGCGATCGTGCAGTCGCCGCTCGGGAAGGGCTTACAATCAAAACCGTTCTCGGCGATATGGCGAGCCTGAAGGTGTTTGGCGATGCTCAGTTTGATTTGATTTTTCACCCTTGTTCGAATTCATTCGTGCCCGATGTTAATCCCGTTTGGCGCGAATGTTTTCGAGTGTTGACCCCTGGCGGTCGGCTGTTGGCAGGCTTTACCAACCCGTTGTTATTCATATTTGACGACCAAGAAATGCAGCGAGGCAATTTGATCGTGCGGCATCGGATTCCCTATTCGGATTTGGAGAGTTTGACGCCCGATCAGCGGCAGCATTACATTGATGCCGAAGAACCATTATGTTTCGGCCATACTCTCGCCGATCAAATCGGGGGGCAGTTGGCGGCAGGGTTTGCCATGGCGGGTTTTTATGAGGATCGATACAACGATTCGACGGATCAAATTCTTTCCAAATTCATTGATCCCTTCATTGCAACATTGGCGGTCAAGCCACCGATAACGGAGCGGTTTTGATTTTATCCGTCCCCAACATTTTCCCATAATCAACAAAGTCACGTAGTACAAATCTGGCCTCAACAGCTAGGATCGTCAGTCATGATTAGCTGTGACGACGACTGTGAAGGGATACTGCTCGATTGAACCGGACGCTGATTACGATCGCCAAGTTCGCTGTGTCGTTCGGCATTCTGGCGTATTTGTTCTATAACGCTTGGCAACAAGACCAGTTTCAGCAGTTGGCGTCAGCGACCAAGCGTTGGGAATGGTGGCTGATCGGCCTGACCGCGTGTTTGGCCGCGACGCTGGTTTCTTTCTATCGTTGGTGGGCGCTCGTTCGCGCGCTCGATATTCAATTTCGGTTGACCGATGCGGTTCGGTTGGGATTCATTTCGCAGCTTTTCAATTTACTATCGATTGGCGTTTTTGGCGGTGACGCGATGCGAGCCGTTGCCGCCGCGCGGCAAGTCCCTCATCGGATGCCCGAAGCAGTTGCGTCGGTGATTGTGGATCGAGCCATCGGGCTTTTGACGATGTTCATGTTCGGCGCAGTCGCTTATTGGCTGAGCGATTTTTCCGCGATTCAAGCCCTTCATCCCAAGACTTTGGAAGCTGTTCGGGGAGTCTGTTATTTCGCGACGGCTGTTTCCATTGTGGGCGTCGTTGGAATAGTGTTGTTGCTTGCATTTCCAGGCTTCCTTCGCTGGCCCCTATTTCGCGCGATAACGTCATTGCCCAAAGTGGGGCCGACGATCAAACGCTTGTTGAGTGTGATTTTGGTCTATCGCCGAAACAAGTCACAGATGTTTTGCGCGTTCCTCAATAGCATGTCGGTGAACGCGCTGTTGTCCATTTCAATTTTTTCAATCGCACACGGGATCTCGGACACGCACCCAAGTTTAATGCAGCATATGGTCATTTCGCCCGTTGTGATGATCGCCAATGCGGCTCCGCTGCCAGGTGGCTTGGGCGGAATGGAGATGGGGCTGGACCTGATGTACAAGGCGTTTTCCTCAGTCGAAGCGCCAGCCGAACATGGGTTTATCGTCGCGCTGGGCTACCGAGTCATTTTGCTAATCATCGCGGGGATTGGTGTGGTGTTTTATTTTGTGAAAAAACCAGAGGCGGCGATGGATTCGGTCGGAGAAAAATAGGACGGATTGGACCGATCGGACGGATGGGACTATTCAGGACATTATCTATCTCATTCATCCCATCGGTCCCATTCGCCCTACTGATCTCGTTCCCAGGCTCTGCCTGGGAACGGGCTGGCTTAGAGGCTCTGCCTCCGCTACGGCTGGCGGAGCCAGCAATGCAATGGGTTCCCAGGCAGAGCCTGGGAACCAGGGCTGGTCTATTTCGCGGCCTGTTTCAGAAATCCCAGAATACCGTCGACGCTGGCTTTGGCGTCGCCGAAGAGCATACGGGTGTTGTCTTTGTAGAAGAGCGGATTGTCGACACCGGAATAGCCGGTCGCCATGCTTCGTTTGAGCACAACGACTTCGCCTGACTTCCAACATTCCAGCACAGGCATGCCGTAAATGGGACTGGATGGATCATCGAGCGCGGCGGGATTCACGATGTCGTTGGCTCCGATCACCAACACGATGTCTGTGTTCAGGAAATCCTGATTGATTTCGTCTAATTCGAGCACGATGTCGTAGGGTACCTTGGCTTCGGCCAACAGGACGTTCATGTGTCCGGGCAATCGACCGGCAACCGGATGGATCGCGAAGCGTGTTTGGATGTTTCGCTTGCGAAGAATGTCGCTAATCTCGCGAATCGGATGTTGTGCTTGAGCAACGGCCATTCCGTAGCCTGGGATAATAATGACGCTTTGCGAATCAAGTAGTCGCTGGCCAACTTCATCCGCAAAGATTTCCGTATGCGTTTTCGGTTCGCCCGTCGTGGCGACTTGGGAACCTGACTCCATGCCGAATCCGCCCATGATGACACTAATGAATGACCGATTCATCGCGCTGCACATAATGTAGCTGAGGATCGCGCCGCTGCTACCGACGAGCGCGCCGGTGACAATCAGTAGCGGATTGTCGAGCAGGAATCCGGTCGAGGCGGCGGCCCAGCCGGAATAGCTGTTGAGCATCGAGACGACGACCGGCATGTCGGCACCGCCGATGGCGACAACCAGATGCACGCCGAGCGCGAACGAAAGCAGCGTCATTAGCACGAGCGGGATCATGCCGATCAAAACGGTCGACACGCTAATGAACCAATATCCAAGAAGCAAGCAGGCCAGCAAAATTGCCAAGTTGATCCAATGGCGAGCTTTCAACAAAACGGGCTTGCTGGTAAATCGACCATCGAGCTTGCCCCAAGCAATGATGGAGCCGGCGAAAGTAATTCCGCCGATGAACACGCCCAAAAATATTTCGATCTTTCGAACGATGTCTTGAGAAGCCACCAAGTGAGCGGCTTGCGAGGCTCCTTCGCCTAACGCTTTCGCCGCAGCATCAATTCCCTCCGTTACTTGAGATATGGGGAAAGGTTCCGACGCATAATTGCAAATTCCGACCAGGACGGCGGCCATGCCAACAAAACTGTGTAGGATGGCGACCAGTTGCGGCATCGCCGTCATCTGGACGCGCATTGCCAAAAAAGTGCCGATAACCGCACCAATAACTAACGCCAGAATCACGAGTACATAGCTGCCCGTGATTAATCCGGAAAACGCTGTCGCTGCAATCGCAATCGTAAGGCCAAGCATTCCGAGCAAATTGCCGCGCCGTGCCGTTTCATGGCGACTCAGTCCGCCGAGGCTAAAGACGAAACATACGGCCGCAATTAGAAATGCAACATTGGGCAATTGGTTTGGCAACTCAGGCATCGGTCACTCCTTGCGAAACATGCTGAGCATGCGTTGAGTGACCAAAAAACCTCCCACGACGTTAATCGTTGCGATGAGAACAGCAATCATCGCCAACAAAGTTGCCGGACCGAACCACGGCTCCCGAATTTGCATCATCGCGCCGACCACGATGATGCCACTGATTGCGTTGGTCACGCTCATCAATGGAGTATGCAACGCGGGCGTGACGTTCCAGACGACTTGCCAGCCAACAAAGCAGGCCAACACGAACACCGTGAGGTTCGAAACAAGTTGCGGCGGCGCATAAAGCCCGAACAACACGACGAGTCCGAGCACGGCGACAAAGCCACCAACTCCTACGAGCCAGCGAGTCATTGAGGATGCCCGTCGCGCTTCTTGAAAGTCAATCTTGACGTCGGATTTTGCCGCCGCAGAAACCGCCGGTTGAATCTTGGGCAGCGGCCAGTTGATTTCGCCTCGGTTGGCGACCAGCGAGCCGCGCACGATGTCGTCTTGCAAGTTGAACTGAATCTCGCCATCTTTTTTCGGCGTCAAATCGGTGAGCAAATTGACGAGGTTGTTTGAGTAGAGCGTCGAAGCTTGGGTAGGCAAACGACCCGGCAAGTCCGTGTAGCCGATGATCTTCACGCCATGTTTTTCGACAATTTTTCCCGGCTCGGTCAGTTCGCAATTGCCTCCTTGTTCGGCGGCCATATCGACGATGACGCTGCCGGGCTTCATTGCGCGAACCATTTCGGCGGTGATCAATTTGGGAGCGGGCTTATTCGGGATTAGGGCTGTCGTGACGATGATGTCGACTTCGCGAGCTTGTGCGGCGAACAAAGCCATTTCGGCATCGATGAAGGCTTTGGTCATCTCTTTTCCGTAGCCGCCAGCTCCTTCGCCGTCTTCGTGAAAATCAAATTCCAGGAACTCCGCGCCCATGCTTTTGACTTGCTCTTTTACTGCGGGCCGTGTGTCGAAAGCTCGCACGATCGCGCCCAAGGCTCGCGCCGCGCCAACGGCAGCCAAGCCAGCGACGCCTGCACCAATCACCAACACTTTGGCCGGTGGGACTTTGCCGGCGGCTGTGATTTGGCCGGTGAAGAATCCGCCAAAATTATTTGCCGCTTCGAGGATGGCGCGATAGCCAGCAATATTGGCCATCGAGCTGAGCACGTCCATTTTCTGTGCTCGCGAAATTCGCGGAATGCTGTCCATCGCAATTGCGGAAGCGCTGCGGCTTTTGAGCGAATCGAGCAGATCGCCGTTGCGCGCGGGCCAAAGCAGACAGACCAACGTCGCGCCTGTTTTGAGCTGATTGATTTCAAAAGTCGACGGCGCGTTGACTTTAAAGAGGATATCGCTGGAGGCCCAAACGGATTGCGCGGTGTCGACGATTTTTGCACCGGCTGTCTGATACGCTTCATCCGAAAAATGCGAACGCAGGCCGCAGCCGGTTTGGACTTGGACTTCGTAACCGAGTTTGCGCAAGCGACCGACCGACGCAGGTGTCGCCGCGACGCGTGTTTCTTGTTCCAACGATTCGGCGACCACGCCAACAATCATGAAAGTCTTCCAAAGCTATTTTCGAGCAGGGCTCGAACTATTCAAATGGCCAATGTTCCGCGTTCTTCCGCACAACGCCCATTTTTTCGAACTGCGAATTTAAGTCGAATTGGACCGTAGAGCAAGCAGTCTGCCACGCGATGCTTTACGCGGCGAATGTCGGGCCCATCGAAAACAGCAAACTTTGCTAAACCGTCGAACTTGGTGGCGAGAACGTGTTTGGCGAAAATTTAAAGTGCGGTTGGCTAATTCGCGTTTGGATGAGATGCGGCATCCACAACGCTTTTTCGACCAATTCCAACAGGACTTGAGGGTCAAACGGCTTGCGAAGATGATAAACCGCACCGCTGGCGTGTCTTTTTCGAATGACTTCTGATTGCTGACATGACGACGAGTACATCACAGGAACATCGTGGCGTTCTGGAATCTGATGGATCTCTTCGGTAATCGAATAGCCTTCGATTCCAGCGATATCGAGATCGCAAACGACGAGGTCCAAACCGAGATTGCGCGCGGCTTTCAACGCCGCTTCGCGAGACGCCGCGCAGTGAACTTCGTAGTTCGCAACGTGCAACACTGCCGAGGTCGCCGTGAGCGATAACGGATCGGCGTCAATGACTAGAATAACGGGACGGTCAACGCTGGACATGGAAGGGCACTCCACAAGGCCAATCAAACAGCCACTCCATTAGCCTAACTTTGGGCGGAACCCCTGCCCGTAGACGGTATCGATTCCCCAGTCGAAAAACTTTGCCAGAATTTACATGGCCTGCATAAGCGGAAGATTGGGAATAATCCCGATGGCTTGCCGCGCCCCCAGCGATCCAACAATCGATTCAATCAATTGCCTAGCCGAGAACCGCCGGGGTCTGTCGCCGATTTGTGTAGTCTTCGGAGCAAATCGGGGACTGACCCCCTCTTCGTTGCGGTTCTCGGATCGGCTCTATGCCAGTTCGATCTCGGTTGTCCAACGATTGGACGGCGAACGTTTTTCGCGTTGCCCGCCGACGGCGAACTCAACCGCGCGAGTCGCGTCGCCAGCCGCATAGTCAACAAAGACGCAAGCGAGCAACTGCTGATCTTGGGCGATGCCAAGTTTTTCGAACGCGAGCGTGCTCTTGAACAACCCGCCGCTTGACCAATATGTTCTCAAGCCAGCAGCATCAAGTAATAGGAGAAAGTTCTGCACCAGCGCGGCAGTTGCAGCCAAGTGCTCTTCGTTGACGTTAACGAGTTTTGCAGCGTCTTCACCCACTGCGGGCTTCTGAGGAATCCACGTCACGAGTACGACACAACCACAGGCCGACAGAAGCGCGGGCATTTTGTTGCCCGGTTTCATGTCTGGAAACCACGCGCCCAGTTGCCGCGAAAGCAATCGGCAACTTGATTGTCGCAACCAATAAACTCGCCACGGTTCCGCGATTTCATCGACTCGACGATCAAAATGGAACGGAGCCCAGCCAGCATCGTCGATGCTCTGGCGAACGAGCGAATCGCCGCGACTTGATGCGCCGCTAGCGATCGCGGGGGGTTGCTCGACCGATCCGAATACTTTGGTCGTTTTCCGCCGCCGAATAACGGCACGCACCGCTTGATATAAAGAGTCTGTTGAAATTTCATTGGACATAAAACGAAAACCTCGATTCAATTTGGCAGGTCGATTCGCTTGGACTAGGGATGCTCGTTGGCAAGTTATCAATCACACGGAACTTTGGCAATCGACTGCGGGCGGCTACTTTCGACGGCGAAGGTGCGATGTTAGGATTTTGGGTCGAATTGTTCGCAAAGTTTTTCCGCTGACGACACGTGTCGTTGGGCAGTCACGCCGCTGGTTGGAGTTCGACGATGAAATTTTCGCACACTATCTTTTTGTTCGCAGCATTCGCCATGAGTACAGTCACAATGGGCCAAACGTCCGAGTCCTCAGCCACAAAGTTCGCCGAAATCGAAGGAATCACCGAATTCCGGCTGGAGAACGGCTGCCGCGTGCTGTTGTTTCCCGATCAATCGAAACCTGAGATTACGGTGAACATGACGATCTTTGTCGGCTCGCGGCACGAAGGTTATGGCGAAACCGGTATGGCACACTTGCTCGAACATTTGATGTTCAAGGGAACTCCCACGAATCGCGATATCCCCAAAGCAATGAAGGACCGCGGCGCGACAAACTTCAATGGAACGACTTGGTACGATCGAACGAACTATTACGAAACGCTCCCGGCCAACGATGAAAACCTCGAATGGGCAATCGGCTTGGAAGCGGATCGTCTTGTCAATAGTTTTATTAGCGGCGACGACTTGATTTCGGAAATGACGGTCGTCCGAAATGAATTCGAACGTGGTGAAAACAGTCCGCGCCGGATTCTATCGCAGCGGATCATGTCGAACGCTTATGAATGGCACAACTACGGCAAGTCGACGATTGGCAATCGCGCCGACATCGAACGCGTGCCGATCAACAGCTTGAAGAATTTTTACAAAAAATATTATCGCGTCGACAACATCATGCTCGTCGTCGCGGGCCGATTCGATCCGGCTAAGGCACTGGCTCAAGTCGAGAAACATTTCGGCGGACTAGAAGCACCTAAAACAGCACTTGAGCCGACGTACACCGAAGAACCCGTTCAAGACGGCGAGCGCGTCGTCTACCTCCGCCGCGTTGGCGACGTAAGCATGGTTGGAGTTGGCTATCACATTCCGGCGGCCGCCCATCCCGATAGCGCCGCGCTCGAAGTTCTCGACCAGATCTTGGGCATGAGGCCCAGCGGTCGGTTGTACAAAAAACTAGTTGAAACCAAGCTCGCGTCAAGCGCAACGGCGAGCTCCGACGCAGGGCACGACCCAGGAATGCTACTTTGCTTTGCCGAAGTTCCGACCGAAGGCGACGTGGAAAAGACCAAAGACGCTCTGCTGACCACCATCGAGGAAGTTGGCAGCGGCGAAGTGTCCGACGAAGAAGTCAATCGCGGCGTTGCGGAATTGATAAAGCGCCGCGAGGACTTGTCCGCCAATACATCGCAATTGGCGATTGAACTCAGCGAATGGGCGGCGTACGGCGATTGGCGATTGTTCTTCCTACATCGCGATCGTTTAGAAAAAGTTACTTCATCCGATGTCCGGCGCGTCGCGCACGATTATCTGATGTCCAGTAATCGAACCGTCGGCCTGTTCATTCCAACCAAGAACCCGGTCCGTTCGCGGATTCCGGAAAAACCGTCCGTCGAGAAAATGGTGGCCGATTACAAGGGTCGAGCCAAAGTCGCAGAAGGCGAAGTCTTCGATACCGATCCAGACATCGTCGAAAAACGAATCGCGCGCGGTCAACTCAAAAGCGGTTTGAAGTACGCATTTCTACCGAAAAAAACCAAAGGCGAAAAAGTCATCTTCACGCTCAATCTCCGCTACGGTGACGAAAAGGGATTGGGCCAAGGTCGCTTCAACGACGCTTGCGACCACATCGCCGACCTGATGGTTCGCGGGTCGCGGGAACTTTCATATCAACAAATCCAAGATCGGTTTCGCGAACTAAAAACGAACTTGGGTCAAACAAGCTCGACGGGCGAGGCATCGTTTCGCTTGGAAAGTCGCCGCGAAAACTTCGTTGACGCGCTGGATGTGTTGCGGCAAATCCTCCGCGAACCGACTTTACCTGCAGCGGAATTCGAGATCATTCGCAATCAGTCGTTGACCCGTCGAGAAACTCAAAAATCTGATCCGCAAGCTCTCGGCATGGAAAGCTTGTTGCGACGATTGATGCCTTATCCCAAAGGCGACGTGCGATATGTAGCGACAAACGAAGAACAGATTGAACAGTTGAAGGTACTGACTGCTGAGGATTTCACGCAACTTTACAAGCAATTTTTCAACGGTCAACATGGCGAACTCGTCGTCGTCGGCGACTTTGATCCTGCGGTGGTCTTGCCGATCCTCGAATCGACATTCGCGGATTGGAAATCACCAAGCCCCTACCAACATATCGACGTCTCGGCTCGGACAACAATCAAAACAGAAACCGTCGTGGTCGAGACTCCAGACAAACCGAACGCCGTTTTTCTTTCGGGAGTGACGCTTCCGATTCGAGACGATAACCCGGAATACGAAGCCATGTTCGTTGGCAACAATATTTTGGGCGGCGGTGCTTTGTCGAATCGTTTGGCCAGCCGAGTCCGGCAAAAGGAAGGATTGTCGTATGGTGTCGGATCACAATTTAGCGCCGAACCAATCGACGAGCGCGCGATGTTTATGACCTTTGCCATTATGAATCCTACCAATCGCGACCGGGTGCAGACTGCGGTCGATGAAGAGTTCGGCCGCATCCTAGAAAGCGGCGTGACGGGCGAAGAATTGGACAATGCAAAAACGGGCTTGATCGAGCAAATGCGTTCCGGCCGCGGCCAAGATAGCACTTTGGCCAGCATCTTGCAGAAACAATTATTGACCGGTCGCACGATGGAATTCGTCAAAGCCCGCGAGGCGCGAATTCAAGGTCTGACCAAAGACATGGTCGATCAAGCCATCCGCAAAATGGTCGATCTAAAACAAATGATCACGGTGACGGCGGGTGACTTTAATGCTAAGCCCCAAACCGAGAAAACTGAAGCGAAAAACGCGTCTGACTCGAAATAATCGCGTTGAGCGTGTGAACGCACCACCAGTTGCGGAACGCTGGTGAAACACAGTGCCTGATTTGTGCCTTTCGCGCCCGTTCGCCGGGACGATACGCACTCGACGTTGATTTCGTTTCTGCCTTCGTCTTAACTGTTGGCTTTCACAAGAGAGTCGCACCGAACTATATACGTGCGGGCAGGAACGCGGCGAATGGCTGTGCCAATTACGTCGATCGCCAAGTCCGCAAGTTGTTTAGGGACGCGAGGACGAACCAGGCCGCGTCAAAGTGCTCTGCGAGTCCGTTAATTCTTGAAACCTTTGCAGGGTTCTGGGACTGACATGATGTTCGATGCCTTCGGCATCGATGGCGGCGGTTTCTTCATCGACGCCAATGGCGAGCAAGAAACGATGCACGATTTCATGTCGGTCTCGACATTTCGATGCAAGACGTTTTCCTTTCTGTGTCAAATTGATCGGCTGATACGGCTGAGTAGCGAGTAGCCCTTCCTTTTGCAGTCTCTCGACAATGCGATTTACCGTTACGTGGCTGACCGCAAACCGCCTGGCAAGATCCGTGACGCGACATTTCGTTCGCCGCTTCAGAATATCGGCGACCGCCTCGACATAATCCTCCGCCGTTTCTGTCGCATGATCGCGCCTGGTTCGGCGATGCGGTTCGGAAATACTGGTCGCTGTTGTCATAGCGCGGTTCTGCGGCGCGATGTGTCAGGGATTCGATTGCACACTCCATTATCCTATGGGATTGACAGAATTGTAGCAATCGCTAAAATTTGAGGTTGGGAGTGTAGCATTAGCTACATTCGCCTGGTCGCTACACGGCGCGGCCGAACAAACCCGATTGGCACGCGAATTTATCCCGTGCCGCCGCAAGGAACTTCCTCATGATCAAAAACGCTTCCTATATTTTGAGTTTGGCGATCTGTGTCGGGTGCGGCATGTCCCAAGCGCCGCACGCGTCCAATTCGTCGCCAGCATCGAAGTCGACTGGCGTTACGTATCCCATCAAGGGGATTGCCACGGTCGGCATGGTGGCCGACATCGTGCGCAACGTCGGCGGCCCACACGTCGCCGTGACCCAGATCATGGGGCCCGGCGTTGATCCTCACTTGTATAAGGTGACTCGTGACGACGTGCGGACGATCATGGACGGCGATCTCGTCTTTTACAGCGGCTTGATGCTCGAAGGAAAGATGTCCGATTCGCTCATCAAGGTGGCACGAAACAAGCCGGTCTTTGCGGTGACGGAACTCATTGACGAAGCCGAACTGCTCCAGCCGGAAGATTTTAAGGGCCACTACGATCCACACGTCTGGATGGATGTATCGGCTTGGTCCAAGTGCGTGGACGCAGTCGCCAAGGCGTTGGCGGAATCCGATCCGGCGCATGCCGAAGACTACAATCAAAACGCTGCCGCATATCACCAGCAGCTTACTGAGCTTCACAACTACGGCATTAAGTCGATCGCTTCAATTCCCCAAGAGAGTCGCGTTTTGATCACTTCGCACGATGCGTTCAACTACTTCGGTCGGGCCTACGGCCTCGAGGTGCAGGGAGTGCAAGGCATTTCGACAGAGTCCGAGGCGGGATTGCAACGGATCAACGAACTTGTCGACCTGATCGTTGCCAAGGGGGTGCACGCGGTGTTTGTGGAAAGCAGTGTTTCGCGAAAGAATATCGACGCTCTGGTCGAAGGGGCGAAGGCGAGGAACCATGAGATTTCAGTTGGAGGCGAGTTGTTTTCCGATGCCATGGGCGAAACGGGAACCTATGAAGGGACCTACGTCGGGATGCTCGACCACAATATCACGCTCGTGACGAGAGCCTTGGCAGGTACCGCGCCTGAAACGGGCTTTCAGGGCAAGCTGCTAGTTCAACGGAAAAAGTGACGAACTATGGTCGTGTCGATTGATTCCGGAGCCGTTTTGCCGTCCGCCAAGGTAGCCGGCGGTGCGGTCGTCGAGGTTCCGCTGTCGGTCTACGACTTGACAGTCGCATATCACCGTAAACCCGTGATCTGGGACGTCAGTTTCGACATTCCGCTCGGTTCATTGGTGGGTGTCGTCGGTCCCAACGGGGCGGGAAAGAGCACTTTGCTTAAGGCGGTCATGGATCTGGTGCCACGTGCCTCAGGGCGGATCTCCGTCTTTGGACAACCATACCGACAGAATCGGCATCGCGTCGGCTACGTTCCACAGCGGGAGAGCGTTGACTGGGACTTCCCAGTTGACGCACTCGACGTGGTCACCATGGGATTGTACAGCCAGATCGGTTGGTGCATGCCTGTTCGCAAGAGGCATCGTCAGGCCGCTATGGAAGCTCTAAACCGGGTTGGCATCGCCGAACTTGCGCATCGTCAAATAAGTCAATTGTCGGGAGGCCAACAACAGCGGACCTTCCTCGCTCGAGCTTTGGTGCAAGAAGTCGACCTGTACCTCATGGATGAACCGTTTGCCGCTGTCGATGCGGCGACCGAGCTAGCAATTGTCGACATCCTGCGAGAAATGAAGCAACGTGGTAAGACGGCATTAGTCATTCATCACGACCTGCAAACCGTTCGAGAGTACTTCGACTATGTCGTACTTCTCAACATGCGGGTTGTGGCCCACGGTCCGGTTGCGGAAATATTCACCTCCGAGAATCTCCAAAAGACCTACGGCGGACGGCTCACCTTGCTGGAAGAAGTGACTGAGGCTAAGCGGCGGAGGGAACGCTCGTTATGAGCCATATTGCCCTCTGTGGCGCTGCCGCTTTTCTGCCGATCTGGATATCCAGCATCGGTTTAACGTCCGCATACCCCCCGGCCCAAGTGGAATCGCAACGGTCGATCACAGATCGGACAGTGACCTGGCCTACTTCGGGGCAATGGCAACGCGTATTGCTGCTGGAAGACTACAACACGCGGGTGGTGCTTCTGGGTACGACGTTGCTGGGTGGTGCGGCGGGAATGGTTGGCAGCTTCACTTTGCTGAGAAAACGCGCATTGATGGGTGACGCCTTGAGCCACGCGACGTTGCCCGGGATTGGTCTGGCCTTCATCGTGGCAACGATGGTGGGAGGTGACGGAAAGTCATTGCCCATCTTGTTGCTGGGAGCCACACTCACCGGCCTCGCTGGTATGGGAGCGATTCTGCTGATTCGCAACCTAACGCGACTCAAGGAAGATGCTGCGCTGGGAGCGGTGCTCAGCGTCTTTTTTGGAGCGGGCGTGGCACTGCTTGGCGTCATCCAACAAATGACTCAGGGGCATGCCGCAGGGCTCGAAGCCTTTATCTATGGCAAGACTGCCTCGATGGGTGCGACGGATGCCAAGCTGATTGCCGGCGCTGCAGTGGCGTGCATCGCGGTATGCCTGCTGTTTTTCAAGGAACTCAAATTACTGTGTTTTGACGAGGGGTTCGCGGGCTCTCGAGGTCTTCCAGTCGTCCGATTGGACCTGGTGATAATGGCTCTGGTCGTCGTTGTCACGATTGTGGGGCTGCAGGCGGTCGGGCTGATTCTCATGATCGCGTTGCTGGTGATTCCGGCAGCGGCGGCCAGATTCTGGACGGAAAAAATGTGGCGCATGGCCATCATTTCGGCTGGCCTCGGTGCGGCAGGCGGAATGGTGGGCGGCGGCATCAGCGCACTTTTCTCGAAGTTGCCCTCCGGAGCCATGATCGTTTTGGTTTGTGCGACGTTCTTCGTGCTCAGCCTCGTTTTTGGCTCCGCACGCGGCGTCCCTTTACGGCTGATTCGCAGGATGCGGTTAAACCGAAGCATAAATCGTCAGCACTTGCTGCGGGCAATCTACGAGTCGCTGGAATCGTCGAATTCGGTGCCGAACGATAAATCTCCTGAGCGAAGACCGATCACGTTTGACGAGTTGTTACGCCGGCGAAGCTGGTCTGGCGGACGCCTCAGGCGCGAAATCCGGCGCGCGCGGCGTGACGATCTTGTTGAAGTTCATGACGAAGGAGTCCGGCTTACGACACGGGGACTAGAGGAAGCGTCTCGCCTGACGCGCCAGCATCGACTGTGGGAACTGTACCTAATCACGTACGCGGACATCGCACCGAGTCAAGTCGATCGTGAAGCGGACGCGATTGAGCATGTACTTAAACCGGAGATTGTTGCGGAACTGGAATCCTTGCTGGCGGCGGCGATCACCGGCGTTCCGGCTAGTCCGCACGGGCTGTCATCGATCTGCGGCGAAACGAATGAGGCTTCTTAGGCTGGGTTTCGATATGACGCTATTGGAAACCTGGGACTGGGAACTGGACGGCTGGATTGTTGCGGCCGGCAGCTTGTGCGCTGTGGCGGCTGCATTGCTCGGCAATTTTCTCGTGCTGCGCCGGATGAGTTTGCTGGGCGACGCCATCAGTCATGCCATCTTGCCGGGATTGGCGGCCGCCTTTTTGATCAGCGGCAGCCGCAGCAGTTGGCCGATGTTCGTGGGCGCTGTCATCGTCGGCGTGTTAACCGCTCTGTTCACGGAATGGATTCGAGGCATCGGCAAGGTGGATGAGGGAGCGTCCATGGGGGTGGTCTTTACTTCGCTCTTCGCATTAGGCCTCGTGCTCATCGTCCAAGCTGCGGACCACGTCGATTTGGACCCTGGCTGCGTTCTTTTCGGTGCCATCGAACTAACTCCACTGGATATCCTGACCATAGGCGGGCAGGAGATCCCTCGAGCCGTCGTCATGTTAGGTATCGTCGCGGCCCTAAATGCATTCTTTGTGTTGTTGTTCTACAAGGAACTGAAGCTTTGCTCGTTCGATCCGACACTCGCGACGACCACCGGCTTCAATGCTCGCCTTATACATTATCTGCTGATGATCCTAGTCGCCGTCACGGCGGTCGCGAGTTTCGAGACGGTGGGAAACATCCTCGTCGTGGCGATGTTTGTTGTCCCACCCGCGGCCGCTTTCATGCTGACGGATCGGTTGCCATGGATGATCGCCCTGAGTGTGACACTTGCGGTCGCGTCGGCAGTTTTGGGCCACATCGGAGCGTTAACGGTCCCGACTTGGTTTGGGTATCAGAGTACGAGTACCGCCGGAATGATGGCGGTTGCCGCCGGAGTCCTTCTTTCTCTTGCTGTCGCGTTTGGGCCACAACATGGAATCGTCGTAAAACTCATCCTGCGCCGCATTTTGGCCTGGAGCATTCTCGCGGACGACATCGTCGCGCTGATGTACCGCATGGACGAGCGCGGTGGCGTAACGAGGGCAAACTTCGCGAATCTGCGAGACCTGCTCCGCGCCAACCGTTTTTCATTGCGGGCCGCGCTGGTCTGGCTTTGGACGCGAAAGGAAGTGACGTTCGTGGGGAAAACCTACGAGCTTTCGCACTCGGGACGAGCACGAGCGCAGGGCCTGGTTCGTTCCCATCGCTTGTGGGAGGAATACCTCGTATCTCACGTTGGCCTCGACATGAATCGGATACATCAAAAGGCTGAGAGTCTTGAGCATTTCACCGATTCACGCCTTCGCGAACAATTGAACTCGGCAACACATGCCCCGCAGATCGATCCCCACGGAAGACCGATTCCAGAAGAATCGCGAAAGGATTCGTGATCGGCATGCTCCGTACTCGCATCGAAGATTACCTGACCGCCATCGAGCAGCTTTGCGTGGAAAGTGCCGTGGCTCGGGCGAAATCCGGAGCGATCGCTCGTTTGCTCGGCATTTCCAATGGCACGGCGAGCAGCATGCTGAAACAACTTGCAAACAGGGGTTTGGTAGTGCATCGTCCCTATGAAGGCGTTTCTCTGACGGAACAAGGGCGCTCGCGCAGCCGACATTTCTTGAGAAGGTGCAGACTATTGGAACTGTTTCTGAGCAAGACGCTCGGCGTCCCTTGGGAATCGGTTGCGGACGAAGCCAGGCAATGGGAACCCGCCATTTCCGATCCGTTGCTTGAGAAGATTGATGAATTTCTATCGCGTCCACGCTTCGATCCCCACGGCGACCCCGCTCGTTGTTTGCGAAGTTCCAGATACGACCCCTGAAAAAGAAAACGACTGATTGCATGCAGCGCGGAAAGACTTCGTGGATTCCAAAAAAAAGTCTTCGCTGGGCTCGCTTTTTACGTCGTGAAAATTAGTTTTTGTGTGCCGAAACTGGTTACGGTGCCGAAATCTTCAACAAGCAATCGAATAATCGACGGCCGCAGGTCAGGCGTTGCCTAAATAATCCGCAAAATCGCCCATGTAAAGGCTTCACAACCGTGACAACCCGCAAGACTTGCTCTGTTGGTTTCGTTCAAACTCAGTCGTTGATTGCAGCAGTGATTACGTTGCTCTCGAGCATTCGCACGCAGCTATGCGCTGACGATCTACCAAACGGCGAATTCCCGTCGAACCGACGCGGCACAAGTTGTGAGAACAGTGCCCAGGACGAGAAAGTCGGTGAGGAGCGACGTTGGCACGAAACTTTCGCCGACAATCCGCGAGGAACGTTGTTCCAGTGGAGCTACGGAACCAGTTTTTCCGGCGGACCGGACCTCGAGGAACCGTTGGTCACGGATCGACCCGACTTCACAGAAGCAAGTGTCACGGTAGGTCGCGGCGTCCTCCAAATCGAAACGGGATACACTTACAGTTTCGACGACAACGGCGTTTCAGAATCCATTTCGCATTCCTACCCGGAGACGCTGTTTCGTTACGGATTCTTGACAGAATGGCTCGAATTTCGCATCGGGCAAAACTTTGCCAGCCAGGATGACGGTGCCATCAGCAACTCTGGCGCAGAGGATCTATACGTCGGTCTGAAGCTAGCGCTGACTCCGCAAGAGGGACTTTTGCCGGAGATGGCGATCATTCCGCAAATGACCGTGCCAAACGGCGACAGCTTCTTCACCGCTGATCAGGTACTGCCGGGAGCAAACTGGCTGTACAGTTGGGACCTCAACGATTTCGTCTCGACGGCCGGAAGCACACAGTTTAATAGTTCCGTTGACGACGTGTCTGGAGACGACTACACGGAGTGGGCTCAGTCGTGGACCGTCGGATACTCGTTATCCGACAAGGTTGGCGCTTACGCCGAGTGGTTCGCGTTTTTTCCCCACAGCGCAGAGACTGCACGACCACAGCATTATGGCAATGGCGGGTTTACTTACTTGATCTCCGACAACGTCCAGTGGGATATTCGAGTAGGGGTGGGCCTCAACGACGCGGCCAATGATTACTTTGTCGGTACAGGTCTGTCGATTCGCGTCCAGTAGACTTTGAACTCAAGGGATGTTCAGCGCCCTGCTTCGAAACTGGCATGAACGTCTTGAGGTGGCCCCGCAGGAAACCGTATTATGATCGCGAGCTTGGTGTAACTACGAGAATTCACGATGCTCGAAGTAATCGCGTAGCGTGTGTGAAACACACCATCAGGGGCTAAACGCACCCTACGTTGACTTAGTTCTTGTCTTCTACTTAGCTGTCGGCTTTTTCGTGGATTTAGATTTTACTTTGCCTGCTTTGGGCTTCGATTTTCGCAGGCCGCGCGATTTCACCAACTTGTCGTAGGTCGCGATGTATTGGCGAGCGGGTACGCGGCGAATCGTTGCGCCAATAACGTCGAGTGCTAAATCTTCCAAGCATTTGAAGCGGATGCAACATTTGCCCATGTCAAGTTTCTTGCCGGTCTTGGCCCACTGCGCGCGAAACCAATCTTCCTCCTGTCCGTCGCCGTAGCAATACATCAAATACAGCGACATGTAATTTTTCTGCGACGCCAAACCGGCGAATGGAAGCGGCTGCTTCGGATCGCAGTGATAGCCCTCAGGATAAATCTTGTGCGGCACGTAGAAACCAATCACGCCGTACTGCATCCCCTCCTCGTAATCCTTGTCGAGGTTTGCAAGGACGACTTTGCGCACCGCCTCAATCGCCGCTCGGCGATCGGCTGGAAGCTCGCTCAAGTATTGTTTTATAGTCGTGGCTTTGCTTTGCATGGATTGTGTACCCCATGAAGAAAAATATCTAATTGCGCACGCACGGTCGAGACGCGAAATTAAGGTCGATTTCCTAAGTCTATTTTCTGTTGCGATTAGGCGGGGCAAGTAAATCCGGTTCTCGACCGCGTGGTCCTCGGCGACGAAAACTGTCGTCGGGGGTACCTTTGAATAGCCTTGAAATGAACGGAAACTGTTCGGTGATGACGTAGTGGTAGATGCCTTCGGGAAACTCCGGCGTGACGGAAAAACGGCCGTTGCATTCGTCGAGGTCGCCGGAGCCATCGACGTATTCAAAGTCTTGATTGAAGGTTCCGTCGTAATCGCCGCCGGGGCCCTCGTCACCATCCGGCCGCTGGCCTTTTTTTAACTGATAGCTCGAACGGAGTTTAGTGAGTGGGCTCTTGGCGTCTTTCGCATCCGCGTGGCCGAACTGATTGTAAATGGGAAAGCCGTCGGCGGCGTAGCCGACAAGCGTCATTTGATCGACTGTGCTAAGTTTCGAAATCAAACCCATCGGCAAGCCATGATAATGATACGCTCCGTTGGGCTGCACATGCGCGTTTGACTCGTCGAGCCCAAGATTAATCTTTCCGCTCAACGCATCGTAGCGCCATTCTGGATCGTTTCGCCATAGCTCTGCGGTTCCGGGATCGAACGGAATTCCATTCAATGCGATTCCGAACAGCACGCCGCCCGCATCGATCGGCTTGTCGGCAATTTCCGGTTTATGCGGCACACGAAATTGATATCGCTGGGCCGAGATCGTGTTCGGATTTCCTCGATTGGGAAACTCGCCGTGTTGGTGGTCGGGTACACCGTTGGATTCAAAAAAACGAAACCCATCTTTCTCTGTGATTTTCACCACGTTATCGGCGAGCGGCTGTGAGTCGCGTTGTTGGGGCTGACGCTCTGGTCCGCGCCCCATCGGCCCTCGCGCGAAGTCCTCGGCGAACGATTGCAACTCTTCACGACTCAGCTTTCCATCGCCGTCTCCGTCAAAGCTCATCCCATGCTCGACGAACCGTTGCGGATCTGGCGGCGGTCGATCACCTCGACCCGGTTGCGCTTGGGTGATGGCAACGCTAGTCAATGAGAGAATGATGGCCAAGTGCGCGACATTTTGCCGCACCGAATTGACGAACATGATGTGAGTCCTGAAGTTGTGAGCTTGCGATCACAAAACGGAAACCTAGTTGTTGAAAGTGGAGCTGATGGGGGTCGAACCCACGACCTCTTGCATGCCATGCAAGCGCTCTCCCAATTGAGCTACAGCCCCTTTTTTATGGCGAAAGGCGATCCGGAAAAAACTCCATCGCATCGAAAATTTCGCCTGCAAATCTGCTTGAAAACTAACAGCGACTGCAGATGGTGTCAAGAGTTCGAATCCGTACGTCAAAACTTGCTTGCATCGAATTGGGCACGTTTATTTCTGACACCAGCAAGCGTAACTGGTTCGGTCGTTGGGCATGACCAGCCCGTTGAAAAAAATGGGTATGGTCCAAGCTTGCCGGTATTCGCCGAGTCATAGCGCGTTGGAAACGTGCTCCACGTCTTTTCTCGACAGGCGAATACGGCTCGGTCGTTACAAACTCTTTGCGCGGCAATTGGCAGTTCGCAGCGTCCAATAGACTACATTTGTCTAAGTTGAAGTCGCATCAATTTGACCTTCGAATTTTCGACTCAATTTTCGTTCGCATCCCAAAGGAGCCCATTATGAACCGTGCATCGACTGCGCTTTGTTTGACTCTGCTTCTGTGTTCGGCATTCGTCTCGGCGACGGCCGCGATACCCGACGATCAAGAGCCGAGTAGCACTGCGGGAAAGGTGACTCGTGTGACTCTTTATCGCGGCCAAGCGCTCGTGACGCGCTCGATAAACTTGAGCGGTGCGGCCGGGAGCCGGGAGCTTATTGTCACCGACCTGCCGCCGAACATCGTTGACGGGAGCTTGTTTGCCGAAGCACCCGACAAGATCGAAGTCCGCGCCGTGCGATTGCGCCAACGCGCAGTCGGCGAAGAGCCGCGCGAAGAAGTCCGCAAGCTTGACGAGCAAATTCTCTCCACCAGCGAGGCCATTGCCCTCAATCAAAAGAAACAAGAATTGACCGGTCGAAAGATTCAGTACTTGGATCAGGTGGATGGGTTTGTGGCGCCGACTTCACAAGTCGAGCTTTCCAAAGGCGTGCTCAACGCGGAGACCCTTCATCAGTTGACGAAATTCTCGTTTGAGCAGCGAACCGCCATCGCCGAAGAACAAATAAGCTTGGCAACTGAACAGCGGCAGCTCGGCGAGAAACTGCAACTGCTGGAGCGGCAGAAAGCCGAACTGACGAGCGGCTCGCAAAAAACCGTGAACGAAGCGGTTTTATTTGTGGAAAAGCAAGCCGATGGCGACCAAGTCGTCGAGCTGAATTATCTTGTTAACGGCTGCGGCTGGTCGCCGACTTACACGATTCGCACGGGCGACGACAGCGCGAAAGTCGAGGTCGAATACAACGCTTTGATTCAACAGATTACGGGCGAAGATTGGTCTGGCGTCACGCTTGCGTTGTCGACCGCTTCGCCAACGCTGTCGGCAGCGGGTCCGAGTTTAGCGCCTTTTTACGTTTCGCTTGTCGCCGGTGAAGCGGCCAATCAACAGGTTGCAACCGATTCGATTTCGATTACCAGTCAAATTTCACAGCAATATCGAACCAGCAAAATGGCTCAAAACGAAGCCCAAGTGCAGTTGGGCAACGTTATCGCTTTCAAAGATAAAACTCGACTCAATTGGGCCATGAACCGATCCGCTGGCGACATTCAGGGAATCGAGCTTGCGTGTGCCAGCGATGTGATTGCATCGGTCGTCACCGAATCGGGGGTCGATGAAGGACCAAGTCTTAGCTATTCATTGCCGAATGTTGTTAGCCTGGCCAGCCGCAACGAGCAGCAGATGGTGCGAATCTTGAAGCGCGATTTGCCTAGCAGTTTTTATCACATGGCGACGCCTGTGCTGAGCACGTATGTGTTTCGCGAAGCAGAGATTCGTAACGAAAGTGATATCGATCTGCTCGGCGGCCCCGTAACCGTGTACGTCGAAAATCGTTTTGTCGGCCGCGCCGAAATTCCGACCGTGGCTCAAGGCGAATCGTTTGTCGTCGGCTTTGGTGCCGATGCCCAAGTCCGGACTCACCGCGAATTGGTCGAAAAAACCGAAGGCGTTCAAGGAGGCAACCGGGAAATGAAAATGCGTTATCGCGTGACCGTTGAAAATTACAAGAATCAACCGGTCAATGTTCGCTTGTATGATCGCTTGCCATATTCTGCTCGCGCGAGCGACGTGCGGGTTTCGATTGATGACCCAAAAGTGGCTTTGAGCATCGACCCCGCGTACGCGCGATCGGAACGGACCAAAGGCATCTTGCGCTGGGACGTGGAAGTTCCCGCTGCGGCTACCGGCGAAAAAGCCTACGAAATGGGGTATAGCTTCAAGCTTGACTACGATCGCAATTTTGCACTGGCGACAAGCGCCGATCAGCCGACTTTGTTGGATGAGTTCGAGCAAATGGAGCGAAACCGCATGAAGCGATAACGCTAAAAACGATTGGCGGGTACAATGATTTGGACGCAGTTGCGGATCGACATCAATTGATCCGCGCCGCGTCCATTTTTTGTGCCAAGTCCTAATCGTTCCCTCACCCCGGCTTCCGGGGAGAGGGCAGGGTGAGGGGCGATTGGATTTCGGATCGGTACTCAGTCCAACGTCGCACGTCTCCTTTCAGATCGCTCCCATGCCCGTTCCCCAAGTCGCAATTATCGGTCGCCCCAACGTCGGCAAGTCCAGCTTGTTCAACTGGCTTGTGGGGCGGCGTATGGCGATTGTCGATTCGGTAGCCGGGATTACGCGCGATCGAATGATTCACTTGCTCGAGCATTCAGGGCGGTACTTCGAAGTCGTCGACACGGGCGGCATCGGATTTAACGACGTCGATCAACTGGATGCCGAAATCACGGAACAAATTCAGCACGCCATCGATGAAGCCAGCGTCCTCCTGATGTTGGTTGACGTTCGCGCCGGTCTAACTGGAATGGATCGCCAAATCGCCGACCAATTGCGGGCGACGAACAAGCCGATCTTGCTGCTTGCCAACAAAGCCGACCACGAAAGGCTCGACTCGGAGGCAAGCGAGTTCTATCCGCTGGGCTTGGGCCATCCGCTTTGCGTGAGCGCGCAAAACTTCCGAGGCAAAGACGAATTGCTAACCGCGATTGTCGAAAAACTGCCGGCGGAAGATGCTGAACCGATTGCGGATCCGGTGATGAAGATCGCGATTGTCGGACGGCGCAACGTCGGCAAAAGCACGTTCGTCAATACGTTGACCGATTCCAATCGAATGATCGTGTCCAATGTCGCCGGAACCACCCGCGACAGCGTCGACGTTCGATTCGAGCTGGATGGACAAACTTATGTCGCAATCGACACTCCCGGGTTGCGCAAACGCAAGAGCGTTCGCACCGACGTCGAGTTTTATAGCCTTCATCGCGCACAGCGCACGATCCGGTATGCCGATGTCGTACTCATGTTCTTTGACGCCAGCTCGCGCGTCAGTGCGGTCGATCAACAGTTGTGCGGTTACATTCAAACGCACTTCAAACCGTGCATGTTGGTCGTGAACAAATGGGATTTGATGGCCCCCCACATGCCGACAGAACAATGGTCGGAATACTTGCGCGAACAATTTCCGGAACTGGCTTTTGCGCCGATTGGCTTTATTTCGGCGACGGACGGTCGGAACATCAAGCGGTTGCTGCAACATGCCCAGATGTTGTTCAAACAATCTCAGCAACGAGTCGCCACTCCGGACTTGAATCGCTTGATTCGCGACGCGCTTGAAACGAATCCACCACCAGTCAGTACGTCGCGGCGCGGCAAGATTTATTACGCGACGCAGATCAATACCGGCCCACCGACAATCGTGATGAAGTGCAATGACCCGGACGCGTTTTCGGCGAATTATCGGCGGTATCTTCAGGGGGTATTGCATGATTCGTTGAGTTTTGGCGAAGTCCCGATTCGGGTCTTCTTTGAGCGGAGCGGCGAGGAATCGGCCGTGGCGGATCGCGATTCGCGGAAATCTGGCGGGGTTGGTGAATAAGAGCCTATCCGAGAACCGCGAGGAGAGGGGGTCAGTCCCCGATTTTCTCCGAAGACTACGCAAATCGGCGACAGACCCCAGCGGTTCGCGGATAGGCCATAAATTTTGCTTCAGGGCTTGCGAGCGGAACGCTGCTTTGCTGAAATGCCTCTTGGAGTGGCGGTATTTCTTTACGAAAAAAGGCAAATCTGATGATTGTCGGCGTTCCCAAAGAGATCAAACGTGACGAATATCGGGTCGCGATGCTACCGGTCGGTGTCTCCGAATTGCGGGCGCGCGGCCACGAAGTTTTGGTAGAGACCAGCGCGGGCACCGGTTCGGGAATTTCCGATGAGTCGTACTCGACTGAAGGTGCTACGATCGTCCGCAACGCCGCCGAGATTTTTGGCCGCGCGGACATGATCATCAAGGTCAAAGAGCCGCAGCCGCAAGAATATTCGCTGATCCGGCGCGGACAAATTCTGTTCACGTATTTTCACTTTGCGGCGGACCGCGAACTCACCGAGGCGATGGTCAAGTCGGGTGCGACTTGTATTGCTTACGAAACGCTGACCGACGGCAAAGGGGGTTTGCCGCTGCTTACTCCGATGAGCGAAGTCGCCGGGCGGATGAGCGTTCAAGAAGGAGCGCGGTTTCTCGAGCGTCCGCAATTGGGGCGCGGAATTTTGCTGGGTGGAGTTCCGGGCGTCGCTCCGGCTCATATCACGATTATCGGTGGCGGAATTGTTGGTACAAACGCCGCCAAGATCGCGGCCGGTTTTCGCGCGGAAGTTTCCATTTTGGATATCAATATGGATCGACTCCGTTATCTCGATGATGTCATGCCGGCTAATGTGAATGTCTTGTTTAGCGATCGACACGTTATTCAACAAGAGCTGCAAAAAGCCGACTTGTTGATTGGTGCCGTGTTGATTCCGGGCGCAAAAGCTCCCAATTTGGTGACCCGCAAAGACTTAAAGTTGATGAAACCTGGCAGCGTCATCGTGGACGTCGCTGTCGACCAAGGTGGCTGCGTCGAAACGACGCGTCCAACCTCCCATTCCGATCCGGTTTTCGTCGAAGAGGAGGTCGTACATTATTGCGTCACGAATATGCCTGGAGCCGTGGGCCGAACAAGTACTTTCGCGTTGTGCAATGTGACTTTGCCGTGGGCCATGATTATCGCGAGCGAGGGCGCTGTGGAATCCGCTCGCAAGCGCCAACCGCTGCGTGACGCAGTCAACATTCACGACGGCAAGATCACGAATCAGCCGGTAGCCGAAACTTTTAATCTAAAATTCCAGCCAATGTTTTAAGATTGTCTCTCCCTCAAGCCTGTAGTCTCACGCCTCACGCCTCCAAGGCCGTGCGTCCTGGAAACAGATGCGTTAGAATGGCAATCTCATTCAACTGGGGAGATTTCAGGCAATGACTTCGATAGCCAAAGTTGCAATTTTGATGGGGAGTGATAGCGATTGGCCCAAGATCAACGCTGTAGCGAAAGCACTTGATGAATTCGGCATTGGATACGAAGTCCGCGTGATGAGCGCGCACCGCACGCCAGATCTTGTTGCCGAATACGCGCGATCCGCAGCGTCGCGCGGAATCCAAGTCTTCATCGCGGCCGCTGGCGGTGCGGCTCATTTGGCTGGCGTGGTCGCAGCGCACACGACATTACCCGTCATCGGATTGCCGGTCCCAACCGAGGAGTTAGGCGGGCTCGACTCGCTTCTATCGACGGTACAAATGCCGGGTGATGTTCCAGTCGCCAGCATGGGCGTCAGCGCGGGTGGGCCGCGAAACGCAGGACTGTTTGCCGTGCAAATTCTGGGCACTGCGGATGAAAACTTGCGGGCGAAGTTCGCCGACTTCAAACGACAACTGGTGGACAAAGTCGTTGCGAAGAATAACGCGTTGCAAAAGACTTTGGTTGCGACAACCGGGAAGTCATAACACTTTGGCGGAGTCAATCCATGACGAGTTCCGACACAAGTACCGCGTCACTCGAAACGGTTCGATGGCTTGGCGACACCGACGGCGTGTTGGAGCTTATCGACCAAACATTGTTGCCTGGTGAACTGCGTCGAATTCAACTTCGTGATATCGAATCCGTTTGGGAAGCCATCAAAACGCTGCGCGTGCGCGGCGCGCCGGCAATCGGCATCGCCGCGACTTATGGCGTTGTTTTGGGGCTGCAAACCGCCACGACGCTCGATCGCGCGGAGTTTTTGCGGCGTGTCGACGACGCTACGTCGTACCTTGCCACTAGCCGTCCTACCGCAATAAATTTATTTTGGGCACTCGATCGGATGAAGCAAGCCGCAGTCCGCTCTGACTCATCGCTTAACAGTGCTGAAATGCTTGAAGTTCTGCTGCAACACGCTCGGAACTTGCACGAATTAGACCGGCGCATGTGTCACGAGATTGGCGAACACGGAGCAAAATTATTCTTGGATCGAGGTTTGACAAGGCTGCTTACCCATTGCAACGCAGGCGGTTTGGCGACCGCCGAATACGGGACGGCGCTGAGTGTGATGTTCACGATGCAAGACCTGGGAACATCGCCTCGCGTTTTCGTGGATGAAACGCGGCCCTTGCTGCAGGGAGCCCGGCTCACGACTTGGGAATTGGCACACCGCAAGATTGAAACCACGCTCATTTGCGATTCGATGGCCGGTCATGTGATGCGCATGGGCTTCGTCGATGCGGTGATCACAGGTGCGGATCGGATCGCGGCCAACGGCGACACGGCGAACAAGATCGGCACGTATTCTCTGGCAGTTCTCGCGCGGGCTCACGGCATTCCTTTTTTCATCGCCGCGCCGCAATCGACTTTTGATTTGTCGATTGACAGCGGTGAGGAAATTCCCATCGAACAGCGTCACGCGGAGGAGATTACCCACGCGTTCGGTCGGCGTATTGCGGCCGAGGGAATCACAGTTTACAACCCAGCGTTCGACATCACTCCGGCAGATTACATCGAAGCAATCATCACCGATCGCGGAATCATTCGCCCGGTTTCGGCGAAGAACATCGCACATGTTTTAGGCGTCGTCTAATAAATGTTTTAGAAAGAGGAAAATGAGATGAATCGCAGCACCGTTTTGTTTTGTGGAATGGCTTGGGCAGTTGGCTTGTGCAGCATTACGAATTGTTTGGCACAGGAAAAACCGTCCGTCGTTGGCTTTAGTGTGGCAAAGAAAGACCCTGCTAACGAATATGGACAGTCGCTCGTTCCGGGCATTCAAGCTGGAACGCAAATTCATCTTCGTATTGTCTTAAAGGAAAAATCGATCCTTAAAATTGACGGCGACGCAACCAAGTTCAAGGTAGTCGACTCCTCGAACAAGGCTTTGGAGTTGAGCGAGAATTCTAACATCGCTTTTTTTGCATCGATCTCGGATGATCGCCATGCGGTCATCGTACCCATACAGCTCTCCGACGTTCCTCCGACGGGAACTACTTCACTCGCGGTCACCGGCGAAGTCACTTGTAGCTGTGGGGCCGAACCCAAAACCGAATCGGTAGTCGTTAAGCTCGTGGCTGACGAAGAAGTAAAGCTCGGTCCGGTCACGGCGAAAATCACAGAAGTCACCGATGGATTCGAGCCGGACAGCAAGCGAGTCAGTCTTGAGAGCAATACCTCGTTCGATCAAATCGAAAGTCTTGTATTCATCGATGACAAAGGCAAAGAAGTCGAAACGAGCGGAGCAGGCGGCGGAAGCGGCAGCTTTGGCGGCGACACGACTTATTCCAAGAGCTTCGTATTCAAAGCAGCCCCCGAAAAAATTGCCAAAGCAAAAATCACGTATTTCCAAAAAATCGAAGCCGTGAAAGTCCCGGTTGAAGTGAAATTCGGCTTCGATTTAGGAAAATAATTATTTACTGAAAACCTCGCGATAGATGTCGAGCTAACCGCCAATTGCCGATTTAATGCCTGGTTGTTGCTCAACAGGCGCGTTAACGCCGATAGCCGTCTCGATCGCGCTGATACCGGCGTTCAGCGAATTGCGCAGCCGCTCGTCGTTCGTTTCGGGTTTCTTGGGTTCATCGAGTGAAACAATCGGATTAGTGATGATCGGCGTTTTCGGCGGAGCCAAGTCAGTCTGTTCCATAACTTTGTCCAGCGCGGCAACAATTTGCTCAATAGCTTTTGTCGTTATCGGATCGCCTGCGGCCCATTTTTTCAAATTCTCAGGTTGTCTCACTTCATTTTTTCGCTTAGGCGCTAGCCCATCGAGCGCGCGTCGGGCGATGAATACGATGTACTTCGAACGCTGGCGAACGTCATTGATCTTGTAGTTGGGTACTTTGACTTTTTGAACTGCGGAGGCTGCTGATGAACCTCCACCGGCGCCCTTAACGCGTCCGGAGCCTCTCCCCGTTCCGGTTCCGAGACCGAAGCCTTCCTGTTCATTAGTTGCGTCACCTTGTTGATTCGAACTAGTTTCTCGCGATTTTTTGGCGATCAACTGGTTGTCTTTAATCGAGCTAATGTAGTCCTCAATCGATTTCACATCGGCCATGAAAAATTTGTTAACAATTCGACCAACCGACTTAATCGAATTCGCGACATCGGCTTGTTCGGCGGATGCAAAACGCATCGTGCCGTAGGCATCGATGGCGTCAGCGGCGAGCATTATCGGGGTATCTTTGTCGTCGAGAATTTTGCGCAAGGCGACGACAGTCTTGCCATCGGTTCCAGGCGCGCGGAATGCTCCCAGAATTTGGACAGCTTGGCGTCGAATCCAATATTGCTCGTCGGACAACGGAGTTGATTCGGCGGGAGTTATCGAATCGATTAATGAAACTGCCAAGTCAATGCATTGCTGCCGAAGCGCGTTATCCAAAACGGGCGTCTGCATTTGGCCGTCGATGGTTGCGTGGCGCAAAATTCCGGACAACGCACCGACCTTGAGGTAGTTCGGCGAATCAGCCGCGTTTGCTGCGTTAACCAGAATTCGCAATGCAGTTTCCATCGGCAAAGAAGGTTCGACATTTCGGCTACCCTCGCGACGATTCAAATTTCCGATGATCAAAATGGCATTCAATCGGACTGCCGGATGATAGCCGGCGTCGGCGGCCACTCTAGAGAAATAGCTAGTCGTCAATTCTTCAATCAGGTGCTTTCGTACCGGCGAATCGTTTGCAACGTCACGAATGGCATTCAGCAGTTCATCTCTTTGAGTTCCCAACCTAAACAGCGAGTCGTCATCGGTTTGGGTCATTGACGGAAAACTTAGTCCGGTGAAATAACGATCAAATTCGGTTTTGGCGGAAGACAGATCGGCCGAACCTCGCAAGATATTGTCGGCGATCTCTTTGCTAGAGCTTCGAGCCGCTTTGGCGGCTTTCTCTAAGTTCGTAAACTCGAGTTTTTCGTCCTTTTTTGATTTGTCGTACTTGGCTGGATCGGGCATCACAAAGGCTTGATCCACGGGATCGGATTTGTACGAGTCTTGGACCACCCGGCCGAAAGCGCAGACCGTTACAAAGAAAACGCATGTGAATGCCAACGCCAAATGGAATTGCTTACGTACCGACATGGTTTCTCCTAGATGTATTCCGATTTCGAAAGCTTGGTCATGCCACAGCGAGGACTTGGTGGCAGCTACCAAAAGTATACCGTGAGTTGTTGTGCACGACGCAACTTTGGATGGCGCTAGGCAAGTGAAAGTTCCTTTGAGCGCCCAAGTGAATTGGCTGGCCCGAACCATCAATATTGCCTTGATTCAGAATACTCAGATACGTCGCTCCCTGTCAATTTTGGACCTAATAGCGTAACTTGCCCCCTATCCCTAAGCGAAAAAACCGCAAAATCGAGCGCTCGTGATCCCCGTCTACTACGATCCCAAGTTTTTGGACCACGTCACGGGCAATCACCCGGAATGCTCAGAGCGATTGCGGGGGCTGCTGCCGAAATTGGAAACTGAACCGCTAAAGTCGATAGTGAGTCGAGCCGAATGTACGGCTGCACCGCTCTCTTGGATCACTGCGGTCCACAGCCCGGAGTATGTTGCGACGATCGAACGGTTGTGTCGCCAAGGGGGCGGCTGGTTGGATTCGGATACACGGTTGAGTCCTGGATCATTTGAAGCCGCGATCATTGCTTGCGGAGCAGCCTGCCAAGCGGTCGCGGAAGTTGTCGAAGGCAAATCCTCAGCAGCTTTTTGCGCAGTTCGCCCGCCTGGCCATCATGCCGAATCGAGCGGTGGCATGGGTTTTTGTTTGTTTAATAACGTCGCGGTCGCCGCGCAATTTGCTGTGAAAGAATTGCGGCTGAATCGGGTACTTGTTGTGGATTGGGACGTTCATCACGGCAACGGCACGCAAGAGATATTTTGGACGCGACCCGACGTGGGCTTCTTGTCGATTCACCGATTCCCGTTTTACCCCGGCACGGGGACCGCAGGGGAAACGGGTGCAGGTGATGGGCTTGGCGCGACTTTGAATTTGCCGATTGCGATTGGGACGCCAACGAATGAATACTTGACCAAGTTCCGCCAGGGCGTCGAACAAATTGCCCAGCGAATAAAACCGGAATTAATTTTGATCAGCGCTGGATTCGATGCATTTCGAGACGATCCAATTGGCTCGCTTGGGTTGAAGTTCGAGGATTTCAAGCTTTTAACTGAAATCGTGTTGGACATCAGTCGTTCGTATTGTCCGCAAAAAGTCGTCAGCGTGCTGGAAGGAGGCTATCATCTGACGGGCCTTGCGAATTGTGTCGAAGCACATTTACTCGCTTTAGCTCACTCAGACAGGTAAGCAGAATTCACCGGTAGCAAGGATTACCGCTAAAAGCGACGCTACGACCGGCGAGGTCCAAAAAGACTTCTCGGAATTCGACCAAGTTGACTGGTGAACTATGGTCTTGACTAGATATAATTTGCCTTGGGTTGGCACGTTGGTGCCATTGGGGTCGCAATTCGAGCAAGATTCATGGCAACCGAAAAAATCAACGGTTTTGGCAAAGTCCTTATCGATAAGGGCATCATCAGTATCGAGCAATACAAAGAAGCCGATGTCGTCGCGCGCGAGACGTCTTCGACCATTGCCGACACGTTGGTCAAACTTGGACATGCAACCGGCGATGAAGTCATGGAGGCGATCGCTCGCGTCCACCGATTGCGCTACGTTGATTTAGGTCGAGTTGAAATTCCTGAAAGCGTCGTTGAGCTTGTGCCTGAATCCGTGGCTCGTGAAAACAAAGTCCTTCCGTTCGAGGAAGTCGACGGTCGACTAGTTGTACTGATGAGCGATCCGTCGGACGTGGATACGCTGGAAAAGCTACGGTTTATTCTCAATCGCGATGTCTCGATCGCTTTGGCACCTCGGGCCAAGATCATGGAGACGATCAACCGCGTGTACGGGCAAATCGAAGGTGAATCCGCCGACTCCATTTTGCAAGAATTTACCGATACGGCAATCGACTTCACTGAAACCGAAAGGGACGGTAGTGGGTCGGACGAATCCGCCGATGAGAATAGCGCCCCAATCGTCCGCTTGGTTACGTTGATGATCACCGAGGCCGTTCAGTTACGCGCTTCCGACATTCACGTTGAACCGTTCGAGGATCGGGTCCGCATCCGCTACCGAATCGACGGCGTGCTCCACGAACGCGATCGCCTCCCCAAACGACAGTTGGGTGCCATCATCTCCCGAATCAAGATCCTCGCACGAATCGATATCGCTGAACGGCGCCGCCCCCAGGACGGGCGAATCAAGATCACCGTCGGTGACAAAGAACTCGACTTGCGGGTCAGCATTATCCCGACTAGCCACGGCCAATCCGGGGTTATGCGGCTTCTCGATAAAGACAACATCAAAATTGGCGTTCGACAGCTCGGATTCTCCGACGAGACGTACCGCATTTTCCAAGGCCTTATCCGGCGTCCCAACGGAATCATCCTTGTTACTGGACCCACCGGTTCGGGGAAGACGACGACCTTGTATGCTGCCTTGAATACCCTGAACCGTCCGGACCGGAAGATCATTACCGCCGAGGACCCGGTTGAATATTACTTGCCGGGAATCAACCAAGTTGAAGTGAGACACAACATTGGCTTGGACTTTGCGCGCATCATTCGCTCAATGCTGCGTCAGGCACCGAACATCATTCTCGTTGGCGAAATGCGTGATTCCGAGACAGTTTCGATGGGAATTCAAGCAAGTCTAACAGGACACTTGGTGTTTAGTACGCTACACACTAACGATGCGCCTAGTGCCATTACACGTATGGTCGACATGGGAGTGCCCAATTATTTGGTCGCAAGTAGCGTTGTAGCAATCGTGGCGCAGCGGCTTGTCCGGACGAACTGCCAAAAATGTCGTCGCAAATACAGCCCGCCAGAAACGGTCCTTAACGAAGTCGGTATAACCCCGGAACAGGCGGAAAAGGCCAATTTCATGAAGGGGCGTGGCTGTAATAGTTGCCAGAAAACCGGTTTTCGAGGGCGGATCGGCATCTACGAATTGCTTCTGATTGATTCCAAGGTCCGTGAGATGATCTTTAGGAATGAAACGACCGCCAAGATTAGGCAATATGCCATCACCAAAGGAATGAAAACGCTATTTTACGACGGCATAGCCAAAGTGATGGCGGGCTACACAACTTTTGAAGAGGTGTTCCGAGTCGCAAAGCGAACAGAACAGGACTAACGGGCCTTTTTCGCGTAATATCGACGAAAATGTTGATTCGTGAAACCGCATACGCATAATTTACCTGATCGCAAGCTTCCCCGTCGTCCTGTTTGCGCTAATTGACTTTGCCGTGTTTGCCTTTGCTTTGCGACTTTCGCCATCTTCTTCATTCATTTTGAAATGCTGTCGTCGTAACGCGTTTTAAGTCGTTTAGGGTCAATTATGGCAACCGTACTAATAGACAAATTGCTCGAAGCTTGCGTGAAGCAAGGTGCCAGCGACATTCACATAACTGTTGGGCAGCCACCGGTCTTTCGTTTGCATGGCCGATTGCGTCGTCTGGAAACCAAAGTTCTGGAATCGGAAGACACCGTCGCATTGATGAAGAGTGTAGCGCCGGAGCGTTGCCAGCGCGAGCTTCAAGAAGTCGGCTCTTCCGATTTTGGTTTTGCGTTCGGCGATAAAGCTCGGTTCCGCGTTTCCATTTTCAAACAACGCGGCAATATCGCGATGGTATTGCGACTGATTCCCAACGAAATGCTCACCCCTGAGCAATTGGACTTACCCAAAGTCGTCACGAAGTTGGTGATGCGTCCACGTGGTCTGATTTTGGTGACTGGTCCTACGGGTTCTGGCAAAACAACGACGTTGGCCAGCTTGGTCAACTACATTAACGAACGGGTCGACCATCACATTATCACGATTGAGGATCCGATCGAGTATTACCACTACCACAAGAAATCGACGATCAACCAACGCGAAATCGGGGTCGACGTACCGAAATTCTCCGAAGCGATTCGCCGCGCTTTGCGGCAAGACCCGGACGTCATTCTAGTCGGCGAAATGCGCGATCTAGAAACGATGGAGGCAGCAATCACTGCTGCGGAAACGGGTCACATCGTGTTCGCGACTTTGCACACCAATAGCGCTCAAGGAACCGTAAACCGGATCATCGATGCGTTTCCCGGGAACCTTCAGGATCAAATCCGAACGCAGCTTTCGACTGCCTTGCTAGGAGTATTGGCCCAGACATTATTGCCGCGCATTGGCGGCGGCCGAGTCGCAGCTTTTGAGATGCTTGTCGTCACTCCGGCCGTGGGCAACTTGATCCGGGAAAACAAGACCTTTCGCATCAATTCCGCGATCCAAACCGGCGCGAAATTCGGCATGTATCTCATGGACGATCACTTGTTCACCTTGTGGGCAACGGAAAAAATCACAATTGAAGACGCGTTGGGCAAGGCCCATGAACCTGATTCGTTGGCTCGTCGAATCGCCGAGGCACGGATGCAAATGATGCAAGGCGCTTATCACCCCGAAGAAGTCGCTACGGAACAACCGCCCGCCGCACCAGCAAGTCACTAAACGCTAAACGCGGCTTTATAAACTGCGGAAATTGAAAGCTATGGCACTACGTCGAATTGGACAAATTTTTGTCGACTTGGGTTTTATTACCGACGATCAACTGGAAATGTTGGTCGAGGAACAGAATCAACATCCAGGTCAATTGATCGGCGCGATCGCTGCGGACATGGGCCTTATCAATGAGGAACAGTTGATCCAAGCGCTCGCCGAACAGTTCCATATGCAAACGGTCGACATCGAGGGCTTTGTTCCGCCTGCGGACGCCCGCGCCCAAGTCACCGACGCGATGGCTCAGATGTATCGTGTGATTCCGTTGCAACTCAATGATGGGGTGCTCACCGTCGCGACCTGCGATCCACAAAACCTCTCGATGCAGGACGAATTGCGGCGATTCATCGGCCACGAAATTCGCTTGTTGATCGCAACCGAAAGCCAAATCCGCAAATCGGTCGAAAAGTACTACAACGCCGAAGCCGAAAGCATCGAGAAAGTCATCGAGGAATTACGCAAAGATGAAGGCCTCAAACGAGCCGCATCGCTGATTGCCTCCGAAGGCCCAGTCAACTTGAGCGACATCAACGAATTGGTCGATAGCGCGCCGGTTCGCAAGCTGCTCAACATGGTGCTATTGCTCGCCATCAAGGACCACGCCAGCGATATTCACTTTGAACCGTTCGAAGAAGAATTTCGCATTCGCATCAAAGCCGACGGCGTATTGTTCGAAATGGTTCCTCCCCCGAGACACTTGGCGTTTGCCATTACCACTCGTATCAAAGTCATGGCGAATTTGGACATCGCCGAGCGGCGTTTGCCCCAAGACGGACGCATCGAATTGCAAGTCGGCGGCCACCCCATCGACTTGCGCGTCAGTGTGCTACCGACAATGTTTGGCGAAAGCGTCGTTCTGCGAGTGCTCGATCGCTCGATCGTCTCGCTTGATCTAAACAATGTTGGCATGGACGAGACGACAATGGAGCAATTCCGTGAAGTCATTTGGAAACCCAACGGGATTATTTTGGTGACTGGTCCGACCGGTTCCGGCAAAACGACCACCCTGTATTCTGCCTTGTCGGAACTCAACCGGATCGAAGATAAGGTCATCACGACGGAAGACCCAGTGGAATACGACATCGACGGCATTATTCAGATTCCGATCGATGCCGATATCGATGTGACGTTCGCCAAATGCTTGCGCGCCATTTTGCGACAAGATCCTGACAAAATCTTGGTTGGCGAAATTCGTGATATCGAAACGGCGGAAATCGCCATCCAGGCTTCTTTGACCGGGCATACGGTTTTTAGCACCCTGCACACCAACGACGCTGCCAGTACCGTCACACGGCTCAAGGACATGGGCGTCCCCTCATTCTTGATCACCGCAACCGTAGAAGCGATCCTGGCCCAGCGTTTGGTTCGCCGGATTTGTTTGGAATGCCGCGAAGAAACCGAGCCGTCGGATGAAATGCTGGCCGAGCTACAAATCAAACGCGAAGAAATCGGAGATCGAAAATTTTTCCGCGGTACGGGCTGCAATTCCTGTAACAACACTGGCTACAAAGGTCGTGTCGGTTTGTTTGAGTTGATGGTTCTCGACGACGAGATGCGTGACATGATCATGAACAATGAAACCGCCGACGCCCTGCGAGAGAAAGCCAAAACCAAAGGAATGGTTTTGCTACGCGATGCGGGAGTCAAATTTATTTTTCAAGGGCTCACGACGGTCGAAGAGATCGTGCGCGAAACCATTTTGGAAGCCTAATACAATTTTTTCGCCGATTAGTTCCGAGGTCGAACCATGCCAACATTTCAATTCATCGCAATGGACCCGCAGGGTCAAGAAATTCAAGACATCATCGAAGCCTCAACGCAAGATGAAGCCCAGGCGACGATCCGCTCGATGGGCTATTTCGTCACCAAGATTTCTCTCGATAAAGGCGAAAAGAAAAAAACGAAAAAAGGGAGTCGCCGAAAGACCTTTGCCATTGGAGGTACCAAAGGCAAAAAAATCGTGTCGTTCACCCGGCAGCTTTCCATTTTGCAAGACGCCGGCCTCCCGATTCTCCGAAGCTTGAAAATCTTGGAAGGCCAAGCTCCACCCAGCGGACTGAAAAACGCCTTGATCGACGTGTGTGATGAAATCGAAGGTGGTTCCACGCTGTCCGAAGCGATCGCCAAATCTCCCAAAGTCTTCGACCGCCTGTATGTCAACATGATTAAGGCAGGGGAAGCCGGCGGCTCGCTCGAAGCCATCTTGAGACGCTTGGCCGAATTTAAAGAACGAACTCAATCGCTCAAAAACAAAGTCGTCGGCGCAATGATCTATCCGGTCATGGTCGTCTTGTTCACGATCGCCATTTTGAGCTTCATCATGGTTTGGATTATTCCCGTTTTTAAGGACATGTTTGAAGAATTTGAACTCAAACTACCAGCCTTGACGCAACTTTTGATCAGCATTTCGAGTCGGTTCGTGAATCTGTGGTTTCTATTCCCGCTCATTCCGATCGCCGTCATTCTTTTCATTTCGCTTGTGTGTAAATTCCGCGCGGGACGAATGGGCTGGCATTTGTATTTGCTCAAGTTGCCGGTTATGGGAAAATTGGTCGAAAAAGCTAACTTGGCTCGTACTACTCGCACACTCGGTGCGCTCGTAGCCAGCGGCGTGCCGATCATCGAGGGCTTAACGATCACCCGTGAAACTTCCGGGAACGCAATGTTCGAAAAGGTGTATAGCAAAGTCACCGACTCGATCAAGGAAGGTGAAACGATCTCGCGGCCGATGAAACAATACGCTAAACCGCAGATCCATCCCGTGGCCGCGTTTTTCTTTGTCGCCACAGTGGCGCTTCCACCGTTAGCCATCCTGTTCATCGATCCGCAATATCTGATCCAAGTGACGTACGCCTCGTTGGCATTTTCCTTGATCGGGTTTATGTGGTACTTCCTGGTCGCTCGAAAAACGGTTGTCGAAGACCTTGTCGTGAACATGATCGACGTCGGCGAAGAAACCGGCGAACTCGACACGATGCTCTACAAAGTCGCCGACTATTACGAAGAAGAAGTGCAAAACCTAACCGACGGCATGATGAAACTAATCGAGCCACTGATGATCATTTTCTTGGGCCTCATCATTTTGTTTATCGTCGCAGCATTGTTTTTGCCGTTGGTCAGCATGATTTCAAGTTTGTCAGGTGGTGG